>CALCNX010000125.1 GCA_937899715.1 uncultured bacterium | reverse complement strand
TCGGGCTTTGCCCGCTTTTTTTACCTACTTTCCGACTTTTCAAACAAGCTCTTACGCGCCACCACGCAAACGTGCTTTGATGCCCATGCGCCAAATAACTGCGCTATACTTCTCAGCCCAAGTGCCAACGGGCGATTGCGCAATACCGCTTTTGCGAAACCCGTGTTTTGAATCAAATGAAGCCACGATTCCATCTGATACCATAGGCGGTCGTGCAGATACTCGGTACGCTCGCGCCGAAGCGGGCTTTGGTCAATAAGGCGAAACAAGCGGTCGAATTTTTTGTGTCCCAAGTAATCTGTAAAAATTGCCACGCCACCGGGCTTCAAGACGCGAACAATTTCGCTCACTACTTCTTTCTGTGCCGCTTCCGAAAGTTCCCATCCGAAGAGTCCATCCGATGCAACCACAAGCGAAAAACTTTCTGCCGCAAAAGGCAGTTCCGTAGCGCTTCCCACGACGAAGGCAAATTCTGTGGCACTGCTTCCGTTATTCATTGCAGCGCAGTATTCTTGCGCCTTCCACACGGCAGTCGCAGAAACATCCAGCGAGGCAATGCGTGGAAATTGTTTCCCCAAATGTGCTGAAAGCTGCCCTACGCTGCACCCTAAGTCCAGCACCCATTCGGGCGCAGGACACACATCGGGTGCGATTGCCGATACGAACTCATGGCGCAAGACCTCTGCCATCCGCCCGCTATATTTCCACGGCTCGTTTAGGCTTTGATACATTTCTTCAAACTCTGCGGCACGGTGTGTTGTGTCATGTCCCACGTCCGCCGCATCGCTATTGACAAAAATTGGAACGCCCCGCACAACGTTGTAGGATGCGCCATCGGGCGAACGAAGTATCGGCAGACCGAGGGTATCGGAAGCGTTCTGCAAGGGAGCGTGTGTGCGGGGAGCGGCAAGAAAGGGAAGGGCAGTGGTCATGGTGAAACAAAGATAGATATATGATGGTAATTCGCCGCAAATATGGGAAATTTTTGCGAAAGAGGCTAATTGCTTGTGAGCAGGAAGAGAATCTTCACGGAAGAAATTGTTGCAGAATAACGGATGAAAATGTAAGTTGTGAGGCATTATGTATCTCCTCTCCACTACCCTAAACGACTCTGTTTTTCAAGCACGGAAGAGACTTTTCCTGAATTACACGTAGGCTATGATAGACGAATCCTTGCTCATATCGGTCAACATGCTCAAAGCGCTTGGCGATCGTCGTTCGTACGTTGCCAGCGATGCTGCTTCGCGTCTTACCCTCGAATTCTTCAAGCGTACTGACACAGGTGGACTCATAACGCGCGTTCACTTTGGGGCAGACACCGAAGGACCTCCGGGGCTGGCACACAGTGGTAGCGTTTCGGCTGCTATTACCGAGGCAATGGTTTTTACGGCGTGGTCGCAAGGGCATGGCGTTCTGACGATGCGGCTCACCACCACGTTCAAACAAATGGTGCCCGTTGGTGCAACGGCGACAGTGGAGACAGCGTTTGAATCGGACGGACCCAAAATCACAATCCGTGCCACCATGACTGGCTCGAATAGTGGCGCAGATGTCCATTACGCTGAGAGTGAGGGCTTGTTTATGGCAATTCCTGCCGCTAAATTTGGCGTTGATGGTCAGAAAGTCGCACAGATGTTTGCTGCTTTGTCGTAATGCCTCTCGCTCATTCGCCCCTTGAATTCAAGCCCCAAAAACTGCATGAATGTATCGTTTTTTATTGCTCGGCGCTATTTGCAAGCCTCCTCAGTTGGTGGGCGTTTGCTGGCATTTGCGTCGGTGGTAGCATTTGTGAGTGTGGCGTTGGGGAGTATGGCGCTTATTCTTGCATTGGCAGTACTGGGAGGGTTTGAACGCGATTTAAGCGCAAATGCGGTAAAATTCACCGCCCATATCGAAATTCACGGCTTTGGTAAACGCCCTCTTCCCGACAAACAGGACGTTTGGAAACGCATGAAGGATAGTTTGCCTGATATTCAAGCGGCTTCAGCGTACATTGAAGCCGAGGGTATTATTCGCTCAAAAACATTTATGGACGGTGTCGTGGTGCGCGGAATTGATCCACAAAGCGATGTGACGAGTATCCGTGCTAATATGACGGACGGCAATTTTGCCTTTTCTTCGCCGACGGCGCGGGAAATTATTATCGGTGCAAAACTCGCTCGTAAACTCGGTGTTCGCAAGGGCGAAAAAATTGTGCTGTACTCCACCGACCAGAGTGCCGCACAAAATCTTGCTTCCGGCACAAATCAAACCACCACGCCCGAAAGCGCGTTGCAAAATGCCGTTGTGGAACAGTTTGTCATCATTGGCATTTACGAAACCGGAATGAGCGAATTTGATGACCTCTATGCGTACATTCCTTTCGATTATGCATCGGTTTTATTCAGAATGCCCGAAGGCGCAGCGAGTGGATTCGACGTGATGCTGCACGACATTCGGAATGCACAGACGGCGGCATCACAACTGGAGCTGCTTCTGGGTTATCCCTTTTTTCCACAGACTGTGTACGAAAAATACAGCGACATTTTCGCGTGGATTGACCTCCAAAAGCAGCCTGTACCGCTTGTGCTGGGTCTAATTACGATTGTGGCAGTGTTTAACATCGTCGCTACGCTTTTTATGGCTGTGGTGCAGAAAATGACCTCTATCGGCGTTCTGAGGGCACTTGGAATGCAGCGCGGGCAGATAACGCGAATTTTTCTTGCACAAGGCGTGATACTAGGCACATCCGCGAGTTTTGTCGGGTGCGCCATTGCGCTGTTGCTTTGCTTTATTCAAGCTAAATACCACATCATCGCTTTGCAGGGCAACATTTATTTTCTTTCTGCTGTGCCGATTGAGTTTTCATGGCAGCACTACGCATTAGTGTTGGGTGTGAGCGTTACCATGAGTGCGCTGGCGGCACTTCTTCCGGCAATAATTGGTGGGCGGATTCGTATTTTGAAAGCGCTTAGTTTTCAATAATCATTTATCGAACAATTGGATATGGAAACATTGAACGTCATCATCATAGACGATGAGCGCCGTGTGCGCAACAGCCTTCGGCAAGCACTCGAAGAGTGCGGTGGCGTGAACGTTATTGCCGAAGCAGACACCATCGAATCGGCACGGCAGACGCTTGCCTCCCATCCTGAAGCAGATGGCATCTTTCTGGATATTCAGCTTCCGGGGGGCACGGGATTCGACCTTGTGCCGGACGTTCCCGACATGAAAAAAGTCGTCTTTGTGACCGCTTATGACCAATATGCGATTCGTGCTTTTGAGGTGAACGCGCTTGATTACATTATGAAACCTGCCGCGCCGGAGCGTCTGGAGCAATCACTTCGCCGTCTGCGCCAGCACAAAGAAGAACAAAAAAACAATGCCCCTGATGACGGCGCAGGGCCAGCACAAAGCACGCCCCACACAAAGCCGACAGCTGCAAAACCGCTCACGCTTACCGACCAATTATTGCTGAAATTCGGCACCAAAAGTAGATTCATTCCCCTAAATGACCTTGTGTTTGTGCGCTCTGCCGATAATTACACCGAACTGCACGTTGAAGATGGCTCAGTTGCTCTTATGCGCAAGACACTGGAGGAATGGGCAGAATCACTCCCGCCGAGTATTTTTCTTCGCTTGCACCGCTCAACACTCGTCAACAAGCACTTTGTTGAGGAATTGGTCTTGGAGTCTGCCGGAAAATACTGTATTCGTCTCACGGGTATTACAGAGCTTTTTCCTATCAGTCGCAGCTATACTACCTCTGTCCGTGAGGCATTGCAGTAAAGCTCTTTCTTTTCTCTACCAATCCAAACGTACAAGCGAATCGCCGTTCATCACCACACGAGTTTCACCGCTTTCGGTATGGCGCACAAGAAGGCTACCGTCCTCTTGCAAACGAAGTGCCGTCCACGCACCTTCCGTACCGCTTACCGCCACACGCACACCCTCCAGTGCGAGTTCGCGCCACCATTCGCTAAAAGCCGCTTGCGCACTGTCTTTTCGACCAGAGAGTGCATAGAGTTCGCAATACTTTTCGCTTTCTCTCAGAAGCGCTGCCATTACGTCTTCTACCTCCACGTCAATCCCACACGCAAGCAACGAAGAGGCTTTTACGGCAAGTTCCGCAGGAAATTCTGTCTGCCGAACATTGATGCCAATGCCGATAATGCTGCCGATACACTCTGCTCCCAAAAATTCATGCTCCACCAGAACACCGCATACTTTCTTGCGTTCATACGCCGCAGTGAGCAAATACACATCATTCGGATATTTGAGCTGAGCGGTATGGCGCTGCATCGGCGGCAGGAATGACCGAATAGCCTGTAATGCTGCCAATGAACCAATTGCTTGATATACCGCCAGATTTGCGGTTAGCCCTTGAGCATTCTTCGCAAGCCCTGACATTATTCCATGCCGTACGGCGAGCGAGCAATACACGTTTTCGTTTGCTCGCCCAAGCCAGACTTTGCCGTTTCGCCCGCGTCCGCTTGTTTGGAGGTCGGTGGTAACGGCAAGAAACTCATTGACCGCATAACGACGACTGAGTTCTTTTGCTTTGTCGTTGGTGGAGGGAAGTTCGGGAAAGTGATAGCGTTGGAACGGGCGCATAGTGCGGACGAGATATAAGTGTGGCTAAAAATTCGACTCATCACGCCATCGGCGAATCATCCAGACATCGCCCGGCTTTTCGCGGACGAGGCTCAGGTTCACGCGCCCGTCCAGACGAATGACATCGCTTGCATTGAAGGTGATGGTGAGGTTGAAGCCGCGCTGAATAGTG
The DNA here is from genome assembly GCA_937899715.1 of uncultured bacterium. GTDB lineage: Bacteria > Bacteroidota > Ignavibacteria > Kapaibacteriales > UBA4661 > PH2015. Next base: position 66,901 of record CALCNX010000125.1, on the reverse strand, counting down.
GTGTTAAGCGAGTCGCCACTCGAAAAAATAATTTCATTCCACACCAAATCCAGTGTTTGTGCAGTGCGGAAGAGTCCATTGGTGGAAAACATTTCTTCGTCGCGTCCCCATGTTACGTCCACATTACGGTCATAATTGCGATAGATAAAAACAAAATTTGGCGCAAGCAGCTGCCCATAGGTGAGCGTATCCTTGAAAATATAGGCATATCGAAAATTCTGAAACACGCCGTCCAATGTGCGTTGGTCGCCTAGAAGCGTCCCACTACTTTGCTGTACAAAACGCGGTGCAAAGGGATTGAAGCACGATGAGGCTGCGAACAGAACCCCAATAAGAAGCACTGCTGCCAACAACGATTGTGCAATATGTCGTTTCTGAAGCGTCATTATCGCTAAAAAAGTTTGTCACGAAACAGTTTGCCGACTATGAAAATGCGAAAAAAATCTGATTTACCGACGAAAATTTGCGCCGCTTGCGGTCGTCCTTTCGCGTGGCGCAAAAAATGGGAGAAGAATTGGGAAGCGGTGCGCTATTGCAGTGATGCTTGCCGAGGGAAAAAGTATCCACCAACAGACAAACAGTCTTGAGAAGAGAAATCTTGGTGCCTTTTTTGTCCTCGCATCCCAGGCACGAATGACTTTTCACCAATGACTTTCCGCAAATTATTGTATTTTTGCGCACTCCGAGAGAGACAACATAACGAACATTCAAAATTGTGCATTTCCTCATTTTACTTTAAGATGTTATATGAAACTCACGTTCTCCCAGACAACGCTTTTGGAGACAAAAGCCGATGTGTACGTTGCGTTTATCCCCAGCAACGAAAAGCGCTTCGCCGAAGCACAGAAACTCATCGCCAATGATTTTCCCGAAGCAAAAGCGCTTTTTGAATCCGGTGATTTCAAAGCAAAGTCCGGCAGCACGGCAATGGTTTATTGCGGAAGCAAGACCAAGCCTACACGCCTTCTCGTGGTGGGAATCGGTGAAATGGAGAAAGTTACGCCGGAAGGACTGCGCCGCGCCGCCGCCGCCGCTGCTAAAGTTGCAACTGGCAAAAAACTGAAATCGCTCGCCGTAAGCATTCCGCTCGGTCTCACGATTGAAGCAGAAGGCTTTGGCGAGGCAGTAACTGAGGGCTTTTGTCTAGGAGCGTATAAATTTACCCGTTATTTCTCGGACAAAGAGCGCACGAGCAATACGCTCGAGCACATCACCTTTTGCAGCGATAATAAAAAACTGCTTGCTGATGTAAAGAAAGGTGCCGAATACGCGCATACGGTCTGTGGTGGAACGCTCCTTGCCCGCGCTCTCGCCAACACGCCGGATAACGATATGTATCCCGAAAAACTCGCCGATGCTGCTCTGAAAGCCGGTAAAGACGCAAATTTCAAGGTAACGGTGCTGGACAAAAAGAAAATTGAAGCGCTCAAGATGCACGGACTTCTGGCTGTGAACCAAGGAAGCAAGCGCCCTCCGGTCTTTATTGTGATGGAATACAATGGCGGCAGCAAAAACGACAAGCCAATCGTTCTTGTCGGCAAAGGCGTTACCTTCGATACAGGCGGTGTTTCGATTAAGCCTGCCGCCGGAATGGGCGAAATGAAAATGGATATGCACGGCGCGGCAACCGTTATCAGCACAATGACAGCCGTTGCCAATCTTGGCTTGAAAGTGAATCTCGTCGGCATTGTTCCCGCCACAGAAAACATGGTGAGCGGCAGTGCGGTTGTGCCGGGCGATGTGATTGTCTATACAAACGGTGTGAGCGTGGAAGTAGATAATACCGACGCGGAAGGGCGCTTAATCCTTGCCGATGCGCTGCTCTATGCCCAACGGTACAAACCCCAAGCCTGCATTGACCTTGCAACGCTGACCGGTGCTTGCGTTGTGGCGCTTGGCACAGTTACAACGGGTATGATGGGAACCGATGCCCAGCTCAAAAGCCGCTTGAAACTTGCCGGAGACTATACGCACGAATACGTCTGCGAACTTCCGCTCTACGAAGAATACGAAGACCTTATCAAAGGCGACATCACCGACATCAAGAATGCCGGTGGGCGCTACGCCGGAGCTATTACTGCAGCGCTTTTTCTGAAACGCTTTGTGGGCGATATGCCGTGGACGCATCTTGATATTGCCGGACCCGCAATCCTTTCTTCCGAGAGCGGTTATCTGCCAAAAGGCGCGTCAGGAGTGGGTGTGCGGCTTTTGTGTGATATGCTCAGGAAGTGGAAAAGTTAAATTATTTTTACCCTTTGTCAATCCCCTAACCCTTTTTTCTTAACTATCACTTTGTTTTTCTTTATGAGTGTTTCCTTTATTCATTCCTTGTTTCGGCAAGGCATAGTGCGTTCGGCGAGTGCTTTGTGCTTGCTTGTGCTTTGCGGAAGCATTGCTGTTTTGCCGCTTCAGGCGCAAAAGAAAGGTGCCAAACCAGCGACAACTCCAGCCACAGCACCTGCTCCCGCGCCTGCGGTCACAGCTCCTGCAGCTCCAGTGGCAGCGGCAATGCCCGCACCGGAAAAATATACATCGGTCGAAGGTATAACCGAATATCGTCTGCCGAACGGCTTGCGTATTTTGATGTTTCCCGACCAGTCCAAGCCGACGATTACCGTGAACATCACCTATTTGGTGGGTTCGCGTCATGAAAATTATGGTGAAACCGGTATGGCGCACCTCTTGGAACACCTTGTCTTCAAAGGTACTCCCAAGCACACCAATATCCCTGAAGAACTGACCAAGCACGGCGCTCGCCCCAATGGTACGACGTGGCTTGACCGCACGAATTATTTTGAGACTTTTTCGGCAACCGATGAAAATCTCGAATGGGCATTAGACCTTGAGTCTGACCGCATGGTGAATTCCTTCATCGCCAAAAAAGACCTTGAAAGCGAAATGACCGTTGTGCGGAATGAATTTGAGTCCGGCGAAAATAACCCGTCCAGTATTTTGATGGAGCGTATCGTCTCCGGTATGTATCTCTGGCACAATTACGGCAAATCCACTATCGGTTGCCGCGCCGACTTGGAAAATGTACCGATTGAGCGTCTTCAAGCATTCTACCGCAACTATTATCAGCCGGATAACGCAATCTTGCTTGTCGCAGGCAAGTTCGACGAGAAAAAGACATTGGCACTGGTTACCAAATACTTTGCATCCATTCCTCGCCCTACACGCTCATTGCAAAAAACATACACTCAAGACCCTACACAAGACGGTGAACGTGATGTAGTGCTTCGGCGTACGGGTGATATTCAAATTGCCGCAGCAGCGTACCATATTTGCGCCGGCTCGCATCCCGATTTCCCTGCATTGGAAGTGCTTGACCATGTTCTTTCCGAAGATGGTACCGGGCGGCTCTACAAGGCGCTCGTGGAGACAAAAAAAGCCAGCAGCGTCGGCGGGTTCTTGTTCCCGCTCCGTGAGCCGGGTGTAATGTTCTTTGCTACTGAAGTCCGTGTCCAAAATTCGCTGGATTCAGCACGCCGTATTTTCCTTGCAACGCTTGATTCGGGAGCGAAAACGCGTGTAACGAAAGAAGAAGTCGAACGTGCCCGCACTGCGCTTCTCAAAACAGTGGAACTGACACTGAACAATGCTGACCGTGTTGGTTTGCAACTGAGCGAATACATGGCACAAGGCGACTGGCGCTTGTTCTTCCTCCGCCGCGACCGCCTTATGAAAGTAACGCCGGAAGATGTGCAGCGCGTGGCGGCTCTCTATCTGAAGCCGTCCAACCGCACAACCGGTCTGTTCCTGCCCACAGAAAAACCTGACCGCACCGAAATTCCTGCTACACCTGATGTGGACGCGCTTGTGAAAGATTACAAAGGCAGCGCGGCAATTGCTGAAGGCGAAGCATTCGACCCCTCTCCGGCAAACATTGAAGCCCGCGCAAAACGTCAGATGCCCGGCGGCGAAATGGGACCGCTTTCGGTAGCACTTTTGAGCAAAAAGACACGTGGCGGTAGCGTTGCAGCCCGCATCACGCTTCGCTTTGGCGACGAACAAAGCCTGATGAATACAGCTATGACACAAGGAATTACATCCCAGATGCTGCTTCGCGGTACGAAATCAAAAACCCGAGAGCAAATTCAAGATGCTATCAATAGCCTCAAAGCACGTTTGACTATCAATCCCGGAGCGCAAAGCGTTATTGCGAATATTGAGACAACACGCGAAAATCTGCCCGCGCTCCTGAAACTTGTTGGTGAGGCATTCCGTGACCCATCATTCCCCGAAAAAGAATTTGAATCCTTAAAACAAGAGGCTCTTGCAAACTACGAATCACAACGTAGCGAGCCGTCGGCTGTGGCTTCAAACGCGATTCAACGACATTTGTCTCCCTATCCAAAAGGTCATATTTTCGGTGTAAGCACCATTGAAGAGAGTACGGCAGAACTGAAAGCACTCACGCTTGCTGATGTCAAAAAATGCTATCAAGATTTCTACGGCGCATCGGACGCGCAAATCAGCGTTGTAGGCGACTTTGACGAAGCGGAAATTGGCAAGCTGACACGCGAGCTTTTTGGTTCGTGGAAAAGCCCAAAAGCATTTAAGCGCATCGAAAGTCAGCGCAAAGACGCTGCGGCAATTAACCAAGCACTCGAAACACCCGACAAAGCTAATGCATTCTTTATTGCAGGCGTATCAATGCCGATTCGCAACGATGATGCCGATTATCCGGCACTCGTACTGGGCAATTATATGCTCGGCGGCGGCTTTCTCAATTCGCGCCTCGCCGTGCGGATTCGTCAGAAAGACGGCTTGAGCTATGGCGTTGGTTCGCAGTTCACTGCTTCGTCGTTGGATAAAGTCGGTTCGTTTACTGCCTTTGCTATCTATGCACCGCAAAATGTAGAGAAACTGGAGAAAGCCTTCAAAGAAGAGATTGACCGCGCCTTGAAAGACGGCTTCACAGAAGAAGAAGTGAAGTCCGCAAAATCAGGTTATTTGCAGTCGCAAACCGTGAACCGTTCACAGGATGCAGGCTTGTCGAACCGCTTGAACGATTATCTGTTCATCAAGCGTACACTGGCTTGGGATGAGGATTTCGAGAAAAAAATTGCTGCCCTCACTCCCGACCAAATCGTCACTGCAATGCGTAAATGGATAGACCCTGCGAAAATCTCTATCGTAAAAGCCGGAGATTTTGCGAAAGCAAAAGCAAATAAAGAAGCCGGAAAAGAAGCTGCTGGAAAATAAACTTTCTGGTTTTCTTTGAGCAAGTTAGCTTTAAATTATGCAAAGCCGCTTCAAACATAGATGTTGAGGCGGCTTTCTTTTTTGTCGAAATTATTTTTTAGTCGAAACTAAAATTTATTTTTGCAATTACTAACTCTTCCCTATCTTTGTATCAAAGAACGTTTGTTGAATTAAATAAGCAGGGTGTAACCATGTCTATCGAAAACAACCTCTGGTTTGATGTTGCCGTCATTATGACCGTGTTTCATGTAGGCAATCTTTTTTTCGGTCATTTTGAGGCGCACAAGCCTGTGTGGAAGCGCTTGCTGAAGGGTGCATTATTCCTCACATTTGTACTGTTAATGTCATACTTTGGACTGCGCATGATTGCGTACAGTGTGATTTTTGGGTTGGGAGCGGTGATGGTTGGTTATGTTCACGGCTATTGGCTTCCCAAACATGGTGTCAATGGTTGGACAGCCGAACCGAAAGAAAAATATTACGAACTTATCGGGCACAAAAAAATATGAAGAGCATAACAAAGAAAATATTTCACAAAATAGCATTTTTGCATTATCAGACATTGGTGCTCATGAGTGTTTGCCTCCTTGCTCTCACGGCGTGTGATATTTTGCTCCCGCCCGCACCCGCCGCTGAGGAAGTGCTCGGCGAACCGATTGACGGGTTGACGGCAGAACAGCAAGCAACACACATTCAGGGCGACGGTGAATTTGCCCGTATCTTCGGCGTGGCAGAAGGCTTGGGACCAATGTTCAATGCAGCATCGTGCGAAAGCTGCCATGCAGGCGACGGCAAAGGACACGCACTCACCACGCTCACGCGCTTCGGACGCATGAATGGCAGCACATTCGACCCAATGATAACCGAAGGCGGACCGCAATTACAAAACCGCTCCATTGCGGGCTATATGCCGGAAGCACTGCCCGCACACGCTTCGGGCGTAACGCACTTGTTACCGCCCGCCGTTACAGGGCTTGGCTATCTGGCTGCTGTGCCGGACGAAGCGCTGCTCGCCCTCGCCGACCCCAATGACCGCAATGGTGACGGCATTTCAGGTGTGCCGAATGAGCTTTCTCCCCATGAATTTTTTCGCCCGCTTCCCATGCACAAGCAGTTGAACGGTAGATATATCGGGCGTTTCGGGCGCAAGGCAGGAGCAATTGATCTCTTGCAGCAGGTCTCAGCCGCTTACCGCAACGATATGGGCATTACATCGGATTTTATCAGTGAAGAACTCTTTAACGTGCAAACAGGCGCTTTTACGGGAGACAACGTTCCTGACCCCGAAGTGAGCGCAAGCGTGGTAAATAATGTGGTGTTCTATATGCGGACGCTCAAAGTCCCGCCCCGCCGCAATGCAGATGCTTCCAACGTTAAGGCGGGCGAGCAGATGTTTACGCGCATCGGCTGTGCGGGCTGCCACGTGGCAACGCTGAAAACGGGCGCTTCGGACATTGCTGCGCTCAATGAAGTAGAGTTTCATCCGTACACCGATTTGCTTTTGCACGATATGGGTGCAGAACTTGATGACGGCTACACCGAAGGCAGTGCGAAAACCTCGGAGTGGCGCACAACGCCGCTTTGGGGCATAGGCTTGTCGGCAAAGGCGCAAGGCGGCACGGCATCTTACCTCCATGACGGACGCGCTAAGACCTTACCTGATGCTATTAAACTGCACGGCGGCGAATCTGCCCGCAGCCGCGACCGCTTTCAAACACTCTCGGAGGCTGAAAAGCAACAACTCATTACTTTTTTGCAATCGCTCTAACGCGGAAATATCAATGACACGCAAAGAATTTTTAGAACAAACCGCACAACACGCAGTCCTGCTTGTTCTTACGGGCTGCGGCGGAGCGGCATTACTCACAAGCTGCACGAGTGTTCGCTACGTGAGCGGCACTGAAAACAGCACGGCAAGCGGAAGCACCGTTGCCGTGCCGCTTGCGGAATTTACCGAATCGGCATTTGTGGTTGTTCGCAAAGGCGGTAAACTCTCCGCACCTATCTATCTTGCCAAGCACACAGACGGTACATTTTCAGCACTTGTGATGAAGTGTACTCACAAGGGCTGCGAGGTGCGCCCTGCGGGCGATTTGCTCATTTGCCCTTGTCATGGAAGCGAGTTCACGAATACCGGCAAAGTGCTCTCGCCCCCCGCAACGGAAAATTTGAATAGCTTCCGCACCAGCGTTGATGCTGTATCGGTAACAATTCATCTTCAAGAAGGAAGTGCGCAATGAAAAAGCAGGTAATGAAGAAGTACACAATGAAACATTTCGTATTTTTGTTTGCTCTCTCAATGGTTGCGCTCCAGTCCTTTGCTCAAGACAAAAAAGATTCGACAAAACAAGGCGGACAAAGCAGCACAGCACAGAGCGGTACAACGCAAGATGCTGTCTATCGCCGCCCATTTATCACTTCGTTTGCCAATACCTCCATTGGCGGATATGCGGAAGCAAATACAAATTATTTTGTGGAGAATGGCGTAACAGAAGGCTTTTCGATGGAAATGCGCCGATTTAATTTGTTTGTCTTTTCCAGCATCAGCTCACGTATAAAGCTCTTGGCGGAACTTGAGTTTGAGCATGGCGTGGAGGAAATTTCGCTTGAAACCGCGTTGGTTGATTTTGAGATAGACCCAGCGCTCACTTTGCGCGGCGGTATCCTTTTGGCACCTGTTGGCGCATACAATCTCCGGCACGACAGCCCGTTGTATGAAATCGTCGAGCGCCCGCTTGTGGCGACACAAATCATTCCCTCTACACTTTCATCTATCGGCTTTGGTGTCTATGGACGCACGTTTTTTAGTGATTTCATTGCGACTTACGACGCATACATTGTAAACGGTCTTCAGGATGGTATTATCCTGAATAGTGCGGGCAGAACGTTTTTGCAAGCAGGCAAATCCAAAGAGATATTTGGCGAAAGCGCTAACGGCGTTCCCGCGCTCACGGGCAAGGTCGGGCTTCGTAAGCGAGGTTTGGGGGAAATTGGTGTGTCATATTACGGCGGCATTTACAATCGCTTCCGCAGAGACGGCGTAGTGGTGGACGCGCAAAGGTCGTTGCACATTTTCGCTTTTGATGCAAACGCAACGCTAGGCGGTATTCTTTTGCAAGGCGAAGCAGCAATGAACATCGTGGACGTTCCCGATAATGCGGGCGAATTCTACGGACGGCGGCAGTGGGGTGCGTATTTGGATGCGGTTGCTCCCGTCTGGACGGGCGCAGTGCTGGACTACACAAATGCTGTACTCAATGCCACCGTGCGGCTTGAGTACATTGACTACAACGTCGGACGTTTTGCCGCGACGGGCGAAACCATTGGCGACGATGTTATCGCAGTTGCCGCAGGCGTGAGCTTCCGTCCCACACCGCAAACAGTCTTTCGGTTGAATTACCGCCAGCATTGGACGCACGACATCTTGGGCAATGACCCCGTGCGCCGTGCAGGGATTCAGTTTGGTATAGCAACATATTTTTGAAATCGAATATTTGTACCTGTTACACCGAACTATATGACGCACTCACATACACACTCGCACTCGCACCCGCACTCACATTCCCATGCAACTGCTCGGTATGACCGCGCTTTTGCAGTCGGGATTGTGCTAAACATGGTGTTTGTCCTTGTGGAAGGTGGATTTGGCGCGTGGTCAAATTCTATTGCTCTTGTTGCCGATGCAGGGCATAATTTGAGCGATGTTTTGAGTCTCGTCTTTGCGTGGTTTGCGCTCTGGCTCACGCGCAAACGCCTCAGTGCCGCCACGCGCAGCCGCTACACCTATGGCTTTCGGAAGTCGTCGGTGCTTGCTGCGCTCTTGAACGCGATGCTGCTTTTGGTGGCGTGTGGCGGTATTGCATGGGAAGCGATTGGTCGCCTCAGAGAACCTGCGCCTGTCGCCGGGGGTGTGGTGATACTTGTCGCAGCAATCGGTGTTGTCATCAACACCGCTACGGCACTGCTCTTCATGCGCGGCCGCGAACACGATGCCAACATCAAGGGTGCATTTCTCCATATGGCGGCAGATGCGGGTGTGTCGCTTGGTGTGGTAATTTCAGGTATCGTAATTGGGCAGACGGGTTGGTACTGGCTCGACCCGTCTATGAGTTTGATTATTGTTGCAGTGGTGGTGTATAGCACGTGGGACTTACTGACGGATGCAGTCAAAATGGCATTAGACGCTGTTCCGCGCGATGTGGATATTGTGTCGGTACGTACGTATTTGTGCAGCTTGGAAGGTGTTGCATCGGTGCATGACCTTCACGTTTGGGCAATGAGTACCACTGAAACTGCGCTGACGGCGCACATAGTTCTCCGCGCCACGCCGGAAGCAAGCGGATTTTTGCAGAATGCCTTTTTGCATAGGACGGCTCACGGACTGGAAGAAAAATTTGAAATCCATCATGCAACACTTCAGTTGGAGGTAGGCGAAAAAAATGCAGAGTGCCATCAAGATTGCGAGGAGTAAATCCCTAAATCCCACAGACGTGCTTTGTACGTCAAGTAAGGGTGTGCAGAAAAAAATATTTTGTGCGGGGAAACCGTGGGAAAATAATAATTTATGTACTCATTGAAATTATTCCGTCAATACGTTTGGTATGCTTACTATTTCTGTCGCCTTACTATTATGGCATCCATTCCCATAAAGACCAAGATAGAATCTCACAAAGGGCTGAAGGTCTCTCCCTTCAAGAAAGATATTCGAGTAACTGTACCCCATAAACACAATAACTATTTTGAGATTCTCTATCTGTCGGCAGGAAGCGGTTTCCATTACATTGATTCAAAGCAATATCCAATAGAACCACCGGTAATATTTTTTGTGCGCAAAGAGCAGGTGCATCATTGGAATTTTAAGACTGAGCCGGAGGGCTATGTTGCTCTTATCAAAAAGAGTTTTGTTGACGAAAGTTTGGATAACGACCTGAAAACCTTGCTCAGTAAATTGAGCCATCATTCTGTTGTATTCCCTGCCGAACCGCAAGTCATCAATACCATCTTTGAGTTGCTTTACAGCGAAAGTTCGGCAGCACGGGAACATAGCCGTATAGCTTTGGAAGGATTACTAAAAGCACTACTGGCAATAATTGCAGCAAATGTGCAGCCATATTGGAGTAATGCTGTGGTAAAGGCGGACACTTACAATGCTTTTCGGGATCTTTTAAGTCGAAATGACAAACTTATCAATAGCGTAGCCCACTATGCGGCGCTTCTCAATACTACTCCCCAAAACTTAAATGCAATTTGCCGTAAAGCCGCACAGCAATCTGCCGCAGAAATTATTGGAGAATATATTATTAGCGAGGCAAAACGGCTATTGCTCTATACCGAAAGCACAATTACTGAGGTCTCACACGTGCTGCAATTTCACGATGTATCGCATTTCATAAAATACTTCAAACGTTATACCGGGCTTACACCACAAGCATTCAGATTGTTACCGTAATCGCAAGTGTGCTGAAGAAGCAAAATTATTACCTTGTAAAAAACTCACACCGTACCGTAGTATTTTCAAATATACCGTATGCAAATGGATTCGTTGTTCTATTTTTGCTGCGTACCAAGCAACGGTTTGTCGAGGCGATAGCAACAAACGTTTACTATGATTACACCACGATACTGTTTTTTCACCCCCCTAGCACTCGTGTTAGTTTTGTGTTTGCTTACCCAACCAACGTACGGATTGCAGCAGATGCCCAAGGCAAGTGAGGCAGTGCCTCCGCCGTTAGCACCTAACGAGCTACAAAACCAGCAATTATCGCTCAAGCAACTCCTCACCATTGCCGAGAAGCAGTACCCGCTTATTCGCGCCAAACGCTCGCTTGCCGAGGCGAAGCTGAATGCCATCACAGCCACTGAGCGCACAATCATTCCCACACTTGACCTTAGCCTTCAAGCAAATGCCGCTTCGTACAACAACATTACGGGGATGTTTTTTTCGCAGGGCATTGTGCCGATAAGCGGACCGTCATCCGCAGGAAATTCTTTCGTACCCGCATGGGGCAGCGCAGCAAGCGCACTGTTTACATGGCAACCAATAACCTTCGGGCAGCGCGAAGCAGACGTGGCGCTGGCACAAGCAGAATGGGTGGAAGCCAGTGCCGATGCCAAGCAAGAGCGATTGCAGCACACAGCCGCGCTGCTGGAAAATTATCTTGACCTCACACTCTCGCGTGAACTCCGCGCCGTTGCTGAAGCGAATCTTGTCCGTGCAACAGCACTCGCCACTCGCGCACGAATCCTTACCGAAAATGGTTTGCAACCTTCCGCCGATTCTGCCCTTGCTGCGGCTGAACGCTCCCGGGCAATGATAGACCTTCTCACCACACAAGAACTTGAAACACGCTCACGAGCGCGTCTGATGGAACTTGTGGGATTAAATGAGCCGCCCAATATCGTGCCCGATTCCTTGCTTCTTCGTACTGTACCGCAGGTAAACACCGATGCACTTGCACTCGACACCGCACAAAACCCCGCTCTCCAAATGTCTGCCGCACGAGTGCAAGCAAGCAAAGCGCGGAAAGATGCCGTGAGCGCATCCACCAATCCACGCTTGACGTTCTGGACGACAGCCTACGCACGAGGTTCGGGCGTTACTGCCAATGGTACGCTTCTGGAAGGTGTCGGCGGATTAGAACCAAACCGCTTTAATTATGGCGTGGGACTAAACCTTTCATGGTCGCCATTATCATATTTGCAAGCAGCTCCAAAGCTGCACCGCGAGGAAGCGATTATGCGGGCAAGCCAAGACCAATTCGAGCAAACAAGACACGCATTGCAAGGGCAGGTCATCCGTTCTGATGCCCGCTTGCAAACGGCATTACGCATTGCGGAAGAAATCCCGAAGCAAACTCAAGCAGCCGAGATTGCTTTCACGAACCGCCAGACAAAATATAATGCGGGATTGCTGCCATACAGCGATATAGCACAAGCGCGGTATTTGCTTGCGCAAGCCGAAGCGGAAGCTCGCGTGCGCTTTGCAGAAGTGTGGAAAGCGCTTGTGAGCACTGCCACAGTGCGCGGTGATTTTCACGAGGTGCTTCAACAATTGCACGGGCAATAATCAATCAACAACTCACCACACGAGGATTTTTTATGAAAGGATTGATTATTGCAGCGCTTCGCCGCCCCATTACGGTTATGGTGGCGTTGATTGCGGTTGTGCTCTTTGCGGCGCTGGCGCTTCGCACGATGCCGATTGATATTTTCCCAAAGCTGAATACCCCGACGGTCTATGTTGCACAGCCATTCGGCGGCTTATCGCCCCAGCAAATGGAAGGATTTATCACGTCGTACTACGAATATCACTTTCTGTACGTGACGGGGATAAAATTTGTCGAATCGAAGTCCATTCAGGGTGTAGCGCTCATGAAATTGCAGTTTCACGAAGGCACAGACATGAGCCAAGCGCTTGCGGAAGTGCTTGGCTATGTAAATCGTTCGCGGGCATTTATGCCACCCGGCACTGTGCCACCCTTCGTGATGCGCTTCGATGGTGGGAGCGTTCCGGTGGGGCAATTGGTCTTCAAATCCGAAACGCGCAGTTTGGGTGAAATTCAAGATTTAGCACTTTTCAAGGTACGCCCGATGTTTTCGACCCTGCCTGGCGTATCGGCGCCACCACCGTTTGGGGGTAATCAGCGCACGGTTGTTATTCGTGTAGATACGGAACGCCTTCGCACTTACAATCTTTCGCCCGACGACGTTGTGCAAGCGCTCGCCAAAAACAACACCATCACGCCCGCCGGAAACGTCCGCGTGGATGACCAACTGCTCATCACGCCACAAAACACCGTCGTCGAAAATATCAAAGAATTGGAGACGATTGCGCTCAAGCATGACGGAAGCACAACGGTCTGCGTACGCGATGTGGCAACGGTGGAAAACGGTGCAGACGTAACCACAGGCTATGCGCTTATCAACGGCAAGCGCTCTATCTACATCCCCGTTACCAAACGCGCCGATGCTTCTACGTGGGAAGTGGTGCAAACGGTCAAAAAGGCGCTACCCGCTATGCAAGCAGCCGTACCGCCCGACATTCAGATTTCCTACGAATTCGACCAATCGGGCTACGTTATCAACTCACTCCGAAGTTTGCTGACCGAAGCGGCTTTGGGCGCTCTGCTCACGGGCTTGATGGTGCTGCTTTTCTTGCACGACAGACGCAGCGCCGCTATCGTCGTTTGCACGATACCGCTTGCAGTGTTGGCAGGCGTAATCTGTCTTTATCTTGCGGGGCAAACCATCAACATTATGACACTCGGCGGTTTGGCATTGGCGGTGGGAATCTTGGTGGATGAAGCAACCGTGACAATAGAAAACATTCATCGTCATCTGGAAATGACCTCCGAAGCAAGCGGGGAAACAAAAAAGTCACGTGCCCGTGCCGTAGCAGACGCTTGCCAAGAAATCGCACTCCCCAAATTGCTCATTTTGCTGAGCATCTTGGTCGTATTCGTGCCGTCGCTCTTTATGTCGGGCGTTCCTCGTGCGATGTTCGTACCTTTGTCGCTGGCGGTTGGGTTTTCCATGATTGCATCATTCGTCCTGTCGCAAACCTTTGTACCTGTGGTAGCAACATGGTTTCTCCGCGATACGGCAGGTAAAACAACAGGCGCACATAATGATTGGTTTGAACGCTTCCGAACGCTCTATGCACGGCGATTGGAGATCTGGTTGCAGGAGCGTAAGATTCGCCGTCTCGTTCTCACGCTCTATGCTGTTTTGGCGGTGTGTTTGCTTGGGTTTGGCGCATGGTTTATCGGAACGGAGATTTTTCCAACGGTAGATGCAGGGCAATTTCAAGTACGCCTCAGAATGCCCACCGGAACTCGCATAGAGCGCACCGAATCGGCAACGCAAGACATACTCCGGCTCACGGAAGAAATCGTCGGCAAGCAAAACATTGAGATTAGCTCGGCATTTGTCGGTACGCAGCCATCGAGTTATCCGATTAACACCATTCATCTCTGGACAAGCGGACCGCACGAGGCAGTGCTGAAAGTAAAGTTCAAAGCAGGCAGCGGCATTCGATTAAAAGACTTCAAAGAGCGCTTGCGATCTGAAGCGGCACAACGCCTGCCCGCAGTACGCCTTTCCTTTGAGCCGGGCGATATGGTCGAGCAAGTGATGAATTTCGGAGCAACCACGCCGATTGAAGTTGCCGTTGTGGGCAAAGACCTCGCGCAGAGCCGCTCTATTGCCGAGAATCTCCGCGCGGTGCTTACCGCGATGCCGCACTTGCGAGATGTGCAGTTTGGCAGCCCTCTGGACTATCCAAGCCTGAACATCGCTATTGTGACCGCACACGCACGGGACAAATGGGTCTGACGGTGGACGACATCAGCAAATCACTCGTAACTGCCACGTCGTCGAGCCGCTTCACGCAGCCGAATTACTGGCTTGACCGCGCCACCGGCACCGCCTATCAGGTGCAAGTGGAAGTGCCGCAATTTCAGATGCACAGCGTAGCGGACGTGGAAGAAATTCCGCTTTCGCCCAAAATGAATGAAAAAACGACCGATAAAACAAACGATAAATCAAGCACAACCACAAAACGCTTGGCATTGCGCGACGTGGTAGAGTGGAACAGCACGACCACTGTTGGCGAATACGACCACTTGAACCAGCAGCGATACGTTACGGTAACGGCAAATATTCACGGGCAGGACGTAGGCAGCGCCGTGCGAGCGGTACGAGGAGCAGTAGAAAAACTTGGGACGCTTCCGGCAGGCGTAAAAATCATGTTACGCGGACAAGCGGATGTACTGGCGCAAACGCTCAGTGAGCTACAAATCGGTCTGGCACTGGCAATCGTGGTCATGTTTCTCCTCTTGGCAGCAAATTTTCAATCGTTCCGGCTTGCAAGCATGATTCTGGCTACTGTTCCTGCCGTGCTGTGCGGTTCGCTGACGCTGCTTGTCATCACAGGAAAAACGCTCAACATCCAATCGTTCATGGGCTGTATTATGGCGATTGGCGTATCGGTGGCAAATGGAATTTTGCTCGTGACCAATGCCGAGTCGTTGCGAAAGTATCAAACGCTCACATCTGCCCCAACAAGCAACAGAGATGCGGCATTGCATGGAACATTGAACCGTTTGCGCCCTATTCTGATGACGGCGCTTGCGATGATAGCAGGAATGATTCCGATGGCGATTGGCGTGGGCGACGGCGGCGACCAAACCTCACCACTTGGTGTGGCGGTAATTGGTGGTTTGCTTTTTTCGACGGTGATAACGCTTGTGGTTTCGCCTGTACTCTATGCTGTTATGCTTGGCACTACTGCTCTCCGAAGCGTTTCGCTTGACCCCGACGACGAGGAAAGCGCTTATTTTGGTCAATAACCGTAACAAAAAAAACAATATGAAGAATTTTGAGAACTACGCAGCTTTTATGCTGCTTTTTACGCTCTTTTGTGTAGGATGCGGTCAAAAATCTGCACCGCAGCAGAATGGAAGCACGGCGCAAACTGCGGCACAAAACGCGCCGGACAGCGTTGCTGCCTTTATTCTCAAAAGCGAGCAGGTTGCTAAAGATTTGGTACTCGCCGGAGATATTCTGCCCTTGGAACGCGCCCTACTCTACGCAAAAGTGACCGCATTTGTGAAGCACGTAGCGGTGGACATCGGTTCGCACGTGCGGCGTGGTCAAGTGCTTGCCACACTGGAAGCGCCCGAAATCACTGCAAAAGTCGCCGAAGCCCGTGCTCGCCTGCTTTCAGCGCAGGCAAAATACCGCAGTAGCGCAGATACCTACCACCGTCTCGCCAATGCTGCGCAGACTGATGGCGTTGTAGCGGCGGGGGAATTGGAGCGCACCAAAAACGCAATGCTTTCCGACAGCGCCGAGGAACAATCAGCGCTCTATACGCTACGTTCAACACAAGAATTAGAGCGGTATTTGAGCATTACTGCTCCTTTCGACGGCATTGTTACCAAACGCTCGGTGGATGTGGGCGCACTTGTGGGAGCTTCAAGCGACAAGCCTTTGTTTGAATTGGAAAATACAGCTTCGATGCGCATTCGTGTTGCTGTGCCGGAAGCATTTTCTGGTGCAATGCTGGACAAGACAACAGTACCCTTTGCGGTCAAAGCCTATCCCGACAAACAATTCAGCGCAACTCTCAAACGTCAAACAGAAAGCATTGACGCAGCAACGCGCTCCGAAACGTGGGAATTTGAAGCCCGGAATACAGAGCGCTCCTTAAAAGCAGGAATGGTCGCCGATGTCAAACTACGTTTTGCGAGGGGTGTGGCATCGTTTGTAGTGCCGCCTTCGTCGGTTGTTACCACGCAAGAACGGCGCTTTGTCATCAAAATCACCGGCGGACGCACCGCGTGGGTAGATGTAACCAGAGGCATAGCAATGAAAGACAAAATAGAAATTTTCGGTGCATTGGCTGTGGGCGACACGCTGGTCAAATCAGGAAATGAAGAATTGAAAGCCGAGAAGCCGGTGGCAGTGAGGCTTCATTAAACGATTTTCGATAACTATCCCGATGTCCGCAGAACGCTTCAAAATTTATTCTGCTCCCCGAAATCGAAAGAGCAATTTTTACTTCGCATACCATCAGAAAAAGTGCGATTTTGAGGGTGCAATAAGCCATTTTTTGCCCTTTTGTTCCTATTGCTCGCAATGTACGTCCTTCACAATCCCCGTCCTTCTTCCTTCGAGATTTCAGCACCTCTTGAGGTAATGCTCGAAAAAGCATTTGCCTCCGATGCCGAGAGTGCGCTCCAATCCTTCGTCTGTATTGTTCCCACAGGGCGGCGTGTGCGCCTTTTGAAGCGCTTTGTGGTGCGAGAAGTCTTCAAGCGCACCCAAAAACCCGTCTCCACAATGAATATTTTTACGCTGGAAGGCTTTGTACGCCACACAGCACAGTTGCAGATGGGTAATGCCATGCCACACCTTGCCAGCGAAGCGCTTCAGGCTGCCATTATGGAGGAAGCTGCTGAAAAGTGCCGCAGGGAAATGACCTTTTTTACGAGTGGAGGCAGTAGGTTTCAAGCTATTTCCCCGGCGGTATTGGAGCGTTTGCAGAGCATTATTCTAGGGCTGAAGGAAGACGGCATCACGCCGCAATCGCTCCGCGCCGACCTTGCATCAAGCATGATAAGCGGTAGCGATGTAACCGACCCGCGCCGCTTGGCGGATATTGCCACGCTTTACGAAAGCTATGAGCGGACGCTGGGCGATGCGGTGTGCGATTATCCTAAACTCCTGACACTGCTTACCGATGCGCTCACAAAAGAACAAACCACACTTCGCACGGAATCGGGGCTTGAGACAGTGTGGAAAAATCTTTTTCCGCAGATAACAACGCTTGCACTGGACGGCTTCACAGAATTCAAAAAGCCCGAAGAGCGATTTCTTGCTGCGCTGTACTATGCGCCGTTTCACACGAGAATCATTCTGGATTATTCCGATGCAAATGGTCCGCTTTTTGGTGGCTTGCAAGACACGATTGCCAGTTTGCAGGGATTCACGGGGAGAACTCCGAAGCAAACCGACTCCAAGCCCGATGAGATCTCGCTTGTGCCGCGTTACACTGCATACTCCACCGACAACGAAGCAAACGATCGCTTCAAAGAACACCGCGAAGAGCATTTGCCCAGAGCCTCGTATTTACGGCGCTGGCTCTTTAATACCGACGAAGATATTCGTCATGCGGGTTTCAACGATGCGGTGAGCGTCATTGCCTTTGAAAATCGCGCCGATGAAGCCCGTTCTATTGCGAAACTGGTGCGCCATTGGGCGGTGAAGGAAAATATGCCCCTATCGGAAATGTGTGTGGTCATGCGCCAGCCGGAGCAGTATTCAAGCCTGTTCCGCGAGATGTTTGCGATGTACGATATTCCGGCAAATATCACCGATCGCTTTCCGTTGGAAAAGTCGCCCGTGGTAACGGCAGTATTTGCCGTGCTGGATATGCTGCTCTACGGTTACAAGCGCGAGGACGTGAACCGTGCTCTGCAAAGCCCGTACCTGCGCTTTGCGCGGAAGGAGCGCGGCTATAAAAAATTTGCTCCTTTGAACGCGGCGAATTTGTTCACCGTGGCGGGGCGTTTGCGCATTAGCGGCGGGCGGCGCTTCGGGCGCGACGGCAAAACGCAGTGGCTACGCCGTATGGACAGCCGTTTGGCGTACTTGTCCAAGCGTGAAATTATGCTCAACCGCGATGCCAATGCCGACCGTGATGAACTTGCTGAAACGCGCCGCTTCATTGAGGAAATTGAACTCGCCAAGCGTGATTTTAACGCCCTACTAACGCTCTTTCCCGATGGGCGCGAAGAACTCACACCGCTCGAATTTGAAGAATTTATTAAAGACGCGATTTTGGCGAAACTTAAAGTGCATGAGCAAATTGTCAATTTTCACAAACACGCACGGGAACTGGCTTCTGTGGAAAATTCTTCCGAAGCAAAACGCATGACCGAGTTTTTGAGCCTTGATGAAGAGGTCGAAAAGGATGCGCGGGCGCTCACGGCGTTTCTTGAGATTATGGAGGAGATGACTGCTATTTTGCAAGAGCGCGACCGCCGTGCAAGCCGCGCTAATGCTGCACTTGCGCCGGAACGCAAACGCTCACTGGAAGAGTACATCGAACGTCTCAGGACTGCTGTGCGCAATGGGCGCTATCAGGTGCGGGAGAAACTCGGCTACGGCGTTACCGTGACGGCGCTGGAGCAGATTCGCGGTGTACCGTTCCGGCTGACGATTATTTGTGGCGCGGTGGACGGTGAATTTCCGGGACGCTATGTGCCGGAAACCTTTTTAGGAAAAGAGCTTATTGACTCCGAAGAACGTTTTTTGCGCAAAGAGCGTGTGCAGTTCTACCAAGCGCTCACGAACAGCGCCCAACGGCTTGAAAGCGGCGACAAACGGATTATTATCACCTATCCCGACCGCTCCGATGGCGGCGATGATTTCACGCGCTCGTCCTTTGTGGATGCACTGCTCAAAATCACGTCACTACACGAGGCGGGGCATCTGCACAACGCGCACGAAGCGAGGAAAAGAATGACGAATGACAGCGAAGAAGAGGGAAGTGCGTCAACCATTCCAACGTGGCTCCTGAACACGCTTTTCGGGCTTGCTTCCGATGAAGAAGCAGTGCGGTCTGCGGCTCTTAGCTATGTTGGGGCGGATGCAGAGTCGCGCACGAGGGTTATCAATACATTTTCGGGTGAACTTCTGCGGTCGGACGCAAAACAAGCGCTTGTGCGGGTGCAAGAGCATCTTACCAAAGAAATTGAGAGTACGGCACGCTCCGAAAAGCAGGTTCTGGTCGAAGGGGAGAGTCTTGCGAAGTCGGCATATTCGATTTCGGCGCTAGAGCAATATGCAAAATGCCCGTATCAGTTTTTCGCGGCAAAATCCCTGCGTTTACGCGAGATTCAGGAGTTCGACACTTCGCTTTCACCGCTTGAAAGCGGGTCGCTGCTGCACCGAATTTTGTTCAAATTTTATCAGGAAGTGCAGGACGAACAGCGCGAAGGAAATTTGGTCATCAAGCCGATAAAGGAAGGTTTGCCGGATATTGTGCCGGTGCATCTGGAAGCGGGTGAACGCGAGCGTTACCGCCGATTGCTGCATAGCATCGCCGAAGAGGAATTGAAAGTGATTCGTTTCGACCACCCGTTTTTTGACCTTGACCGCGAAAGCCTTGTGGGGGGGGCTGGAATGACGAATGAAGCAAGTGAATCAGTTGCAAGCAGTCAATCATCCGGCAGTCAAGAATACACGCGGCGTGGCAAACTGGATATTTGGCTGGATAGCGAACTGGCGAGGGCAGAGGGTACAGGCGCACCCGACGATAAAAACAGCCAAAGCGCATGGCTCTTTGCTCCGGCGCTTTTTGAGTTTGCCTTTGGCGAGCTAAAAAGTACACTTGGCAACGCAGCGCTGGCGGAAAATCTGAAGCTGCACGGAAAAATTGACCGCATCGAGATTCTGCCCGGAGAAACACCCGAAGAACCCTATAAAATCTTGATTGGCGATTACAAAAGCGGGTCAAGCGTTTCCGGCAACAAGGATATAAAAAACGGATTGTCTCTCCAAATGCCGCTTTACAGTGCCGCCGCAGAGCAGATTCTGCGCGAGGGGTATGGTATTGAAGCAGAGGCTGCGGGCGGGGTGTACTACATTTTATCTCCCAAAACGGCAAAGAAAGGCGAAAACGCCGAAACGCATAGTTTTGTGATGTTGCCGAAAGATTCGCACATTGCGCCGGAATCCGGGCGCAAAAACGGTGGCTTTGTGGCGGATAACGACGCTCTCCGAACGATGATAAATGCTTCGGTTGAGACAGCATCAGGCTATGCAGAGCATATCAGCAACGGTGAGTTTCCCGTCGAACCGACAAAGCGTGGTGGCTTTGTGCCGTGCGATTATTGCGATTTCAAGCCTGTGTGCAGAATTAGCGAGATGCAGCAAGACTAAAGCAACGCTGTTTTACTCTACTCTGCCCAAGCGCAAATGCAATTTCCACCGCACAGGCAAGGGCTTCTGCGGGTCTGCCCAGACGCTGCCGAGTGCAGATTCTGCCTGCGGTATGGGGCTTGTGCTGTGCTCTTTTTGGTATGCCTTTACACCAGACCACGAGCGGTAGTAACCCAGTACGTCCGCCATATTCCAAGCGGCTTCCATAAAAAAACTCGGTGCAGCCAGTTCCTCGAAGGGAAAAGGAAGTGTTGCGTACTCTTCATCTACCCATTGGCGTTCGGGTGGGAAATAGGGACGCATTGTGGCGTAGAACTCACGCATGACTGCATCTATCTCCGGCGTAATGGTACTGTGGCTGTACGTCCAGACGGCGAGAAGTCCGCCACGCCTTACCACGCGACGCACCTCTTCATAAAACTGCTCTCTGTCGAACCAATGAAGTGCCTGAGCAACAGTGCAAATATCAGCAGAGGATGGCTCTAAATCGGAGTTTTCAGCCGGACTCACACGGTACTCCACCTTCGGATGTGCTTCGCCTTCTGCAATCTGCTCGGCACTGGCATCGGTGGCGATGACGTGTGAAAAATACTTCGCAAGTGCTGTGGCTGCTTGTCCGTTACCAGTGGCGCAATCCCATGCACGTAGGCGTGAAGGTGCTTGCTCTGCCAGAAAAGCAAACAGTGCGTCGGGATAGCGCGGACGATGCCGAGCATAATCGCTGGCAAGTGAGGAAAAATGGTCTTTGAAAGACATAATCGTGAGTGCTGATGAGAAATGGAGTGAACCGAAAAGTAGCAAAAAAACTAGATTTCCCAAAATAGTATCATAACTGGCACGAAAATTGAATAGTACGATACAATGGGCATTATTGCTTGAATAGGTCGGCTGAAGAAGTTGCTTGCACAAAAGCAAAGAAAAATTTCTTGTTCCGACATGAAAGGCTTGTATTTTTCCTCACGAATCTCTATCTTTCGCGCCCAAACAGTAGCAATGCCCATTAAGTTGCATTTACTGTGGTGTGCGTAACAAAAGAGGAGCTATGCTATGGCTATACACAATGAAAATGTGAGCAATAAGCTCGACTTTCTGGTGAATGAAAGTGCGAGTTTTATTCGCCGCTATATTGACGAACTTCAGGGACACAAAGAGCGTCAGGCAGTGCTTGACCAGATTGTGAGCGGCATTGAGGGGTTCAAAAGTCCGGGCGAGGTCTATCGTCCGTTCTCCAGATTCGCTCCTGTCGAGCCAATCGCCCAAGCAAGCGGCGGCGAGTCTTCTTCGCAATTACTCATCAAAGGACGACAATGACACTCTACTACCTTGATTCTACCGCATGGCTCCAATACTACATCCGCGAAGCAGGTTCGGAGAAAGTGGCAGCACTCTTCACCCCTTCGACGATTCTCGCCTGTGCCTCTTTTGGTTTTATAGAGGTGGTCGTTACTCTGAGCCGTTTGGCAAATTCAGGAAAAATCTCCAAAGACGATTTAGAGCATAAAATACACGAGCTTGAAAATGACTGGACACAATTTCTGCAAGTTCATCCGTCATCTCGTGTCTTAAAGCTCACCGAAGCTGTTGCGCTCAAGCATGATTTGTCGCCGGAGCGTGCTCTGCATCTGGCTTCTGCCGTTGCTGTCCATGAGCACAGCCAAAATAGTGGTGCCGATACAATGACTACGTTTGTCTCAACTGATCCAGAACTTCTTATTCTGGCTGCGAAGTACGACCTTATCACCAGCAACCTCGCCACGACTTGAGTTTGTTCCTCTTATCAAAAAATAGTATCCCCCCAAACAGTATAGTAAATAGTGAGTTCTCGCTCGCACAGAGTTCTCAATACGACGTATTTTCGCGCTACATAGGCGCGTTTTTCGTTTATTACAGCCCCCTCCCATTATGAACACTTCTCATACCCGCGCCCTTGTTTTGCTCGCGCTCACTGCCGTTCTTTGGAGTTCCGGTGGTGTGTTTATCAAACTCGTCGAATGGGATGCTCTTTCTATTGCCGGCGTGCGGAGCGCTATTGCAGCGCTAATTCTTGGCATCGTTGCCCCGCCTCGCACGTGGTCGCCCTTGCGCTTGACGCGCTATGAGTTCGGCGGTGCGGTGGCGTGTATGTTAACGATGGTGATGTTTGTTGCTGCTACAAAGCTCACCACTGCTGCGAATGCAATCTTGCTGCAATATACCGCGCCGGTACACGTTGCGCTCTTCGGCGCGTGGTTTCTGGGCGAGCGCACCACAAAGCTGGATTGGATGACGATTGGATTAGTCTTTGTGGGAATGGTTCTATTTTTTGTGGAGAGCCTTTCGGCAGCTAATATGGCGGGGAATCTCCTCGCGATTGCAAGCGGTATGAGTTTCGGATGGCTCGTGCTTTTCATGCGCAAGAATGTGCAGGAGCGTACTCACGAAGCACCATCTTCGCGTTCGGACGGTGTTTTTTGGGGGAATGTGCTGACGGCTGTTATTTGCTTACCGTTTGCAGTGCAGTCCTTGGCATCAGGTTTTACGCCCTCAGCGCAGAGCTGGATAGGCATTACGCTTCTGGGCGTTTTCCAGCTTGGCATATCATATGCACTGTACGCCCGCGTCATTTCTCACGTTTCAGCATTGGAAGCAATTTTAGTTCCCATCATTGAGCCGCTCTTAAGCCCGCTTTGGGTGGCGCTGTTTGCCGGAGAACTTCCTGGCAAGTGGACAGTTATTGGCGGTGTGGTGGTGATTGGTGCTGTTACCATGCGGAGTTTGCTTGTGATGCGGCATGAACGCTTGCTTCGGCAGAATGTGGGTTCTTGAGCAAAGGGGGATTATGTATTTGCGTCTTGATGGATTGCAAAAAAATCATCTATACGGCAAAGACGCAGAGCCGCGCCGTCAAATTCTGCGTAGGTGCGGTGCGTCAGCCAATCGCCTGTATTGACGTAAAGACCGCTTCCCGCCTTGTTTTCAAACTGCTTTTCGATGGGTTTGTGCAAATGCCCCATGAGCACAAAATCGTATCCTGCCTTGATTTTCTCCTCTGCAAACGCTTCCAAGCCGTCGCGCTCGTTCCCAAATTGTTTGTCGCTAGTGTAGGCGCGGCTCTTCCGTGAGGCACGTGCAGCAATCCCCACGCCAACGTCAGGGTGAAGCCATTTCCAAAGCCAGAGTGCAAACGGATTCCGCAAGACTGCTCGCAGCATGAGGTAGCCAGTATCATTAAACGCTTTTCCGTCCCCATGCGCAAGGTAGAATCGCTTTCCGTGCAGCACTGTCTCGTGGTCGCCCTTGTGTATGGTTATGCCAAGTTCTTCCTCAAAAAAGGTTTTGTGCCCGAAATCGTGATTCCCAATCAGGTACTCCACGGGAATACCGCTATCAGCATAATCAGCAAGTGCTGAGAGCGTACGGATATGGTATTTGGGAACAACAGTGGCATACTCAAACCAATAGTCGAACAGATCTCCCAAAATAAAAAGCCGCTCACAGTGCGGCTTTGCTAGGGTAAGAAATTTCAAGAGGTCGCGCTCGCGCTGTTTATCGGCGGAGCGCTCACCAAGACCTAAGTGTTGGTCGGAAATAAAGTATATCATTTCTGTTCAAATAGGCGGCGTTATGCGTTCTGGTCAGCTTCTTTTACTTCTGCTTCTTTGGTTTCTGTTTCTTTTGCAACTTCTTGGGGCCAGATTTTGGAGGCGACGATAGAAGCAACCAGAACAAAGACCACAAAGCCAAGTGCGGCTCCAATCGGAATCTTGTAGATGTCCATAATGAGCATCTTGACACCGATGAAACTGAGAATAATCGAAAGACCAAATTTCAGATAGTGGAAGAGATTCATAATGCCCGCAAGAGCAAAATAGAGAGAGCGCAAACCCAGAATAGCAAATATGTTCGAGGTGTAAACAATAAATGGGTCTTGCGTTACAGCAAAGACGGCAGGAATAGAATCTACGGCAAAAAGAATGTCCGTTGCTTCCACGATAAGCAGCACAATGAAGAGCAGTGTTGCCTTGCGTACGCCATTTTCGAGGGTGAAAAAGTTACTACCGTCATACTTATCGCTCACAGGGAAAAATCGGCGAAAGGCTTTGACAAGAATATTATTTTCGGGATTGACCTCGTCGCCCTTGTCGAATGCCATGCGAATACCGGTGATGACAAGGAAAATGCCAAACAAGTACAGAATATAGTGAAACTGAGCAATGAGCACCGCGCCAATACCGATAAAAAGTGCCCGCATAATTAAGGCTCCGATAATCCCCCAAAACAACACTTTGTGTTGGTAATCAGCCGGAACTTTGAAATACGAAAAAAGAAGCAAGAACACGAAAAGGTTGTCCACGCTGAGGGATTCCTCCAGCAGGTATCCGGCGAGGAATTCCAAAGCGGAATCGTAGCCCCTGACGAAAAATACACCCGCATTGAAAATGAGGGCAAGGCTTATCCACACTGCACTCCACGTAAGCGCTTCGCGTACGGTCACGGTATGCGATTTCCGATGGAACACACCCAAATCAAGTGCAAGCATCAGGAAAATAAAGATGTGGAAGCCTATCCACCAATAGAGTTGTTCAGGCATGGCTATATCCTTCAGAAAAAGCCGGAAAGAAAAAGGCGGACAACCGAAAAGCCGCATATCAAGCGGAAGCCGCACTGCCGAAAGAATATTGTGCGTACTACTATCGAATGGTCGTTTGTGCACAAGGGCGCGAGAGGGAGCGATTTTCGTGCATCGTGTTTCGCAATTATTCCGTAATTTAGTAAAAATCTGTTATCGTGCATGGAAAATCACACCAAGACGAAAGAGATTTTACAAGTTTGACAAAAAAAGTTTTTCGTACCGTTCAATTTACCACCCAAGATTATGGAAGCACATCGTATTCAAGCGCATCAGCAAGCCACGACAAAAGGGCGCTTTGTCTCGAATAAAGACGAGACTATTCCACTTTTCAAAAATCCAGTTCTCGAATACTTCTCACATATTCATCCTGTCACGCCACTTGTCACGTTTATTCCTGTTGCCGGTGTTACTGCGTATTTTTCGGTACTGGCTCTCGGCGCTTTGTGGACGCTTGGGCTTTTTGCAATCGGCGTGAGCGTCTGGACATTGACGGAATATGTCCTGCACCGTTGGGTATTTCATTATCACCCAAAGTCCGAAATTGGCAAAGAAATTCACTTTCTCGTCCACGGCATCCATCACGATTATCCGCGCGATTCTACGCGTCTTGTGATGCCGCTTCTGGTCAGTATTCCACTTGCGCTGCTTTTCTACGGTGCTTTCTACGCAGCACTGGGCGTGTACACTAATGGAGTGTTCTGTGGCTTTATTGTGGGCTATATGCTTTATGATTCAATTCACTACGCCACACACCACTTGCCCATGAAAAGCAAATTTGGTCGTTTTCTCAAGACCTACCATATGCGTCATCACTACCAAGATAGCGACACTGCATATGGTGTCAGCAATCCGCTCTGGGATTATGTGATTGGTACTGTTCCTCAGTACCTCAAAAATGATGCCAAAAGCGCTGAATATAATGAAAAAGAAAAAGTTTAAGAGAATTTTCATTCTGAATATTCGGCAACACACACACACACATTGTAATCGGACTGTAAGCAAAATTTTACCCATCATTCAAATTCCTGCCCATCTATGGCACTGACAAAAGAGACGATTTTGCAAGTCCTCGCGCCGATTTGCGGCACGGTGGAAGTGATTGAGTATCGCGGCGAAACGACCTTTATGATTGATAAAGGCGATATCGTCGAGGCAGCCCGCGAACTCCAATCCAACCCGCGAACAAAGTTCGAGATGCTGATAGATATTACCGCCGTTGACTATTTTCGCCGGAAGAATCGCTTTGAAATGGTCTATGTGCTGTTCGCTCTCGAAACCGCAACCCGTATCATTCTCAAAGTGCCACTCGATGATTACGACGAGCCGCGCTGCCCGACGCTGACGGGAGTGTACGAGGCGGCAAACTGGTACGAACGCGAAACGCACGATATGTACGGCATTATCTTCGATGGGCACCCCGATTTACGTCGGTTCTATATGCCGGAGGATTTTGTTGACCCCGACACCGCAGAACCACTCTATCCGCTCCGCAAAGACTTCCCGCTTATGGGGATACCGGGTTCGCTCCCATTGCCGGAGAAAAGTCCGCAGTATTAAGTACACGAAAGTAACAATAAATAACAAAACGTCCTTGCAATCTGCTTGCAAGGACGTTTTTATATGGTTTCATATTGTTTTTATGCCTTTGACCATTCCCGCACACACGCCAGCATTTCGCGTTGCAATGATTCGGTTTTGTCTTTGGCATACCATGCGTGAACGTTGGCAATCATTGCGTCGTGGTCTGTTCCAAGTGCTTTTTGCTCCATCACATAGTCTTGAGCCTCTTTCGGGCGTGGTCCCCACTGCCCGATTTCATCCAGCGTGGCAGCATCAAGGCATATCAACTTAGGGATAGCACGTGCTGTTCCGCCTGTCAGATAGGCATTCATCACGTCAGGATGCTGGTCGCGGAGCAAAATTTTGATTTCAAGAGCGGGTGAAAGTTCTGCAAGGCGCACAAAGACAGGTATGTTTTGTGCTGCATCACCGCACCACGATTCCGAGAGTATTAGCCAAATCCATTTCTTCGGTATGTTGCGGACGGCTTCCTGCAAATCGGAATTGAGTACCGTCGTCTTATAGATGCGGCTTGCACGCTGAAGATTGAGCCTCGTGTATTCCAGATGTCCGGGTGTATTCAATTCGTCGGCTTCCGATGTGGTGCGCCCCTTAGCAAAAAGTTCTTCTGAAAGGTGCATATACTCTTGGTACGTCATCGCGCTTGCGATATGCGCCCGTGTAATAACCGATTGCGGCTTGCTCATGCGGTATTGGTGAAAGTGAACAAAACGTGGTTCTGCATTTGCAGTAATGATAATGTTCAGAAAATTACGCAAATTGATGCACTCTGCCCAAAATTCATTCTGTAAAAACTCAACATTCAAAACTCAATACTTCCCTATGAACCCTTGGTTTCTCGCTATTCGCCCCAAAACACTTCCTGCCGGTGCTGCTCCTGTTGTTCTGGGAACGGCTTTGGCGTTTGCCGTTGGGAAATTTGCGCTTCTTCCCGCATTAGCAACACTCGTTTGTGCGGTATTGATGCAGATTGCCTCTAATCTCATCAACGACCTCTACGACTATCGCAAAGGCGCAGACACCGCCGAGCGTTTAGGTCCGCCGCGTGCGGTTTCGTCAGGGATGCTCTCGGAGCAAGCCGTGAAAAGGGCTGCGTGGCTGGCGGCAGGAACGGCTTTTGTGCTGGGGCAATATCTGGTCTGGACGGGCGGCTGGCAAATTCTGGCTATTGGTGTGGTCTCGCTCATTGCGGCGTGGGCGTACACGGGCGGTCCTGTGCCGCTTGCGTACATCGGGCTGGGCGAGGTGTGCGCCTTTGTGTTCTATGGCATAGTGTCCGTCTGCGGTACATATTATCTGCAAGCGCACGAATGGTCGCCCACGGCGCTTCTCTTCTCGCTTGCGCCTGCCTTCTGGTCGGCAAATATTCTGCTCGTGAATAACATACGCGACATTCCCACCGATGCCGCCGTTGGGAAGCGCACCCTTGCGGTACGCATCGGCGAAGATAATGCGCGGTTGCTTTACTGCTTTATCGTTGGCGCGGCGCTCCTTGTTCCTGCGTACTACGCGGTAACGTGGCGTGAATGGTGGATGCTGTTATCGCTTCTGGCTGCGCCGCTTGGCATGATGGCGTGCCGCAGCGCTATGAAGCTGCAAGGCAGGGAGTTAAACGGTTTGCTGCTTCAGACGGTGCGCTTGCTGATTGTCCACACGGTGCTTATTGCGGGCGTGTTGTGTGCGAAGGCGCTTTTCCTTTGAATCTTCGAGGGAAAATACGAAATTGCGCTTATTCAGGTGTAAATTTTCAATGTGCAATCTCTCAATTCACAAGCAACTATGCGACTCACACGACTTCTCTTTTGTGCGCTGTTCTTCTGTGCTGCCTTCGTTGGTCTTCACGCACAAAGCACGACCACCGCAACGGTTTTGCGTCCTTACATCACGAGTATTTCCCCGCAAAGTCTGCTTACAGGAGTTGATTCTACCGTACTGACGATAAACGGCAAACGCTTCCAACCCGGTGCGGCAGTCTATTTCAATGCCCGCAAGCTAACGAATGTGCGCATTGACGGGGATTCGGTGATAGTGGCTGTCGTTCCCGGGGAATTGACGATAAATGCTGATGTAGCGGTTTTGCTGGTGGAGAATCCTGATGAGACCAAGATTGGAATGCGGGTTAGAATATTTGATGCTTGTTTTCCCGGACCGGCGATTGATGTTTTTGCTGATTTTACTATCGCCCAACCCGTTACGACGAATGCCACAATGCAGGCATTTACGCTAAGAATTGCGGGTGCCGGATTTTCTCTGAAAACTCGTGTTGAATTTAACGGTGTACCAATTAGCTTTGACCCACGCAGTACCAATGCAACATTCCTTCTGGCAGAAGTACCCGCATATCTGAATGTTCCGGGTTCCTATTTTGTACGTGTGCAGTGGGAAGGGGGCTGTGCGAAGATAAAACCGTTTACCATCCTTCCTGCTCCCGACCCTGCTACTGCACCAGTAATTACAAGAATTTTCCCCCGCTATGGTAATTTACCCGTCGGTGCTAATTTTACCATAGAAGGTTTGCGTTTTTCTACACAAGCAACCGTACGCCTTGGACAGATAGTGTTGGCAACCGTAAGTATCGCTTCCGAGCGGATTGTGGCTATCATTCCATCAAATTTGGCTACAGGGACATACGTGCTATCGGTCACAAACCCGGATGGGCTATCAGCAGCTGATATATTCTTCTCCAATGTGCTTAGTGTTGTTTCCGATATTTCGACCACCCTCTCCCCCAACCCCGTCACCACAGCCCTCACGCTCGAAACCACGCTCGACCGCGCAGCCACACTTACGCTCACATTACGAAACATTCTCGGTGAAGCCGTGCTGCAAGATCACCATACTGCCGCTTCGGGGCGGTTTGTTGCCACACTGGACGTGAGCACACTCGCTAACGGCGTGTATCTGCTGGAAGTGAGCGATGGTGCGGGCGGGCGCTGGGTGCAGAAGGTCGTCAAATACTAATTTATGTCTTTTTCTTCCCGTCCGACGGTTTCTTGACCGTCGCACGTCACGTGAGCTAACCCGTGCGACGGCAGCGTACACACGCTCCTGAAGCCGTCGGACGGGGATCACCTAACCGATTCACAACTACTAGACTATGAAACAAACAGTCATCATGTACACCGATGGCGTGTGCAGCGGTAACATCGTTAGAGTGCAGCGTGTGGTAAGGATACTGTAAAGGTCGTTCCCCGCCCCAGTTCACTCCGGCAGATGATAGTGCCCTGCATGAGTTCCACCAGTTGCTTGACGATGGACAGTCCTAATCCTGTGGAGTGCTCGCCTGCGGTGGGGCGTGGCGTGAGCTTGGCAAATCGCCCGAAAAGCAGTTTTTGGTCTTGCTCGCTCAGTCCGGGACCTTCATCGCATATACTGACCTGAACATGATTTGCCTCAGACGCTACCTCCAGCCACACATTGCTTTGCGGGAAGGAGTATTTGACCGCATTAGAGAGAAGATTGTCGAGAATCTGACGGAGCGCTCTTGCATCGGCGATGACAAACAGGGCTTCATTATTGGGGTTGTGAATCGTAATGCCTTTTTCTTGAGCGGCATTGCGGTAATCGTTGACCGTTGCAGCAAGCAAAGATGCTATCTCTACGGTTTCCAGTGTAAGATTGAATGTACCGGTTTCAATTGCTTCCACGTCCAGCAAGTCCAAAATAATTTTGTGCATTCGTTCGCCTGTTTCCTCAATGCGGCGAACGTTCTGCATCACATCATCGGGTTTCATCTTGCTCCAATAGCGGTTGACCATAGAGGCGGTCATCATTATCGCCGTGAGTGGGTTTTTGAGGTCGTGTGCCACCACGCCAATAATTTCGTTTTTACGTTGGTTGAGTGCTTGCAAAGCCGCATTTTTCTCTTGAAGTTCCGTGTTGACAAGCTCTACCTCGCGTGCCTGTTCCTCTAGCATTGTACCGAAGCGGTTCATTTCAGCGCTGTATTCCTCCAACTGCTCATTGACCGCTTGCAATTCTATGTTCCGCTCCTGAAGTTCGCTGTTTGCCATTTCAATATGGCGTGTCTGCTCTTCCAAAACGGCATTTTGGCGGCGTATTTCCTCGTCGGCGGCAGTAATTTCTGCGTTGCTTTCTTCCAGTTCGGCGGTGCGCTCGTGAACGAGTTTTTGCAAGAGCTTGTTGCGGTGCTGTACAACGCGCAAACGGGTGATGTGCGTCAGCCAGAGCGCCAGACACAACGCCGCAAACACCAGAGTACGAAACCACCACGTCGCCCAGAACGGCGGCAAAATCACGATGCGAATGGATTTGTCTGTCTCATTCCAGATGCCGTCGCTATTGCTTGCCTTGACGCGGAAGGTGTATTCGCCCGGTTCCAAATCGGTGTATGCCGCATACCGTCTGTCCTTGGGAAATACCCAGTCATCCTCAACACCTTCAAGTTTGTACGCATAGCGGTTTTGCGAAGAATTGACAAATTCGAGCGCCGCAAATTCAAACGCAATAAAGTTTTCATTGTGCGCAAGCCTGATTTCATCCAAGTCGTTCAGAGGTTTATCAAATGTGCGCGGCTTATTGAGCACATTGAACCACGTGATTGCGACCACAGGCGGCGTAGAATCATCCTTGATGCTGTCCGGATGAAATATGGTAAATCCTTCCAGTCCGCCAAAAAGCATTTCGCCCGATGGTAATTTGGCGAAGGCACCAGAGTTGAACTCATTGCCCGGCAGACCGTCCGTGCGGTCATAGTTTTGAAACGTTTTTGTGCGCGGGTCGAAGCGAGAAAGCCCGTTATTACTGCTCATCCAAAGATTACCATGTCCGTCCTCCAAGCAGCCATACACAAAGTCATTCGGCAAGCCATCCTTCATGGTAAAGCGTGTAAAGGACTGTGTTTCGGGGTGAAAGAGATTTAATCCTGCGGCAGTTGTTACCCAGAGGTCGCCCTTGGACGTTCTGAAAACAGCAGTAATAATGTTGCTGCTGAGAGTGCTATTATTTTTTGCATCGCTTTTGAAATGGGTAAACGTGCCTTGTTTGCGGTCAAATTTTTCCAAGCCCGTGCCTTGAGTGCCAACCCAGAACGTATTGCCGCTTGTGTCGGCAGGGTCAATATAAATACACCGCACCTCGTTGCTCATTAACGAAGAAGTATCATTAGGATTTGTCTGAAAACGTTTCCAACCCGTCTGCGCATCGGAAGACGATGGGCTTGGACGATAGCTGAGCCCGCCCGTTGTGCCGCGTACACCCTGCGTGAGGAATAATCCTGCCCAGAGTCCGCCCGTGCTGTCCACCACCAGCCAGCGAACACGATTACTGGCAATAGAGGTGCTGTCATCGGGGTTGTAGGCAATCTGTGTGAAGTGTTTGCCGTCAAAGCGCACAAGACCGCCACCGTTTGTGCCGAGCCAGAGCGTACCATCCGGCGTTTGTGCTTGGGCACGAATCTCTGGATTGGTCAATCCCTCTCGTGCAGAAAAATTCTTCCAATGTTGTGTGTGAGGGTCAAAATAATTCAGCCCATTGTCGGTGCTAATCCAGAGATTGCCGTTCCACACCCCATGCCGTTTATCCGGCAAAAAGGAGCGGACACTGCTGTTGGAGAGGCTTCCGGCAATGGCAGCAGCAGTAGGTTCGCTTTTGTAGGATGTGAACTTATACCGCGCCGGATTCCACGAATTAAGCCCGTTGTCCGTGCCAACCCACATCGTGCCGTTGCGGTCTTGATAGAGAGAGCGCAGTAAATTGTGTCCCAGACTCTTAGGGTCAGCAGGAGAGTGTTGGTATGCAGCGAGTCTCTTTTGGAGCGGATTGTAGAGGTTCAATCCTCCGAAGGTCGCAATCCACATTCTGCCATTCATGTCTTCGGCAAGCGCAGAAATGATATTGCTTCTGAGGCTTGTTGCATCGTTCGGGTCGTTGAGAAAAGCCTGTGCAGATGCGGTTTGTGGGTTAAAAAGCACTAAGCCTGCTGCCATTTGCAACCAGAGATTTCCATGCGAATCCGGCTTGATGTCGAGAACGGCGTTATGAGCGCGAAGCGAGACAGGAAAGGCTTTTTCGGGATGAAAATACTGCACGGAACTATTATCAAAACGCGGCGAGGACGACAGTTCGCATCGCACCAAGCCTTCATTCGTAGCTACCCAAAGTGCTGTCTTCACAACGCACAAGGCGCTTACGGACTGTACCGACTGACCGTTACCGGGCAGAGACACAGCCCTAAACCGCTCCGCACCACGCTCCAGCACAAACAATCCCTGCGGAGTGCCTATCCACAGGCGCGATGTGCTGTCCTGCCGCAGAGACGTTACGCTCGTGCCGGAGAAACCATGCCGAGCAGCCTCGGACACGCCCAAAAATTCAACGCTTCCCCGCGTAAAACTGCCTTTTTCCAACGTTACCTTTGCCAAGCCACTGCTTGTACCCACCCAGAGCGTACCCGTTGCATCCTCAAGGCAGCAGGAAATGGTAATGCCTGTTTGATGCGTTTTTGTGGTGGCAGGAATACAGTAGAAAGGTGCAAATGTTTCCTTGATAGGATTAAAAAGATTGACTGCCGAGCGCGTAACAACCCAGACGCGCCCGGATGGTGCGATGTAAATATCGTTTATCCAATTAAGCGCCAGAGACAAGGAATCATCAGGAATATTGCGAAAGGTACGAAAGGTGTAGCCGTCGTAACGGTTCACCCCGTCCTGTGTGGCGAGCCACAGAAACCCCGTGTGGTCTTGCGCAATGGCATAAATACTGCTTTGTGAAAGCCCTTCATCAAGTCCCAGTCGTTCAAATTTTACTATATCACGCGGCATTTGTCCGTAAGAATGTTCTACGAACAACAGGCAATGGCTCAAGACCATGACAAGAAAGCACAACACAAAGCGCATAACCGTTCAATGGTATAAGTGGAAGCAGCAATCGTGTTTTGATAACCGAAGAATACCGCAGACAACCAATCAAAACACAATATCGGAAAAAGGATAAGAATTTCATACACAATCTGAAAAACGTGTTGCGTAGCTGCAAGGAAAATGCGAAATTTCGGTGTTAAAGAAGAGTATTATTGTTTTCATTCTCAAAACCACTTGCAGCGCCATGAAAAAATTCCTCTCTGTTCTCGTCGTTCTCATTCTCCTCTTTGTCATAGTGCTGGCTGCCGTGCCGCTTCTTTTCAAAGACCGTATCGTACAGTTTGTGAAAGACAAAGCGAACCAAAATCTGACCGCAACGCTCAACTTCAGCGATGTGGATATTTCTCTGATTAAAAATTTCCCTAGCGCCACCGTCATTTTGAAGAATGTTTCGGTCGTGAATGCCGCACCGTTTCTGGGCGATACGCTCTTCTCGGCGAAGGAAATAGACTTTACTGCCGAGCCGATTGCCTACGTGCGCGAAGGCGTGGTGAAACTGCTGGCGCTTCATCTGGACGAGCCGCGTATCTTTACGCACGTGATTTCGGACAGTCTTAAAAATTGGCGTATTACCAAGCCAAGCCCCAAAGAAACTTCCGAGAAAGATACAGCATCAATGCACCTTGCGCTCAAAAATTATTCCATCAAAAACGGCGCGTTTCGCTTCCGTAGCGAGGCGGCAGACCGTGAATTTGCACTGGAGAATATCAACCACGAGGGTAGTGGCGATTTTGCCAATGATGTTTTCACGCTTATCACCCGCACCGATGCACTTACGAGTTTCCGTCAGCGCGGAGCAACCTACATGAACGCCGTGAAAACAAGCCTTACAGCGCAAATCGGCGTTGATTTGAAAAACAATGTCTATACCTTCAAAGAAAACGAACTGACGATGAACGACCTTCATGCAGGCTTTGAAGGTTCGGTGGGGCTTCCCGACGGGCGCGACGATATTGACCTTGATCTCAAATTCGCCACGCGCAACGCTGATTTCAAGGCATTTCTCTCTATGGTTCCCGCGATGTATTCTGCAAAATTTCAAGACCTAAAAGCAAGTGGTAGTGCGGATGTGCAAGGCTTTGTGCGCGGTGCGTACAACGACGCAGGCTATCCGGCATTCGATGTGCGGGCAACCGTGCAGAACGGTATGGCTGACCACCCCAAGCTGCCTGCCGCGCTCAAAGCCGTTATGCTGGATTTCCAAGCACAAAGCCCCGGTGGCGGTCTTGACAACGCCATCATCACCATTCGCCAGCTCTCGCTGCTTCTTGCCGGAAACCCCTTTGATATGACGCTTGAAGTCCGCACTCCCATTTCCGACCCGAACGTAACGGCTTCGATAAAAGGGCGTGTGAATGCCGCCGACGTGAAACAACTGGTGGAATCGGAGCAGCTAAACAAGATTAAAAGTGGTGTTGCCGTGATGGACGTGGCGTTTCGCGGTACAATGTCGTCGGTGAAAAATAAAGAATATCAAAATCTTTCGCTCTCCGGCACAGCAAGCGTGGAGAGCTTCGAGTACGCATCCGACAGCCTGCCGGAAAAAGTCGCCGTTCCCTCTGCCACGCTTACTTTCAGCCCGCAGAAAGCTGCGCTTTCTAACTGCCGCATCACACTTGGCAAAAGTGATATAGCGCTGGAAGGACAGTTGGAAAACGTGATTGGATATGCGCTCTATGACGACTTGCTCAAAGGTTCTCTGCGCCTTACGTCCACGTACTTCGACGTGAACCCGTGGATGAAAAGTGATTCCGCCAAAAAGCCCACAGCAAGCACCAAACCCGACACCACCGTCAGTAGCGTCGCGCTTCCTGCCAACATAGATTTTACTATGCAAGCTGCCATGAAGCGCGTCATTTTCTCCAATCTGGATATGCAGGACGCACAAGGCACGATGACGCTTCGAGAAAAGGTGCTGCGCTTTGAAAATCTCGGCGTGAAACTCTTAGGCGCAAAGATGCTGGCAAGTGGCTCCTATAACACACAAAACCCGCTCCAACCCAAAACGGATTTTAACTTGCAACTGACCGATGTCGGCATTAAGGCATTGTATGAAAAATTTGTCACAGTGCAAGAATTTGTGCCCTTCGCACAGCATTTGCAAGGAAATATCGCCCTCAAGGTCAAACTGGCAACCGACCTTGACGGCACAATGAAACCTGTTTGGAGCACGTTCCTGAGCGATGGCGGCATTAATATCGCCATTCTCAAATTGGAAGACTTCAAGCCCATCAACGCCATTGCCGATGCGCTCAAATTCGAGCCTCTGCGCAATCCAACGCTCTCCAAAATCGCAGCATTCTATGAAATCAAGGACGGACGATTTTACCTGAAGCCGTTCAAAACAAAAATTGCCGGAATAGATGTTACTATCGAAGGCTCGAACGGTCTGGACAAATCTATTGACTACACGGTCAATTTGGTGCTCCCGGGCGATAAACTCACGGGACCTGCTTTCGATGCACTTGGTAATATCGGCGGTGTGAACCTGACGGCGCTGAAGCCCAAGACGATTCCCGTTACGGTTCATATCACCGGCACACTAGAAAATCCTATCATTCAGCCCTCGCTGCAAGGCTCACAGAATGTAGGGCAGCAGGTCTTGGACGCTGCACAGGAAGAAGCAAAACGTCGTGCTGAGGAGGAAATCCAAAAAGCACAGCAAAAACTGAAAGATGAAGCCGACAAACGTACAAAAGAATTAGAAGACAAAGCCAAACAAGAAGCAGACCGTAAGGCAAAAGAACTGGAACAAAAAGCCAAAGACGAACTCAAGAAACGACTTCCATTCGATATATTCGGGAAGAAAGATACGACCAAGAAGTAACCTGAAGCTATGACAACGATATGCCGGAGTACGACGCAAAAATGTGTTCGTAGTCCGGCTTTTTGTTGCGGGGAATCCAGAGTTTCAGTGTTTTTGGTACTTGTCCTTTGGTGCGGTATCGCAGCGTTACGCCCCATTGCTGTTGCTGAACGTCATTATCCCAGACGAGTGCATCTACATTCGTCCACGATGTGAACGTGTTCAGATAAACAAACCCGTTCGCGCCCACCCAAAAGCGTCTTGAAATGCTCTGCGTACCGCTAAACATCAGCCATACAGAGATTTGAATTGTTATCGGTAAAGCTGCTTTCCATCCTCGCTGCACACCTATTGTAATGGCTATGCCTATCCACACGAGGACTGCAACAAGCAAGAACCACTCCAATCTTTTACTGGTCTTTGTAAAGAGGAGCAGTCGGCGTGTATTATCGCCAAGCGCTTTGAGAGCCTGTGCATAACGATAGTAAACAGCAAGGTAAACCGAAAGTGCAATTCCAAGAATAGCGACAGGTATCGCGTAATCAGCTACGTTCATACTACGGAGAATGAATTACAGGAAATTTGACTGCAATAAATTCATTGAGAATCAGCTTTGTAGCTGCTCCCGCGAGGCTTGCAGTGCATTCCACATTTGGTGCTTTAATTCGTCCAGATGCTCGCCCGAAACGCCGGAGATAATTCGCACAGGTTTTTCACCGCGAAACTTGAGTTTGGCAAGGTCGTTGCGCTGCTCTTCGGTAAGCGAATCTGCCTTGCTGACGCAGATAATACGCTCTTTGCGGTCAAGCTCAGAATTAAAAAGTTTCAGTTCTTTGCGGAGCATTTTGAATTGGTCTTTGGGAGCAATTTCAGCCGTGGGGTCGAGTAGAAAGACAAGTACCTGTGTTCGCTCGACGTGGCGCAAGAACTGGAATCCCAGCCCACGTCCTTCGTGCGCACCTTCTATCAAGCCCGGAATATCGGCAACGCAGAAATTCTCGTTGCGTGCGTGCGTGGGGTCGTTGTGCAGCGAGACGATACCTAAATTGGGAATGAGCGTCGTGAAGGGATAATCAGCAATTTTCGGACGTGCCGCAGAGATAGAAGCAATAAGCGTTGATTTACCAGCATTGGGGAAGCCCACCAAGCCGACATCCGCAATGAGCTTGAGTTCCAGACGAATTTTCTTTTCTTCGCCCGGCTCGCCCGGCTCGGCATGACGCGGTGCTTGATTGGTAGCGGTGGCAAACTCCGCATTTCCCCGTCCGCCTCTGCCGCCATGCAGAAGAACTACTTCTTGGTCAGCAGTGGTGAGGTCGGCGAGAAGTTCGTCGGTATCGGCATCGTATATGAGCGTTCCACACGGTACTTGTACAACGACGTTTTTAGCGCTTTTACCCGTCCAATTAGAAGTTGCACCGTCCGCACCTGGTTTGGCGGCGTAGTGCTGTTTATAGCGAAAATCCAGAAGGGTGGTCATATTTGGATTGGCACGAAAAATAATATCGCCGCCTTTGCCACCGTTTCCACCATTGGGACCGCCCATAGGAGCAAATTTTTCACGACGAAAACTAACAACACCTTTGCCACCGTTCCCGGAAGCAATATGAATGACTGCGCGGTCAACAAACATAAACGAGAGAAATAGTAAGGAAAAACATGGACATCAAACGAACCTGTCAGTACAGCCTGTAAGCACAGAGAATGTAGAGCACAAGTTGTGGGTTTGGTGGTATAGACGGCGGGAGGTGGCAGATATTTGGTGCTATAAGCGGCGGGGAAAGCAGTGCAACTCTTGTTTGTAAGGCATCGGAACCCCTAAAAACTGAGATGCCTCTCGATGTCACCACTCATCAAGAGGCACTCCCCTACTCACCTTTCACCACCACAACGAAAGGATTTTGCTAAGAATGTTCGATAAATTTTCTTTTTGAACACCTAGGGAGATTTTTTTCAAATCTTTGGGAACGTTTTCTCAATACCTAGTGTTTAGTGCTGTCTTACACCTAACAACAAACTTACACTGATAGCACATCAAAAACAAGTTTTTTTCGCCATTTCCTAAAAAAACGTATTAAACTCCAATCTGTCATGCGATTACATTTTTACCAAAAACGCAAAAAAGAGCCTGTTTGTTAGTGTTTTTCGCTCAGAGCGAAGAAGAGGAGCATTGATTTTCCTCTCACCCCCGCCGCTCATATTCTTCATCTACGCCAATATCCATCGCCTGCGACGCTGCTACTGCCAGACGGTCAGCTCGCTCGTTCTCCACATTGCCCGCATGACCACGCACCCAGACGAAATCTACCTCGTGCTTGTCTATGAGCGCCAGTAGTCGCTCCCATAAATCAGGATTCTCCGCAGCATCTTTTTTGTTTCGCATCCAGCCTTGCGAGCGCCAGCGCACTGCCCAGCCTTTATTGATAGCGTTCACGATATACGCCGAGTCCGTGTGCAGATGCACCTTGCAGGGGCGTGTGAGTGCTTCCAGCCCCGTGATAGCGCCCAGAAGTTCCATGCGGTTATTTGTGGTCTTACGGAAGCCGGCGGAAAGCTCTTTGCGGTGCTTGCCCGCTATCAGCACGGCGCTGTAGCCGCCCGGACCGGGGTTACCGCTACACGCACCGTCGGTGTACATGATGACTGTTTGTTTCATTGTGTGCTTGATTGTAGGAATTATTAGTATTTGACGACCTTCTGCACCCAGCGCCCGCCCGCACCATCGCTCACTTCCAGCAGATATATGCCGTTAGCAAGGGTGCTCACATCCAGCGTGGTAGCAAACCGCCCCGAAGCGGCAGTGTGTCGCTCTTGCAGCACGGCTTCGCCCAAGATATTTCGCAGCGTGAGCGTGAGTGTGGCTGCGCGGTCGAGTGTGGTTTCGAGCGTGAGGGCTGTGGTGACGGGGTTGGGAGAAACAAGGCTAACAGTATCATACACATTAACACCAACACAAGTTAATGGTAGAAATTGTGTAGCATACTGTCCGTCGGGATTGATTACGCTTAATAAATAAGGTGCTAAAGGAATATTTTCAGGAACTGTGATAATTATTTGATTTGTGCTGCTACTTACTATTGCAAGAGGCAAAGAGCCTAACAATACTCTTACTCCCTCTATAAAATTTGTGCCTGTGATAGTCACATTTGTTTGAGTGTTTTTGCATACAACACTAGGAGTCAAACGTGTAATGGTTGGAGCTTGCTGGTCATTAGGATCAATAATATAACCCAGCGTCTGTGTGGCAATCTGCCCATCAGGATTTGTTACAGAGAGTGTTGTGAAAAGACGATATCCTACAGGTGGAGAAATAGCAACAATCCTAGTCTCAGAGATGCTCACAATTGCTAGGGTTGTGCTTCCAAGCCTGACAGTGGCTAATGTTGAAAAATTTACCCCTGTAATAGTGATATTTCCGCCGTTTGGAGGAAAGAAAATTGGGTTTACTCTCGTAATGGCTGGTGCTTGTGCCCAAAGGCTTATGGTGTATATCTGGTTGAAACAAACGTTCTCCGGAACGAGTTGTAAAGCGTATGTCCCAACGGTATTCAGTGTTGCAGGGACATCAGCGATAAGGGTTCTCCCGTCATTGCGGATAATTGTAAGTGGAGTGCCACTCAGAAATAACCGTGAGTTTGGTTTGAAGTCTTGAATGGCACCATTTGCTATTGTGAGCCTAAACGCTTGCATAGTTGCGTTCGTAGTATAAGGAGTAATACGAGGTCGCAACGGAAGCTCAATATCACAGATATGGCGCACCCATACCCTCATTCCAATTCTCGTTTCATCAGGATTCTCCACCAGCAAAACCGCTACATCAGCGTTGACCGTCAATTCCCCCGGAACAACAGCCACTATCACTGAATCTCCGTCAATGCGCACGTTTGTTAGCTTGCGGGCATTGAAATAGACTGCCGCACCGCGTTGGAAGCATTTGCCGTTTATGGTCAGCACGGTAGAGTCTGCGCCTGTGAGCAGACTTTCAGGCGAAATTCTCGTGATGTAAGGGCGCAAGACTGTTGCGGTGGTCGTGCTCTGCGCGTAAAGACTAACGAAGGAAGTGCACGAAAGCAGCGCACAAAAGAGAAGTCGTGTGAGTCGCATAGTTGCTTATGATTGAGGGATTGCACAGAATCGTCATTGCGCGTTGTCCGGGCTTCTTTGACCAGAAGCGCAATCTCACCTTTGCTTCCTATTGCTCGAAGCACGAGACTGCGTACCTTTGGCAGCGAACACAAAGATATTGAAAATGACGGGATTCGACAAGTTCCCTAACCGAATTATTTCCCTGCTTTCGGTTGCAATTTTGCTCCACCGACATCCCCCCCGCGCAAGAGAGAAAGTTCTTTTTTCAATGAGTCCACATCACGCCGGAGCGTTTGAACGGCTTCTTTGCTGATGCTTGCCAGAAGTTCGCTTTGTGTGGTGAGTTCTTTGCGCTTGAACTCAATATCGCTTTTGAGGGCGACAATGTATTCATTTTTGATAGCAAGGTCTTTTTGTGTGGCTGTGAGTTCCATGCGGAGACCGTCGGCATCATAGGTGCGGTCTTGTACGTCTTTGTTCAGTGCGGCAATCGAAGCTTTTTGCGCCGCAATGATGCTATCGCGCTGCTGAATCTCCGTGCGCCGAAGAGCGAGCGTGGCAGTGAGCGTGTTAGCCGTGTTCGTGAGCGTGGCAAAATCTACTTTGCGCGCAGCGAGGTCTGCTATGAGCGAATCAATTTGCTTGTCGCGGTCGGTCAGCGTTGTTTTGAGGCGCTTGAGAGTACGGTCTTGTTCGGCATTTTCCTTCTTGAGATTGTCAATATCTTTTGCTGATTTGTTGACCAGTTCGGTCATGCGGTTGAGCTGGCTTTGGCAATCCTGTGCCTGAAGACGCACAAAAGAACCGACAAGCAGAAGCAAGAATGCCAGAGCAATTTTTCTGCTTGGCAAAGCGCTCCGCATCAGGTCGTTGAACAAGATTGTGAGTGGTCGGTGCATGATGGTAAACATGATGGAACAGTGATAAAATTTGAGACAAATATTGAGGTTTCGGGTCTTTGTGCATGAACTGTGCAAAAATCGTACCTAAAGCAGAAAAAAAATCGTATTATTGAGACCACACTTTTGAGGCTCATGCAGGCGTTGTTTGTTTGTACGAGCACAAACTTCTTGTTTCATCATGTTTTCCGTCTGTGCTATGCCCTTGCCCATTGCTATTGTCCGTCGTCTCGCCATTGTCGGCGTACCTGTCGTCTGTTTTTTTCTCTTGTTCTCTGCTCATCTTCTTGCGCAAACCGCATCCAATCTTCTCCCGCTTGAGCGCATTGACCCGCCGTTTTGGTGGGTGGGCATGAAAAATTCCTCCGTAGAATTGCTTCTCTATGGCAAAGATATTAGCAAAGCAAATGCGACGATGAA
Source organism: uncultured bacterium (assembly GCA_937899715.1). Classification (GTDB taxonomy): domain Bacteria; phylum Bacteroidota; class Ignavibacteria; order Kapaibacteriales; family UBA4661; genus PH2015. The sequence goes on along the minus strand of CALCNX010000125.1, from coordinate 24,958 downwards.
GTATGATGGCGTAAAAATTCTCAAGCATGAGACAACAGCAAATCCGAACTATCTTTTCCTGACTTTGGAAATTAGCCCCAAGGCGAAGCCGGGAAATTTTATACTTACCTTGCGCAATGGTGCGTCAATGATTGTACGCAGCTATACGCTTCTTGCACGGCAAAAAGGTCTAAAGGAAGCTCAAGGCTTCAGTAGTGCCGATGTGGTCTATATGCTCATGCCCGACCGATTCTCTAACGGCGACCCGACGAACGATGTTGTGGAAGGCTTCCCCGACAAAATGCACCGTGATTCACTCAATTATCGGCATGGCGGCGATTTGCAGGGGATTATCAATCATTTGGATTATATCAGTGACCTCGGTATGACTGCCGTGTGGTGTACGCCGCTTACGGAAAACAATATGAGCAAATACTCCTACCACGGCTATGCGTTTACCGACTTTTATGCCGTTGATAGGCGCTTCGGAACGAATGACGATTTCCGTCGCCTTGTGGATTCATGCCACAAGCACGGTTTGAAAGTGATTCAAGACGTTGTTCTGAACCATATGGGCGACAATAATTATCTCGCCAAAGACCCGCCTTCAAGCGCGTGGATAAACGACCTTGCTGCCTCCAAAGCCAGCACCAACTGGAAAAAAGATTTCCAGCGCCCGAACTACCGCTCCTCTACGCACTCCGACCCCTACGCCTCAGACTACGACAAGCGCGGCTTGACCGAGCGCTGGTTCGACTGGATGATGCCGGATGTGAACGGCAACGAACAGCATTTCGCAACATATCTTATCCAAAACAGTTTATGGTGGATTGAATTTGCGGGCTTAGACGGCTTGCGAGTAGATACATATCCTTATCCGGCAAAAGAATTTACCGCCAAATGGACGAAAGCAGTGTTGGACGAGTACCCGCGCTTGGGTATGGTGGGCGAGGTGTGGATTACCGAGAGCGTGGGAATGTCAGCGTATTGGCAAGCCGGAGCACGTAACGCGGACGGATTCAACGCACATTTGCCCTCAATTACCGATTTTCCCGTGAATGGTGCACTGGGCGCTATTTTCAATGAAAAAGAGGAATGGATGGGTGGTATGGTGAAGCTATACAATGTGCTGGCACAAGATTTTCTCTATCCCGATGCCTCCAAAAATCTCGTTTTTCTGGATAATCACGACCTTTCGCGGTATCTGTCTATTGTCAACGAAGACGTACGCAAGCTCAAAATGGCACTTTCTGTCTTGCTGACCATGCGCGGCACACCGCAAATTTACTACGGCACAGAAATCGGCATGACGGGCTACAAAGACCCTGACCCGCTTGTGCGCAAGGATTTTCCGGGTGGCTGGAAGGAAGATGCCGTGAGCGCGTTCACGGCGGCAGGGCGAACACCCAAGCAAAATGAGATTTTTACTCACGTAAAGACGCTCGCTACGTGGCGTAAAACCAAGCCCGTCGTCCAATCCGGCAAGCTCATGCAGTTTGTACCCTCCGAAGGGATTTATGTGTATTTTCGCTATAATGCAAACGAGTCCGTGATGGTGGTAGTCAACAACAACGAATCTGAGAGTGTGGTCAAGACCAGCCGCTATGCGGAGCGCATGAACGGCTTTACTAAGGCACGTAACGTGCTGACGGGCGAAACGCTCTCTTCCGTTGATAATTTCACTATCCCCGCAAAGACAGCTTTGGTGCTGGAATTGCAGAAGTAATTGTAATTTAGTTTTTATCATTGCCCTTATCGTACACTGCTCAATGCCGCACCTATACCGTCTTTGCTCTGTTTGCTGTATAATTATTCTCTGTACTGCTCTCTTTGCCTTGCCTGTGAGCATATCGGCACAATCGCTCATGCAATCACTGGAGCGAGTGAATTGGGCAAAAAGTAATAAAGGTCTGCCTGATACGAACACGATTGTTCGCGCCTTTGCGGTGAGTGGCAAAAACCTTTACGTTGGGGTTTTCGGTGCTGGTGTCTTTCGTTCAACCGATGACGGTACGACGTGGAAAGCCTCAAACAAAGGACTCAAAAACTTTGATATTTGGTCGCTTACGGTTCGAGGTTCCATTCTCTACGCCGCGACGACTAAAGGCTTGTTTGTTTCTCTTGACAATGCTCAATCATGGCGTAAAACAGATGTTCTGGCGGATATTCACTCCATAGCGTTTCTGGACAAAACTATTGTGTTGGGTTCTCTTGACAGCATTCTGATTTCGGGTAATAATCAAACAACATGGCAGGCATCGTATCGGAACAATAAGAACTGGTTTGTGAAGGCATTAGTAGCAAACGGCGGCTCAATTTTTGCCGGAACGCCGGGCGGGATATTGCGCTCCGTAGATGCGGGCGCTACATGGCAGTCCGCGAATGGTGGTTTTCGTTATCCGCTTGATGTGTGGGCGCTTGTTGCCAATAACGGCATTCTTTTCGCTGCCACTGCCGACGGTATCTATCAGTCCACCAATAATGGTGACCTCTGGACAGCAACCGCAAACCGCGAAAACACACGTTCGCTCATCGCTGTCAATGGCACGTTATATGCGGGTGCTATCGGTGCTGTTCTTCGCTCTACCGACAACGGCGCATCGTGGCGGGTTTCCCATGAAGGCTTGCCAAACCTGAATGTGTGGACTTTGGCTGTGCTGGGTAAATCAGTTTTTGCCGGAACAACCGATGGTGTCTATGAAGCAGAAGAAGCGCTTGCCTTCGGGGGGCGCAAGGTCACTGTTGGGAGCGATCGCGTTATTGCCGAACCTCTGCTCCGTGCAACCGCTCTTACGCCTACGCCTGATGACGATGCCGTCGAAGAGCCGCTCACGAAAATTACGATTGAAGAATTTCCCAGTGATAAAATTCACTCGCTACTGAACTATGTCTTTTTTGATGAAAATTCTGCGTATGTCCCCCTTCGATACAAGCAGTTGAGCGGCAATAAAGATACTAAAGATTTTGTGCCGGAGCGCCTCGTGAACCGAGAAACACTGGAAGTGTATTATGATGTATTAAATGTGATTGGTTACCGTTTACAGCAGAGTACCAAAGCCACCATCACGATAACAGGCTGCAACGCGCAAACTGGCTTTGAAGCACAGAACAGCGAGATTGCTTTCCGTCGTGCGCAAGCTGTACAACAATATTTATCGGCGGTTTGGCATATCCCCTCCACACGGCTGCTGGTGGAAGCACGCGATTTACCGGAAAAGCCATCCAAGCAAGGCGATGCAAATGGTGACCAAGAGAATCGTCGTGTGGAGCTGTACGCTTCGTGGGATATTATGAAGCCTGTGGTGCTGACCGATACACTCCGTGATGCCGCACCCGCCGTTGTGCGCCTTCGCCCGCAAATCTTGGATACGACAGGAGTGCTACGCTGGCGAGTCTTTATAGAGCAATCAGGAAAAGTGCTCAAGCGCTGGGCAGGCACGGGAAATTCATCTCTGCCGCACTATTTGGACTGGTATATCAGCAAAAAGCAAAGTGTCGTGCCGCTTGATACAAGCGTGGTTATCTGCCAGTTAGAAGTGGTGTACAAATACCAGTCAAAGCCCGTTTCTTCGCGCTTGCTCACGATTCCAATTGAGCGGGTTTCTATTGCCGAAAAGCGTGCAAAAAAAGCGAATGATCTTGCGAAAAACCGTTACAATCTCATTCTTTTCGATGTTGGCTCGGACAGATTGTCGGGGGTGAACGAGCGGATTGTTTCGTCCATTCGGAATACGATACTTTTCTCGACTTCTTCCTCTGTGCGCATTCTGGGTTACACCGATGCTGTGGGTGCTGAGGATATAAACCTATCGCTGTCGCAGCGCCGCGCGGAATCTGCCGCACAGTCCCTCGCAGTTACACCCCAAATGGTGCGACAACTCATCGTCAAAGGGCGAGGTGAGGCAGTGCCGCTCTTGTATGAAAATGAAACCCCCGAGGGGCGCTTCTACTGCCGTGCGGTGGTGATTGAAATTGATACTCCCGTCAAATATGATTAACTAATACTTTTACCGTACGCTGCTATTTTCTATGGTCTCTTTTTTTGCTCTATGCCGACTGTTGACGGCTCTCGGCTTCTGCCTTGCCGCAATACAACTGACGGCACAAACCGATACGACGCTGGTAGATTCGCGCGGCGATACGCTTTTGCTCCGCAAAACCGCTTCAGCATGGAATGTTGGCATTGTGGGTGGTGTGGCACTTGGCATTAACACAGGCGCACTCTCGCTTATTGCAGACATCAATAAAGAAACCGTCCGCGCCGGATTCACGGGACAAAGCATTGGTGATGCTCGTGCATGGATGATTGGCGCAGAGGCTACATGGCAGCCTGAACAAGGTGCTGTGCGCTATGGCGGGCGTGTTGGTTTTGTGCAGCAAGCGGGTTTCTTTTCGCACGCCACTTCCGGCGGCGATAGTCTTCTCAAAAGCACCGTTGATGTGAGAACAATCATGACCGAGTTTTTTGCAGAAACTGCGCTTTCGGCTTTACCGAGATGTATTGTTTTCGGCGGTGTGGGCGCACTGTGGTCGTTCGACACAAAGGCAAAAACGACGTATTTTAGTGCGCCACACTTTGACATCATTACGGCTGCCTATCCCGAAGCCCTACCACTCCAAATGCCTGCATTCAGCCTCAGCGCCGGTATCAGATACACGCTGCATGAACGAGACCTTGGGAGCACAAAAATCTATACCACGCCTTTCGCGGAAGGCGTGTGGCAGCCTCTTCTTTCAGGAGCAAATGCCTCTTCGTGGGGCGCACTCATGCTTCGTGTGGGTTTGTCGGTGCGGCTGGAGCCAGTTCGCATAGACACGCTGTCTGCGCAGCCACATATTCGGTGGCTACCGATTGCACAGCTTCCCGAAACGCCTCTTGCAGGCATCCTCAGCGAAGAACAAGCTGTGACGGGGCGCATTGCCACAGCACGGGAGAACAACGATGCTGTGTTGGAAGAGCGCGTTGTGATTTATCGTCCCAATGACAAGGAATTACTGCATGGCGTTCCGACAGGAGTATTGGAGATTTTGCGTGCTGCTGTACCGCTTTTACGTTCACGAGCGCATTGTCGCTTGGTCTTGACGATTCCGACCTCTTCCGGTAATGTAAATACAGCGGAGGCAGAGACGACTCTTCGCTTACTGGTGGATTATCTTTTGCGGCGGGGCGTGGAAGAATCAAGTATAGAAGCAGGTATCGGAGAAAATCGCTTTTTGGGTGGGGAGGCGCTTCAACTGCGGATTCGTGTTGCGCGGGATGTACGCTAAAGGGTTGTTTGTAGTACCCAAATAGTATTGTAGCGGGATTTGATACCAGAGACTACAATTAGGCTCTTCTTAATTTGCTCGTTATTGTTCTTGCTCAACCTAGCCAGATAAGCAAAGCAATCGCTAAAAGCACAATCCATCCGGGATGTTTGCCCTTCGTTCCAATGAGGACAATCAATGAACTACTAGAAAAAGCAACTGTGGCTGCATTTTTCGCAAGCACCTGAAGAGTACCTTCCTGTACTGGTGCGGCGAGACCGAACAAGATAACTCCAAAAGCCCATGCCAGCGCTGTTGCCAAATGCCATGTTGCCCAAAGAATTCCAATATGATGCTCTTTTAGAGGTGGTAAGCTAATTCTCGGCACGAATTCTTTGCGGCGTAGGTGGCGGAATATCAGGAGTTCCCCGAGTACCGAATGAGCAGTACCAAGAATAACGGTAAGAAATCCCGCCATAAGCATATATAGATTCATCGATGTTTTCTATAAGGTTTTCATCTACGCTTGGCATGATATAAAAACTTACCCCAAAGGTACTTGTCCTTGTATTGCCTCTATCAACTCTTCCCGCGAGGTTGGTTTTGCATGGTAGCCAGTGGCTCCAGCTGATATTCCCTCCATGAAATCCTCCGTTTTTGATTTTGCTGTAAGAAAGAAAAACGGAATATCTTTGGTACGCTCATCCATGCGGAGTGCTTTGAGAACGCCGTATCCATCCATTTCGGGCATCATAATATCGCAAAAGATAATATCAGGCTTCTGTGTTTTTGCCATTTCAATACCTTGTGGACCATTTTCGGCAGAGATAACATCATACATTTTCTCGTAGAGAAACCGCTTGAGCAACGCCGATACGCGGATGTCGTCGTCAATAAGAAGAACTTTTACTGTGCTCATGATTTTCGTGTGGATGGAAGTGGAAAAAGAAGGAAATTTCTAATATGGGACAGCGACAGCGGCAATATACAAAATTTAGCAAAAACAAACTCTGCTGTGGTACTATTGGCAAGGAAAAAAATAACTTATGGTTTCTTCATCGGAATATCAGACGGCTTGCCCGGTAGAACCTCAATTCCCATTACAGGATGTACCTCCCATGCTGTTGCTCGCCAATTGGTTTCGCCGAATGTATCGCCATTGTCCGATTGCCAGGAGCCGGAAACGTGGTCGTTGTCGTAGAAAAGCCAGCCCGTGAATTTTACCCACCGCCCAACCAGCTTGTCGTTAAGGATGCTGCTGTTCCAATCATTTCCGATATTGGATTGAAGTAGCCCTGCTGCCGCCAATCGTCGAGAACGCTCAGTTACTTCGACAATGAAGGTTTCCTTGGTGTCGTTGAGTGCTTCGTTGGGATAGAGCACAAGTTCGATGTGCGTATCAATTTGGTTGTCCTCACGTGCTCCGCAGTTGCAGGATTCACCCCGTCCGGCGGCAAAGGCTTTTTTTACATAGCCTATAACCGATACGCCCATTTTCTCTGGTTTATTGTCCACATTCACCACTTCGTAAAGCACAAATTTGCGTCCGTCACGCTCCATGTCTTTGGGGATTGTTTGGAGAGCTTCCAATGCACGAATCTCGTTCAGGGACATTGGTTTGACTGTTGCGGGGAGAGTAAAACGGTTTTTGAGGCGATTGCGGGCTTTCTTTGGGTCGTCAAGGTCTTTTCGTCCATCGGTGGTGCAGGAATCAGGATAGTTCGTTAGGCGCGTAAGGTCGAGCCATTGTGCAGGAGTTTGTGCAAAAGCTGCAAAGGTGCTCAGAAGGAGCACAACGGAAGTAAGGAATGGTTTCATTTGATTGATGATTTGGTGGTGGATGCATCGCGTCTCACCTCAATATACCAAATCTCACCGAGAATGAAAAAGCTGCTTCGGTCGTCTTGTGTTCTCATAATGACAATTTCACACCGTTTAGTTTTAACCAGTTTTCATGCTCACGGTAGTTGGGCATTTTCTTGTCCAACTCATTCCAAAATTCTGTTGAATGATTCGGAAATTTCAAATGCACCATTTCGTGTGTGATGATGTAGTCAAGAACAGATATAGGAGCCATGATACATTTCCAATGAAAATTTAACCCGTTCTTTGGTGTCCACGAAGCCCAACGATTCTGCAATTCTAATACTTTAATTGTTGTTGGTTTGAGCTGAAATTTTTCTTCAATCAGCTTCATTCTTTCCTTGATTTTCTTTTCTGCTTTGTCTCGATAGAAGTCCTTAAACACTTTGTCTGCTTTCCCGGTGTGTTTTTTATCAAGCAGAAAGAAACCACCGTTCATTTTTAACGGCACATCCTGGTTTTCGGTAAGTTTCAAACGATAATTTTTTCCAAGATACAGAAAGGATTGTCCATTGACGAACTCACGGCTCACCTTGCCCTGATTGAGTTCTTTCCATTGAGCCAGCTTTGTAAAAATCTGATACTCTCTTGATTGAACTGCTGCTTCCACTTTCTCGTCTGATGCCGTAACCGGTGCAAGCACTTTTACCGAACCATTACGTTCAATAAAGATGCTCACCGTTTTTCTTCGGTCAGTTCTCTCAATGGTAATATCAAGGTCGGCTAACGTCATCGTAAATCCGCCTCTCTGTTTTGGGCAAGTTTCATTAATTCTGTTGCCAATTCTGTTGCTTTCCCGGATAGTCCTTCAATTCCTGAATAACGAATCTCGTCATCAATCATCCCTTCAATGCGTTTTCTTTCGGCTGCTTTGTCTGTCCAGAAATTGTTTATTGTGGCTGTTTCTTTCAAAATGGAAAGCAATGTATGGGTCAGTTCCTTGGCTTTACGAATCTCCTCTTCGCTTTCGGTTTGCAAACTTGTTTTCAGTATATCATAAAACGGTGCTTCAATAATTGAAATACCTTCGGTCTCAGGTTTTCTCCCTTCCGCCATTTCTTCTCTTAGCTCTTCCAGTTGTTTTACTATTTCTTCCCAATTTTCTTTGTACGAATTAAGCAGGGTTTCCAGTCTGTCCTTGAAGCGGTTGTATAGTGTTGGGTCTTTGTCCAGATTTACTTTGATGTGCCAACGAATCGCATGCTCCATTTCGGATGCTTTTGATTTTGGTGTTTTGTTCAGATAATCAACCTTGCTTTTGAATTCATCCGACAGAATAGAAACCTGTTGAACCTTGGTGTCAATGCCCAATGAGAAAAGATGTTTGTCAATCAACTGACGGACTTTTTGCGAAGCCCATTTCAAATCCATTGTCTCGTCTTTATAGCGGTCTTTGATTCTCCAAAGCAAATAGCCCAATCGCTTTGCACGAATCCAATACTCCCCTCCGGCTTGAGAGTTGAAAAGCAAATCTAAACTGTCGAAGAAACTTTTGGAGTAGGTGAGCAGTTCGGCTCTGAACTTTATGGTCTTGGCTTGCTCAATACAACGTTCCGCAAACTCAAATTCGGCTGCGCCGTCGGTGAAGTTCTGATTCAGGAAATTCTCAATCTCATGCAGCTTGAATTCAAGCAGTGTTTGCTCCGTGAATAGGTTCAGAATGCGTTTGTAGCGAGATTCAAGTATCGGAATTTCTTTATTGATGTCACGAAAAACATCCAGAAAGTTTTTCAGTTTTTCTTTGTCCCTGTCTGTGTAAATAGCCAATGCTTCTGCAAGGTGTTTGGTAACTCCGTAATAGTCCACAATCAAACCAAAGGATTTCCCCTTTTTTGTTCTGTTCACACGGGTAATTGCCTGAAACAAATCATGCTCTCTCATGCCTTTGTCCAGATACATCACCTGCTCAATAGGTGCATCGTAGCCCGTAATCAGTCGGTCGCAAACGCAAATAATACCGATGCCCGATTCGGGTTTGTTGTAGTCAAAATCCTTTTTGAAACTGTTTTTCGCATCCGTTTCCAATGCCTCACGCCTAGCCTTGCTGATGTAACCGGGTTCGTTGTTGCCGAGGCTTGAAACGATTGCGTGTACTTTCAAAAACTCCAGTTGCTTTATTCGCTCGTCGTCTCTTTCTCCGTCCGGCAATGCTTTCAGTTCCGCAATTTTGTTTTGTACCGCAATTTCCAACTCATATTTGTAGCGCACGGCTGCCACAATACTTGAGGCAACTACCTGCGCCTTGAAACCATTCACCAAAATATCGGCGTAATAGTGCTCAAGGATGTCTTTGGCAATTTCTGCAATGCGTTTCTTGCTTTCCAGATAGGCGATAAACGAACCATAACGCTTTTGTATCTCTTCTCTTTCCTCTTGCGTCCGCTGTTTGAACATATCTTCAAACTTGGCATCAAACACTTCCTTGTCGTCAATCTTGTCTTTTGAAACCTTGCCGATGTATTTTATTTCTACCGTGGCTCTATCGGCAACGGCTTTATCAAATTTATACGTGTCAATCCACGGTTCGCCGTTCTTGTCTAATTTTCCTCCAAAGCGTTCATGGGTTTTTACTTCGTGCCTTTCGGTCAGCAGGGGCGTTCCGGTAAAACCAATGCGAGTAGCCTCAGGAAAAGCATGAAACAAATTATCGCCCATGTCGCCACCTTGTGTGCGGTGCGCTTCGTCCACCAGCAGCAAAATGCGGGCACTGCTGTTGATGGCTTCAAACTTCTCAAAGGTGGGAACTATTTCTGCATCAATCAGTGACTGCGCTGAGACATTATTTGCATCCAAAAACTTATGAATCATTACCAAACTCAGATTTCCTGTGTCATCGTCCAATGTTCGCAAATCGGATTTACGGTCAATGATAGAAAGGAACTCATTGGCATACGTTAAGGTATCTGCCAATTGTTCTTCTAAATCAACGCGGTCAACGATAGAAATAATTTTTAGGTCTTTCAGATCGTCACAACTGCGGAGTTTGCGAATGAGGAACACCATCGTCAAACTTTTTCCGCTTCCCTGTGTGTGCCAGACCACACCTCCTTTTTCCATCGGTGATGTGCCTTCTCTCAGATTGCGGATGATTTTCCCGACCGCTCTGTATTGATTGTACCGCGCCACAACCTTTACCTCCACGCCTTTTTTGATTTCCATAAAGAGCGTAAAGTGCTTCAGAATATCCACCACGATTTCTTTGTTCAGCATACCGTGAATGAGCACATCCTGCCGCTCTTCGTGGGGTGGAAACTCCACTGCCTTGTATTCTTCAGGGAAAATATCAACCCAGTTGTTGTAGAAATCAAACTCTGCACTGATGCTGCCCACTCTTGCCTCGGTGCCGTGCGTGATGATGCTGAAAATATTGTAGTGAAATAATTTTTCTTCGCCTTCTTTCACTCCGTAATCGTCTTGCCGCGTGTTGGCATAGCGCGTAACCTGCAAGTATGCTTCACTCAAGGGTTCAGCCACTTCCAAATCTTTTGCCTCCACCACGACAATCGGCAAGCCGTTCAGAAATAACACAATGTCGGGGATAATTCCCGTGCGGCTGGCTCCGGGCGTAAGCAGCCGAAACTGATTGATGGCAATAAAACTGTTCTTGTCGTAATTTCTGAAGTCCACCAAACGAACCGTGGGATTGATTTCTCCCGTTATTTCGTTTTTGTTGACCGTGGTGCCCTTTACAAGCAAGCGGTGAATTTCTTTGTTGGCTTCGTGCAGTGTTTTGCCCGAAAAACTTTGAATTTCCGTCAGCACGTCCTCCAGTTGTTTGTCGGTAAGCCATGCTCTGCCGTCCGATGTTTTGTTGATAGCTTTTATGCTGTCTTTGAAAACATTGGGCAATAAGACCTGCTTGAAATTTTCTCTCAAACTTTTTGACGGCTCTTGCGGTACGCCAAGCCCTTGGTCGATTACCTGCCACCCTAGCTGGCGAAGTTTATCTAAGAACGGTTTTTCGACATTGATGTATTCTGCCATGAGAGTTTGTTGATTCTGGTTTTGAGTTCGGTTAAAGGTACTGAAATGATTTTTTTCTGAGCTTGGAAACTTGCGAGTCCGTCATTTTTGTGCCGCCAATTCTTCCACAGCCACCACCCGCACCTTCCCCGTCAGCAAATCTTCCATCAAACCCTTTTTCAGCGCTTGCAGCTTTTCGAGATATGCTTGTTCGGTGCGGAGTTTGGTGTCACAAGAGTTAATTGCCTGAGATATTAAACTTTGCTCAATCTCATCACATATCGGAACAATTAAAGCCCTAATTTTCTCTATTCCAAAAGCTGGTTGGGAAGTAGCATGTATTGACTTTTTAACCTGTCCATTAATTAGCTGCGAACACAGTAGCCAATAAATATAGTCGGCTACGCATTTTGGCTGGATTAGAATGACATTGGCGCTTAGTGTTATATTGTCAAAATTGAGTAGCCTCTTAGGTTCTCCAATTGTCCCGATTTTACCGAACATAATATCACCCATTCTAATAGTGTATCTCTTTTTATGCTCGGCTAAAATTTCATCAGAAACTTTCCTGCATTTTGTTAAATCAATATTCCCATACTTATCCATATCGTTAATCCCCAAATATGGTACTCCGTTCTCGACAGAATGCGGTGTTCTATGGTCGGGTTGTGGGTCAACAGCATCAATAATGCTTCCTAAGCAATCCGCCTCCCACTCCTTCGGAATCCACCCCAACGCACTTTCTTTATACAAGTGCGGGGCATCGTCGTAGCGGGGGCGGAGTGCGCCCGTGGTGGTGTCTATGCCACGGGTAAACACATCCTGCAACATCCCTTGCTTGATGGCTTGGTATTTGGCAATGGCGGCTTGCGTTTTTTCTATCACCGCATCGGCAGTGGAGAGGATGCGGGCGATGCGGCGTTGTTCGGGGAGGGGAGGAAATTTAAATTTGATACTACAATACTCGGCGGCATTAATGTTTGGTTGTGCTCCAATTCTCACAGTATTTTTTATCCAAGACTTAAATCGTTCAGATTGCAAGTGATGAAATGCAAATTGAGGAAGAACTTTTCCTCCATCGAATCGGAATTTGATTAAGTAGCCAGCATAGACTAAGGTTCCATCTTTTTCATTGTAGAGATATGATTTGCCAACTGTATTTCCTGTTCTTGCAATTACAATGTCATCTTGTTTAAGACCATACTGTTCCAAATACTTTATATCAACTGAAACTAAATCTGTTTTAATCAATCTCCCGTTATCATCAATATCTGTTATTCGCAAAAAACGTGGTAATTGTGGTCTGTAATTTATTCCGGCGGCATTAGCTCCATACTCAGGTTTCAGAGATAATAAATCTCCCAACAAATATTCCTTCCACTCACTCATAACCCAACTCACGTAAAAAAGTGTTCAGCAATTCAGTTTCTTGTTCCCGTTCCGCCAGAATGGCGTGGAGCGGTGTGGTGTATTTCTCCCACAGATTTTCTACGGTGTGCAGGAGTTGGCGTTGGTGCGTTTGCAGATAATCGCTGATAGTTTCCCGTAGGGTTCGCAGCCAGCGCTCCATGATAAGTTCTTTGGCTTCTTCGGGAGTGATTCGCTCACGGGCTTTATCCACTAGATCTTGCTTACGGTCTTTTATTTCCTTTACTTTTTTCTTGCATTGCTTGAGTTCTTCTTCCCGTGCGGTGTGCTTTGCTATGCGGTTTTCTGAGCTGCTTATGTGTTCATCCAACGCCTCGATGTCTGCTTTCAGCGTTTCACTTTGCACTTCTAGCTCCACGCTATCGGCTGCTCCTGCCTTTATTCTTTTCAGCAGTAGTTTATACTCTTTGTCTGCCTCTTTGCGCTCGCCTTTAATAGCTTTGATGGCTTCTTTGTGGTCTTTCAGTTCTTTACTGCGCCAAACGTCGTACTCTTCTTCGTTCCACACATCGTCTTCCAGTTCATTCACCTCGTCGAACATGGCTTGGAGTTCGTCGCGTCTGGCTTCGTTTGCGTTCAACTCTTTCAACACGTCCGGGAACTGGCTTTGCAAAATTTCATCGTCCGGTATCAGCTCGGCATTCCATCGGCTGGCAATAACGCTTTTGATGTCGTTGGTGATGCTGTCCCAATAGGCAGCAAAGGAGCCACGGCTTTTGAACTCATCCAAGATGGGCAGTGCTTGTAATTTTTGAGTAAGCGTTGTAGAGAACTGGTGATAGAGGTCGAAGACATTGGTTGTTTGTTCGGGCAAGCGTTCAATCAGGGGAATTTGCAGCGTCCACCATTCGTTAATGGCGTTGGTGTATTGGGCGTGAGCTGTTTGTACTTCATGGCTCTCGTCAAAGAGTTTTTTGATTTCCTCTTTGCGAGCGATGCTGCTCGTAAATTGGAGATAGTTTTCTTTTCGCGGTTCAAATAATTTTTCACGCAAGCCATCGTAGCAATCAAAGAGATGCTGCAAGGCATTGACTTCACTTTCGGGAATACCGCCTTGCAGGTGAGCATGGACATCGTGCGGTTCGGGCGGCGGTGCATTATCGACAAATCGGCGGATGTTGAAATTGAAATCTTCATTTTCCAAATTGTTCAAGGGGTCAATGGCTTTGCTTTTTGCCACCAAGATGCTGTATTTGGGTGTTTCTTTTTTGTTGCGATAGGTATAGGTGATTTTCTCAATGTCTTCGGGTCGTAGTTTGTTTTGGTTTTTTCCTTCTTTGTATTCACGGTCGGCATTGACGAAGAGCACTTTGTCTCTGAGGTGAGCATCTTTTTTATTGATAACCAAGACACAAGCACCAATACCGGTGCCGTAAAACAAAGCCGAAGGCAAGCCGATAACAGCTTCCAGATAGCCGCGACTCAGCAGATGCGCTCTGAATTTTTTTTCTTCCCCGCCCCGATACAACACGCCGTGGGGCATCACCACCGCCATGCGTCCGACATTGTTCAGGGAAGCCACCATATGCTGCACAAACATAAAGTCAGCTTTGTCTTTGGTGGGCATCCAAAAACTAAATCGTTCTTTAAACTTCATGTTGGTCGTAGCGTAATCCTGCGAAAAAGGCGGATTAGCAATCACAATGTCAAAGGTTTTCAGTTCTCCGGGTCTGCTACTGTGATAATGAAGCGGATTGAGCAGGGTATCGCCGTTCAGAATCTTACTGTCGTAAATGTTGTGAAACAGCATATTCATTTTGCACAAGCCCCAAACAGTACCGCTTTTTTCTTGTCCGTAGAGCGAAAGATTTTTGGCAGTTCCGTAGCGACTCTCCACATAGTTTTTGCACTCAATGAGCATGCCACCACTTCCCACCGTTGGGTCATAGATTTCGGCATCCTTGCCGGGTTCGAGAATATTCACCAAAAGTTTTACAATCTCGTTGGGGGTATAGAATTCTCCGGCTTTTTTTCCGGCACTGTCGGCAAAATGTTTGATGAGGTATTCATATGCAGCCCCCATCAAATCGGGAAACTCCAAATTGTCGTCTCGCAAATTTTTCTTATTAAATTCCTGAATCAACTTTCTCAAATCCTCGTCACTGATTTGTTTGCTGTTCTTGCCAAATGTTTTGTTGAAGTTGATATTATCCTGATTAAATACACCTTCCAACTTATCAAGATTGGCTTCCTGCAAAGCCGCCAATGCTTTATTGAGGTGGTCGCCAATTTCTTCTGTCAGGTCTTTGATGTAGTTGTAGGGTGTCTGTTTACCGTTGTCGTCTGTATAAAATTCAGGGTCGCCTTCCAGTTTTTTCCATCGAGCGGCAAGTGGCACGAAGAAATCATACTCAGGAGCGCCTTGTCTTTCCAATTCGGTGTAGATTTTGTGCGGGTCGTTGAAGCCTCTTTCTTCAAGGTTCTTTTTTCTTTTATCACGATGCACCTCAAACTGGTCGTTCACCCGTTTGAGAAAGAGCATAGAGATAATGTATTCTTTATATTCGGAAGCGTCCATATTGCCCCGAAGGATGTCGCAGGCATCGAAGAGGAAGGTCTCTAATCTGGAAAGCGAAAGTTTATGTGTAGCCATCAAGAAGTTGCCAAATTGGATGAGTTCGTGAATATCATAACTGAAGATACGCTTTTGCAAACAATTTTCCTCTTTGGAACAAAGAGGGATGCAGCAAGCGGCAGCGAAGGCGGTGTGTTGCTTTGTGCATTGCCGCCGGACTACCCCCTCAGTCCTCGTTTCGCTCCGGCTGCCCCCCCTTTATACATGAAAGGGAATTTCAGAAAGCGTAATCCATAATTAGGACTTTCGCAAAAAACAGGGAGTGCGGAATTTTAATTCCGCCGTTACGGGAGAAAGACGTTGCGGAATTAAAATTCCGCACTCCAAATCATGTTCATTCTTGCTATTTGCGAAAGTCCTAATAATATACAAAATCAAAAAGTGCAGCGCTAGTACACTGTTTAGCTAATTTTCACAGTATGAGGAGTGCGGACGGAAGTCCGCAGCAGAGAGTTAATACGGGCTTCCGTCCGTACTCCTCATACAGTAAATTTCGAGCACAAGAAAAAAGCCACTTCAGAATTGAAGCGGCTTTGATGTGTATTTTTGTGCGCCCTACGGGACTCGAACCTGTGACCTTTACCATGTCAAGGTAACGCTCTAACCAACTGAGCTAAGAGCGCAAACGATATAGTCGGCAGTATTATCAAATGCGGACACAAATATAGAATTTTTCTCCTTTGAGACAAAATTTTTTTCCGTAAATTCGGGGCTGTTTTGTTTTTTATGCTTGCATCGCAATTTGCAAGTGCTTTGTGTGCAATCTCAGGTGTACAATTTTTACTTACCTCAATTCACATATTTTTATGGAATACTTAGCTATTATTCTAGTTCTGGGGCTTCTGTCCCTCGTCGTGGCGTTTGTTTTTTATCGGCGTGTAACGTCCGTTTCGATTGAAACCGGCGCGGCTTCTGCGGCAGAAGTAGCGCGTCTTACCGAAATATCGGATGCTATCGCTGAGGGCGCAATGGCGTTCTTGAAGCGCGAATACTCAATTCTCGCCATTTTTATGGCAATTTTTGCTGTGATTATTGCCTTCGCTATTAGCGATCCTCACGCAAGTGCACCCATGGGGCTGCTCTCTGCCGTCAGTTTCGTTATCGGCGCTGGTATTAGTGTTGCTGCCGGATATATTGGGATGAACATTGCCACCAAAGGTAACGTTCGCACCGCCGCCGCCGCACGCATTTCCTTGCAGGAATCCTTCAAAATCGCGTTCAACTCCGGTGCCGTGATGGGCTTTGGGTTGACGGGGCTTGCCGTTCTGGGTATTGCCGTGGTTTATATCGGACTTCGTCAGATGTTCCCCTCCGAGCAAATCCATATCATTATGGAAATTCTCTCCGGCTTTGCGCTTGGCGGTTCTTCCGTAGCACTTTTTGGTCGCGTGGGTGGTGGTATTTACACCAAAGCGGCAGACGTAGGCGCTGACCTTGTTGGTAAAGTAGAAGCCGGTATTCCCGAAGACGACCCACGCAATCCAGCTGTTATTGCTGACAACGTGGGCGACAACGTCGGGGATATTGCGGGCATGGGCGCTGACCTTTTTGGCTCGGTAGCAGAAAGCACCTGTGCTGCAATGGTTATCGGCGCTACGGCATTCGCGTATGTTCCCGATGAAAACTTGCGCGTGGCTGCACTTCTTTTCCCGCTTATCGTGAGCGGTGTCGGTATTGTTGCCAGCTTCCTTTCGCTCTTTTTGGTTAATCCGAAGTCGGAAGAAAAAGTTGAATCCTCGCTCAAAAATGCGCTCATCGGTTCGACAGTCTTTATGCTTGCGGCGTTGTATTATCCGACCATGAAATTTATCCCCGCAGACTTCAAACTCTCCCCCGAAAGCCAGTTCATCTATCACAACACAGGTGTATTTATTGCGCTGGCGGCAGGTCTCATCTCAGGTTTGTTGGTGGGCTTGCTGACGGAGTATTTCACTTCTCATCGTTACAGCCCCGTGCGTGAGATTGCGGGCGCGTCACAAACCGGCGCTGCTACAAACATCATTTATGGTCTTGCAAATGGCTACAACAGCTCGGTTATTCCGATGTTGCTCATTGCGATTACTGCTGCTGTCGGCTTTAACTATGCCGGAATGTATGGTATCGCTATGGCTGCTATCGGGATGCTGGGCACGATTGCTGTCGGCTTAACGATAGACGCTTATGGTCCCGTATCGGACAACGCAGGCGGCATCGCCGAGATGGCGGAAATGGGCAAAGATATTCGCAAGCGCACCGACGCTCTGGATGCTGCCGGCAATACGACGGCTGCTATCGGCAAAGGCTTTGCTATCGGTTCGGCTGCCCTCACGAGTTTGGCGCTTACCTCTGCATTCCTTACACGTGCAGCACAGGCAAAACCTGAATTGAACAATATCAACCTTACTGACCCCGCTGTTCTTGCTGGTTTAATGGCAGGTGCGGCTCTTCCATTTGCATTCTCGGCTATGACGATGAAATCGGTCGGTAAAGCTGCTTTTGATATGATTGAAGAAGTGCGTCGTCAGTTCCGCGATATTCCGGGCTTGCTTCAAGGCAAGGCGCGTGCCGATTACCGCACGTGTGTTGATATTTCCACCAAAGCCTCTCTCCGTGAGATGATTGCTCCGGGCTTGCTGGTAATTTTAACTCCGCTTCTTGTTGGCTTATTCTTCGGCGTGAAGATGCTGGCAGGTGTACTTATCGGTTCGCTTATCTCAGGTGTGATGCTGGCGATTTCGATGGCAAACTCCGGCGGCGCATGGGACAATGCGAAAAAATATATCGAAACCGGACAGCTTGGCGGCAAAGGCTCCGACACGCACAAAGCGGCTGTCGTGGGCGATACCGTCGGCGACCCGTTCAAAGACACATCGGGTCCGTCGCTGAACATTCTTATCAAACTCATGGCAATTATCAGCCTTGTGTTTGTACCGTTCTTCGTGAGCAAGGGCGGAATGTTCATGAAGTAATCTCGTTCAGAGAATTGATGATAGATGCGAATGATACTTCGGTGTCATTCGCATTTTTTGTTCTGCCATCAGCGAAAAGTTATGTTGCGCACATTTTCCTGTTGCATAACTTCTCAGAATTGCGCATCATTGCACTGAATACTCTTATCGTTCATCCAGTTCTCCCAAAGTAATGTCTCCAAAGGTTACAGTGTGCTTTGTCTCTGCCTTCTTGCCATCACGATTGTCCTGCAATCTTCTCTTGTGCTGCCTTTTCTTGACCGCAGTTCCGCTTCATGCGCAGCATCTTGTCAATGATGCCCTGGGACAATTCACCAATAGCACAGGTGCAATCATACGCTTGCGTGCTGAGTCGGGCGAGTTCCGCAATGGCAACCCCTCTTCCGTACACGTCCGTAATGACGGAATCATTGAGTTTCTTGGTGCAAATAATCGTTTCACGGGCGGTGCTGCGCTCGGTATCAATGAGGCGCTTCGTGTGGGAGGTTTGGTGCGCTATGCAAGCTCTTCCGCCACAACACAGCAGCAAGTTCAAGCACGGTGGTATAGTAATCTTGCGCTGGAGGGTATCGCTCCGAAGCGCATCGAAAGCGGTGTGTACGTCGGTGGTGAGAGTGCTTCGGTGGGCGTGTTCACGGCAAATGGTGGCACACGTTTCTACAACGGCACATTTTTCTACGACAACACCGCAGCGCAAGTGCTATTGGGCGGTGAGGATTACCAAAATATTGAGATTTTGCGCGGAAGCGAACCCAAACGTATCAGTGCTGGAGCGAGTGTACGCACACGAGGTACATTTCGGCAGAACCCAAGTAACGGAGCTGGTTTACAGGTGTTCGGTGCGCTCAGTATTGGCACGGATGGTCTTTTTCCTCCAACGCTTTCAGGCACAGGGCACATAGAAGTTGGAACAACAGAGGTGCTCGGTGTGAATACTACACTTCCGGCAAGCCTTAGTATCGGTTCTGGGCGTTTAACTATCGGTGTTCAGGAGTGCAGCCTTTACACGGGCTTGCTTGCGACACTCTCAGAAAGTGCTTCTGTTCTCATTCAAACAGGCGCAAGCATACGCCTCTTTGCACAACCGAGCGGTACGAGCGGCTCCGTCAGTCTTGGTTTTGCAGGGAATGAATTGATTGTGAGCGGGAATCTGCGGAATGACCTCGTGAGCGGCACAAATGCAACATTTCACACACAAAGTACCGTTCGCTACAATTCGACTCAGCCTCAAGCATTGATGACAACAAGCCGTACGAACCCTTACGGGCATCTTTTTCTCGAAAACTCTGATAAAACGTTACTTGTGTTGCCGTCGCCAGGGCAAAATGGGGTATTTCTTGCGGGGTCGCTGCGGGTTAATTCTTCATTAGTGGACGTAGGCGCTTTGGAACTCGTGATGCTAACACCAAGCGCAGATGCTGCTTTTGTGCAGCAATCCGATGAAGTGCAAGGTGCAATGCGCCGTGTAATGGCAAGTAGCACAAGGAGCTACACGTTCAATAATGCTCAAACCCGCTTCACATTTGATTCCGGCAATATTCCTCGTGATATGACGCTCACTATTATGCCACGTCGTGAGCCGACAGCGGCGTTTGATGCTGTGCGTGATGTCCGCAGGCAAGTGCGCTGGCACTGGTCTGGCGATACCGCGTGGACAGGTGCGTTACGGCTTGGTTATCGGCGTGAGGAGGTTCTGCCGCCTTTTCTTGCCGCAAATGAAAGCAGTTTGAGTATGTTTTCGCTCACGAGCACTAATGCTGCGCCCTCTCCTCGGCGGCTTGGTGCGGTGGGTGTGGAGCGAACTTTGGCATCAAGCAGTACATTGGGATTTGTCGAATATCGTGGGCTTACCTCGCAAGCGGGAACGCCGTTTTCCGTTACTTCCGGCGAGGCTCTTCTTTTGCGCGGAGGTCGTGAACTGGTGCAGAGTGTGCGAGATGGTCGCTGGTCAAATCCTACTACATGGAATATAGCACGGGAGCCGGATGCGGGAGATAGTGTCGAAATTACTCATACGGTTCATGTGGGCTTTCGCCGGAATGCGCTTGATGGTACAACGTTGCTTGGGCAAGTACGGGAGCGGGGCGCAGTGAGAAACGAGGCGCTGGCGCAAACGGTTTCTATTCTGGCTGCTGGCAATGGTAACGCTTCTCGCCCGGCGGCGCTTCTTTTTGGTTCGTTTGCTGCCAGTGATTCCACATTTCTCGACGAAGCACCGCCCACACAAGGCAGATGGTCTATCGCTTCTGCAATAGTCGGTTCTTTGCCGAATACAACTTTGGGCAGTGTTACCACTCCTTCGCGTGAGCAGTTGCAACGCTTACGGAGCGATAGCCTGACGGCATGGCAAGGTTTGGTCGTGTTCTCACCTGTTTCGATGTCCGATTCGACTCGGGTACAGATTGGAAGTCTGCAAAACACATCGCTTGTATCGAATGCAGGACGCATTGAGGTATTGGAAAGCCTTGTGAGCAGCGGGCTTATTCACAATAGCAGAACCGTGAGTAGCCGGGCAGACGAAAATGTTATTCAGCAAGATTCTATCGGGGCTTGGGTTATGTTTTCGGGCGATAGTTTGGGGCGTGTGCAGCGCATACCTTCGTTACGTTATGCCAATCTTGCTTTTGCAGGACGTTCTCAGAAAGTGATTATACCGCAAAATGACCGCCGCTTCATTGTCTATGATTCCCTCCAAACAAGCCGTGATGCGGTTATTGATGTGCCGCCCACGAGTAGCATAGAATCTCGCGGTGGTGTTTCCCACAAGGGCAGTATTCGTAATGCAAGCCGTGATGCGCTGTTGGTGCTAAATGGCGTGCGCTGCCAGTTTGTGCGCGGCGTGGGGAGCATGGATGCGCTTACGTTGGAAAATCGTGACGGAGCGTTCATTCTCGACGGGAACATTACTCTTCGTGCCGCACTGAATCTACGACGGGGCGAATTGCAAAACGCAGAGCAGGCAAACCTTACGCTTGCCGACAACACCATCATAACACGCTTTTCGGAAGGTTCACTTGCCGTGCAGCCTACGGCGCAAGGGCGTGTGCGCTTACGCACACGCGGCGAGAGCGCAATGACAGCAACAGGCGAGTTACTCCCACGTCTTGCGGTGCTGGATGTGCGCAATCGCGGCGGGTATCGCTTGACAAAGAGTGTGAGTGTGAATGATTCACTTACGCTCGCCTCACGACTTTGGACAGAAAGCAGTGTGGGCGCATATGCGCTGGATTTTGCGGGTATGGATGAATTTGCTAATCCACAGTTCTTGGAAGATTCTGCCGAAATTGTCGGCACAGTGCGGCGTGTGATTCCAAATGACACGCTCCCTCGCCTTTTCAATAATCGCTATACAACGCTTCAATCGGTGCTACCCACAAGTCAATCTTTGCAAGCCGCTGTGCGTGTGCTGCCTGACCGCTTCCCTGCGCCAACAAGCGATACGGCAAAAGTGCGTCGTAGTTTAGAAATAACACTAACAAACAGCAATGATTCCCCAGCAAGTACACTCGTTAGAATCGGTTACGCATGGCGCGTAGAGCCGCCGGACGAAACTAATGACCTTGACGCTCAGCGTGTTCTCTTGCAGCATTGGAATCCCGAACTCCGTGCATGGCAAACAAACGGTTTGCCCCGCCGAGCAACGGCTCGTTCCGCATGGAATAAACTCTCCGATGAAGACTTTTGGCAATATGGGGTGATGGATAGTGTACGTTTTGTACCTACTTCCTCACGGTTCTTTGCGCTTGGTGTGGATTCTACACGAACAACAGTGCCCACGGCATTTTTTTCGATGCAAGCATTTTTGGAAGGGGCGTATCTTGGTGATGGGCGCATGAAAACACTTTTGCGGGAAGACAGTATTCTTCCACGCAGTCTCGACAGCATGGGATTGTCGGTTCTTAACGAAGTACATGATGCTCAATTTATTGGTGAAAAGACTGTAACACGAGCATTTCCTAGTGACGCAGTGGATTGGCTGCTTTTGGAGTTGAGCTCGGTTTCGCGTGTGACGCCGCCCGATTCTCTTCGCTTTTTTTTACCCGTACTATTGAAGCGTAATGGTGCTATTTACAGTCCAAGCCTGCAACCCGCAGTGGCACTGGAACTGCCGGAATTACTCGAAAACGGCGGACGTTTTATTGCTACACTTCATCATCGTAATCACCTGCCCGTGCAGTGGCGCGATACGTTGGAAGTAGCGCCGCAACGACGATTCGTCCTCGACTGGAGCGATACCTCGCGTGTGGTAGGTGGCGCATTGGCGTTGCGGCAATTTGGCAGCGCGGATGCTGAAAAGCCTGTGTTTATGATGCGTGCCGGAGATGTTAGTGATGAACAGCATGAACGTTGGTCAATTACTCGTTTTGATTACGATGCCGCGATGTCGTCGGCATGGCGAAGCATACTTCGCGAAGGGTATCTCCGGCACGACGTTGACTTGGACGGTCTTATCACCACGCGCGACTTGAATTTGATTTGGAACAATCGTCATAAAAGGAGAGAGCGATGATGCGCGTTGCAAGGTTTTTCGTTGCTGTTATTGCGATATGGACTATGGGCGAAGAGAGCCTCAGTGCACAAGGAAATGAGCCATCGGCAGAGGTAGTTGTGCGCAACGTCGTTGTGCTACCGCCACGCCATGTCGAGTTTGATCTTGTGCTGACCAATCGCTCCTCTTCATCACAGACGGCATGGCGCACGTGGGCAAACGGCACGTTTTTTCTGACGACAACCAATCTCAACCTTGCCGGAGCAACGTTGACTGTGGATTCATCAGGCTTGCCGCTCGAACGCGCTCAATCAGGCTCAGGGCGTTTGGGCTACGAGGTGTTGACGCTTGTGCAAGTCTCTCGCCAAAGAATAGGTATCGTCATCATGGGTGCTGATAGTGTCGAAAATACGGTATCGGTTTTGCCCGATTCATCACGCATATTGGGGCGATTTCGTTTGTCGCTTGCTGATACAATACGTGAGCCGGAGCGTGTGCGGCTTGTGTGGACGCAGCCCATAAGCCGCTTGCAATCCAATGCCTTCAAAACCGCACAGGCGCAAACCGTGGCAGGCAAACGCTATAATCCGAATGACAACATCGAAATTCCAACGCGGTATCGTATGGATGCACCGACGGTAGAACTTGTCCCAACCCTGACAGCAACACGCCTACAAGCCGAGTACGCAGGCGATAAGCGTGTCCGGGTTCGCTGGACGACGACGGAGGAGCGTGCAGGGCGGCGTAGCAATGCCGGTTTTCTCCTGCTGCGGCAACTTGTAAATGCTGCTACACGTGGTACGGCAACAAGTAAGTTCGATACAGTTGCATCGTTCTTACGTTCTCCGGGTTTGCGTTTGCGCAGAGTAAGCAGTGGTGGAGAATATGAGTTCTTGGATTCCGTACCCACACGAGGCGATGTCTATGCGTACCGCTTGGGATTTCTGGATGCGACAGTGCGCCCGGCGCAAGAATTTCGTGCGATGTATAGCAGCGACACGGCGCAGGCTGCCATTCCGAATGCTGTGCTTGCCAGTGCTGTCGCCAGTCCCAATCCTTTTGGCGAGAATACTCTTGTGCGCTATACCGTACTTGACCGTGCTCGCGTAACGGCTTGGCTTTATGATGCCACAGGGCGAATAGTGCGCGAAATTTTTGCCGATATAGAGCGCCCGCGCGGCGAATACTCCTTTACGCTGGATGGTTCTTCTCTGCCGAACCAAGCCGCTTATTTTCTACTTCTAACAGCAATGCCCGTGAACGATGCTGCCGTAGAACGCTCGCAGACGACGCTAAAAATCCAGCTTGCGCGGTGATTGTAGTAGATTGAGAGAAATAAGGTTGGTATGAGCAATTCAGCGTTTGAGCTGCCAAAGGTCTGCCGCAATGAAGAACGAGGTAGTGTTCAAGTACAGTTGATATTATGTGTGAAAAACAAGGCAGTATGCTGCAATGTCATCAACATAAAGATTTTGTTGGCAGAAGTGCGGAAGGAAGCTCGCTTCGTTGCTTGGTTGTTGCGAACTTCCGTTCGCGCTCCAATTGCTTACATTGATGACACTACAGTATGCTGATTAGTTCTAGTTTATTTTTTGAATCCTTGGTAATATATGAAGCATTTTTGCATGAATACTCGAAAAGCCTTGTTAATCCTTGCTGCACTATGGATGATAGCACCACCACACTTGCCCCTTGCCGCGCAAGGCAATCACGCTCACAGCACAAGCACCGACAAGCCTTCCACACACGGCATGATGTTTTTTGGCGGCGAGAAAGCGCGACCTGTCTATGCGTCGCATTTGCCGATGTTCCATACGCCGCATGATTACCAAGTGTTGTTAGAATTGGAAATACCAGATTCTGTCCGCACCGCCTACCGCCAAAGCCGCACAGCCACACCGAAAGAGACAGTTTATACGCTTGTGCCGGAAGTCTTTGTGCTGCCGGAAATGATTACCAAGCCTCGTCCGTTCACGGCACAGCTTTACTGTGGGCACTTCGAGCGTGGTGGCAAGCCAATTACAGGCACTTTCACGGTAAGCATACAGCGTGTGCTGCATTTCAAAAAATTTGATATTTCTGCTAAACGCTTCAAAACGGCAGAATATCTGGTCTTCGGCTCACCAGAGGCGCAATACGCAGCGCACGTGATTTCGGCAAAACCGGATTTTGACCACATTGTACGGCTTGGTAATACCCCTCTCAGTGCAAAAGAACTTCAGGCAAATGCCACAACAGTTTTCAATCTTACCCGCTCCAACACACCCCTGCAAACAGGTAAGATGCAAGCTGTGAATATGCGCACAGGCAAGCCCGTAACAATGCAGGTTAGCGCAAGTTTGTACCTTGAGTTTGATGATTTGAAATAACACTCAACTTCTGCTTTATTTGGGTTGCGTTTTAATGGCTATCTCAGAGTCTGTTTGGAAAGTCATTTTTTCGCCAATCTCCTGAGCAAAAGTCGAA
>CALCNX010000124.1 GCA_937899715.1 uncultured bacterium | reverse complement strand
AGAGGGGTGTACGAGCGGCAGCGAGGACGGGGTGTTGCTTCGTGCATTGCCGCCGCTTCTATGCCGGACTACCCCGTCAGTCCGCGCTTCGCTGGACTGCCACCCCTTCACACAGTGAAGAGGAATTTCAGAAAGCGTAACTTCAGGAAATAACACAACACTAAACATATCATCCCACCATTAAACTTTGTTCATGGCTTGTGTATCTCAAAGAAGTGTCCTAAATTGCATATCTGTAACCATGCAATAGTGTTGTAATCTTGCTTTGCTCACGCAATGTCCCCCAATACACCTGATACCTCAACTATTTTTCCTCATCACAATTTCCAAAAGGTTTTTCTATGAAACTCATACGCTTATTTGCTACATCGTTCGTGGCATTGGCTCTCGTCATCCTTGTAGCCTGCGACCCCACAAGTCCCGTTACCGTAACCGTACCGAACCCCGTGGACAGCTTGAAAGCGACATCCATTGATGCCGCCACCGTGCGCCTCAAATGGAATGCTTCCAGCACCACCAATATCAACGGCTACCGCGTTACCATTCTTAACACTGTTTCCGGCGCAACGATTGGCACAACCACCGTTTCCGGTACTACTATTGACGTGAATGGCTTAACAGCAGGCACGGTCTATCTTTTCCGCGTTCAGACCCGCACGGCAGACACTGTTAGCGCTTCACGTGAAATTCGCTGGTCGCCCGCTGTGCGCGTGACGACCATGCAGGGTGGTGTTATCCGTATTTATGAAACGGCTTCCGGCTTTGGAAGCGGTTTGCGCTTTCAGGGTGGAACGGCATTAAATCTTACTGTTGCACGCGGCAATGAATGGGATTTGGGTATCAATACTCGTTCTAACGATACCTTACTCGTTGGCACCCCCGATGCACTTGGCTATACAGCTATTACAAACCCACGTAGAACGAAATCGGGCGCTAATGTTTATACCAATGTTGATAGCCTTAATCAGGTTTTTGACACTCAAGTGCAGATGGATGCAGCAGGCGGCAACTATAATATCATTCTACGCAACACTACAAAAGGATTTGTTGGTGCGTTCCAAACCGTGGAAGGCAATTTTGCGAAAGTTTTCTTCAAAGCATCCTCGTCTGGCGTAATTCTTCAAGGTACTGCGCCAAACCGTTACGTTGAAGTAGAAATTTCGTATCAACCTGTGGCAAACGTGCCGTACGCACTTGCGCCCAGCTTGAATCCTATGGCAGCTAAAGGATTTATTGACGGCGTGACGTTTACCAAAGTTACCCCGTAAATTGTTCTCTTCATCAACAGTATATTTTCTCACTTTTTCATCAAAAAGCAACTATGAATTTCCGTTTATCAATCGCTGCACTTGCCTGTGCAATCCTCATGCCGCTTTCCGGCATTGCCCAATCAAAAATGCCCGCTCCGAGTACGACAGCACCCGCAGCACAATCAACGCCAACGGTTACAAAAACAACCACTACGTCATCCGCAAAAGTAGTTACCAAGACTTCCAAGCCCATTAAAGGCTATGTGGTGAGCCTTTTGACGTTCAAGCGCGTGAGCGCTCAGGATGCAACGGCAATGACAAACAAAAGCGCATTAGGCTTTATGGTCGGTTCCAGCATTTACTATGTGGTCAAAGCAGACGGCTCCAGCGTCGGTGATGACTTGGCACGCCTCGCCGATGCGCCTGTGGGCGTGATTGGCAAAAAAGTATCGCGTGGCGGCATGACCGTTCTTCTCGCCGATATTGTTGACACGATGAAATAATGCCATTGCACAAATAGTGGCTAAAAATACCAGCCCGACAATACTCAAATTGCAAATTTATTTTGCGTAGCAAGTAGTGTCGGGCTTTTGTATAAAACTATTGCAGAAAAACAGCATGGACATTACCGCAAGCCTGTACGAAGCCCAGCGCATACTTCACGACGAGCAAACGGCTCTGGCGCGCGTGGCAAAGCGCTTTTCAAATCCTGACTTTGCAGACAGAATCATTCGCGCTGTGCAAATGCTGAATGAGGCGCAAACAATACTGGTCTTT
Source organism: uncultured bacterium (assembly GCA_937899715.1). Lineage (GTDB taxonomy): Bacteria > Bacteroidota > Ignavibacteria > Kapaibacteriales > UBA4661 > PH2015. The sequence goes on along the minus strand of CALCNX010000124.1, from coordinate 70,614 downwards.
GGTATTGGCAAGTCCGGCATTGTGGGGCAAAAAATTGCTGCGACGCTCACCAGCACAGGTTCGCGCTCGATATCGGTGCATCCGGTGGAGGCGCTTCACGGCGACATTGGCATTGCGGAGCGTGGCGATGTGGCACTTCTCATTTCCAAAAGCGGCACGACATCGGAACTTCTTGCGCTTCTTCCAAGCCTGAAGGTACGCGGCATCGGGACGATTGGACTTCTGGGCGTAACCGACTCGCCGCTTGGGACGCTTTGCGACTGTGTCATAGATGCCTCCGTGGAACGCGAAGCCTGCCCGCTTGGACTTGCACCAATGTCCAGCACGACCGTAGCAATGGCGCTCGGCGATGCCTTAGCGGGTGCGCTCATGTCCTTACGCGGCTTTCGGGCGGAAGACTTTGCTGCCGTTCACGCATCGGGACAGTTGGGAAAAAATCTGACGCTCACTGTGAACGAGGTCATGCACTCCGGCGCGTCTATTCCTGCGGTGGAGCGCAGTGCAACCTTCCGTGAGGCGCTCGTGGAAAGCACTCGCAAAGGTCTTGGCTGCTGCTGCGTGGTTGAGAACCTAGAGACAATGCACCTTTTGGGAATTATCACCGACGGCGATGTTCGCCGCGCATTAGAACGCTTCGACGATATTCGCCCGCTCTCGGCTCTTGAGATTATGACGGCATCACCGCTTACCACCAGCCCCGATGCGCTTTTGGGCGAGGCACTTGCTGAGATGGAGCGCCGCGACAGACAAATTAGCGTCCTTCCCGTCGTGGACACGGAACAGCGCTGCGTGGGCATTGTGCGGGTGCATGATATTGTGCGCGCTGGCTTATAGCCTTGATTATCAAAAAAAATAAAACAGCCCGAAAGAAGCACAATTCTTTCGGGCTGTTTTGTTGTGGTACTAACTTTTACGAGTAGTGGTTATTTTTTTGGATCAAGAATATTCTCAATCGTTACTGCCAAATCGCGCAAATGCGCTTTTGTGGCGGCATCGGCAGCTTTGCCGGATGCGCTTGAGCAGGTTGCTTTTAAACCCTCAAGCTGCATACGTGCAAGTCCGCGAACGTCGGTATTGGATACGTCCGGGATTCCAAACAATGCACGGAACGCTTCCAAGCCCGGTGGAACAACTGCCGGCGGCGGCGGCGAAAGTTTTTTGCCCAACTCATCGACGAGTACACGCTGCAAATTGCGGCGATAATCGTCGGTTTGCGGTTTTGCTTGCTTTACGTCACTGAAAAGAGCATTTTCTACATCCACAAAGAGTTCGCGCACGGAATACGCTTTTGCGCCTTCCATTGACTCTTGTTCCAAGAGACGCAAGAGTTTGTCGTTGCTGAGAACGGTGCGAACAAGACGAGACTGCGCGTCTTGGAGTTGCTTTACCGAACCGTTTGGATAGATTTTGCGAACCACATCTTCGCGGAGCATGAATTTAGGCGCTTTCCACGCATTATCGCTGAGGAATTGAACGGCTGCTTTCTGGCGCTCACGCGGGAGTGCGGTGAACTGATTGCCTTCGTCGCCGTTGACTTTCAGCACAATATCTACACCACCCGGATAGTTAGCAACGTGTCCCATTTCGCGGTTCCATTGCCCAAGAACTTCTTCATAGAGACCGCGCAGTTCCTCATAACTCTCGCCAGATTTTGCCGCAGCTTCGGGCAAATAGCCCATAACCCGCTCAAGGTTTTTCACGCCGTAGCCCGTAGCTTTGATAGCATCGTCGCCGAGGTCTTCGGTTTGTGAAAGCGGGTCGGTAATGGAAAACTGCTGCGCACCGAAGCGAAGCATTTTGTTGCTTTGTGCTTCTTTTGCCCATGCACGCGTTGTTGCAAGCTCGTCTTCCGGCGTTTTTGCATCTTTGATAAGGCGGTAGCCCCATTTGGTTGCAAATTTGTCGTAAGGACCGATATTCGGCATCATTGCTGCGCCGTCGCCGGGCTGGGCAACATAGTTAAAGCGAGCGTAATCCATGATGCTCGGTGCAGTGCCATATTGCTGAGTAAAGGTTTTCGAGCGAAGCGAATCCACAGGATACGCATTGGAAGCCTTCATATTGTGCGGGAAGCCAAGCGTGTGTCCAACCTCGTGTGCAGAAACGAATGAAATTAGTTCACTCATCAGGCTGTCCGGCAATGGCATTTTGTGTGAGCGCGGGTCTGCGACGGCTTGCACGAAGTACCAATCACGAATAAGGTTCATTACGTTGTGGAACCAACCGATATCCGATTCCAGAATTTCACCGGAACGCGGGTCGGCAACGTTTGGTCCATACGCATTTTTGACGGGAGAAGGATAGTAACGAATGACGGAATAACGAGCATCTTCCGGCGACCATTCGGGATCTTCTTTCGGGGTGGGAGCTTCGATACAGCGAATAGCATTTTTGAAGCCTGCTTGCTCAAATGCCACATTCCATGCTTCCACGCCTTTTTTTAGCGCTGGTCGCCATTGAACGGGGGTTGCGGGGTCAATGTAGTACGTGATTTGTTTTTTCGGTTCGACAAGTTCGCCACGGAAGTATGCGGCTTCGTCTTTCGGCTCCAAGCGCCAGCGACGAATGATAGTGCGGCGTTCAGCTTTTTGCGTAGGAAGACCGTAATCGGTGCGGGTAAGTGAGAACCAGCCTACACGCGGGTCTGCTTGACGCGCCATCATGGGCACATCGGGAAGTTTGACCATTGAATGGTGCATCGTGAAAGACATCGTGCGTGAGCCTGCGTTTTGCGGTGCAGCTTCAGCCGAGTAGGTAATCACGTTCTCAACTTCGACGTTTTCAGGAAAACTGCGAGCATATTCCACAAACGAGCGATTTGCATCCAGCGCACCAATGCGGAACTGGTCGCGCGTAGGCTTGGGTGGAGTGAGAATACCAATATCGGTGGTGAACATGGAGGTAACGTCAATCACCACGCCGTTGGAATCTTTTGCCATTGCCAATATTGGGAAGGAGGCAATGATTTCCTCGAAATTCGCATTTTTTACCGCTTTGGAAATCGGAAGAGAATCTGCCGCCACGTTCACATAGCTAACGGCGCGGAGCAAAATACGGTTGTACTTACGTTCCCAGCGCACAACTTCTTCATTTGTTTCCTCGCCACCGTAGCCTACGGACGGCGTTTTTGCTTGGCGCGATACAAGGAGCATTTCCTTGCCGAGCAGCTTATTCGGAATTTCATAAAAGAGTTTTTCGTCAATGCGGTGAACGGTGAATAAACCGTCGTCGCTTTTTGCCTGAGCCGTTATCACATCTTTATACGGCTTTATACCGCCAGCAGCAGCTCCGGCTGCACCTGGCGCGCCAGGTGCTCCGGCAGGAGGCGCTTGGGCAAACATCAACACTGGTGAACACGCCAACACAAGGATTAGCAAGGCGTTGCGAAAGTTCTTCATATACAATTCTCCTGAGAACAATGAAGGGTGGGTAAAAAGGTGAAACCGAAAACCGTTTGTGTACGGAACACTGCGAATAAAGTTGCAGACGTTTTACATATTCTCGCAAGAAAAAATAAATTTTTTGCAAGGTAGCGGAATAGGAATGGTCAAATTTTACCGAAGAGGATTATTGCGAATGGTCTGGGAAATTCATATTTTCCCTGCGAATAAGACCGTTTTCTCACTCAACACTTACACAAACGTCATGAACACAGGACCTTCAAACGCCTTTATTGCTGCCTCGTGGATAGCATTGCTCACGGGGCTACTTTTCTACATTGTCGGGCTTTGGAATGCCGGAACGATGAACCTGAGCGAAAAAGGCTATTATTTCACGTTACTGATGTATGGTTTATTTTCTGCCGTTTCATTGCAAAAAACTGTTCGCGACAGGCTTGAGAACATACCTGTTACCAATATCTACTATGGACTGAGTTGGTTTTCGACGCTGCTTGCTATTGTGCTTCTCACGGTAGGCTTGTGGAATGCGGCTCTCAGCCTCAGTGAAAAAGGATTCTACGGGATGTCGTTTATCCTGAGTTTGTTTGCCGCAATAGCTGTGCAGAAAAACACCCGTGATAGCATGGATGCTGCCGCACACAGCACAAGCGACCATTAAGCCTAACCTCAATCACTACCTATCATGGCAACCTTCTTTGGCTTTGATTATCCCACACTTTGGTTTCTCGTCTTAGGTGCAGTCTTCACAGGCTATACCATTTTGGATGGTTTCGATTTAGGTGCCGGAGCACTTCATCTTTTTTTCAAAAAAGAGGAGAGCCGCCGCATTGCGCTCAATGCCATCGGACCAGTATGGGACGGCAACGAAGTATGGCTTGTTATCGGTGGTGGTGCTATGTTTGCAGGTTTCCCGGAAGTGTATGCAACGGTCTTTTCGGCGTTTTATATTCCTTTCATGCTCTTCTTGGTAATGCTCATTTTTCGGGCAATTTCCATCGAATTTCGCAGCAAAGAACCGATGGCATGGTGGCGACGAATGTGGGATGTCAGTTATTCCGTATCAAGTATTGTCATTGCATTTTTGCTGGGCGTGGTGCTAGGCAATATCATTCAGGGTATTCCCATCACAAAAGATTTTGAGTACGCAGGCGGCTTTTGGAACTTGCTCAATCCTTACGCGCTCATAACGGGCGTGACGGTGGTGGCGCTTTTTATGATGCACGGTGCGGCATATTTGATAATGAAGACTGAGAACCGATTGCACACAAAATTGATTATCCTTGCCAAAAATACGAGCCGCTTTTTTGTGCTGTGTTATATGCTTCTAACGATGGCAACCCTTGTGTATATGCCGCAGACAGCAGCACGCTTTCGTGAATTTCCCATTCTTTTCTTGATTCCTTTTGCCACGATGCTGACTATCATCAACACGCGGCGACTGCTCGAAAAAGGGCGTTATTTCAAGGCATTTGCGTCATCGGGACTGACCTCGGCACTTTTGCTTGTCACGGCAGCAATTTACCTTTACCCAAACATGGTCATTTCGACGCTGAACCCCGCCTACTCCATCACTATTTACAACGGTGCATCGTCTGAAAAATCGCTTGGTATCATGCTCACTATCGCGGCGATTGGTGTGCCGATAGTGGCGACCTACACAACATTTGTTTTTTGGACGTTTCGAGGCAAAGTCAAAATTGACGAGACCAGTTATTAAACCTCTTACATTCAACTATTTCAATTCACTCACTTCCGCTATTCTTTTCCATACCTTCATGCCTTTTGTTGTTTCCGACTTTCGGCGTATGTACGCTTCTGCGTTTGTAGGCTTTATAGGAGTTTTCCTGCTCACTATGTCTCTTCCTTCCTCCTCATCGGCTCAACAGCAGCCATCTCTCTTAGGCACAGCAAACCCCACCAATATGGCAAGCCTGAGCGGAACTGTCATGGACGGTGAGAACAAGGAAACACTTGTCGGGGCAACTGTCAGTATCAAGCCGCTCAAAATTGGGGCGGTAACGAACAAAAGCGGCTTTTTCTCGTTGAAAAATATCCCGCCCGGCAAACACCAAGTAACTATCAGCTTTCTGGGCTTTGCGAAGAAAGAAGTTCCGTTGGAATTTACAAGCGGCGAGGCGAAAAAACTGACCTTTGAACTCAAAAAGCAAATCTCAAAATCCGGCGACGTAACCGTTACCGCCGAGCGTGGTGAAGCCGAGAAGCGTCAAATATCCGTCAGCCAAGTCAATATCCCTATTGAGCAAATAAGCCAAATTCGTATCGGCGGCGAAGCAGATGTGTTTCGGGCAATTCAATTTTTGCCGGGTGTATTGTCGTCGTCCCAGATTTCAAGCGGTCTTTTTGTGCGCGGCGGCTCGCCCGACCAAAACCTCGTCTTGGTGGACGGGGCAGCGGTCTATAACCCCAGCCATCTTTTCGGTTTTTTCTCTACGTTCAACACCGATGCCATCAAAGACGTAGAACTTGTCAAAGGTGGCTTCCCAGCGCAGTACGGCACACGGCTTTCGTCAGTCATCAACATCACCCAGAAAGACGGCAATCGTGAGAAATTCGAGGGTTTGGGTTCGATTGGCTTGATTGCTTCGCGGGCATCGGTGCAGGGACCACTTGGCAACGGCTCGTTTTTTGTGGGCGGGCGGCGAACGTACTTGGAATTGGTGCGGGCTGTTGTGCCGGTGGATGCACTCACGGGCGGTATTCCCGTCCCAAATTTTTGGTTTTACGATGTCAATGCAAAAATCACACAGCAGTTCGGACAGAACGACAAAATTTCCGTGAGCGCTTTTCTTAGTTCGGATGATTTGAAGTTTCAATCTACAGGCTTGGACGTGAACATCGGCATTGGGAATCAAGCAGGTTCGCTTCGGTGGACGCATATCTTTGATGAAAATTTGTTTGTAACAACCGTGCTTTCCTCCAGTGCATATCGTAACGGATTCGACGGCAGCAATTCCGGCTTTACCTTTGGCGTAGAAAATACGATACGCGACATCACGGGACGCACGGATTTCGAGTGGTATGCCACCAATGAATTAACCTTCAATCTCGGTGCAGAAGTCAGCAACTATCGGTTCGGTTACAAACAAAACTTCACGGGGCGGGCAGATTCTACGCGCCCGGCGCTACCCGGTTCAGACGCAAGCACGGATTTCTCACTGGACGACTGGACGTACTCCGCCTACGCACAAACAAATTATCAGTTCTCGCCGTTCCTTTCAGCTCAAGCGGGATTGCGGGCGTATTACCTGCAAGCAAATCAATCGCTCCTCTGGGATCCGCGTGCTTCCTTGCGCTGGGAACTGAGTCCAGACCTGACGGTAAAAGCATCGTGGGGAATTTTCCACCAATACTTGCGTCTGGCATCGAATCCCGATTTTACGTTCTTCGATACATGGCTTCCTACAGACGCATCGCTTGGTCCGAGCAGTTCCACGCATTACATTGTGAGTTTTGAAACGAAGCCCGTTCTCTTCGGCTTGGATGACCTTGATTTTAATTTTGATGTTTATTACAAGACCCTGACGAACATTAACGAACTGAACACCTTCGCAATTCGCTCACGCAAGGCATCCGAAATTTTCTTCTCAGGGAACGGCGAGGCATATGGCGGCGAACTGTTTTTGCAGAAAAAGTCGGGACAATTTACGGGCTGGATTGGCTATGCGCTCGGCTGGGTGCAGGGGAAATTTGACAGTATCAACTTTGGCAAGACGTTCTACCCGCGCTACGACAGACGGCACGATTTCAAGATTGTGGGGCAATACCAACTCAATGACGATTGGGAAGTCGGGATGTCCTTTATTTTTCAGTCGGGACAGCCCTTTACGGGTATCAGTTCACGTTTTCAGACAGGCTTTCCCAGCGAGCGCATTGGCACAGGTATTACAGTTTCGACGGCACGGAATGGGCTGCGTCTGCCGCCATCGCACCAGTTGAATCTCAGCGCGAACTACAAATTCAAGTTGGCGGGCTTTGCGGCACGATTGCTGATAGATATTTTCAATGTTTATTCGCGGCAAGATATTTGGTTTCGCTTCTACGACACCACCAAACCGACCGTGGAGGTAACAGATGTGCGATTACTTCCCATTTTGCCGACGGTTACGTTGGAAGTAAAGTTTTAGACTCTTGTGATAAACTTGCCTATTGTTACAAAACTGCCTGCCAAAGGAGCGGCTTTTTTGAAAGTCTTGATGAAAAACACCTATTCCTACCTCATCGGTGCGACACGCACGGTCAGCACCACCAAGCGCATTACCATCAACTATTATGCTTGTCCCTCCTCGCCCGGTGTGCATTTCAATTTCCCGCCGTCCGATGATTGTGTTTATGTCTCGGAGGAAGTGGATAGAGTCTTTGAGTACACCGTCAGTGCCGGAGATGATGGCTTTATTGCGCAGCAAGACCAGCAAATTCCACTCAGAGATGCATCGGTGCGGCATCCGTTAGAAAAAAATTATCGTGCGGGTGAAAATTCCAGTTGTAATCACTTCACGGAAGGAAATCACCCAGAGGCGTATTTAACACTCCGTGAGCTATTAACCACGCCAGGCTCTCCTTTTTTCGTTCCACAATAAATACAGGATAAAGTGATGCAAAAATTTATCAAAATATTACTGCTCATGCTGTCTTGCTTTTCTTCATGTTGTAGTTCTCCTGTAGATCAGGATAGTAATCAAAAACCTTTATGGACAACGTCTCTCACTGATGGCGGGTTGATTTTCGGTACTTTTCCAGTTATCAATACAGAATTAGGCATACTGTTTATTGGTGCTGAGGGAAACAAGCGAACCCTCTTTTTCATTGACAAAGCAAATGGTGCTATCAAATGGAGGTGGTCTGATTATTTCTCAAGTGCTGAAGATGTTTATGTTTCGAGCGTACATCTTTTTCAAAATAAATGCACATTCTACAATATCGGTAACATTTATTCCCTTGATTTGGAGAAAGGTACAAGTGTATGGCGAATTGCGAAACGTGGCGGTGGGATTGATGGAATCTCTGGTTTAGGTACTACATTCTTTTATGCAAATGATACAAACCTTGAACAAGGGAATCTTATCAATCAGCAAACTGAGAAATTTTTCTCTATTGAAAATCCTACTGGATACAGAATGTTTATTAATGCACCTTTAGCATTCATCAATCAAAATAGTGATACAATATTACTCACCACACGAGGTGGCTTGCAGTTGATGAACTCGACAGCAGTACCAAGCTACCTTTTGTTATACAACCTCACAAAACGGCAACTACTCTATGATTCAGTTCAACAGGATAATACACGTTTTGGTTTACCAGAAATAGTTGGCAACAAAGTGTATATGGCTCTTGGATTATCGTTACAGTGCAATGACCTTCAAACAGGGCGACTTCTCTGGCGTAAAAAATTTGAGAGTAATTTTATTCGCTCTGGCTTAACCATCTCCGACGGCAAAGTATTTGCAGGCTGCGAAGACACCAACTTCTATTGCCTGGATGCTGAAACGGGAAATATCCTTTGGCAATTAAACGGCATTGTTGGCGGCTCACACAAACCCTTTGTTATGAACGGCGTGGTCTATTTCACACGCACCTATCTTTACGCAGTCGATATAAATACGGGACAAATTCTTTGGAAACGGGAATGTCCCGAACAAGCTCAAAACGGCAGCGTGTATTTCTTTGGTCGTGTTACCGGTTCAGACGGCAAAATTTACGTTCAAAGCTACAAATCTGCTTACTGCTACAAAGCCGCCCGCTAATGGGGCGGCTTTGTAGCACTAAATGATTTCAGGCGGCTGTAAGTCCCCTGTATTTTCATTGAAACGGGGCAAGGGTTTGAAGCCCAAAAGTCTCTTCAAATCTTACCTTGTGAGCTGCTGCTTTTCCATAAGTCCTAATTCATTTAGTTGCGCTTCACCGTTTGACTTGTGTAGGTGCTTTCAAAGATTTTATCAGCATTGGCTGCCTCAAATCCCTCTCGGCGCTGCTCGCGTTTCAGTTGGGTGTAGGGGATGTGTGCAAATTCGTCCAACGGGCGGCGCTCGGCAAATTCCACATAGGAGCCGGAGATGGTGTGTTTTTCGTTACCAGCAAACTCCACTTCTATCATTTCCGCTACGGTCGAACTTTGGATGAGCTTCCCGTCGGGACTGGCTTTGGCTTTACCGCCCGAATCATTCAGTTTGAAGCCCTTGCGCTCCAAAAACGCATTAAAATCGTTAATGGTATTATAGCCATCGGGCAGATTGTGAATTGTGACGGTGAAGTGATTGAGATAGTAACGATTGTAAATCACCCATGCCGCATATTCACTTTCTTCGGCAAGGCGCTTGTAATCGGAGTATGACGGAGTGCGCCACAGCGGGCGGTGCAAGAAGGCGTCTATTTCAACGCCGTTGTCGAGGTCGAGAGCGTCCACAGGGTCAGATTTTACTTCATCGGTATAGGAAGTAATGATGCGTTGTGCTTCTTCGGATAAATCCCCGATACGCAATTCACTCACGAATATACGCGGGTATTGTGGTTCTGGGGGAGCGTACCAGTAGGCATCCAGTTTTTTGGCGGCAAAGAAGAATGGATCGCGCTTGGTATAGCCACAGTGCAGAAAAATCTTCTCGAACGATTTGATACCGAGCTGCGGTACACCCATCGTGCGAAAGGCAATATGGTCGTTCTCAATCTCGTCGCCACTTTTGATAAGACCTTCTTCGGTCATTGCGTTGGTAACGGCTTGCACGTCCGGCACACGCTCTTTGTAGCGGCGCATGAGTCCGCCCAGCACAGCCTCAAGACTTTGTTTTGCGGTAGTAGTCATTTGGTGGTGTTAGAAATATATTTGAAAAGAAAGTAGAGAATTGCCGTCTAAAATAATGCACCCGCAATAAACAATCGCTATCTGCCAACAATAATTTTGCGCATTTCGACATTGTTATTCGATTGCACTTTCAAGAAATATACGCCCTGCGTCAAGTCTGAAATATCAATCGCAATGTCATGAACTCCGTATTTGTAGCTCGGCAATGATAGTGATTTTACAGGTGTACCTAACGCACTGACAATTTCGACTGAGACTATCTCCGCAGATGCTCCCATTACATATCGAACGCTAATATTATCAGACGAAGGGTTAGGAGCAATATGCTGGATAATATTTTGCCCCACTGCAACTTTAGATTGCGCGTCCTGCGAGAGATTGTATGCCGACAACCCTTGATGGCGGATAAGACACGTAACCTCTGGAAATATCAAGTTTGCGGCAGTGCTTGATAATCTCATGGAAATCTGCTGTTCTCGCGGTTGCAATGATTTTGAACGAAAACTTATACTTCCTAAGTTTTTGGATAGAGTCGTTGCGAGTGTTACCGTACTCCCTGTTGTCGCAATTCGTTGGACAGATGAGAGTTTACCGAATTGGCGAATTTCGAGTGCCTCTATGTCGTTCGTATCAAGAGAAATTTGCAGTGTTAGCTGCTCGGGAAGCTGTGTTAATAACCGCTCAGAATATGGTAAACTTAATGAAAACCCAACTTGTTCACCAAAAGCAACTGTTTTCAGTGCTGAATTATTATCAATAGTCATTACAAAAGTAATTTTCCCTTTGACCGAAGCACTCAGCAGTTTTATTTTTTCACTGCCACTACAAGACTGGTACCATCCGCCTGGAGAACGATACTCCAGCGGTCTGCTTGCACCCTGCCCAGGCGGAGAATAGACCGGATGACATTCTTTTGCTGCATAGCTTACTAAACCAAAGGGTTTTTCATAACTAATAAACTCTCCACTATATGTGTCAATTCCCACAAAATTAGTTGGCAACTGAGAGTATTTTGCATACTGAATTGAATTAGATGATACCCCCGATAATGTACAAAAATCAGGTATGTACAGCCAATACATACTTGCCGGAGTAGCACAACTCTGACCATAATGATAAAGAACAGTATCACGCTTCCGAATCGGAGTGTATTCGTAGATGTCGGTATCAGTTGAGCGCATGAACCTGATAGCACCAAAACTCCGCACCACTCCATAAAGTTCACCAAGAATCAATGTGTCTCGTAGTACGACTTCTTCCAGTGTCTCGCCACGATCTTGATACACATACCTGCTGCCAACCGAATAGTCTTTCACGGGCAACGACGGCTGTGCCTGCACTTCACCAAATGAAGAACAAACCATTATTACAATAAGCAACATCGCTATTGAAAGTAGGCACTTGGGGATAATAATATTTTTCATAGGACATCCAACCCACAAAGTATAAAAGAATTATTGATTTAAGGGAACAAATAGGAACAACGTAGCTATTCAAAATACAAAATTATTACGTTTGCGCATCCACATTCCACGCCCGAATACGGGCATCATCCGGCAAAAAGTAGGTTGCAATGCCAAGCGCGGGCAGCGCACAGCAAAATATCATCATCGTATGAATGCCAAGCCAGTCGGCTATTCTGCCTAATGCAATCGAACCAATCGCCGCCAAGCCAAATGCCAGACCAAACATTAAGCCAGATACCATGCCCGTTCTACCCGGCAGAAGGTCGAACATATAAATGAGTGCGACGGTGAATCCAGTCAAAATCGCAAAGCCCGACCCGGCAACAAGAATATACGAAATTATACTATTTTCGGCAGCACTGGTGAATGGTAAAAAGGCAGCGAATGGTGCACAACCAAGTGTTGAAAACGCCAACGCATTTTTTTTGCCAAAGCGGTCAGCAAACGCACCACCGAAAAGTGTCCCGATGGCTCCTGCAAAAAGAAAGACAAATGTATGAGCCTGTGCGATTGGAAGCGGTGTGCCGAAGTGTTGAATCTGAAAAAGCGAATAAAAATTCCCGATTCCCGCCACAAACCACGCCCGCAAGAACGCTAAGAAAAACACCAAGACCGTTGCAAAACGAATAATTCGGACTTGTGCTCCTGTGCGCCGCACACGTGCTGCGGCAGTACGCCGCCGAAGCGAAGGAATATGGGCTTTATACCACACGGCAATTTTGTATAGCACCATGATTGCCACTGCTGCCACACCCGTAAACCATACCGCTCCAAATTGTCCCATCGGTACAAAAATCAGAATGGTCATTAGTGGTGCAAATGACGTTCCTATATTGCCCCCAACCTGAAAAAGCGACTGCCCCCAACCCTGTCTTGTTCCCGAAGCAAGCAAAACAATACGCGAAGCCTCAGGGTGAAAGACCGCCGAACCAAGCCCGACCAACATCACTGCGAGAATAATCATTCCAAATGCTACCGACACTGCCAGTAAGCCCATACCCACAAGTGTAAACGCCATTCCTACGAGTAGCAAGTACGGCTGTGGCTTGCGGTCGGTGTACCACCCCACAAGCGGTTGCATGACGGATGCCGTCATGCTATTGGCAAAAGCAATCAAGCCCAGTTGGGTATAATTGAGGTGCAGCGATTTTTGAATGATGGGAAATGTCGCGGGGACAACGGCTTGCATTACATCGTTCAACAGGTGAACAGTACTAATGCCAGCGAGAATGGGAACAACTATTGAGGAGGTAAGCGTGGAGGCAGCCTGTGGTGCGGTAGGCGTACTACTGGAGGGTTCCATAATCAGGGAGCGCACGTGAAGTGCGCCAAATGTGAAGAGTTCGTGAGATTGTTGTTACAACATTTACAATCGTTTCCAGCCTAAGCGCTCGGCAACAGCAATTTTGCTGCTTTCGAGCGGAATATAAACGTTATTGGGGCTATCGGGTGCGGCGCGAAAAGTGGCGTAGTTGTCGAGAGTAAAGTTTAGCTCGTTAATGGTAATCTCTGCTTGGATGATAGGACGGAAGCGGGCGATGGATTCTTTTGCGCCTTCCAGAACCACTGCCTCTGCACCTTCCACATCAATTTTCATATAATCAAGCCGCTCAACACCTTCCCAGCGAAGCAAATCGTCCACTGACAGAACGAGCGAAGAAAGGCTACTGGCTGCATTATCGCGCTTGAGCAAGCTGAAGGTATGCGGCGTTCCGGCATTGAGCCAGAATGATGCCGTACCCGTGGAAGCTCCGGCGCAGGCATTGCGCAAATGCACATTGTGGAAGCCGTTCGCTTGAATACTGCGATAGAGTGTTGCAAGGACATCCGGGAATGGCTCCATCGCAATCACCAAGCCACTTCCGGCGCTATAATGTTTTGCTGCTTTGATGGTGTAAATTCCGGTGTTTGCGCCAATATCCAAGAATACGCCATCGGTATCTAAAAATTGTTCCAAGTGTGTAAATTCGGGTTCAATCTCTTCGCGCAGAACATATATGCCACGCCCACCAAAGCCTGTACGGTTTTTGCCATAGACAACAGCGCCATTTGAGAGTGTAGTTTTGAGCAGAGATTCGCGCGGAGAAAGTGCGACGCGGACTTTACGAAAAAATTGCATCATAAAAATTCAGATGTCAAGCATTTAAGCGGTCTTGCAGAATTTGAGTTACTACTTTTGGATTTGCCTTGCCCTTTGTTTCTTTGAGCGCTTGCCCTACGAAAAAGCCCATAAGGTTTGTCTTACCGCCTCGGAAGCGCGTTACTTCGTCGGGATTATCGCTCAGAATACGTTCAACGATTTCCACAATAAAGGACGTATCGGAAACCTGCGCCAAGCCCTTTTCTTCCACAATCTGCTTGGGCGCTTTGCCCGCGAGCACTTCGGGAAAAATTTCTTTCGCAGTTTTTGAACTGATTGCATCCGAAGCGAATAAATCTACTAATTCAGCGATATGCTGCGGCGCAAGATTCAGTTCTTGAATCGTGATTTTGCGTTCGCCTAGCACCCGCATAACCTCGGTCATTATCCAGTTGCTGACGAGTTTATAGCGCTCTTTCGATTTTTCTGCAAGATGCGAACAAGCATCTTCAAAGAATTGCGCCAGTGCTTGCTCTTGCGTCAGAACGCTGGCATCGTAGCCGGGAAGTGCAAAATCGCGGATAAAACGGCGCTTGCGGTCGAACGACAATTCGGGCAAGGATTTACGCACCTCAGTCAGCCACGCTTCGCTCACGCGAATTGGTGGTAAGTCGGGTTCGGGGAAGTAACGGTAGTCGTGTGCCTGCTCCTTGCTGCGTTGCGACTTGGTTGTTTGCGAATTTGCATCCCAGCCGCGTGTTTCCTGCACAATCGTGCCGCCTGCTTCGACGACCTCAATTTGACGCTTGATTTCATATTCGATTGCTTTCTCGACATTGCGAAAGCTATTCATATTCTTAACTTCTGTTTTCGTACCAAGTTTGGTATCACCGACAGGACGAATAGAAATGTTTGCATCGCACCGCATGGAACCTTCCTCCATGTTGCCGTCGCAAATGCCCAGATACAACAAGATTTGGCGAATTTGGGTCAGATAAGCAACCGCTTCTTGTGCAGTACGGATGTCCGGTTCGCTCACAATTTCAATCAGCGCCACACCGGCACGGTTCAAGTCCACGAGCGTATCAATATCTAGGTCGTGAATAGATTTGCCCGCGTCTTCCTCAATGTGAATACGGGTAATGCCGATGCGCTTTGTCTCTGTGCCATCACCTTTAGAATCCAGTTCCACATCCAAAAAGCCCTCGTAACAAATCGGCTCGTCAAATTGTGAGATTTGATAGCCCTTCGGTAAGTCCGGGTAAAAATAGTGCTTCCGTGCAAAGAGTGAGACCGGACGAATTTTGCAATGTGTCGCCAAGCCCATTCTGAGCGTGTACTCCACCACTTGTTTATTCAAAACCGGCAGTACGCCCGGATGCCCCAAGGAAACAGGAGAAATGTTTGTATTGGGCGGTTCCCCGAAGGTTGTCGGGTCGGCGCAGAAAATTTTACTTTTGGTCAGAAGTTGCGCGTGAACTTCAAGACCGATGACGGCTTCATATTGTATTGGCATAGTTACTGGAGCGTGAGTGCTTGAGAACGTAAGAGTGTGATGCACTTTTGTGCGATTGGGTGAGGATACAAATTACCTTTTACTTTGGAAGGATAAACCAGAATGTCGAGCCGACGTTAATTTGGCTATGAACGCCCATCTCGCCATTGTGTTTTTCAACAATTTCTTTAATAAAAGCAAGTCCCAGTCCCGTTCCGACGTGCTGACGAACTCGCTCGTCATCGGTTGCACGGAAAAACTTCGTGAACAACTTTTCTTGTGCAGAATCCGAAATACCATATCCTTGGTCGGTAACATTGACGCGCATTTCAGTCGCACCTTCTATTACTTCTACACGAACGGTTTTGCCGGGATCGGAGTATTTAACAGCATTGGTGAAAAGATTCAAAAATACTTGTCCGATAAGGTCGGGGTCGCCGACGATAGGCGTGGTGGCAAGTGGAATTTCCATATCCACCGTCATCTGCTTTTCTTCTGCCAGAGGCATATTAATTTTGACGACATTATTGACAACTTCGTGCAAACGGAATGGAACTTTGCGCATATCCGTTCGCCCGGATTCTATGCGGTTAATATCAAGAAACTTCGTAATAACGGCGTTGAGCCTGTCTGCTTCCGACGTGATAATCGAAGCAAATTCTTTCGTTTCGTCTTCTTCTAGACCTTTTCCAATCAGGTCGCTAAAACCGCGAATAGTATTGAGCGGGGAACGGAGTTCGTGGGCGACAATAGAGACAAGCTCAGTTTTCATGCGGTCAACAGCCACTTCACGGGTGACATCGCGGAGTACCCCCATCACTGCCGTGAGTACGTCGTCATTCACAACGCGCACAAACGTACCCTTCACAACCGTTTCGTCTGCTTCACCGACAAGTTGGAGTGTAAATTGTACGGGAATATGTGTTGCCTCGCCTGTGAAAGCGTCCATGATGTTCTTTTTAAGTTCATAGTCGGGAAGCACATCTAAGAAAGAACGACCTTCTGCCGTGATAGCATCCACACCGAACCAATGCGCAAAGACATCGTTCATCACAAAAATAGAACGGTTCGGCTCAATGACGATAAACCCGTCGCTTGCCTGGCGCACAACGCTTTCCAGCTTATTCCGCGTGCCGACAATTTTATTCAAATTCATTTGTTGATAGCGGGCAAGTTCTCCGGCAACGCGATTACTACTTTGAAACAGAATGCCAAATTCATCGCCACGAGACTCGTCCAAACGATAATCGAAATCTTGCTCGGCAATGCGTTCAGATGCTTCCAAAAGCTGGTTAATCGGACGACTAATCTGCCGTGCGACAGCAAAGCTAATGACAATAGCAGCAGTACCGACCGCAATCAAACTGAAGAAAATACTTTTCCGCATTTCATTCACCGACCGATAGACATACGACGCAGGCTGTTCAATAACAAGCGCCGACTGCAAGTCGGGAAT
The DNA here is from genome assembly GCA_937899715.1 of uncultured bacterium. Lineage (GTDB taxonomy): Bacteria > Bacteroidota > Ignavibacteria > Kapaibacteriales > UBA4661 > PH2015. The sequence continues at coordinate 53,896 of CALCNX010000124.1, read as the reverse complement.
GGAAATATACGTCCCGACCATTTGCTCACCACCAAAGCCTTTATATTCTTTTGAGGCAACGGCATCGCGGCTAAAGGAAACTTGACTCAAACTCGTAACTTCCTTAAAAATGCCTACGCCAAGCAGTAATTCTTGCTTGCGCAGTGCCGTAGTGTCGTACGAAGCAAGCAAACGCAGAGAATCATCAACAATAAACATACGATCTTCTTTACCACCAAAGGCATCTTTGGATGCACGAGTAATGAAGTCAGATAATTCCTGCCCTGCCAGTACGCACGACAAAATGCCGCGTGTGCCGTCGCCGCGTACATAGCCAACAGCGATTGGAATAACGGGTGCTTGCCCTTCTGAGGTACGCATGGTATGCCAAACAATAGGATTCAGGCTGTCTTTTGAATCACGACGGGCATAAAGAGAATCCACAAGTGCTTGTGGGAGCTTGCGGGGCAAATAATCTTGCGCTGTTGTGGCAAAGGCATCAACAAAATTACCCTCCACATCATACACGCCAAGTGCACTAACGCTGGAGCTCCGCTGAAGAGCAGAAGAAACAAAGTTGTATGCAGTTTGATTTGTTAGTTCAGGATTTGCAAGGATTTCCCGTGTTTCTTTGAGGAGAACAATGGTAGTCGTGGTTTTTTCTTCCAGACGAGACTTAACATCGTGCGCTACCACATCGTAGAAATTGCGTGCATTTTGGCTAAGTTCATCCAAACTGATAGACGAAAGCCAATAGCCAATAATGCCCACAGATACCAGAGCGGTAGCACTCAGGATAAATGCAAATTTTGTCGCAAAGTTAAAACCTCTCATTGCGTTGTCTCGGTGTGACCATTGCGGTCAAAAAAACGGTAAAAGAAACGGTTCGCTCACACTTTCTGCGGGTTGCAGAAGTGCAAATATTCATCTTTCCTATCAACTAACCAAAAAAATATCGTGCGCAAGAGAGGAGGCAACGATGGATATTATTAGCGTGATATGAATTTGCCAAGTAAAATCACCCGAACCCCATGGTAGTAAGCCATTCTTCGGTCATGCCACCAGCCTTTTGGGGAGGGTTTCGAGAAATGTGATGAGCATGGTCGGCATTGCCGGAAAGAAGAAGGCGCTCAATGTATTTGCCGATAATGTCAAATTCAAGGTTGACAGCCGATCCCGACGAGCACTCGTGCAATGTTGTATGCGACCACGTATGCGGTATCACCGCAACGGTCAAGATATTCTGCTCAACGCGGGCTGCCGTCAGGCTTACACCATCAATACAAATAGAACCAACAGGCACAACATAACGTGCAAATTCGCCAGGGAAATCCACGCTCAGAAGCCAACTTGTGGACTGCTGCTGAATTGCTCGCACAGTGCCACGTGTATCCACGTGCCCCTGCACAATGTGCCCCCCAAGCCGTGCGCCCATTTGTAGTGCACGCTCCAGATTGACACGCTTTCCCGTTTGAAATGCACCGAGTGTCGTCTTCACAATCGTTTCTTCGACTGCTTCTACATCGAAGGAAGTGCCGTCGCAACGCACCACTGTCTGGCAAGCACCATTGATGCTGACAGAATCATCTACCTTCAAGCCCTGCGTAACGGCTTTAGCGGCAACACTGATACGAAATCCCTGCCCTTGTGGGCGTAGAGAGCGAATAGTGCCAACTTCTTCGATAAGCCCTGTGAACATTACACTTTTCGCCTTTCTCCTGTTGTGGGATTACTGCTGGTCGGAATACTTTATTTCTGTGTTTGGCAGAAGTTTGATAAGCAGACCAATATCATTTTTAGACACTTTGGTATCCAAAATATCAAGTTTTTTTAATCGTGAAAGGCGCAACATATCCGGCAAGCGCGTTAATTCTTTGTTCCGGGCAAGGTTAATATCTTGCAGGTCTGTAAGTTCGGACATTGCACCCGGCAGAGATGTAAGTTTATTATCAGCGATGTACAACTTCTGAAGACTCAGAAGTTTACCCATATCACTCGGCAGTGCAGCAAGCTGGTTCCTTGTGGCGTTAAGCATCTGTAGATTCACAATTTTTCCAAGCTCAGGCGGAAGCGTCGTCAAACGGTTATTGCTAATGTTGAGGCTTTGGAGTTTCGTCAAATTACCAATATCGGACGGCAGCATCGTGATCTGATTTCCATTCAGCGTAAGTTTTTGCAGATTCACAAGTTTACCGATTTCCGGCGGCATCTTTGTAAGCTGGTTTCCATTCAAGGAAAGTTTTTCTAAGCGCCCCAAATTACCAAGTGATGCGGGTACTTCGGTAAGTTTACAACTGCCCAATTCGAGCATTTGCAAATTGACCAAATTACCAATTTCATTTGGTAGCGCCGTCAAAGCATTGCTGTTCAAATCCAGTTGCACAAGGCTTGTGAGTTTGCCAACTTCGGGCGGAAGCGCCGTCAAAGCATTGCCGACAACGCGGAGTGTTTGCAACTGTGTGAGGTTTCCTATTTCTCCTCCCAGTGCTTCAATTTGGTTGGTACTCAGTTCCAACCGTTGTAACTTTGTCAATTTACCGAGTTCGGGTGGCAACGCTTTGAGTTGATTTCCCTCCAGAGCCAATATTTTCAAATTTACCCATGCACCCAATTCTGTCCCGAAAGAACTGATGCGATTGCGGCTTGCGTCCAAATACTCAAGAGCAGTTAGCTGCCCTAGTTCGGTCGGTAATGCCGAAAGTTGATTATTACTTACATCCAGCATGGTAAGTTTGGTCAGCTTGCCGAGGTCGGGAGGAAGCGAGACAAGTGTGTTACTTTGTAAGTTCAATACTTGCAATTCTACGAGTAATCCTAAGTCAGTGGGCAGCGCAGGAATCTGGTTTCGCCCCAACTGGAGCACTTGGAGTGTCGGTATCTTGGTCACCTCACGCGGAAAAGATTCCAGTAAATTTGCTGTGATGCTCAAAATCTGAAGTTTATTGAGCTTGCTGATAACGCTGGGGACAGATTTGATGCGGTTTGCATCCAGTATAAGGACACGAAGGTTCACCAGTTTATCGAGCTTCGTGGGAAATTCTTCCATTTGTAAACCGCTCAAATCGAGCTTTTGCACCTTATCGGCATTTTTGACCGCTTCGTCAAGTGAGGTAAACGTTTGCAGTGCATTGAGCTGTGCGGTATCTAGCAATTGCGCCTTCACGACAGAAGGTATTGCACTGCTCACAATAAGCAGAAGCAATAACACAGCCCATCGTAAACCGATTTTCTGCTTATTTTTCTGTGCAATGATGAAACAATGCTGCATATCCGAAGGCTCCAATAGCAAACTCATCTGCTTTCGTTGTTTCTTGGTTAATTTTATTGCTTGTTGTGAGAGAAGGGACAAGCCCAAGCCTGTAAAAATAGTAAATTACTATAAATTCAGAAGAAGAAATTTTGTTATTATCGAAATACAATCATTCGGCAACAAGATTTGATGCCGTTTTGGGTTATTCTATTCTTCAGCGTCTGTGCCCAAAAGCCCTACCGGGACGTGGGGGCGCACCATCACCACTTCCTCACGCTCTAAGATCACCGCTCCCACAGCAGCGCCTTTAGGCTTGCGAACATATTTTTTCTGCGTGTAGGCAACAGGAGACATTTTGGCATTTCGCGCTTTAGAAAAATATGCGGCTATGGCTGCTGCCTGCTCCAATACCTGCTTTGGCGGCTTTTTGTCTTTGTTCGGTGCGCGGAGTATTGCGTGCGAACCCGGCACACCTCGTGCATGGAACCAATAATCGTGCGGCTTTGCAAAGTGCAAAGTAAGCTCGTCGTTGTCCGCCGCCGTTTTGCCTACATAGAGCGTGTGGTCATCATCAAGCGGAAACTCGCGGAAGCGCGTTGTTTTCTGGTGCTTCTCGATTTGCTGGCGGTCGTGTGGCGATTGCTCGCCACTCGTGCTACCTTTCGCGTTTTTTGAAAATGTTGTCATAAATTTTTCAAGGTCTTTTTCGGTGGTAATACTGCGAAGTCCTGTCAATGCTCCTTCCAAGCGCTGAACAAGGCGTTCTTGTTGCTCTCGTCTGGCTTCACGCTTTTTAAGTGTTTCGCGGGCTGCGGACGCTTTTTTGAAATAATCGTCCGCATTTTGCCTGAGCGATAGTGCGGGGTTCAGGCGAATAGTAATGACCTCGCCATCCCAATTCTCTACTTCCAACTTCTCAACACCCTTTTGCTGAACATTTGGCTGAGAAAGCAATAATTCTGCCCACAGTTGACGTTCCTTCGACCGTTCCGTGCCTTCGGTGTCGCGTCCAATGGCTTGCACCGTGCGCTCTGCCTTCGCCAGCATCGTGCGTATTTGAAGCTCTGCCGCGCTGTACAGGCTGCGGAATCGTGCCTCGCGGTGAAGTGCCATCACAGTCGCACGAATAGCCTCACTTGCCGATGAGTATTCACGTTCTATCGTCATGACGCTATGGGTAGGACGAATCAGTGAAAACAAAGGTTTACTGAGCGGTGTTGCCCTTTTGTCACGCACAACAAAAAATGTCGTTGCGCCGAGACACTCCTCGCGAACACTGCGTGCGATGCGCTCAATCGTATCCATTTGTTCCTGCACTTGCACAGAAGCTATTGTTTCCTGCCCTTCCAAACCCGTCGCTTCCCGTAGGCGCTGCATTACTTCGGGCGTATAGGTGCTGCCCAGAAGAAGATTGCAACATGCAATTGCTTTTTCCAACGGCGTTTCCGATGCAAAATCACGCAGTGCACGATGCTGCGCGGCTTTAATGCGAAACTCCGTTCGAGCAAACTGTTGTGGATTGCGGAAAGCAGATATAATCGTTTCTGCGCCTTGTTGCTGATTCTCAGGAGGTTGTGTGACGACGGCATTAGCAGATGCGCCGTCAATAGTGTCATTCCATCCCGCAAAAACGATGTAATACAGCGTGAAAGGCGGCAAATGTAGCTCTAAGACACGTTCATTTAAGAGTAATGTCGCCGATTGCAATGTCCGCCCAATAAGTTCTGGAAAAAGGTCGAGCGTATTTTTCCGAGCACGATGAAATTCTGACCGCAGGAAAATTGCACCATGACGGCTATCCAAATGTGCCTCCAGCACACGTGTTTCGCGTCCGCTCTCAAAAACGCAGTGCAGCGTATTCCGCTCCTGCGTAAAACACTCTGTTAAAAACATTCCCGCAGAGTTCTGCAAGTCGCGGGCAATATGGCTCAAAGTGTAGTAGTGAAGCGGCATTGACAAAAAGTAAAATCAACGGGTGAATAATAACGAAACAGAATTGGATAAGCATGAAAAATTTTGCTAGTCCTCATGCGCTGGCGAGGCACCATCTACAAGCCCATATTCGCGGAGCTTCCGGTAAAGCGTTCTCTCGCTAATACCAAGCGCATCGGCAGCCTGACGACGATTGCCCTCAAAACGTCCTAGCGCCGCACCAATGAGGCGTTTCTCGACTTCGTGCATCGTGAGCGGACTTTCTTCAAGCGTCGCAGATTGATACGATGGCTCTTCTGGCACGTTCTGCGCATCATGTACAGGTGTGACAGACGAGACCCTGACGGGTGAAATTTCGTGTCCGCTGGAATCATGCTTTTGCGTAAAGACTACGTCTCGCAAATCAGCAACTTCTCCGCGCAAGAGCGCTACTTCCCGCACTAAATCTACAAGTGCTTTGTACATCAATTCGCGCTCAAGTTGCTCCGGCGTTTTGGCGGGGAGCCGCATGAGTGGTGATTGCGCGAGAACTTTGTTGTTATATTCTGTTCCGTCATATCCCGCACGGTCATACCGCTCACCTGCCATAAACGGCAGCATCCTCAGCACATTGTCCTGAAAACCATTCCCCTGAAAATCATTGTCTTGCAGGAAAGGGGTATATGGTGGAAGCGCTCTTGAAGGCGCGACAAGCGTTTGCGGCACTGATGCTTGATACTCAACATTGCCAGTGCTCACAGGCGACTTGAGCGCACGAGGCATATAGGGGCGTAGGGTATCGAGCGTGATTTCACGACCTTTTTCGAGCGTGACGACAGTTTCAATCAGATTCCGTAGCTCACGCACGTTACCCGCCCAAGGCAGATTTTTCAAGACGTGAAGCGCTTCAGCACTTATTCCCTCATACTCGACACCAATTTTCTGCGTTGTGCGCCGAGCAAAGTATTCGACAAGCTCAGGAATATCATCAGGGTGTTCGCGTAATGCGGGAATTTCGATTTGTACAGCATTCAATCGGTAAAAGAGGTCTTGGCGAAACGTCCCGCGAGCAACCTCTTCTTCCAAACGCCGATTGGTAGCGGCAATAATACGCACATCAGAGCGAATCACATCCGGCGACCCCAAGCGTGAGAATTCACCTGTTTCCAAGACGCGCAAGAGCTTTACTTGTGTTCCAAGCGGCATTTCGCCCAACTCATCCAGAAAAATTGTGCCCTTGTCTGCCGCTTCAAAAAAGCCCTTTCGCTGCTCGGCGGCACCGGTATATGCACCTTTTTCGCTGCCAAAAAGCTCTGATTCCAAGAGCGTTTCCGGGATAGCACCGCAATTCAGGCTCACCATGCGCTCTTTACGGCGTTTGCTGAGGTTGTGGACGGCACGGGCAAAAACTTCTTTCCCTGTACCGGATTCGCCCGTAATAAGCACACACAGGTCTGTCGGCGCAACTTGCAGCACACGCTCGGTTACTTCGTGCATCTGAGCCGAAGAACCAATAATACCGGTTATATGTTGGGGCTGCGTGTTCACTATTAGGACGTGCTTCCAGTGCAAGACTGATTATCTATGCTGTACGTTCATCTATTCTTCTATCATCACTCGAATATACGCATCGGTGCGTGGAAAAGCATACGTTTTTTTGTCAAAATGTTGCACATCGGGGCTGCTTGCTCTATGGGCGGAAGAAAGCCTGCTATTCGCGGGCAGTGCCACATACACTGATGATGTTTTTAGTGTCTCCGCAAGATTTTGCGTCAATGCCCTTACTTGTGCAAGCATCGTCACATCGTCTGCAAAGGGTACTTCACCATAAACTGTACAGTTTTTGAGACCTGCTTTAGCACGAGCTTTGCGCCGCGCTACTTCTTCAATCAGATACTCGCGCAGTCGCAGAGCTTCTGGTGCCAGTATAAGCTGCCCCGTCAGGCTATCGCCTACTACTACCCGCATTGACACAAGCATCCAGCGTCCGGGCTGTCGTGGCATTGGTGTTGTGGCTTGGTAAGGCGAGACGGTATCAAGGTTTTCTACGGTAATTCGCGCAATATCTGTTTTCACTCGCTGCCCCTCGTTATCGGCAACCGTCATCCAGACTGCCAATGTGTCTCCAATGAGTGTGTTGACGCGGCTTTGAGAGGATGGTGCGAAAAGCAATGTTTGTGCATCCCAATCAAGCGGCTTTGCGTCTGGTGCAATGATAGTCAGCAATGGCGCATCAGGACTGCGCTCTGAGCCGATAGCAATGCAGCGCTCCCGAACGCCAATTTCACTCGAAATTGTCGGCAAAAATCGCATAAGCGGCATCCGCACTGCATTCAACGTATCATACTTTTCCTTGAGTGCAAATGCTCCCGACGTTGCGTCGGATGTAAGAGACCGAATAATCATTGGCTTCTCCACAAGCCGTGCGGCTTGCTTCGTTTCTGTACTGCGCGCAGCACCGAGCGCGGGAATAAACCGCACATCAAGATTTGCCACCAAAAACGGTTTAGGCTTGGGAACGTCGTGAATATAGGATTCGGCAATCATTATTTGCTTGCCACTTGGAATAGAAATACTTTGTGTGGTCTTTCCCGTCATCCGTACTGTATCGGAGAGATTCCATGCCACTACCTGTCTCGTCGTATCGCGCTGGAATACTGTATCCAGACGCACCGGAAAAGATATGGGCGGTTCTTGCGCGGACGAAGCATCATCTTTGGTGGGCTGAAGAGAATTTGCCGTATTGGTCTGGTTTGCAGTATTGGTTTGTAACGTAGGTGGAATGCCACTTTCCAAGACAGTTGGCGGAACACTTTTAGGAGAAGCGCTTTGCAGCAACGGTTGATCTGCTTTCGGAGGAGGAAATGACAAGACGATACCGAGATTAAAACGGACGGAAGCCAGATTCCATGGTGTGTTTTCGGGCGTAAAACCGCGAAATGGCTGAAAAAGTGGCTGTACCTGAATTTCCGGCATAAAACGCACACGGTTCACCGTAAGTGAGGCACCAACCGATAGAGCGGGCGACCACGAAAGCCCAACACGAGCGGGAGGCGGAAGGCGCAGCAACGTATCTATGCGTTGAGAAAAATTACTGACAAATGTGGCGGGATCGGCAATATCAAAGCGATACCGAAGCGATGACTGCAATGGCACATCGAAACGCGACCCCAGACTAACGAAAAATATATCGCCCAGATATAAGCGCACAAGCGGTGTAAAAGAAAGCAAATTAACGTTCGCCGTAAGTGTGTTCTGAATAGTCGCTGGCACGGGCTGGTATCGGCTTGCTTGTGGATTCCAGACACTGACAATACTATGCTCTTCGCCGAAAGTTGTCGAAGCAGATTGCCCGTATTCACCACGAAGAGCAAGCTCCCATAAAGGATTCAAGCGATAAACAGCCTCTATGCCACCTTCAAAGGCAGTACCGTTGTGCACATCTAATATCGCCGGAAAGCGCTGTATATCCTGCACGGCAGCAAGTCGTCCCGTTGGGAATTGTCTGGAAATACCACCAACAAGCCCCACCTGAAACGGCGATGAGGCAGTTTGCGCGTATCCATTGACAGAGCAGAACTGACAAACAATGACAATCAAACTGGTGAGATAGTACAAGTGCTTCATAATCATTCAAAAACGACGAGCCGCGTTATTGAGTATGGTCCGTAGGTGAAACGGGCAAAAAATGTACCGCGTAAATTACTGCGTAGAAAACGAACCGGCAGAGAGGATTTGCCTACAAAACTCATCGGAACAACATCAGTCAAACCCAAGAGCGCTACATCGCGACCATCGGCACGATAGAGTACGAGCGACGGCGACCCTAATTGTGGCGGAACCGGTAGTGAGCCGATACCGAGTTCGATAACGCCGCCATTCTGCGGGACTGGATTGGGGGAAATAGTCATGGAAAGTTGTCCGATATTTGTATTGACTGTTCGCAGCATTCCATTCCACCGTGCATCTTCGACGAACAAACGCCCGCTTGTCGCTTGCACCGTAATCCCGGGCATTCCCGCCGCAAACACTTGAAAGGGAATACCCCGCACACCATCTCGGTCAATAGAGAATTCTGTTGAGTCCACATCCCCCAAGCAGACGAGCATTTTGATTTGCACGAGTGCCTCATTTTCCCGCAAACGCTTATTTAGCCGCACCGTGATTGAACTTTCCATAAGATTATTTGCCAGATACAGTGTGTCAAAAAGCCGCGTTTCCAGAGGGATAAGTACAGTAGGATTAAAGCGAAAAATAAACTTACAACTATCTATAATTACCTGCTGCGCGGCAGCGTTAACACGCCGCACTGAGACAGGTACAAGTATAGTGTCGCCGATTTTTGCGTTCATATTGGGCGTATATGCCTCCACTGCGGAACCCGGAAGCTGCGCCTTGAGCGGCACTAATGCTTCAAGCATCAGCACAAAAGCGGCGACGAAAGCCAGTTTACAAAAATGGAGCATCTGGATAGCGGTAATGAAGTTTGAAATCGGGGCAATTTTACAATTTACAATTCCCTACGCAGTCTCGCTGGCGGAATCCCCATCAAATCACGATATTTTGCCACTGTCCGTCGGGCAATAGTAAAGCCGATTTTCGCAAGTTCCTGCACAAGTTTGTCGTCGCTGAGGGGCTTGTCTTTCGGCTCTGCTTGGATAATTTCTTTCAATTTATCCTTGATGACGCGAGTCGAAATTTCATTATCCATGTCGCCATCTTCACCCGAATAGCTACCGTTACTGCTTTCCACCGGAGCAACGCCAAGCGCACCGCCTATAACAGGGTCTTTGGGCATAGGCAAGCCTTCACTGAAGAAATAGCGGAGCTCGTACACGCCATAATCGGTCTGAGCATATTTGTTATTAACCACGCGACAAACGGTAGAAATATCCACGCCTGTATCTTCAGCAATATCTTTGTAAATGAGCGGTCTGATGTAGTTTTTGCCGCGCAGAAAAAATTCTCGCTGACGGAATACTATCGCCGTCATCACGCGAATCATCGTGTGGCGGCGTTGCTTGAGTGCTAGGATAAGAAATTTCGCGTCGTCGTATTTTTGCTTGAGAAATTGGCGAGTGTCCTTGTTCATTCGCTGGCTTTTCATGCCGCGCTGCGTTACTTCGCGGACTTGATTTTTCATCTGCTCATACATTTTGTTCACATGGACTGTGGGAACGCGCGTGTCGTTGAGTTGAATGAAAAAATCATTTTTTTCTTCATCGAAACTAATCAAGAAGTCAGGAATGATGGAACTTGTGCCGCCACCAGTCGAAAATCCGCCGGGCTTTGGATTCAGCAAGCGAATAGCCTTCAGCGCCTCTCGCAAATAAACATCGCTCACCTTGAGTTCGCGCATAATGACTTCGTAATGCTTCATGCGGAACGGCTCATATGCTTTCTCCAGCACCATCTTTGCGAGCTGCTGCGCCGCGTTCAGCTTCGGTAGGGCGTACAGCTGTGCAAGCAAACATTCGCGCAAGTCCCGCGCACCAATTCCGGGCGGGTCAAGGGTTTGAATTTCAAAAAGAATTTCCTCTACCATGTCCACATTCACTGGCTGGAGGATAATGACAGGCTGTTCGATTGTCTGGGCGAGGGCGAGCGAAGCAGGTTTCTTCTTTACGGGCGAAAGGTCTATGGACTCGAAATCATCATCGTCAACATCGTCGTCGTCGTTATATGTGCGATAAGCATCCATATAATCACGCTTGTAGCCGTTTGTAGAGGCTTTGCTATTGCTCGCTTCATGCTGACGAAGTTCGTTGAGCGCATCAATTTTTTCATTCACCGCAATCGCTATTTCCGTCAAGTCTCGATACAAATACCCCGATGGTTCAATGCTTCCCAAGATTTCTTCGGTAATAATTTGCTCTTCTTCGGTAAGGTTAAGCATACGAAGCTGGTCTTCAATTTCGTCAAGCACAGAACGTGATTCGGGCATCGGGAAGCCCTCGCCGTCTTCATCGTCGCTGTTGTACTTCGCAGTACTACCTTCATCTTCAATAAAATCTACCCATGTTTGCTCTTCGTCGTTTACCCCGTTTTCAGGATTGAACACCTCAAAATCGTCATCCTCGCGCGAGATACGCTCTTCGTCGCGGTCGTCGGCATCGCTATCGCTGGGAGCATCTTCAGCAATAGTCTCAACGGAGCTGAGTTCGGTATCATCACCGAAGTCTGATTCCAAGCCACCTTCTTCGAGCATGGGATTCATTTCCAACTCTTGCGAGATATGCTGCTCAAGCTGTAAACCCGTGAGTTGTAAAAGTTTAAGATACTGTACTTGCTGGGGCGTGAGCTTCTGCTCTAAGCCCAGTTCAAGTCCTAATCCGAGACCTATCATAATTATTAACGCTTTCTCATTATGCTGAAAAACGATAGCTGCTTATGTGAAAGTGGTACGAAGACGTGTAACTGGCAAATATGGAACGGAATTTGCATAGACACGTCGCTCTAATGCCAAAATGCAAAAAAAGTACAAAAAAGCCAAGTAAAAACCGCTATCAATCAATGATTGGAACGACTTTTGCTTGGCTTTTTTTGCGTTTGCGTAAACGCATCACGTTATAGTTTTTACAAAAACTTTTTGCGTTCTTGCAAAAAGCGCTGCAACTCTTTCAAAAGCGTAAGCGGCGTAGAAAGGGTAATCGTAGAGTGTCCGCCCGTACGGTCAATGAGTGGCACAGGAATTTCGGTATAGCGCACCTTGCGTTGGGTGAGCCAGTAAAGCGTTTCGGCATCAATAAACCAGCCGTTAGAAATGAGCGGCAAGGACTGAATAACATCGCGCTTGAAGACTTTGAAGGCAGAGTTGACGTGCTTAACGCGCAGCCCCAGCACGGTTTTGACAAGCGTATTATAGACCACCGATTGTATTTTGCGGAAGAAACTTTTGCGCGTATCTTCCGAGCGGTAGCTGAGGATGCAATCGTAGTTCGGGAATAGTTTTTTCGCCTCCACAATAGATTCCAACGGAAACGGCGTATCGGCGGTCACGAACCAAACCCAATCTTTTGCGGCTTCTTTATAGCCGCGCTTGAGCGCAGAGCCGAAGCCGTTCCGCCCGCCTTCGTGAATCACTCGCACAGATGCAAGCTCCGCTGCCAAGTTGTCGCACAGCGCACCCGTGCCATCGGTGCTTCCGCTTTCGATAATGACAATTTCATATTCGGTGAAATGGCGTGCGACGAAAGAATCAATCTGCCGCACAGCATCGCCGAGAAGTTCGACTTCGTTGTACACCGGAATAATAACAGATAGGGAGGTAGCGGTTTGACTCATAGCGTTCTGGCTCATGCAACACAGAAAAAATCAACAGATGAAAGATAGTTGAGAACAAAGAACACAAACATACGGAAACTTGGGAAAATACCGTCAACGAATCGCTTTGAGTTGTTCCAAAAATCGTGCATGAGGAATCGCAAAATTGCCGCTCACCTTCTCACCTTGCACTACGTTCCGCGTTACAACCGCTCCAAGCGTGATGAATGCTTTATCGCCCACATCAAGCTCGTTAGAAATAATTGCCCCTGGACCAACCCACACATCATCTCCAATAACCGTACTACCCAGAATAATTGCCCCCGCCGCCACCAAACACCGAGCGCCAACTTTTGCACAATGTGCCACGTGTGCACCATCGGCAAGTTTGGTGTCGTTCCCAATAAGCGTATCGCCGCCGAAGATGTGTTTGTCAATCATGCAGTGTGCTTGTAATTCTACCCCTTCGCCAATGCGCACACCGCCCGCGTGAGCGACTTTCCCAATACTGTCCGGCATACGCATAAACTGGAAGCCATCGCCGCCAATCACTGTACCCGCGCGAATAATCGTACCGTCACCAATCGTAGTATTCGCGCCAATCCGCACAAAATCTTCGATGACAACGTTACGACCAATGACAACATTATGGGCATCAATACTTGCCAATTTTCCAATCGTACAGCCCTCGCCAATACTTGATTTATCGGGACGGGTATAAAAATTGGTTTCAGCAGCGAGATAATTATGAAACGCAAAAAAATCGGCTCTGGGGGAAGTTGTGACAGCAATACCCTTTCCGGGTGGCACGGGTGCTTTTGCGAGGTATTCCTCCAGCACCGCACCTGTAGTCAGCACCGCCGCAATAGATTCTTGAGCAAGCGAGCGCTCCAGATATCCCACACCACCACAATAGGTTAGTGTCTGCGGAAGTAGATTGCGTACATCAAACGTCAGAGCGTGGAAATCGGCATCATGCACGATTTCCACGCTCGTTTTCCAATCATTGATGGCAGAAAGCATCATTTTTCTTATACCTTGTAGAATTCACGAATTGCTTTGGCGACTGTTTCCATCGTTTTGATGTCCATTTCAGGATAGAACGGCAGCGCAATAATGTGCTTGGAAAGGTGCTCCGTTACGGGCAGCGCAGGTGCATTATCGCCAAATGCAGCAATGTAGCCTTTTTGTTTAGTTGTCGGCATGGGGTAATACACATTTGCTTGTATATCGCGTGCTTCAAGGAATTGCAGAAGTTCATCGCGGCGACCGCTCACGGTGGCGCTGTACACGTGCCAGACAGATTCGATTCCCTCGCGGACTGCTTGCGGCTTGATGTGTTCTTTCGGCAGCAAGTCGGCATAAATCGCGGCAAGTTCTTGGCGGCGTTTGTTCATTGCGTCCAAGTGGCGTAATTTTACACGGAGAATTGCTGCTTGAAGCTCGTCTAAGCGTGTGTTGATGCCGTCAGTAACGAACTCGTCTTTGCTAATCATGCCGTACATACGGCGTTTTTTCATCAGGTCGGCAGCTTCTTTATCGTTCGTCGCCACCAAGCCTCCGTCGCCATACGCACCAAGATTTTTGGTTGGGTAGAAGCTAAAGGCAGCAAAGTTCCCCATCGAACCGGTCATTTTACCACGAACTTTTGCGCCGTGCGACTGTGCGCAGTCCTCGACGATGTACATATCATTACCGACTATATCCCGAATTTGCTCCACGTCCACCGCATTACCGAACAGATGCACCGGCACGATAGCTTTGGTGCGCTCGGTGATTTTGCTGCGCAGCTGCTCCAAATTCATCAAAAACGTATCCGGCTCAAGGTCGAGAAATATAGGTTTTGCGCCGATGTGACGAATAGCAGAGAAGGTCGGAATCGCCGTGAACGGTGTTGTAATGACTTCATCACCCCGCTCAATACCGCACATCCAGAGCGGCATCATGAGCGCATCGGTGCCACTATTCACGCCGACGCTGTGCTTCACACCGACGTAATCGGAAAATTCTTGTTCAAATGCCGCCACGTTTTCTGCCAAGATATATCTGCCGGACATAAGAACTTGCTGGATAGCAGCGTCAATTTCGCCTTTATATGCTTCGTATTGGGGTACTAAATCGCAACGCCAAATCATTGTTGCTCCTGAATGAATGAATAAAATAATGACAAGAATTCAAAAAAAAGTCTGTGCTGCAAGGCGCAATCTAACGCCACAGCACAGACTTTTCCAAATCATTCGCAAGCGAACCCGCTCTACTTCTTGTTTTCAGGGCGCAGGCTGCGCACAGTTTTGCCAGCTTGCCACATTTCGGAGTTGCGCAATTCAGCTAGCTCTGCGTCCAATTTTTCACGGTAATCCGGCTGGCTGTTCGTCGCAATGGAACGTGCAGCTTCTTTGCCTGTTGCGACGCTTTCGTAGAGGTCTTCCATCACTGGCGCTACGGCATCACGGAATTTATTTTTCCAGTCCAAAGCCCCGCGCTGTGCGGTCGTGGAGCAGTTCGCATACATCCAATCCATGCCGTTTTCTGCCACAAGCGGCATCAGACTTTGCGTTAATTCTTCAACAGTTTCGTTGAATGCTTCCGACGGCGTATGTCCGCGCTTGCGAAGAACATTGTATTGCGCCTCGAAAATGCCTTGAATTGCACCCATAAGCGTGCCTCGCTCGCCCGTGAGGTCGGAATAGACTTCTTTTTTGAAATCCGTTTCAAACAAATAACCCGATCCAACGGCAATACCAAGCGCAATGGTGCGGTCTTTGGCGCGTCCGGTGGCATCTTGGAAAATTGCGTAACTCGAATTCAAGCCCCGTCCGGCTACGAACAAACGGCGAAGCGACGTACCGGAGCCTTTTGGCGCGACCAAGATTACATCCACATCATCGGGCGGCACAATACCCGTCTGCTCTTTGTAAGTAATACCGAAACCGTGTGAGAAGTAGAGCGCTTTGCCCTTGGTCAGGTGTTTTTTGATGGTGGGCCACATTGCAATTTGCGCCGCATCGGAAAGCAAATAGCAGATAATCGTACCTTTTTCAGCCGCTTCTTCGGGCGTGAAGAGCGTTTTTCCGGGCACAAAGCCGTCAGCAACGGCTTTATCCCACGATTTTGAGTTTTGACGCTGCCCGACAATAACATTAATGCCGTTATCTTTTTGGTTGAGCGCTTGCCCCGGACCTTGTACGCCGTAGCCAATTACTGCTACGACTTCATCTTTCAAGATTTCTTGCGCTTTTGCAAGCGGAAATTCCTCGCGTGTCACGACATTTTCTTCCACGCCACCGAAATTAAGTTTTGCCATATAAAGTCTCTCTGAAGTTTTTGAAAAGAAAAGAATTATGAGTATTCTATAAAGACTTGAATCGAAAAGGAGTATCAAAGCAAGCAAAACCTACTAGGATACAAAATTTCGTTCAAAAATGGAAATTTTTAACAAGCAACGAAACTACACACCAACTTCGTGTGCTTCCTCCGCAACACGGGCTTCTACATCGCGTAGGTACTGGTCGAGGTCATTCGCCGAGCGCGTCATTGCTACTCTGCCGGACTTTGCAAATTCCAGCACGTGATATTCCTTCAGCGCATCAAGCAACATAAAGACTTCCACGCGCCTGCCAACTTTCTCGATGATGATATAGTCATCCGTTGCTGTTTGGATATTGGCTTCATATTTTTTAATCGTGTTCAGAAATGCCGTGAATAAGCCGTTCTCGGCAATCTGTCGTGCATCTACTTTGTAGAGCGCAAGCTCCTGATACACGGTTTCTTCTTCCTCGTGCAACGAGGCTTTGATGACTTCCACGAGTTTGTCAATTTGCTGAACGACCTTTACAGCGCGTTCTTTGGTCGTGCGCGTGGTAATCGTAAAGCGGTGAACACCTTCGACCTCACATTCGCTGGTGGTGAGCGATTCGATGTTGATATGCCGCCGCGTGAAGATAATCGTGATGCGGTTCAGAAGACCAATGCGGTTCTCGGTGAACGCGATGATAGTGAAGAGTTTTTTTTGCTGGTTCATGAATTTGAATTCTAAAATTAAATGAAAAAAACGTTAGAACGGCTGTAGTTACCTGATATATCAGGCATACTCATACACAGGCATTTCACGTACAGCGGACAAAGATTTATTTGCCGCCGCCGCAACAATACTCATAATATGCTCGGTGGTTTCAGCAGACAAGTTCTTTTCGCCACAGTGCATACACTCAGTCACGGGAATATGATCAATAACAACCTTTTCTCCGATAGGAGTCGTAAAAACATGAGTAATTGTGCGCTCTTCGTAACTTGTATTGCCGCAGACATTGCATGGATTTGGCATGATTATCTGTCCTTTCTTATACGAAAATTATTCCAAACATGAGAATTTGGTTCATAAACAGTAATTACCTTAATTCGCTCCCGAACAAAGGCAGAAACGTGTATATGCAAAGGTCGTTGCTGTGAGGTAAATCCTAATATAAGCATACTTGCACCGTATTTGTCATCAGGATATACTTCGATACATTCTGCCGTTCGCATTGCTTCTATCATTTCTTCGGGAGTAATCATCCGTTCTGCCATGCGTTCAACAGTATGGAGAGAATTTTCTTTTTCTCCGCGCAAGTATTGTGCGCAAATCTCTTCCAACGTCATCATATCTCACTCCAACCGAATTTCCGCCACCGAAGCCCCCGTCGGAACCATAGGGAAAACGTTCTCTTCGCGCTCGACGACTACCTCCAAGAAGTATGGTCCGTCGTGTGCCAGCATCTCGTCAATAGCGTTATCAAGTTCGCTTGGATGCTCGATTTTACGCGCTTTTAAGCCAAAGCCTTCGGTGATTTTGATAAAGTTCGGATTTTTCATTTCCACCGACGAATAACGACGGTCAAAGAATAACTGCTGCCATTGGCGCACCATTCCTAAGAAATTATTGTTCAGCAAAACAATTTTCACGCCCGTATTCTCCTGAAAAATTGTCCCGAGTTCTTGCAAAGTCATCTGAAAGCCGCCATCGCCGATGATGGCAATGACTTCATCATTCGGACGCGCAAACTTTGCACCAATAGCCGCCGGAAGCGCGAAGCCCATCGTTCCTAAACCGCCGGAGGTAACGTTATTGTCCTGCCCGCGATAGGCATAATACCGCGAGGTAACCATCTGATGCTGCCCTACGTCGGTAACGATGATTGCCTCTCCTTTGGTTTTGCGCGATATACGCTCGACAACGTTTGCCATCTTGATACTGTTTTCTGGCAGCGCAAAATCTTTGACAATCACTTTCTCATGCTCAATCTTGTCTAATGCTTTGAACTCACCTATCCATGCTTCATGGCGGCGTTCCTGCACGTGTGGCATGAGCGCCAGCAGTGCTTCTTTGGCATCGGCATTGATGGCGACTTCTGGTTTCACGTTTTTGTTGATTTCAGACGGGTCAATTTCGATATGAATAACGCGGGCTTGCTTGGCATAGCGCGACAAATCGCCTGTTACGCGGTCATCGAAGCGCATACCAACAGCAATGATGACATCTGCTTCGTTGGTTTTTACATTCGGGGCGTAATTGCCGTGCATTCCCAAATACCCCACATACAATGGGTGGTGGCAAGGAAGTGCTGATAAGCCCATCAGCGTCGAGGCAACGGGAATACCTGTTTTCTCCACAAACGCCTTAAATTCTTCCTGTGCTTGCGAAAGCAAGATGCCGTGACCGGCGAGGATATACGGCTTCTTTGCGTTATTGATGAGTGCTGCTGCAGCGACCACATCATCGGGGCGCGATTTCGGATAGGGCGCATAACTGCGTATGCCCATACAAGGCTCATACGAAAAGTCCAGCGTCTTGAATTGCGCATCTTTGGTTATATCCAGCAGAACCGGTCCCGGTCGCCCGCTCCGCGCGATGTAGAAGGCTTTTGCAAAGGCGGCAGGAATTTCTTCCGCCTTGGTGATTTGGTAATTCCACTTCGTGACAGGCATGGAAATACCGATTACGTCTGTTTCTTGGAAAGCATCCGTGCCAAGCAGGTGCGAACCGACTTGCCCCGTGATACAAACAAGTGGCGTAGAATCTATCTGCGCGTCAGCAATGCCGGTAATGAGGTTCGTTGCACCCGGACCCGATGTGGCAATGCACACACCCACACGGTTAGAAACCCGTGCATAGCCTTGAGCCGCATGAACAGCTCCCTGCTCATGGCGCACAAGAATATGGCGAAGGCGGTCTTGGTAATCGTAGAGAGCATCATAGACGGGCATAATCGCACCGCCCGGATAGCCAAAGAGTGTATCAACGCCTTCTTCGAGAAGCGAGGCGACAACAGCTTCCGCACCAGTCATCGTGCGAGGCGGCGTTTTCATTTTGTATGCCGCATGAGGGGCTTGGGTGGACATAACGGTTTCCTCTTCTGAAATACTTGTGAAAATATTGAAATACTTTTTTGTGGTCTAATCAAGATAGTGTTCTTGCTACAGGATGTCTTGTCGTGAAATGGTAAAATCACTGCAAAAGCTGTGAAATCAGAGTAACGCTGAAAATGGATAATAAAAACCAACCCACCGCGCCTTCATGACTGCTAAATACCGCGCCACGCCTCGCGCTTGTATCTCGCCGTAGCCCAGCGTTACGAAAGCGTTGATACTGAGAGCAAACGCATTGACAAAGCGCATCACTATGCCCCACGCGAGAAAGCCCAACATATACGCACCCACCGCCGCACCCGTCCACGCCTTGCGTCCCGCAGAAAGCTCATTCCACCTGCCCGGAACAATATCGAACCGCTCCACAAGCCATGCACTAAAGCTCAAATACGCTTTGTTCAAGCCGTAAAGCGGTGCGCCGAGCCATGCGATAAACGCAGGAACGTCTTTCCGTGAGACTTCCAGCGTGGTGCGGAAATTCTGCAAGTCGTCCAGAGCGCGTCGGCGCTTGTGCTCGCTGATATTGACGAGCGTGGCATTGGTCGAAAAATAGCCAATCACCACATCAAACATTCGGAAGGATTTTTCGCGGGAAAGATTATCCGCCTCGCTGGGGAACATGAGATACAGAGCGGCAAAGCCGATGATAACGTAAAAAATATAAATCAGCCCTTTGGCGGAATTTGTGCCGTAATCCGAAAACACCTCCAAGAGTTGATTTAATCGCCAGTCGAACCATGTTTCGAGCGCGGGTGTTTTGCGGTAGAGATAGCCCGCCCGCCGCGTGTGGATTTGCTTCATCTCCACGTAACAGGCATTGTAGGACTCTTGGTCGCCGCGTGTTTTGTAGAGGGAAAGGAAATCGGTGTAGATGGAGATTAAATCGTTATAGTCGGATTCATTGGCAAAGTCAGCATCAGTGCGGGCGCGGTAGAACGCTGTATCATTGTCAATTGTAAGTTTTCCTGCGATTTGAGCAAAAGGAATAGCTGTGCTTTTGTGAGGAAATTGGGCTGCGTAGAAGTCTGCTGCACTATCAATGCGGCATTTATCAAACGTTAATTCACGTTGAACGGTGCTGCTAAAGCTAAATATCTGGAATGTGCTCTTGTTGAATAGAATATTTGTGAATGTACTTTGACCAAATCCTGTATGGTCAGTAAAGCTACTGCTATCAATAGTTAAGTTTTTAATGGAGGTTTCCGAAATGTTAGAGCCACCTAATTTTACGATACATTGTTGGAAACTTAGGTAATCAAGTTTGCTGAGATAAAAGTGTATCTTACTTAGAAATGTGCATCGGTAGAAATTCACAGATTGCAGTCCTGTAAGACGAGTGCCCTCAAAAGCCTCTTCTTCTGATATATTCCTATACGGACGAAAAATACAATTTCTAAACTCCCACCATCCCAGCAAGCTATCATACAGTTTGAAGCCGTTTTCAAAATGAAAGTTACAAAAAGTGATATTGGGGAGTTGGCGAGGGGCAAAATAAATATTTTGTAGCTCTATCCGCGCCTTGACAAATGTTGGAGTATAATTTTTTTTACTGCCATCAACTTCTATATCTATACCACCACTAGCAAGTAGCTTACCACTTAGAAACGCCGTATCTGTCTCCCGATTAAACCTCAACTCCGCATTCTCCAAGCGATATACTGCCCCCGTACACTCCACCATCTCCTTCACAAACTGTGCGTAGGACAGCACCCGCCGCGCTGTGGAGTCGTTTTTCTGCTTTTGCACAGGGGCAGGAGCAGAAAGTGCGTGTGCGGCTGTGAGGGAGAAAAGAACAAAAATTATGAGGTTTTTCGTGAACATAATGCTTGAGCAAAAGAAGTGTTCGGGTTTCATATCTGCACAGTGAAAGTCTCAAGAAAACCTTGCTCACGCAAGTAATCACCGATAGTTTGAATGAAGATTGTACTTGTTTCCCAGAGTTGAAGAGCCTCTTCAGCAGTGAGCGACAAATCTACGTCGTAGTCGCCAAGTTGCCGTTTGCTAAAAGCACGAGAAAAGTTTTTCCCCATAGAAGCAGGAAAGATGCCTGTTTTGACAAAATGCTCACCAAAGAGCCGATGAATACCCGTATGCGTACTCTGCGTCAGGTCTTTGCTGAGTAATGCGGCTTCTGCGGCGTAAAACATGGCGTAATACGTCCGCGAAACACTTGACTCGTAATCATCCACATCAACAAGTATTCGTGCGGTTCTGTGATACTTTTTTGCTCTCAGCATAAGTGCGCCTATCTTGTTGTCGGCATTCTCTGTATCTGTCGTCATACCGCAATTCCTTCCTTCCGAATATTGATGAGAAGCGGGCTACGCTCTTTGTGAAAACGATCTGAAGCAAGAGGGAAAATTGTAATAAACGTGCCAAAAGCTAGGTTTACTTCAAAAAGAATATCACTCATCTGGTCAATCTCCAAGCCCGCTTGAATACTGCCTTTCAATACCACCGCCACATCAATATCCGAGCCTTCGTGTGCAGTCCCGCGTGCAAACGAACCAAACAGCACAATCCGCTCCAAACGGTTTCCGTACAGCGTTCTCACGGCATTCGTGAACGCGCTCAGTGCGGGGTTAATGTCGTGCATAGTTTTCATTATGCTTCAAGAAAATAGTTGTTCAAACAGGCGGATTCGCCGCCGCATCAAACTTCTGCATCCAAATCTCCGGCTTGGGAAGCGGCGTAAAACCGAACTGTGCATACAATCCGTGCGCATCGCGCGTTGCCAATGACCACCGCCGTAAACCTTGCAAATCAGGATGCTCCATAATGGTCTGCATAAGGCGTTTGCTGAGACCATGCCCACGATGCTCTTCCAGCACAAACACATCGGCGAGATAGGCAAAGGTGGCATAATCGGTGATAACCCTCGCAAAACCTACTTGTGCGCCTGCCTCGTCAAATACACCGAAATTCAGCGAATGACGAAGTGATTTCTCAACAGTCGCTTTGGTGCGCCCTTCTGCCCAATATGAGCGCGAAAGATAGCCGTAGATAACATCTACGTCCATTTTTTGCAGGTCGGTGGAGATAGAATAATTAGCCATAGTCAAAAAAGTTATTTGTTGAACTAGATTTTATCCGTCACACAACCCTCGCTTGCCGACGACACCGTTTTTGCGTACTTGTACAAATATCCGCTTGTGGCTTTGAGCGGCGGAAGTGTCTGTGCGGCGCGGCGCTTGGCGAGTTCTTCATCCGACAGTGCTACGTCCAAGCGATTATTCACGGCATCAATCGTGATTTCGTCGCCGTCTTGCAGCAAACCAATCGTGCCGCCGCGCTGTGCTTCCGGCGTGATATGCCCCACCACAAAGCCGTGCGTTCCGCCTGAAAAACGCCCATCGGTGATAAGCGCCACATCATTGCCCAAGCCCGCACCAATTACAAGCGCCGTCGGCTTCAGCATTTCCGGCATTCCGGGCGCTCCGGCAGGACCAATAAAACGAATCACGATTACCTCGCCTTTTTGTACCTTACCTGCCATAATACCCGCATTTGCTTCATCTTCGCTGTTGAAGACTCGTGCTTTTCCCGTGAATTTCTCACCTTCTTTTCCTGTGATTTTTGCCACTGCGCCTTCGCTTGCTAAGTTACCATAAAGCATCTGCAAATGTCCCGTCGCCTTGATAGGGTTGTTCATGGAGCGCAATACATCCTGCTTTTCGTCCAAAAGCGGCACATTGGCGAGATTTTCCGCAATCGTTTTGCCCGTCACCGTCATACAATCCCCGTGCAACCAGCCATTTTCAAGCATAAATTTCATTACCGCAGGCGTACCGCCTATGGTGTGAACATCTTCCATGAGATATTTCCCGCTCGGCTTCAAGTCCGCCAGATATGGCGTTTTGTCGCTGACGCGCTGCATATCCGAAAGCGTCCACTCGATTTCAAACGCACGGGCAATTGCCAAAAAGTGCAGCACTGCGTTGGTTGAGCCGCCCATCACCATGACCATTGCAAGCGCATTTTCGAGGGATTTTTTCGTAACAATGTCGCGGGGTTTCAGGTCGAGTTTGAGGAGATTGTGCATCGCAGCGGCTACACCCAAGCATTCATCGCGCTTTTCGGGGCTAACGGCGGGGTTTGAGGATGAATGCGGAAGACTCATTCCAAGCGCTTCAATCGCGGACGACATCGTGTTGGCGGTGTACATCCCGCCGCACGCACCCGCACCCGGACACGCATTACGTATGATTCCCTTAAAATCTTCATCCGAAATCGTCCCCGCAACCCGCTCTCCCAGTGCTTCAAACGCCGAAACAATATTCAATTTTTTACCTTTGTAATTGCCGGAAGCAATCGTGCCGCCATAGACCATGACCGAAGGACGGTTCACGCGCCCCATTGCCATCAGCGCACCGGGCATATTTTTATCGCAACCTACAATTGTGACCAAGCCGTCATACGCCTGTGCATTGGTAACGGTCTCAATGCTGTCCGCAATCACGTCCCGCGACGGCAGCGAATAGCGCATTCCCTGTGTCCCCATAGACATACCGTCCGAAACGCCAATGGTATGAAAAATCAAGCCCAGCAATTCTTTGCTTAATTCCGGCGCAGCAAATCCCTTTTTGACAATCGCCGCGAGGTCGTTCAGGTGCATATTGCAGGAATTACCTTCGAAGCCCGTGGAAACGATGCCGACTTGGGCTTTTTGCATATCTTGTTCCGACAAGCCGATGGCGTAGAGCATGGCTTGTGCGGCGGGTTGTGTGTCGTCTTGCGTCAGAACGCGGCTGTATTTATTGAGCATAGTTTTGGAAAAAGTGTTGGGTTGTGGATATTTTGAGTGCTGAATTGTGTCTGTGTTTCTTCATAATGCAAAAAGCCCTTTCTCACGGTCGGTAAGAAAGGGCTTTTGTAAAATTTAGGTACTGCTCTTCTCTCACCGGAGTTGTTGTTCCACGATGACCACAAATAGTACAATAATAATATATGCGGATGAGAGCTGCATGACAGTCAGATTGCTAGAGTATTTTTTTGAATAATTGATATATCAATGTTTATCAACACTCCGATAAGATACGCAGAATTTTTGCCAAAGTCAAGTATTGAAATAATTCAAGACTATTTCCTCAAACCCGGCAGCATAATTTGATAACCATTGCGTTCCTGTCTTGCCTCAACAACAAGTTGCTGAATATCTTCCAAGAGTTTGTTTGCATCGTAGATAATGCGGTCTTTGATGGTATAGACCGCCAGTAGAACATTCAGTCGAAGTGAAAAGTAAGTACACATCTGTCAGAAATACGGATGCTCAACTATTTCAGCCTGTTTTGGTTCCTGTCAAATTGATATTGCATAGCAAACTACTATTTGTGCAAAAGATATCGAAAGAGTTAAGTACAATGCCATATTGATTTATCTCCTGTCAATGTATCAAAAGCATTTCTAGCGCTTTATTACTTCGATAGCTTTTTCTAATACTTCATCTCTGCCCTTTTTGATGCTTTCTATTGTTGGTTTTATTTCTATGTCCGGTACAATACCGATGCGTTGTGTTTCTTTGCCGTCCGGATAATAAACTCCTATCCCGGAAATCATAGTCTGTAAGCCTCCCGGCAGATATATTGCCGAAATGTTTCCGTCTGCTCCGGCGGTCTTGCTACCGATAATTGTCGTATTATCCCCTGCGCGAAAAGCCATCGCAGTATATTCTGCTTGGCTTTGAGAGTTTTCATTTATAAGCACTACCAATTTACCTTGATAATGATTTTGATCGTTTGGAATTTCAATCAATTTTGTGAAAGTAAATTCACCCGGATTCTTAATGTTACCGCAGGTAAACTTAACAAATGGTGTTGGTTTTGAAACAAAATAAGACCCTAAAGAGAAAGGTACAAATGTTGAAGGGTAATTACGAATATCAATGATAATTCCCTTGGTATTAGTAAAAGACTTTTTAATTTCTGGTATATCCTCATTTTTGATATTTGCAAGTGTAACATAACCGATATTGCCATCTAGTAGTTTATAGCTTTTTTCATCTTTGTTTACTTTATACCAGTGGTACATTTTAAGTTTCTCTTTAGGATACAATGGTACTGTTTGCTCTCTACTTTCATTATCCGAAACATATGTAATGCTAGTAGTTTTTTGCGATGAGCGAATTAGATCTGCTGAAATATCTCTTAGCATAGCTGCTTCATTGGAGGCTGGATAATAAGGCTTCAAGCTATCAACTATTGATTTGATAGCTTTTCCGTTAATATGGGTTATTATATCCCCGATTTTCACTTTGGCAAGTTCGGAAAATTCGGGATTATAGTAGTCTGTTACAACTAGTTTATTTTCAATAAACTGAACTCTAAAGGGGGCAACATTAGCACCTCTTTGTTCAGCTATCTTATTGCCGCCATTCCATAAATTAGCGTGAGTATCGTTTACTTCTCCAATAACCTGTAATACCGCAAGTTCGTATCCTAATTCATCTTTTGAGTTGATAAATTTAGGAAGGTATTCCCTAAGCACAGTCTCCCATTTTTTATTAGTTAAGTGCTTGTTAGGAAAAAAGTACTCAATCATATTCCAATACTTGTATAGCGATAATAATCTGAAGCCATCGTCAGGATAAGGCATATTCGCATAGGCATTTTCATGCAAAAAATCAGGATTTCCAACAAAGGGATTTAGTGCGATATAATAGTTTTCTTCTTGGTTTCTGTTTGAATAAATTTCGTTTAGTTTTGATTGTAAATTACTTGCTAGATTAGAGGCACTGATCCATAATAAGTTTGGTTTTAATACTGCGTCATTCGGTATTGACGCACATTTCTCGCATTTGGAGATGTTACCATATTTTTCAATCCAGCCAAGAAGTACTTTGTCTCGCTCTATATTATTTTTTACTTTTAGATAATCGGGTAAGATTCTAAATAACTCATAATCCCAATTGTAGTTTCCTTTAGCAACTGCCGGGTGATAATATTTGAGAAATCCCCAAACTCTACCTAATAATTCTAGGTTGGTTGCCAATTCATTAGTTGGAGGCGGCAAAGAAATTTTTGATCCATTATTGAATATTGTGTCTTTATCAGCCGGAAAAGTTTCTTTCATGAATAATCGAATATTTCTATCATCAAGGTCTTTTCCATCAATAGTTACTTTCAAATTATCCAACCACATTTTGCCTTTTCCAACCAATAATCCACCTATGACTATTTTATCAGTTTTCTTAGGGGTTAATGGTAAAACAATTTCATATTCTTTCCAGTCACTTGTGCCTGTGATACCTCTTTTATCCATGTTATCAAAAGCAATTTGTGGATCAATTCTCACCCAAAGTCCTGCATAGCCTTTTGTTACATTTTCCGTTTTTATAAACCCCGTCAAACGAATTTCTTTACCGTCATAATTGTTGGGAAGATTAATAGCTAATGCTTTAAAGTCAGATAGATCAGTGTTATTTTCTATGACGACCGAGTATCTTCCATTTTTTACTGTGCTAGAGTCTGAATAAATTTTATAGTCATTATGCCCAAAGTTCCCCCATTTGATGGGGCAGCCTTTTTCGATTTGCTCAAAATCAAGGTTTAAGTTTTGGTTAGTTTGAGGATAGCCGAAATGAGGAAAGAAAAGGACAATAGTAATGCTTACAATTAGTTTTCTCATATTATTCTCTTTTTGAGTTTTTGATATAATTTCATGAAATTTATAAATATGCGCAAATTCTATTATGTCTATTTAGTATTGCCAAGGCATTACTTCTTCAAACCCGGCAGCACAATCTGATACCCACCCCGCTCTTGTTTCGACTTCGCAACTATCTGCCACACATCTTCCAAGAGCTTCTTTGCATCGTAGATAATGCCGTCTTTGACAGTGTATTTCACGCCGCCCACGTGCACTGCCTTGTTCTCGTCATTCAGGATAAAAATGCGGAGAAACTTTGCGAAAGTCAAGTTTTTCCCAAAATTTTCTTTTGCGAATCATAACGGCGTATGGACATTTTTTCCTATTTTTTCAATTCTACTGCTTTTACCCAAAACGCGCAGTATCATCTTCCCACCAACAGCAAACAGCCCGATGAACAGCGACTCCCAAGAACTATCCGCGCCACACACACTCGAAGCCATTGCCAACGAAAGCACCGAGATGCTCGTCCCGACAGCTTCGCTGGCGGAGAAATTGCATAATATTCCGACCAACCCGGGCGTGTATTTGCACAAGGACGAAAACGGGAAGATTATCTACGTGGGAAAGGCGAAAAACCTGCGCAACCGCGTTCGGTCATACTTTCAGCAGAATCGCCCGCGCGATGCAAAAACACGTGTACTCGTAAGCAAAATACGCGATGTGGAATTTTTCTTAACCGACACCGAAGTAGAAGCGCTGATTCTTGAGAACACGCTTATCAAGGAACACCAGCCGCGCTATAACATTTTGCTCAAGGACGACAAGTCCTACCCATACATTTGCATCACCAACGAGCCGTTTCCGCGCGTCTTCCCGACCCGTAAAATCGTCCGCGACGGCAGCAAGTATTTCGGTCCGTACACCGAAGCAAAATATATGTACATCATGCTGAACCTCATCAAATCACTCTTCCCGATTCGTTCCTGCGAACTGCCACTCACGGACGAATCTATTGCCAAAGGTAAATTCAAGGTGTGCTTGGATTATCAAATCAAAAAGTGCGATGGTCCCTGCGAAGGCTTTGTGGCACGTGAGCGCTATAACGACATGATTAAGCAGACCGCACAAATCCTGCGCGGCAAGTCCCGCAGCGTCGAGCAAGACTTACAACGAGAAATGGAGCGACTTTCGGAGGAGATGGAATTTGAGAAGGCAGTTATCGTACGCAATCGTCTGGCGGCGCTCAGGGAGTATTCCGATAAGCAAAAAGTTCTTTCCACCGACCCCGTTGACCGCGATGTGCTGGCACTTGCCCGCAATGAGAAAGACGCTTGCACGGTCATTCTCAAAATCCGGGACGGGAAACTTATCGGCAAGCGACATTTTTACGTGGCGCAGTCGGAAGACACCTCGGAAGCAGATATTGTGCGGACGACGTGCGAGCGCTTTTACCTTGAAAGCGACGACGTACCGGAGGAAATTTTTCTGCCGAATGAATTTGAGGATATGCCGACACTTGAAACATGGCTTACTGCCAAGCGCGGCGCGCGAGTGCACCTTTTTGTGCCGCAACTGGGGGACAAACGCAAACTCGTCAATATGGCAACGGCAAACGCTGACTTCCTGCTCAAAGAACTCATTATGCAGCGCATGAAACGGGAGCAGGAGAAGGACAAAATTATTCCTCGCGCCGTACTGTCCTTGCAACGCGATTTACGGCTTTCCAAGCCGCCGCGCCGTATCGAGTGCTTCGACAATTCGCACTTTCAAGGCTCGGAGACCGTTTCGTCTATGGTCGTTTTTGTGGATGGCAAGCCCAAAAAGTCGGAATATCGCAAATTCAAAATTAGAACGGTGGAAGGCATTGACGACTTTAAGTCTATGCAAGAAGTGGTGGGGCGGCGCTACAAGCGGATGCTGGAAGAGAAAACGGACGAGCCGGATTTAATCATCATTGACGGCGGGAAGGGGCAGCTTTCACACGCTGTGGAGGTCTTGCAAGAACTAGGTCTGTATGGCAAAATTCCCATTATCGGACTTGCCAAGCGCTTGGAAGAAGTCGTTTTCCCGTTCCAATCCGACACGCTTTTGCTTCCCAAGACTTCCAGCAGCCTGAAACTCTTACAGCAAGCCCGCGACGAAGCGCACCGCTTTGCTATTGAGTTCCACCGCTCCCTGCGCGACAAACGTACTTTACAAACGGAATTGACGGTCATTGACGGCATTGGCGAGACCACGGCGAAAAAATTGCTCGTTGCATTTGGCTCAGTCGAGGGCGTGCGTACGGCTTCGGATGAAGCATTGCTAAAAGTAGCCGGAACAAAAAATTTGGCAAAGATTCGCGCTTATTTCACTGAACAAGAAGCGCCGACGGCAGATGAAACAGGAGCAGAATACAAAAAACTGGAAGACGTAGCCGAAGAAAAATCTTAAAAAAGCCTTAAACTTCACAGCCTTGCCAAATCGTGAACAGAAGTATTCCAGACGTCGGACGGCGATTGCAAGCGCCCTTTTTGCGCAAGCTGCTCGGCGACAGCAAGCATTGCTTGGCGCAGAGGATATGCCTCTTTCATAGTTTCTGAACGCTGCCGCTCTATCTCATGCTGCGCACGGACGTATTTTCGCCATAACGTATTCAGCAAACGTGCTTTGATGCTGAGTTTGGCCGTGGTCGGAAATTCATCGTCATATTTGCGGATGGGCTGCAAAGAAAGCAGATGGGTAAATGTTCCCTTCGGGTCTTCGGCAAAGCGAGGAAGCGCAATATCACCCTCGTGCAGCGCTCTCTGCCCATAGCGAAAGCAGAAAAAACGCCATGCCGAACGGAAAACGATATTGTCCGGGATGTGTCCCTCCTTGAGCATTGGTTCAATTTCCGGGAAGGCTGTTACGATTCCCCGAAGCGGCATCATTACTTGTTCCAACGACGGTGGCAATTCCGTGCGCGGGTATTCTTCCCAGACTCCCCAGCGCATAAGGCGCTTCAAATGGGCATCGGCAAGGCTTTGTTGCGCTTTGACTTGGCGAAAAAACGACGCATAAAGTTGTATCAGTGCTTCCCCGGTTGCCGCCAGTGTTTTTGGGGTTGTGCTTTCAGGCAAACGCCCTAGAGTAGGCGGTTGCAGGGATTCACTCCACGCCGATTCACACAGACTGTGCGCAAAGGCAGAGGGTGTAGCGGGCAGAAAATTCGGCAGCAGCAATTCAAGTGAAGATAAAGACATCTGTTCTGTGTGCGGAAATCAGTGAAAAGAAGTATTTTGCAACGTATCTTGCAGGTGGTAATATCGCAAAAAGCCGCCGAAGAACAAACTATTGTCACTCGCAGTTCAGAAAAATTTCGTATTATCAAGTTCATTTGTATTTTCAAAATCTTGTTTGAAACGACTTATTTCCCAAATTGCGCTGCTATCACCACCACCCCGTATTTTTAGGAGACTGACGATGCTCGTTCAACAACTACGCGACGCTTTACACAGCGCCGAGATAGAAGAGTCATGGAAAAGCTGCCTTGAGGCATATAAAGAAAGTACCCCACAAGAGCGTAGTGACCTTGCTGAATGGGCTTCTTCTGTTCGCGCTACCTTTCTGGCTCATGCCGAAGATGTTGGCGATGAAGAAGAGGAAGAGCTGCGAACTTCTCTTGCGCTTGGCTATATTGAAATGAAAAGTAAATGGCAAATGCTGAACACGCAAATCAACTATCAAGTCTTTCGCAAAGGCGAGGCAAATGTAAACTTAACCTATAAATCAGCACTACTCAGTGTATTAGTAGATAAAATAGGCGGCTTTATTACAGCCAAAGATTTACAAAAAATCCAAGAATTCTTAATCAATCCTACGGCAACTGCCTTGTAATTGAGTGCTGTTGCAAAATAGACTCTTTTTCTTACACTTACGTTGTTATCGCTATGAGCCACTTTCGTCCACGACTACTGACTCTGACTCTCTGGGCATTGACGCTTAGTATCGGACTCACCTCGTGGGGTTTCTACGCATTATCCGACAATGCAGCGTACATGAAAATTTCCAAGTCATTGGCTATTTTTGGCGAATTCTTCCGCCAAGTGTCCAATGAATATGTGGATGAAATTGACCCCGCCGAATTCATTGAAGCCGGTATCGAAGGCATGGTCAAGCATCTCGACCCGTACACGTCCTACATCGGCGATGAAGACAGCGAAGAAGTTGACATCATCACAACCGGTGTCTATGGTGGATTGGGCATCACCACCTCGCTTCTCGACAGCGCCGTTACTATTGTCGGCATCACCGAAGGCTGTTCGGCAGAGAAAGCAGGGCTTCGCGTTGGGGATAGAATTTATGCGATTGACTCGGTTGTCGTACTCAAGGCGACCACCAATGAACTTCGCAAATACACACGTGGCAAACCCGGCTCCGCCGTTACGATGCGGATCATTCGAGCAGGAGCGCGCGATACCCTGAGCATCGCTCTGCAACGGCAGGAAGTAACACTCAAGAACGTAACCTACGTCGGAATTGTGCAGAACGACATTGGCTACTTGCGACTGGAACGCTTCACACACAATGCTCCCGCCGAAGTGCGCGATGCTATTGCAACGCTCCACAAACAGGCACAGGAGAAAAAATCGTCCTTGAGCGGCATCATCGTGGATTTGCGGGATAATCCGGGTGGTCTTCTGGACGCAGCAGTGAGCATTAGCGAACTGTTCGTGCCACAAGGCACACTGATTGTTTCTACTCGCGGGCGAACAAGCGAAAGCGAACGCCGCTACTACTCGCGCCGTACACCGCTCGAACCCGCTTTACCCTTGGCGGTGCTGATAAACGACAATACCGCCAGCGCCAGCGAAATCGTCGCCGGAGCAATTCAAGACCTTGACCGAGGGGTGATTGTGGGCGAACGGTCGTTTGGCAAAGGGCTTGTGCAAACGATTTCGTCGCTGCCCTACGATGCAACGCTTAAAATGACAACCGCAAAATACTACACTCCATCGGGGCGCTGCATCCAAAAAATTGATTACAACGGACGACGGCACGGTATCGTAAAATCCAATCTGGACACTACCAAGACCTTCAAAACCGTCACAGGGCGCATCGTCCGCGATGCAACGGGTATTTTGCCCGATAGTGTTTTGGCGGCACAACGGCAGGCGGACATTATCGGTGAGCTTTTTAAGCACAATACATTTTTCTCTTTTGCCAATGAGTACGCGGGCGATAAAAAGGCGTTGCCGGAAAAATTTGCTGTCGACAAGCGAGTTTTTGACCAGTTTGTGAACTTTGCGAAGCGCTCGAAATTTACCTACGAAAGCCCTGCGTTTCGCAAGTTGGCCGAACTAGAAAAACTGCTCAAAACCACCCCCGGTCAGTCGCAAAATCAAGCAGTCCTATCACACGTGAACGCCGCAAAAGCGCAGCTTGCAAAAGACCAAACGCAAGAACTTGAAAAGCAGCGCGATATTGTAAGCATTGCGCTTTACGAAGAAATTTTGGAACGATTTTATCCACGCAGCACCGTGATTGGCAAAATACTTGCGGAGGATGCCGATGTTTCCACCGCTTCGGCAATATTGCACAACCCGAAACGGTACAAAACAATACTTAAACAGCCACAATAACGTCTTATTGTGCAGCACAATCAAACCGTACTAAATCACACACGAAAGCAAAGAGACCGACAGAATGAATATTGAACTTATGATGCTGGGGGGCGCGGGCGAAATCGGCGCAAATTCTTGTTACTTGAACATTGACGGACATGGCGTAATTATTGATTCGGGCTTGCACCCACGCAGGCGCGATAGTGACGCACTCCCGCACTTAGAACTATTAGACGAGCGTGCTGTTGACACTTTTGTTCTGACGCACGCACACACCGACCACTTGGGCGGTCTGCCGTACATTATGAAGAGCCTTCCCCACGCACGAATGATTGCCACGCGCCCCACGCGCGACCTCATTGAAATCATGCTGCGCAATACCATCAAACTCCTCAAAATAGACGACACAGCAGGACTACCTTCGGGAGCGCTTGATTACTACGTTCCGGCGATGCTGGATAAATTTTCGGTTGTCTTTGAAAGTGTTCTCTACAACGAACCTGTGAAACTCACCAGTGATAGAGCTATTTACAATGGCACATCTGGCAAATCAACCTCTTCCAACGGAATCAATTTGACCTTCCACGACGCGGGGCATATTATCGGTTCCGCGGGAGCGCTCTTTGAGGCAGGCGGAGCAGCCATTATGCACACGGGCGACGTGCAATTTTCTCGCCAAGCATTACTGGCAGGTGCATCCCTGCCCAGACACCATCTTGACTGCTTAATCATTGAGTGTACCAATGGCGCAGACGAGCATCCACGCTCTTATGATGAAGAAAAAGTACGCCTCGCGGAATTTATCAATCATATCGTCAACCAAAACGGCTCGGTCATGTTGCCGACCTTTGCGCTTGGCAAAACGCAAGAGGTCTTAAAGGTTGTGTCGAATTTGATGAACGCAGGTAGAATCCCGAAACTGCCCATTTACACCGGCGGCATGAGCAAGCGCATTTCTAAAATTTATGACCGCTATGCCCATTCTGTACCACGTGTGGAGCCGGGTTTCCAGCTAACCAGTATTCCGCTCACCTACGTCAAGTACGAAACAATGATGTCGGCGAAATTTTTCAACGAGCCTTCGATTGTTGTGATTTCAAGCGGGATGCTGAATGAAGGAAGCCCGTCGTATCAACTGGCGCAGCGTTGGCTGGGGATTCGCAATTTCGGTATCGGTGTCATGGGCTATCAAGATTCTTCCACGCCCGGCTATGCGCTCCTACACTCCGAGCGCGATGTGGAATTTACGATGGCAAATAAAACAGTGACACGTGCTTGCGAGCTGGAACGCTTCCGCTTCAGCGCTCATTCACAACGCAGTGAACTTCTGGACTATATTTTCGAGACCAAGCCAAAACATCTTTTCTTGGTACATGGCGACCCCGCCGCGACAGCATCTATGAGCGCTACAGTGAAAGCAAACTTCCCTGATATGAACGTTACGATACCCGGATTAGGCGAGTCTCACCGCTTTGAGATATGATTTGCTTCTTCACTTGATTCCTTCAAAGATTCAAGGGGTTATGCCAGTGAATAAGCGCACCATCAGCACGACGCAACGGAATCATTCGGCTCGTGCCGAAGGTGCTGGCAAACTCTACATCACGACCGAAGCCAATCGAAGTGAGATACTCCGCATGGCGCGTAGAGGCGAGTGTTTGGGCAAGATGGTTTTCATTGCGATAGAGATTGCGGGCAGCATTGGCTGTATCGCTCGTAGTGTAAGCATACCCCCCATCAGTGAACTCGGTGGCAAGTGATTCCAGTAACGCCCCCGCACACAATGTATCTTCGTAGCTAAAATCTCCTTCGCTTCCTGCGCAGAAGGCACAAATACTCTCAATGCGCTGTTCGTCTTTGGTATTAGTACTTGTGTCCGTAAGTTGCATTGTGCGCGCCTCGTGCAAGACCAAATAGCGCATAATGAACATCACGACTGCCTGCATATTTGCAAAGGAAGCAGCAAGGACGAGTGGTGCAGAGCTTGCCGCTTGCAATGCCTGTGTGCCATTCGTTGTTGTAAGGACAAGAATTTTATCCTGAATGACTTCTCGCGTGTATTCAAGGGGCGAGTTACCGAGGTCGAAGCCATCGGGCTTTATTCCGCCACGCTCCCCACAAAGCAGTACAGATTTTTCGCCTAAGCGTCCTCGTAATTCTTTTGCTTTTGCCTCAGCATCCTTGATAGTTCCAACAGGCACAATTTCTAAGGCTCCATTTTCTAAGGCAACAGCTATGGTTGTCGTGGCACGAAAAACATCAATGACGACCGTGATGCTATTGCGCAACACAGCGTTATCACGAAGAAGTTGCGGGCTAAGAATAGCGTTGAGGTGAAGCGTCATGAAAAGTGTTCAATAAGTGTGCTCAATAACGGTTATTGTTCGTAAGAATCATGGCTTTCGGCATTTTGGCGTTCATTTGCCATTGTGCGGATATGCTGACGGAAGAGTGGGTGGTGCGCTAAAACTGCATTAAATGCTTGCTTTTCCAGCGCATAGACATCACAGTAATCACGGGCACGAACAGTAGCCGTGCGGGGTTGGTCAAGAAGAAGTGCAATCTCACCAAACAAATCGCCCTCTTCCAACAGAGCAATCGTGCGCTGTTCGGCATCAAGCACTTCAAGCGTACCGTTATTGATAAAATACATAGAGTTACCCGGTTCTCCAAGACGGCATACAATATCGCCTGGAGCAAAAAGCATCGGACGTAGCTCTTTCGCAATATCACGCAGGGTATTTTCATCAGCGTTACTAAAGATGCCGACGGACGAAAGAATATCTCGACGAAGGAACATCATCACCTCAGACCGCAGCCGAGGCGGAAGGTAATTCAGCATCACCGATTCGTCTTCGCCGACCTGACGTTCCCAATAGTACGCATAATAATCGCTGATTCGTCGCTGGAGCGCACGAGGAATCTTGCGGGAGTGCATAAAAGCGCTTATTTTTTCGGACTGCTGATAATACCGTTTGCGGTTTGCGTCCAGATTTGCCAGCAAGTTTGCTATATTGCCCACCACATAGCCGTAGGTTACCATTCCAAGCAGCATCACGAAAATCGCATACATCATTTCAGTATCATTTTTAGGTGTGATGTCACCATAGCCAACCGTTGCCAGCGTTGTCACCGACCAATAGAGCGCCTTGACGTAGTATTCTCGAAAGGGAATACCAACGGGCGCTCCATGCAAATAAATCCAACCACACGCTACCCAATGTGCTACGATAAAAAGCCAATACGCAAGAAAAATTAGCCGTAAAATGCTTGCATACTGAAGCGCCGTGCGTTGCCATTCCGTAAAGATGTCGCGCACACGCACCATTTTTATCAACCGAATCAAAATAAAGACAGAATAGCTGCCAAGCATGGTAGGAAGCGGCAAGGCAGCCAAAATATCAATGACCAGACGCTGACGAATATACTGCTCTACGGGGTTTTGGCGGTCGCGGCGGTGATTACTCTGGCGGCGACGCAGAGCAACATAAAAATTATACCCAATGTCTAAGATAAACAGTGCCGTAACCGATGTTGCGATAGTATAAGAAAAAATACTTTGGTCAATATTG
The DNA here is from genome assembly GCA_937899715.1 of uncultured bacterium. Lineage (GTDB taxonomy): Bacteria > Bacteroidota > Ignavibacteria > Kapaibacteriales > UBA4661 > PH2015. The sequence goes on along the minus strand of CALCNX010000124.1, from coordinate 18,344 downwards.
CGAACTAACCGAAGCGGTATGTACACAGCTCCAAGAGTCACCCCAAGAAGAATCAATGCGCTCCAGAGAATATCAAAAGCACGCTCAAAATATTGTTGTCGAATACTTTTCATGGCAACATCGTTAGCAATATGTGAGTGCAAGCAGCGTTAATCGTCCTCGCGCTTGTTTTTGCTGCGGAAAAGGAATGAAATCGGAATGCCCGTCAAATCAAGGTGTTCGCGGAGTTTATTCTCCAAAAAACGTTTGTACGCTTCAGGAATGGATTCAGGAAAATTTGAAAAAAAGATGAAAAGCGGTGGCTCGGTTCCGGTCTGCGTGATGTAGTTAATCCGCAAATCATGCCCCTTGACTGACGGTGGCGGTGTGCGGGAAATATCCTCCAGCAGTTTATCGTTCAGCTTTCCAGTAGGAATACGCTGTTTGCGGCGCATTTGAATATCTTTCGCCATTTCGGGAACTTTGGTAATGCGTTGCTTGGAGAGTGCCGAGATAAAAAGTGTCGGCGCATAATCTACAGTTTTCATTTCACTGCGAATCTGCTTCGTCAGGTTTTCTGCAGTCTTGTGGTCTTTCTCAACGGCATCCCATTTATTGATAGCAATGATAATACCCTTACGCGCATCTACCACATCATTGATAATCCGCTTGTCCTGCATATCCAAACCCTGCACAGCATCCACCACCACCACTGCTACATCGCAGCGCTCAATGGCGCGTTGGGTGCGGAAGGTGCTGAACATCTCGACGTTTTCTTGGATACGACTTCGGCGGCGGAGTCCTGCGGTATCTATCAGTACAATTTCTTCGCCGTAATACTTGAGAACGCTGTCAATAGCATCGCGCGTCGTGCCCGCAATCGGCGTAACAATAGTGCGTTCATGCCCCAAAAGCGCATTACACAGACTTGATTTGCCCACATTTGGTCGCCCGACAATGGCTATTTTCAGGCGCTCGTCCTCTACTTCATCTTCATTAGCAGCAAAGGGTTCGATGGCGCTATCAAGCATTTCGCCAATACTCCGCCCCGAAAGTGCGGAAAAGCCAAATGGTTCGCCCAAGCCCAGCGATGCAAACTCATAGGCATTCATATCATGCTTTGGGTCATCCATTTTATTAACTGCCATCGTTACGTGCTTACCGGATCGAAGCAGTAACCGTGCTATTTCTTCATCAATGGCGGTAATGCCCGTGCGACCATCGCAGACGAAGATAATAGACTGTGCCTCGCTTATAGCCATAGCAGCTTGTTCTCGTATGGCAACGTCGAAAAGCTCCTCGCTATCGGGCACAATCCCGCCCGTATCGACAACAGTAAAAAAGCGCCCCGCCCAATCGGCTTTGCCATAGATGCGGTCACGGGTAACACCGGGTTCCGGCGCATGAATGGCTTCATCTCGCCCAAGAATACGGTTAAAAAGAGTGGATTTACCGACGTTTGGTCGTCCGACAATAGCAATAGTGTTCATTGGGGGAAAATAAAGAGCGCCTTTGTTGATGGCAGGCAAAAATAAAAATGTACGCGCGGCTTTAACAAAATTCAACGAGAATAAACTTCCAAAAGCCTTACCATATCTCGCACAGCAGCCTCCAAGCCGATAAATGCCGCTCGTGCGATAATTGCGTGACCGATACTAATTTCTTCCAGTTCGGGGATGGTGCATATTTGCTGGACATTGACATAATTTAAGCCGTGTCCTGCTGTTACCTTCAGCCCCAGCGAAGCCGCATATTCAGACGCTTCGCGGAGGCGTTTTAGCTCCTCTAATTGCTCTTTGGTATTGCGGGCGTTCGCATAGATACCGGTGTGCAGCTCAATAATTTCTGCACCGGCTGTGGAAGCAGCGTTTATTTGTTCTTTTGCAGGTTCGATAAAAAAACTCACCGCAATTTCGTTCTGGTGCATCTTTGCGACTACTTCGGTATAATGATGTAGGTTTTTCGCCACATCCAAGCCGCCTTCGGTGGTAAGCTCTTCGCGGCGCTCCGGCACAAATGTTACCAAATCGGGCAAGGTATCAATGGCAATGCCGATTACTTCCGGTGTTGCCGCCATTTCAAGGTCAAGTTTCGTCTTGACGGTCTCGCGGAGAAGTCTGAGGTCGCGGTCGTTGACGTGGCGGCGGTCTTCGCGGAGATGGCAGACGATGCCAACTGCACCGGAAAGTTCGGCAATGGCAGCAGCAGCAACGGGATCAGGTTCAATACCGCCTCGCGCTTCGCGCAAGGTAGCGATGTGGTCTATGTTGACAGCAAGTTGTATCATTACAAGGGCAAAACAAAATAATGACAAAAAGGCGTAGAAGGCGCAAAGATACGACATTTCATGGCGAAATCCTACTGAGACTTTTCCCCCATACCGAAATGACCTGTGTATCTGTATGCAGGATATTTCTACCGATGATATAAAAAAAATTTGCACAGAAATCAGCAAAGCCGTATTTTTGTCGTCTTGATAATACGACATTAACAATGTCTGCTGCGGAGGTGGCGAAATGGCAGACGCACCACTCTAAGGAGGTGGCGCCTTAACGGGCATGCGGGTTCAAGTCCCGCTCTCCGCACAAAGAAAAAGACAAAAACCCTTGTAAAACCGACATTTTACGAGGGTTTTTGTCTTTTTATCCCATAGACCATAGAAAAGAAATAGACAGTTTTTATATCCATGTTCGACTTGCTTTCCTCGCCTTATCTTTGCGGTTGATTCCCCTGCCTTTACCTATAGGATTAGGTCTTCGTGCATAAATATGCCAACGACTCACTTATTTGTAGGCACGTATTTCCCGTTTTTGCAGCGCTTGTTTAATATCCGCTCCAGTCTATGGCTTTCGCCGCCCTTTTCAGTATTAAAATTTCCGTTGGTATATCGTTGCTGCGTTTGCACTGGTTTCTCTTGTTACTCAATAAATTTGTTCTGATCTGTGATTGGAATTTTGATACCGACAACACCTCGGTCAACGTTTTTCAGGATTCGCTTATCAAGCAGTACGAGAGATAAATGATTGTCTTGACTGGCGCTCTCTATATGCGGATGATGGGCGGAACCGTCTTGGGATTTCTCGGATTGTCGTTTGCCTTGCCTATATCACTGCCGCATTCAACATCTGTACCGTGTGTAATGAGTTTCAAGTCGATGACTATGACTTTGTTCCTTTGTCGTGGTTGAATTTTTGACCGTGAGTTCACTAACACTGCTCGTTAGTGCATATCAAGTGCTGGGATAACGCTCCTTGACAGTGGAATGATTGCTATATCAGCGAGGCGCTGTCGTTTTCAAAAAAAGATGAGTGATATTATTTAGGTAAGGGAAATGTTTGTATTTACTTGTAGCCAATCATGTACCGCCTGACCACTATCAAAAAAATTTACTCAGTTAATAACCCTATAAGTGGTGAGAAGAAATATTTGTTGTATATTGCACTCTCAAAATACAGCGATGCCTCGCGTCCTCATAAATGGCGCACAATTTTTGTCGAACCTCAAAACCCAGACCGCTAGCGCTCCACTCCTTTACCCTCTGTACAAATACTGTCGCGTTTTTAACTATACAGTATTCTTGCTTTAACGAGATTCTTTTGTATTCTTTCGGACGAACCTGTTGCAGAGCGCATATACACAATGCTTCCCACTACAATCGGTATCGTATTAATCGCTGTATTGTTTCACTTTTTCTGGATATTCATGCTTTATACGTGCAGTTGCATCGCTTCGCGTGCTGTCTTACTATGGCTTTTTGTTGGCTTGAGTATTGTCGGAGTATCATACACCGTTTCCGCACAAACTCCCCAAGCATTATCAACTTCCGTCTCTACGTCTGATAATTGGTCGTGGTGTGGCATCACCGTTGTAGAATCATCACCAATGCGTCTTGTGCTGGACTATACTCCGCAAGTCAAAGGTTTTGATACGATACGCATTGATGGCAAGAATCTCTTGCGCCCGAAAATCCTTGGAGCAGCTCTCGAATCAACCTACATTGGCGCACCTCTGAGTGCAGAACTTCGTGTACCTATCACCGTGCCATCGCCTAATGGCTTCGGTATTGCTTCCTATAATGCTCGCAGTGTGAAATCAATTCGTTCCCTGATGGCTCCGCGCTTGGGAACAAACAAAAAAGGTGAACCAGAATATCGCCTGCTCAATGATGTTTATGATGCTGAAACTATGCCGGAATGGTACAATATTACCTACTCCGGTATTGGTAGAGACCGCCATATTGCCACGCTCAAACTTCGCGCTGCGCGGTACAACCCCGAAACAGCGTCCATTGAAATACCGCAAACGATGCGTATTGTCGTTGAGTTTATGTCGGAAGATGTATCGCCACTTGCTGTGCAGGAAGTATCCGACAGCAATACCAAAACAGGTTTTACAAGTACCATCAATCATGCTCAGACAGATATTTGGCGCATCGCCTCCAATAATGGAGCAAATGGCACAATATCCTCTCTCGCTAACAGCATCGCACCGCCTCCCGACCTCGCGCCTTCAAAAAAAGGCTCCACACTCCAAGCCGTAAGCGGGCGCTGGCTCAAAATCGGAGTGGAACGTGATGGTATCTATCGCATTACCGCCCAGCAACTGCGCGATGCCGGGCTGACGGTTGCGAATGCTGAAGTCGTATCAATAAGCCTTTTCGGGAATGGGGGCACGGAACTACCAGAGCGCGTGAGCCTTTCTACCACGAACACCATGAACGAGCAACCACTTATCGTAGAAGCCGATGCAAGTGGCGCACTCGTGGCTATTTCTTTCTTTGGAGCAGCGCCGAACGGTTTTGTTGCGCTGCCCGCTTCTTCTGCTTCCCAATCGCCGACCATTCAGCACTTTGTGAACACCTACTCTCGTCGGAATTACTATATGCTGAACGTCGGAAGCACGACGCAAGGGCGGCGCGTTACCTTTGCCGAATCTCCGGCTCAAACTACGATTACGCCTTCGTATCACATTTCGCGCATCTTCAAAGACGATGATCTCGTTAATCCTTTCGATGTCGGTCTTTCGGGTTCTGGACGGCGTTGGTTTGGGCAAAACTTCAACAGTAACCGTGCAACCCGCTTTGAAACGGCATTGCCTAATCTTGTCCGAAACACTGTTCCCGTGAGTTACCGTATCTCGGCGGCATGGAACAACCCAAGTGGTGAAGGAGCGCCCGGTGCAATTTACGTTCGAGAAGGCAGTACGGAACTATTTTCAACACCATTCTCTTTTTTCGGCTCAGGTGATGATTACACCGTTGGGACGGTAACAACTCGCTTTGCTACCGCCTCGTCGTCACTCATTCAAAACAATCGCAGCACACTCGAATTTCTGTATGTCAGTGAAGGTGGCGACGACAATCACGGTATTCTAGACTGGTTTGAAATCCACTATCCGCGCGAGTTTGTTGCGGCTGACAACCAACTTAGTTTTTTTACCGATACACCCGATAACCTTTCCGGCGTGGCTGAGTACACCGTGCGTGGTTTCTCTGCCAATCAAATTTATGTGGTGGATATAAGCAATCGTGCGAGTCCGCAGTTTGTTCGCAACCTCTCGCAAACAGGCGGACAAGCAACATTTCGTGCTGCCATCACGCCCCAAGCACCGCGCAATTTTTATCTCTCCTCGCAAACAGCCTCAGTCGCTTCCATAGAACGAGCCGATGATGTGGCTGACTTACGGGATACGGCGGGCGGTGCTGACCTTATTGTGATTACTGATAAAGACCTCTTCCCTTCAGCAGAAGCATACCGCACTTATCGCCAAGCACAAAGCGGCTTGATTGTGCGTATTGTAACCACCGACCAGATTTATTATCAATTTAACGGTGGCACACCCGACCCGACGGCGCTTCGTGACTACATTGCCTTTGCGTATCGCACGTGGGTAAAAAAACCAAGCTACGTCTTGTTCTGGGGCGACGGACACTTTGATTATCGCAGCTTAACACCCGGTATCACGGCAAAAAACTTCGTGCCAACATACCAAACCTACGATGCTGACGGGGATATGAATTCCGTTAATACAAACATCATGACCGAAGACTATTTTGTTTGTGTCAATGGTGATGACGACCTTGTGGATCTGGCACTTGGGCGCTTGTGCGTCCGCTCAAATGACGAGGGCGCGACAATTCTCTCGAAGATTCGCCGCTACGAAACCGCCTCTTCCGTTGATAATTGGCGTACCCGCCTTTTGCTGACAGCTGATGATGCACCAACCAAAAGCCTTGCTAATAGTGATCGTTCCTTGCACGTAACACAATCGGAAGATTTGGCAAACTTTATTTTGCCGATTGATGTGCGTCAGCATAAAACGTATTTACCAGACTTCCCGCCGGAGAACTCTCCCGGCGGTCGCCGTCGCCCTGCTGCAACACAAGATATGATTGCGGCTGTCAACGAAGGAGCACTTATTTTCAACTGGATAGGACACGGTAATCCGCGTTTGTGGGCAAATGAAGACTTTTTGCTGCGCGACCTTACTATTCCACAGTTCACGAACCTTGACCGCCTATTTTTCCTTGTTGCTGCCACCTGCGATTTTGGGCGCTTTGATAATTTCCGTGAGCAAAGTGGTGCAGAAGAAATGATAAGCAGTCCGCGCGGTGGCGCTATTGCCACCTTTGCAGCAGGACGCACGGTCTATGCCGTTGACAATGCTGCCATTAGCCAAGAACTATTTCGGCAAATTTTCCGTAATACCAGCGGTGAAGCGGCTCCACGACTTGGCGATTTACTTTATCGTGTGAAACAGTCGTTTTTCTCCGGCTCGTACAACAACGACCGAAAGTTTTGTTTGCTTGGCGACCCCACTGTACGCCTTGCACTGCCGGAGCAGCCCGTAGTGGTTGACACGTTGAACGGCGTTGCCCTTCGGAGCACAACAGCACAACCACAAGTAAAAGCGCTCTCGCAACTTTCCCTGAGCGGCTTCGTAACATCACCGTCATCGCAGGTTGTTGATGCGTCCTTCACAGGCAGCATTCTTGCTTCTTTGTACGATACCGATATTCAGAAAGCCATTACGGACATTGACCTCGACCGAACTATACACCGCTTCAATACGCTAGGCGGGCTGCTCAATATCGGCGCAAGCCAAGTGCGCAATGGGCGCTTCAGCTTCACAATGCCAATTCCGAAAGATATTAGCTTTTCCAACCAGACCGGAAGGCTCTTTTTGTACGCCGTTAGTGCTGACGGACGCAAGTTCGGGCGCGGCGCGACAATACAATTCACCGTCGGCGGCATAGATGAAACTGCTGTGAATGATGGCATCGGACCGGAGATTCGTCTCTTCATGGATGAACGTACGTTCCGCGCAGGCGACTTTGTGAGTACCACGCCGACCCTTCTGGCAGATTTGTATGATGCGACAGGTGTAAACGCAACTGGCACGGGAATTGGGCACGATATTCAATGCTGGGTGGACAATAGCGCTATTCCGATAACGCTTACCCAAAGCTATCGTATTTCTCTCGACGACCCGCGCCGAGGCACTGTTGAACGCGTTTTACCAAGCCTTGCGCCCGGTTTGCATCGAGTAAAAGTTCGCGCATGGGATATTTTTAACAATTATTCCGAAAGTGAAACGTATTTTCGTGTTATCGGAGCAGATTCAAGTCTTGTTCTTGCCGAACTTGTGAATTATCCGAACCCTTTCACCGAGACAACCACTATTCGCTTCCGGCATAATCAAACCACGGCACAGCCGTATAGCATTGGTATTTATTCGGCAAGCGGAACACCTGTGAAAATCCTTTCCGGCACAACCAATGCTCGTACAATGGAAGTGGTCTGGGACGGGCGCGATGAATCCGGCTCAACTATTTCAAGTGGTGTTTATCTGTATCAGGTGCGTGTGAGCGGCACGGACGGGCAGACACAATCGGCATCAAGGGGGTTTGTGAAAGTTCGATAAAACAACTCGCCCGCAGCAAAAGTTTGGGCACAATCGTAGCAAACAATTATTTCTTTTCTCATTTTTTGTCATCTTTCTATGAAATTATCTGCAAAAAACCTTGCGCCGCGCATGAATACACGCTTCGTATTGCGCCCAGCATTGCAAGCAGCAGCACTTATCGTGGCATTGCTCACCGTGTATGGAGCAGCATACGCACAAGCACCGCTCGGCGGACAACCGGCAGTACCGTTTATGCTTATTGGTCCTGATTCTCGTGCAAACGGTATGGGCGATGCCAATACCGGTATGGCAGAAGACCTGAACGCCGTTCATTGGAATCCGGCAGGACTGGCATTTCAGTACGACCGTCAGGTATCGCTGGCGTTCTCGCGCTGGCTTCCTCAGTTCAATGCCGACCTCTACTATGCTCGCGGAGCATATTCGCAGTATGTACCGGGTCTCCAAAGCACGATTGCTGTGGATTTCCTTCTTTTCAATTTAGGGCAGTTTGTCCGAACTGACATACAAGGGCGTGAGCTTGGACGCTTTAACTCTTTCGAGTTTGCAATCACCGGAGCCATTGCTACGCAGGTAACAGACGACATTGGTATTGGAGCAGGAATTAAATACATTCAGTCTAATCTAGGCGCAACCGCAGACAATGCCGGTGGTGGAGTTGGGCAGACGGTAGCATTTGATATTTCTGCACTTTGGAAACCACTAAAACTGAAAATTGGCGAGGCAGATCTAAGTGACCGTATTTCTTTCGGTGTCAATCTGAAAAACCTCGGTCCCTCCATGACCTACAACCAATTCTCCGACCCACTTCCGATGCAAATGCGTTTTGGTCTTGCCGGAACGCTCATCCGTGATGAATTTAATGAGCTAAATTTTGCTGTTGACTACGCAAAACAGCTTGTGCGTCGTGATTCTACCGGAACAGGTTTTGACCGTGTTATTCCCGCAATTTTCACCGGCTGGGGAACACGCGAGTTTGAGCTTTCCGGCGGTTTGGAGTATTGGTATGACCGCACTGTTGCTCTTCGTGGCGGCTACTACTTTGAGCCAGCACGTGTTTCCAACGCTATTCGCAACTACTTTACCGTCGGTCTTGGTGTTCGCTTCGATATTTTCGAGGGTAATTTCAGCTATGTGCTCCCAACCCAAGTCAATAACCCGCTTGCAAACACCCTGCGCTTCTCGCTTATGGTCAACTTCAAAGACGGCAAGCAGCTCTTGGGCATCAAACCAGCAAAATAAATAACCCGCTGTAATGAAAAAGCCGTACAGGATATATTTCCTATACGGCTTCTGTCGTTTTTGCGCAGAGCCATGAGTTTAGGTTGAATAATTTATATTAGTCGTTCCTGAAAAAGTCTAAAAAGAGAATCGAAGGAATAGGAACGAAAGTATCTCCTGAATGAATATTCGGAAATTGCTTGCTGTCGCTGCCATCATGGCATTGATAGGGTCTCCCTCAATACCTTTGAGGAAGTTTCTGTTAAGGCGAAAATCACTTTTCAAATGTCCAATGCGTGGTTCAATCGCAGCTCGTCGGTTGAAGCACTGTTTTGCTCGACGTTTACTCACCCCTTGCTTTCGGGCGGTTTCAGGCTTGGCGCGGAGTTGATGCGGTCGGATAATGGCGCTTGTGCCACAGTGCGTCGCACCACGGTAGCCTTCATCAACAATCACGTTCTTCGGTCTTCTGCCTAGCAATCGCTCGCTCTGCGCAAGCAAGGGCGCAAGGGTCTTGCCGTCGTAGATGTTCTTCGAGAAATTCTGTACACCCGTGATGATGCCTTTGGTTTTGGTGATCAGAATCGCAACCTTGGAACCAAATTCATACCGCACACGGTCTTTACCTTTGGCATGACACGCCACGTGCGGCTCGTGCAGAGAGTAGATTTTGTCCTTGTCGGTCTTTTTCTGCGTGAGAACCTTTTCACACCGCTCCAGCATTGGCTGATGAACCTCTGCTGCCTCCGGCGAGAGCTTTCGACGTACTTCTCGGGTGAGCCGCCCGGCAATGGTCTTGATTTTTCGCGCTGCCGCACGGGCTTCTTTGGCACGTTTCGGATGCTGATGATACCGTAGTTTCCAGCGTTCACGCCTCAAAACACGCACATAGCTTTGGCGAAGAGAAATTCCTTCCCTCTTGGCGATCCGTCGTGTGGTTTCAATAACCTTGATTGCCAGTTTGCTATCGGTCGGAAAGGTGATGTTCTTTTCTTGAACTGTTGTATCGGCGACAACTTCTTCTTCCTGTGCTGCCGCACCATGAAGTGTGATGCTTGCCTGAAAGATGCGCTCCACGCCTACTTCACCAATCCGGCGACGGAAATACGTCATCTCCGACGGGTCGCAGGGAACACGCCATTGGAAGGTATCCTCGCCTGAAAAGTATTGCCAATACGCATTTTCTTGCCACTGGGCAATCGTTTCTTCATCCGAAAGATTATGCAGTTCTTTGAGAATGAGCAACGAAGCCATCAAGCGAATGGGCTTTGCCGGGCGACCTTCATCGGAGTAGAGTTCGAGCAGCCGCGTTTCCAATTCGACCCACCGAATCGCTGATGCCAGCGCAAAGAGGTGGTGATGCGGGTTCAGCATATCTTCCAAGCGAGGAAGAAAAAGGTCTTGACGGTTCGTCGGAGGTGAGGATGGTTTCATGGCACTTTCCTGCTCTTGTTGCCGAATGATTTTGCAAGGTTTTTAGACAAATCTACACTTTTCTGTGTATTTTTGACCATACTTTTGGATACCAAACACAGACATTTCCTTGCTCCTTGAGGTTTTTCAGGGACGACGATATTAATAGCAGGAAAATCCAAATCATATATAAAGCTTACAAGTTTAAGCAGTAGTGTAAAATCCAATGTCATCAATTTCAGAGGTTGATTGAAAACTCATTTTCTAGCTAATTTCCTGGGCAGAAGGCGATCTATAGCAAGTTCGACGAGTGCTTGTTGCAAAACAGGGAATTGCTCATAACCTTTCGCCAAGCGTCTACAGAAGACCACCGAGCAAAGGTTCTCTTTGCTACCCACCACCTGACCGAAACAAATCTGAAATTGGTCGTGGAACAAACTCCAAGATTATCTGCCAGGGCGACAATACGATTGCTATGAGGGTTAGGGTTGCTTTGAATCCTGTATATCGCACCTAGACGATGTAACAGAATTGTAGCATTGGTGTAGGTGGCGAAGCACCAAGAAGCCGCAAGCATTTTCACTGATTGAGCAGATATGATGACCACTCCAACCAATAATCCTTGTGTATTGGTAACAATACCGCATTTCCACCCTTTGATTTTTGCTCTATCGTGTCCAGAGTTTTGATGAGCAATGCGGTTGTTTTAACCGTCTGTGTGTTGATGATGCCGACGCTGTCCGTGTCATTGCGTCCCAATTCTTCCCGTACCTTCACCCCCAGAGATGCTGACGAATATCCTTCAGCGCTCCGTTCTTGCGCCAGCAACGAAACCAGTAATAGAAATATCTGTCAGGGTAGATTCTCATTCGGCAATGAGCGCCATCAACCTCCTTCATAGAGCATAATATACTATAACATTGACAATGATGCGCTGGCTATACATTTGCGACCTGTCCCCGTTGAAGATTTGGATTGTATCAACGCTTCCAAATATATTCCATCGAGTAATACTCTCGTCTGGGAGAAGAAGTGGTATTCATATCCCTCAATATGCGGGTATTGACTGCTTTTTTAACACTTTTTGAGTTTTTTAATAAGCACTAAAAAGTTGCTAACCTGTTCTTTGAAGATAGAAAAGGTATTTACAGTTTGTGCAAAGGTTTTTGATATACTTCTGTGAAGGCCAGATATTGCAGCGTCCCAATGCAATATCTTTAGACTTAAATCGAGATTCGGTTGCTAGGGCTGCATCAGATAGAAGATGACGTTGATAGGTAAGTGATTTATGGCACTAGTAACACCATATTACTCACTTTGCTTTTGTGTGTTATATTCCATCTAAGGAATTCGCTTTAGTGCCCAATTTCTACCGCATAACCGAAAGACGAACCGTCGAGATATTACGGTTTGCAAGCGCACCGTCACTGCTTTGGATACGGCAAACGTACATTCCCGTTGGCAGGCTCTCTATATCGAAATCCAAACGCTGCACACCTGACGGCTGATAGCCAGATGCCAACGTTGCGACACGCTGCCCCAGCATATTACATACTTCTACATCCACCAGCCCCGCACTTGGCAATGTATAAGTAATCAGTCCTCTATTCGCAACGGGATTTGGAATGATACGAGCATCAAAATAATTAGTCTCAATACGTGTAGCAACAGTATAGTTTTGTGTCGGTTTGCACGGATCATCTTCGAGAGCGGGAATGCTGGTAATGATAGCTTGGTCAATAGGCCAAAGTCCGGGTTGAACGTTATAAATATAAATTGCTTTCATCCGTCGTGAACTACGTTCAATGTTATCAATATATCGAATATGAATTGGTGCAGAGGGCTTCATACCCGGTATATCATTTTCTTTATCTTCTCCCCAAACTGGTAATACTGCATTATTGCCCGTCCAAACAATAGAACCAACGCAATCACAGTTTTCATTGAATGCACCTAGCTCACCACTGAATGCTGTAAGGGAAGGATTTTTGTCAGCATTATTAGCAGGAGGTAGCCCTGCAAAAGCAGCTAACGTGGTCTGTGTCTCAATCACGATAGCAGCATTGATATTGGTGTTGAAATTTCCTTTTGCACGCAGAAACTGTGTCGGTGTAGCAAAGGGACGGCTCACCGTAACTCGAAATGATGCAGTTGTTGTACCGCCACGATTATCATTTGCGGTAATGCTTACCATTGTATTTCCTTCAGAGAGAGCATCAATAAGGAGCGTGTTGTTGCGAATTCGTGTACGCAGAAGTGTTGGGTCTTCGACTGTGGTTGTCAGAAGCAGTGTGTCATTATTCGGGTCTGCAAAGACTGAGGCGAGTGGCAAAGGAGTCGTCGCTGCGGCTATGACGGGAATATCGTTGAGACGTGTCTGAATAAATGGTGGACGATTGGCAGCATCGCGCTTGAGGCGAGCAACAAAGTTTTGATTGCGAGTGCTATTACCACCAAGAATACTTGCCGTCAGTGTTTCTGGTGTGAACGCATACCCTTCAAGAATGGGGGTAATGCGGTAAGAACCATTTGGCATATTGGACAACGTATAGTTCCCATTGCCATCTGTTTGAGCGCTCCGCGTACCATCACTAAGAATTACTCTTCCCAGACCAAGCTCGCTTCCATCATCGGCAAAGACAATAACTTTGCCGCTCACTGTTGACAGGGGAAGTGTATTCGAAGTAGATGTGGCTCGGAAGTCCATATTATTCAGCACGGGCGTATTGACGTTTGTGACAACCAGTCTTGAGGGAGGCGAAAACGCAGTTCCTTCCAATGAAGGGAAGATAAGCCAACGGCTATCGGGGTACTGACCACCAACTGCCATAGAATATCGACCGTTCGCATCTGTTATTGTGCTAACACCATTCGCTGCGCCGCCGACCCGCATGGTAACGCCAGGAACTGGGAGGTCTAAGAGTGTCTGAACACGTCCCGAAACAAGAATTGGCGCGAGTGTTGCTTGAAAATTAAATTCTGCTGCCGCATCACGCGGCATAAATACTTCAATCAAGGATGGAGTAAAAACTAAATTGGTAGAGCGGAGCGAAATGCGAAAAACACCGGAGGTAATACTGGGAATACTGTACCTGCCATCAGCGCCTAGTGTAATGGGGATTTCTTGCGTTATGACTGCAGTTGAATTAGCATTGGTCACAATAGCAATAATGGGAGCCTGAACAGGAAAACGATTAGGGTACAGAACACGTCCTGTTACTGGATATTCGGGTGGGGGCGGGGGTACTGCAATAATCTCGCCCAACACCACATCATCACGCAGTCCATTGAGGACAAGTTCGTTATTGCTTACCCCGCTATTATAGCGCAGGGTATAGCCGGGCAATGTTACAATAAGGCGTAGCGAAATGGCGGTAAACCGAGCCGCTTCTAATCGCAACATGAAATTCCCTTGATTGTCAGTGGTGGCGCTTGTAATAGTAAGGTTGGTGTTAAATTGCTCAAGACGTATTGGTACAGATGGTACGGGAACACGTGCCGTGCTGGTTGTGCTAACTATTCGCCCTTGAATAAGGTAACGTCGATTTGTAATTACTACATCCTCCACTTCCGTATTGGCATCATTGATGTTCACAATACGGTTGCTCGGTGCGATGGTATAGAAAGAAGGGAAGGGTGAGTCAAATGATGTCGTGATACTATACGTTCCACTTGTTACAGATAGCACAAATTCTCCGCCCGAAGCGCTCACAATTGCCGTTGTTATCTGAATACCAATTACAACGCCGCTTGTGGAAAGCGTTTGCACTCGAATAAGCGCAGTTCCTGTCAAGGGATCGCTCGGCAGGCTCCGTATGATGCCGCGCAAACGATATTGTGGAACAAAAGCAACAAAAGTAGCAGGAGAATTTGAGACGTTTCCATTGGTATCGACAGATGCGCTTACTTGTGTTGGTGTAAAAATGTGTCCGACGCGCAGGGTTGACGTTGTAGGGGTCACTACATAATTTCCAGTTGTGGCGACAGCAACACGAAAACGGCTATCTGCATCAAGAAAGAGATTAAATTGTGCCTGACCGCTTACGATATTTACTTGTGCAAAAGGGAATGGTTTGCCAGTCTCAGCCGAAAGAATCTGTCCTGTGATGACAGGCAAAGGTGGTATAAAACTAAAATTTGCTTGAGCAATATTCTCTGTTGAAATCGTTATTGTCGTAGTGCTAGGAAAAAACATCCCGCCATTGATTGCAGGAATTACTTGATACGTTCCGATCGTAATATTGCTGAGGGAGAAAGTGCCACCAAGGGTTGTCGAGGTTGAGAGAATAATTGTACTATCAGAGCTTACGACCCTAATCGGCACACCAATCAATGTTCCGGTAAGCGTGGCGACGGTGGATGGCAGCGTCAGCGTCCCACTCATTTTGCCTACCGCCTGTGCTTGAAGCCTGTGAGGACGTAAGGAAGTAATTCCCCAAAATAGTATCACGATAAGGCAAAGACTCTTTAGAGAAAATACTCTTTGTACTACAGATGGTGTAAAAACTAATCGACCGGCGTGATCGGCAGATTCGAGAGGAGAAAGTATAGTTTTCATAATTGTTATGTCCTGCTAAAAACTCGTAAGAACAAAATATATCTGACCCACGGGCGGCTGTATGCCGCATTCCTGTTTGCGATTGTGTGCGAGTACCAAGCGTGTTAAAAATACTATCGGTTGCGCCGGATGTTTTTTTTGTATTCTGACTACACCGTTAGTTGCGACTAATTTCGCAAAAATTTTCGTCGTGTGAAAGTAGCAAAAAGTATGTTTTTTTCATGACCAAAAGTCATACTGGGCAAGAGTCTGTTTTTTTACTCTGCTAATTGAGCAATAGTACCGATTGACCATACATAAAGTACCCAAGCACGAAGGCAATCAGCGCGGGCGGAGACCATGCGAACGCGGGCTTCGGCAGCCGCCCGTTCACGAAGGTTGACAATAAGAAGTGATGTTTCGCCTGCCAAAAAGCGTTTCCGCTCGCCTTCTTCCATTTGATTCGCAAAAGCGGTTTCTTTTTCGGCGGCATCCAAGCGCTCAACCGCACGTTGAAATGCTGAAATGGTATTATCAATTTCGGCATTGATAAAGCGCGAGGTTTGGGCAATTTGGAGACGATTACGTTCCAGTGAAATCGTAAAAAGCTCCGCTTGTGCCGATGCCGTACGAAAAAATAACGGCATGGAGAAATCTAGCCCGACTTTGAGGTTATCATTATTACTACTTCCCGGATAATACAGCCATTGCGTCTTAGCTTCAACTACGGGTTTTTGGCTTTCGCGGGCAAGACTCAAATCAAGTGATGTGCTTTGTTGGGTGAATTCTAGTCGTTGTAGTTCGGGGCGCAGTGCCATAGCTTGGTCGCGGTCGGCACGAATTTGGAGTGAATCCATTGTAGGTAAATTCGGAAGCCTATGAGGTGATTGCTTCAATGCACGGGGGATACCAGCGTCCGTCCAAAAGTACACTGAAGCGTCTATATTGGCTTGCTCAACCGTGCGTCGTGTCCGAAAGACCTCACCACGCCGCCGCTCTACTTCTTGCAGAGCCTCAACGCTATCAAGCGGCGCAACTTCACCACGCCGCGCACGTACGGAAATAAACGCTGCACGCTGCACAGCCAGAGCGAACACATTTTCTGTAATGCGCAGTTGTTCCACCGCCTCTGCCCAATTCCAATACTGGAGGGCGGCAGCGCGAAGCAGATTGTTCTGTTCAAAACGTTGATTAGCACTAGCAAGAAACGGGCGTAGCTGTGCTTTGCTGAGATTTGTTCGGCGGCGGTCGGTCTGGACACCAGACCAAAGCGGAAGCGAGACTCCCACTATGCCCTGTCCTGTGAGTGGTGTACGTTCTTCAGGATTAATGCTGGAGCCGATAGCGCGGTCAAAACCAGCGATGATTTTGGGACCGAAGAGCGTATTAAGCGGCATTTCGACACCGACAGAAAAATGGTTAATACGGTCTGGTGTACTTTGCCAGCCCTCGTATTTAAGCTCGTATTGGCTGCGCAGCGCGGGGTCGAATCCGCCCAGAGCACTCTGGAGTTCGGCATCGGCAATATTGCGCTCCAATGCTGCCGACTTCAACGCTGGGTGCGCGGCAAGAATACTTTGGAGAAATTGCTTCAAACTTAAAGTGTCAGTTTGCTGCGCACGTACCGAATAGACCGCAAAGAGGCTGCCGAAGGAGAAGAGAATACAAAAGCGAAGGGCGTGTTTGAGCATAGTGTCGGCAATTAATTCGTATTGTTGGTGTTGGAAATGATATAAACGATTCTACTTTTTCTTTCCATCGTTGTCCGCCTTATTCGGGGCATTCATCTTGTGTGGTAGAACAGGTGGGAACCCGTTGAGCTGTCGCCAAATCTCGAAACCGATTGGTACTTCATTGAGTAGAATCCATGAATTTGCGGGTGTACCTTGGCGAAGGTATTGCGAAGATGGCCACTTCCCTTGCTTTTGTGTCGAGTCTGGTACAATCAGCACACGATAGTAACCATTTCCGTCGTCAACTGCATCCACAACCGCAACACGACCGCCGAAGGTGTTCACGGTAAAATTATCCCATCCCGGATTAAAAACAAATGCAGGAAAGCCGGAGAATTGTAACCGCACTGGGCGACCAACATCCACAATTGCGGCATCACGGCTACTAATAAATGCCTCCACTGCCTGATCCAATTCCCCGGCAGTAGGCACAAGCATAGCGAGCATTTCGCCATCTTTGACGGTCTGTCCTGCTCCCACCGCCGCAATACGCACTACATAGCCGTCCACGGGTGCTGTAATGACACTTGCACCACCACGCTGGCGGGCATTGGCTACACGGAGTTCAACCTCGGCGATCGTTGCATCCGCCTGCTGTAAAACTCGGTTTTCCTCGTTCTTTGCTGCTTCTACATCACGCCGTGCAGACTCCAAAAATGTTTCCGAACGAATAGAATCTGCTTGTGTCTTCTGAAGATTCAGAAGCGCTGTTTCCATTTCACGTTGCGAAGCTAGACCCTCTTTGGTAAGCTCTTCCGCACGTTTGTAGCGGATGCGGGAGGTTTGTATTTCAATTTTTGTATTTTCCAGTGCTGCTCTGGCAGCCAGTTCGCGCTGTTCGGCTTGAATCGTTCTCTGACGCGCCGTTTCAAGAGCCATATTTTGCGCTCCGACAGTTTTCTGGCGAACGCGCTCAATTTTTTCCATGAAGTCCGCATCCATAAAATTGACGTTTAAGTCCTGAAGAATGGCAATGGTATCTCCCGCTTTCACCGCCATTCCTTCATTGACAAACCAGCGCATAATACGCCCCGTTATCTGAGCATCAATTGTTTGCGGGCGTACACCCGGCACGAACGATGTTACTTTCCCGCTACCGGTAATATTTTGCCGCCATGGTACAAAAATAAGAAGTAAAACCAGCACAGCCAGAATACTCACAATCGCAAGCGAGGTCGTACCAAGCCAGCGTGGTGTTCGTGCACGCTCTAGTGAATGTATGTCGGTAACGATTTCTACGTGGCCGTCGGAAAGAATACTTCTCACTTTGGCGTATCCTTTATCCGATTTTCGGTTGGTGTGTTGCGGCGTGGTTGGAGCCTTCGTGAAAGGCGCTTGTATTGGCGGTGTTTGTGTAGCTTTGTTTTCGATAGTACCCATAATCTCCACAGATTATACAATTCTTTTTAGTGTTACTTTCTCACTGTCTGATGTGACGATAATAAGGGGAAATAATTGCAGGGAAGGCGATATATAAAAAATTTGGTTCTACTTGGATTTAGTTGGAAAGGTGTACAATCGGGGTTGAATAACCCCGA
>CALCNX010000123.1 GCA_937899715.1 uncultured bacterium | reverse complement strand
AAAACTTTGGAAGGCAAAAAGCGCTGAGCGGGACATATAAAACGCTGAGCGGGACATAACTCTCATTTTTGAGAGGAAAAATTCGTATTATGTTGTTCAGCCGACTTTGCAAACGAGGGACATATTTTTGAAGTAAAAGTGCCAGTACAACCGTAGCTTATTTTTACGCCTTTTCCCAAAGGTGTGAAAGGAAGCCTTTGTTTCGTCTGCTATTCTCGGTCTTACTGGCAATCGCCTAGTAATGCTATTGGTATTCCGATATCGTATTTTACGTCAAAAGGACAACGTTGCTTTCACTTCTCACGCCTATACCGATGAATCAGGTAATATCTATGACACCGTTAGCCAGAAGGCTACGGAGCAAACCATCGCTGCCTCTGTCGCTCCTGCTCTGTTGCGCTCTTATTGCGTTTGGTGATGCGAAAGACCTTCAAGACAACAATACGACACTCTTTACATTGCTTTCGCCCGCCGAAACGGGTGTTCATTTCACAAACAAGCTTGTGGAAACAGATTCTCTGCACGTACTCAATTATGAATACCTCTACAACGGCAATGGCGTTGGTATTGGTGATTTTAATAATGACGGACTCGCGGACGTGTTTTTTTCAGGCAATACTGTACAGAATAAACTCTACCTGAATAAAGGGAAGTTAAAATTTGAGGACATCACCGATAAAGCAGGAGTGGCAGGCAATGGAACGTGGTCAACGGGGGTGAGCATCGCGGATGTAAACGCTGACGGCTTACTCGACATCTACGTTTGCCATTCCGGAAAATTACCGCCCGAAAAATTGGTCAACGAACTGTTTATCAACGAGGGCGTTCCGGCAGGCTCGCCCAATGGCGCACCGAGATTTATCAACAAAGCAAAAGAATATGGCTTGGATGCAGTTGGCACCCAATCAACACAAGCGGCATTTTTTGACTACGACCTTGATGGTGATTTGGATATGTTTTTGCTCAATCACTCCGTTAAAACCTACAACCCACTGCTGAATACCCGTAAAACCCGCTCCACACCAAGCCCCGAATATGGTAATCGCCTTTATCGAAATGACTCCGAGAACGGAAAAATTGCATTTACCGATGTTACCAAAGAGGCGGGCATTGTGAACAATCCCATAAATTATGGCTTGAGCGTGACCATCAGCGATTTGAATGGCGACGGTTGGGCGGATATTTACACGACCAGCGATTACACCGAACAAGACTATTGCTACATCAACAATAAAAATGGGACGTTCAGAGAATCCATTCGCACATCGTTCACGCATATTTCGCAGTATTCTATGGGGGCGGACATTGCTGACTACAACAACGATTTGCGTCCTGACGTGATGACACTTGATATGATGCCGGAGGACAATCGCCGTCAAAAACTGCTCAAGGGTGCGGACGAATACGACCAATACCATTTGCTTGTTGATAGTGGCTATCACCATCAATCAATGCGAAATATGCTCCATTTGAATCAAGGCGAGGACGAGCGCGGCGATTTGCGATTCAGTGAAATCGGGCAACTCGCGGGCGTATCAAACACAGATTGGAGTTGGTCAGCGCTTTTTACTGACGTTGATAACGACGGTTGGAAAGACCTGTTTATATCGAATGGTTATTTGCGTGATTATACGAATATGGATTTCCTCAAATATACGGTCGCCGATGCACGAATTGAGGAAGCACAAAAAGGGAATATCAAATTCCGTACATTCGACCTCGTCAAGAAAATGCCCTCGACAAAGCTCTCCAACTACATTTTTCGCAACAATCACGATCTCACATTTGCCAACGCAACCAAGCAATGGGGGCTGTATCGTCTGAGCGTGTCGAACAGCGCTGTGTATGCAGATTTGGACAACGATGGCGACGTGGATATGATTATCAATCATCAAAATGAGCCGTCGTCTATCTACCGCAATAATGCAGAGACGCAGCTTGCTCTTACCGAAATCGGCAAGTCAGGCAAATCAAATTATGTGAACATTCGCCTGAAAGGGCGCGATGAAAACACTTTCGCACTCGGTGCAAAGGTGCTCGTTGTGTGCGAATCCAACGGAATAGTGGAGCGGCAGTTCCAAGAGTTATATCCCGTGCGGGGCTATCAATCGTCAGTGGATTATACGCTTCATTTTGGCTTAGGAACATATACAACGATAAAAGAAATCAAGATTTTTTGGACGGACGGCTCCGAAAATGTCTTGCAAAAGGTGGGCGCAAATCAAACACTGACCATTAACCAAAACGATACGACGCTGACACGAGGCACGGAGACGTTTGATGCGCTCATCAAGCAGCAAGCGCTCTTCGGCGATGCCACGAAACAATCGGGACTAAACTTCACGCATAGTGAGAATGAATTTGTCGATTTCAAATCTGAATTTTTACTGCCCTACCAGCTCTCGCGGATAGGACCGGCGCTTGCGACTGCCGATGTAAACGGCGATGGTCTAGAGGACATATTTTTGGGCGGCGCAATGGAGCAATCAAGCGCCTTGTATCTTCAGCAGCAAAACGGACAGTTTGCACTTGCGTCCCTGCAAGCATGGAAGGATTATAACCTCTGCGACGCTGTGGGTGCGCTCTTTTTCGACGCAGACGGCGATGGCGACAAGGATTTGTACCTCGCCTTTGGTGGCAATGAGCCGGAACCAAACTCCGCTGCATATCAAGACAAATTGTATTTGAACGACGGCAAAGGTGGTTTTACGAAAGCCAATAGTGATGCTCTTCCTTCTATGCCCAGCAGCACGCAAGCGGTTGCTGCCGGGGATTTTGACGGTGATGGCGATTTGGACGTATTCGTTGGCGGGCGATGCTTGCCCGGTTCATTTCCGCTCGCTGGCAGAAGCTATCTTCTACGCAATGATTCAAAAAATGGAGTAGTTCATTTTACGGATGTAACTGAAGCCGTGTGCAAAGACTTGCTTAAGCCCGGCATGGTCACAAGCGCTGCGTGGCAGGACATTAACGGAGATAAAATCCCCGACCTTGTGATTGCGGGTGATTGGATGCCTGTAAAGTTATTTCTCGGTGAACGAGACGCAATGCGTCAGGGAGGCTCAAGCATTTTGCGTGATGCTTCGCAAGAAGCGGGATTGCTGACCACAAGCGGAATGTGGACAACCATTACCGTGAGAGACCTCGACGGCGACGGCGATGCAGACATGGTTATCGGTAACTGTGGAATGAATAACCAGTTCCACATCAGCAAAGAAAAGCCGATGCAAATTTTTGCCCGTGATTTTGACAATAATGGTGTTATTGACCCCATTTTGTGCTATTACATCCAAGGAAAAAAATATCCGTACCCTTCACGTGATGAGCTTTTGGAGCAGATAACACCGCTTCGCCGAAAGTTTGTCAAATATGCTGATTATGCTGATGCGACGCTCGAAACAATCTTTCCGCAAGAGCAGATTGCCCAAGCAACTGTCTTTACGTGTGATTATGACGCAACCAGTATCTTTCTGAATGATGGCAAAGGAAATTTTACCGTAAAGGCACTGCCCGTTTTAGCACAATTCTCTAAAGTTCACGGCATTGTTGTTGATGATTTTAATCGTGATGGGCGCGAGGATATTTTGTGCGTCGGGAATTTCTATCCATACCGTGTGCAGATGGGACGCTCTGATGCCAGTTTGGGTGTGTTGCTTTACGGCGATAAAAAAGGCAATTTCACCCCGCAAATGCCCTATCAAAGCGGGGTTTATGCTGGCGGCGATGTGCGAGCAATCGCAAGCATAAAGAGCGCTTCAGGCGGAAATATGCTTATTATTGCTAAAAACGACGCGCCTGTTCAGGTACTTCGTTGGAAAAAACCATAACACGTAACCATGAAACGAAAAAGCTAGGGAGAATATCGTGAAATCACTTGTATTGATAGGATTTTTTTTCATTGCAGCGAATCTTTGTGCACAACCGACAAAAGAATCATGGAAGCAGCATGAGCGTGATGCCACGCCGCTGTGTCGCGCCGAGCAAGCATTGACGGGAGTTCTGGTGCATGACATTTTCCCACCGACTGTTGCTAGTCGCATTTATGTCTATGCGAGTATGGCGGCGTACGAGGTTCTGGTGCAAGATTCCAAAGAATACTCCTCGTTAGCAGGACAAATTCATGCACTGCAAACTGTTCCTACTGCATCGAATAGTGCCGAAAAGCCCATTAGCTATTCCTTAGCAGCAGTCACGGCATTTGTAGAAACCGGAAAAAAACTCGTATTCAGCGAGCAGGCGCTGGAGGATTCTTTGCAAGTGATGTATGCGATATACGCTGCACAGGGTTATCCACCGCAGGTAATAGATTCCTCTAAAGCATTTGGCAAACGAATTGCTGGCTTTATTCTCGGATATGCCGCAAAAGACCGATACAAAGAAACCCGCGCTATGAAACGGTATTCGCTCAAAAAAACTCCCGGCACATGGATTCCAACGCCGCCCGGTTACATGGCTGCCGTTGACCCGCATTGGAACAAAATACGAACAATGGTATTGGACTCTGCTTCAGAATGCAAGCCCGTCCCGCCACCTTCGTTCAGTACCGATAAAGCATCGGAGTTTTACAAACAGGCAAAAGAAGTTTACGATATTGGTAAGAATCCAACGACTGAGCAGCGTGCCATTGCGAGCTTTTGGGACTGCAATCCCTTTTTCCTGAATATTCAAGGGCATCTGAATTTTGCAACGAAAAAACTTTCTCCGGGTGGGCATTGGATGTCTATTGCTGGCATTGCTGCACGCAAGTCGGGAGCGGATATTATGCGTGCCTCGGCGGGGTACGCTCTGACAGCTTTGGCATTGTTTGATGGGTTTATTTCGTGTTGGGATGAAAAGTATCGGAGCCAACTTATTCGCCCCGAAAGTTATATCAACGCTACGATTGACGAAGAATGGAAACCGCTTCTTCAGACACCACCCTTTCCCGAATATCCAAGCGGACACTCTGTGATTTCGACGGCGGCGGCGGCGGCTCTAACGTCGGTGTATGGTGATAATTTTTCGTTTGACGACACGACAGAAACGGAATATGGTCTGCCTGTACGAAAATTCTCATCCTTCAACACAGCCGCAAAAGAAGCAGCCGTGAGCCGATTATACGGCGGTATTCATTATCGGGCTGCCATCGAAAATGGGCAACAACAAGGCAAACGGGTCGGTGAATTATTATTGGCAAAAATTCGACTCAATATTCCCCAACGAGCAAAGTAAATCGTTCAGCTAACACAACCACAACCGACTATGAAAAAATATCAAGCCCTCTTTTTGCTGACCGTTACAATCTTATTTGCCAGCAATAGTTTGTCTTCAGCGCAGCCTGCCACCTCTGGTAGCATGACCAAAGGGCGAAAAACAGAAATGCAAACCACAGTAAAAAAAGCCTGCGCTCGGGCTTGGAGTGGCTACAAACGTTATGCGTGGGGATACGATGCCCTCAAACCCATCAGCAAGCAAGGACACAACTGGTATGGCACTTCGTTTTTGATGACCCCTGTGGATGCTTTTGATACGTTTTTATTGTTGGGGCTGAAGACAGAAGCAAAAGAAAGCAAAGAGTTGATTTTTTCCAAACTGCGGTTTGATGTGAACGAAGAAGTTCAGTTTTTTGAAATTACCATTCGTTTGCTTGGTGGTTTGCTTTCTGCCTATGAGTTAGATGGTGACAAGCGTTTTTTGCATTTGGCTGAGGATTT
Organism: uncultured bacterium; assembly: GCA_937899715.1. GTDB lineage: Bacteria > Bacteroidota > Ignavibacteria > Kapaibacteriales > UBA4661 > PH2015. The sequence continues at coordinate 60,657 of CALCNX010000123.1, read as the reverse complement.
AGGCAAACGCCTTTTGCCCGCTTTTGCGTCTCCAACGGGAATGCCATATCGGTATGTGCATCTTCAATCGGGGCGAGTACGCGATTCCATTAGCAATCCGGCAGAAATAGGAACGTGTTTGCTTGAGTTTGGGAAACTCACCCAATGCACAGGCGATTCCGTGTATTTCAAAGCAGCGAAAAAAGCGACGCTTGAAATTTATAAACGGCGCAGTAGCATTGATTTAGTCGGAACGCTTATTGATGTGAACAGTGGCGCATGGACGAATACGGAAAGCCACATCAGCGGCAGAATTGATTCGTATTACGAGTATTTGTACAAGGCATGGCTGCTTTTTGGCGATAAAGAATGTAAGGATGCATGGGAGGTTTCAAACGCGGCTATCAAAAAATGGTTGCTGAAGGAAGTGGCTTCCGGTTGGTATTGCACCCGCGTAGATATGCAATCCGGCAAAGAAACACGCCCGGTGTACGGAGCGTTAGACGCTTTTTATGCGGGCTTGGCGGCGCTTTCCGGCGATGTGGCGACGGCAAAGAATGTGCAAACAGGAAATTATTATATGTGGACGCGCTTTGGTATTGAGCCGGAGCGTTTCAATTTTCGCAATGATTCTTTGCAGTATGGTGATTATCCCTTGCGTCCCGAAAATATTGAGAGCTGTTTTTATCTCTATCGCACAACCAAAAACGATCTGTATTTACAGATGGGAAAGCGTATGGTGAGCGATATTCTCACCAAGTGCAAAACTGAAGCGGGCTATGCTGCTGTCAAAAATGTTGCAACGCTTGAACTAGAAGACTCAATGGAAAGTTTCTTTTTTGCCGAAACCTTGAAGTATGCATATCTGCTTTTTGCGCCCGAAAACGCTTTGGACTTGAAGAAAGTTGTGTTCAATACCGAAGCGCATCCGCTTGGAGTGCGTAAAGCTAAACGGTAAATGTTCCTTTATCAATCACCATACCCCCATTGCTCATGAAATTCTTGCTGTTTGGTACGACGTTGTTTTTTACAATGCTTGCCATGATTCTCCCTGCGCCAACTCAGTCACTTGCTCAACAAGCGTTACCCACGGCGGCGGCAAAAAGCATTGTTTTTTTTGGTGATTCCATCACAGAATTAGGAATTAACCCGTCGGGATATATCACAAAAATAAAACAGCGACTTGCGAAAGAAAATGTGGGCAGTAATTATGAACTACTTGGGGCGGGCATAAGTGGCAACAAAGTCTATGATTTATTTTTGCGGCTTGAGGATGATGTTCTCCGTAAGAACCCTTCGGCAGTCGTTATTTTCGTCGGCGTGAATGACGTGTGGCATAAAGCGCTCCTGGGCACTGGCACGGACGCGAATAAGTTTGAAGTTTTTTATGTTGCCATCATCAAAAAGCTCCAAGAAAAATCAATCAAGGTAATTCTTTGCACACCGGCAGTTATTGGTGAGCGGACGGATTCCTCGAACCCACAGGATGGCGACTTGAATCATTACTCCAATATTATTCGCCGCCTTGCACAGAAGTATTCATGCTCTCTGTGTGATTTCCGCAAAGCCTTTTTGGAGTATAACCTAACACACAATTCTGCTAATGCCGAATCGGGGATTCTTACAAACGATAGAGTTCATCTGAACGACAAAGGCAATCAGCTTGTGGCTGATATGCTCTTTCCCGTTCTTTTTGGCAAATAAGTTTTTTTGAGAGAAAATATTTCTTCTTTGCCGAAACTCTGAAGTGTGCATATTTGTTGTTTGTATGCGATAAACAACAAAATATAACCACAAATAAGGAGCAGCATTGCTGACGTAACAATGAGTAAACTACATCAACTCTTCGAGAATAATCAAGCGTGGGCGGCGGAAATTCAAGAGCGGGAGCCGGGTTTTTTTATGAAACTCTCTCGCCAACAATCACCGGAATATCTTTGGATTGGCTGCTCCGATAGCCGGGTTCCGGCTAACGAAATAGTCGGACTTTTGCCGGGCGAATTATTTGTACATCGCAATGTTGCTAATGTGGTTGTCCACACGGATTTGAACTGCTTGTCCGTTCTGCAATTTGCTGTTGATGTGTTGAAGGTGAAGCACGTGATTGTATGTGGTCATTACGGCTGCGGCGGTATACTTGCCGCTTTACGCAAAGAGCGAATGGGGCTTGTTGATAATTGGCTGCGCCATGTTCAAGATGTGTACTCCAGACATGAAGCTTTATTGACTGCTATTGCTGATGAGAGCGAGCGCTGCAACAGGCTTTGCGAACTCAATGTTATCGAGCAAGTAGTGCATGTGTGTCAAACAAGCATCGTGCAGGACGCATGGACACATGGGCATGAGCTGTCGGTTCACGGTTGGGTTTATGGTTTGCGGGATGGTCGTTTGCGAGACCTGAACATCACGATGAGTAGCCCAGACCAGATACCAAACGATTATCAAGCAGCATTGGCAAAATTATTAATGGCGGAAAATGGAAGCAAATGATTGCGTGTTACCGAAAAACAGCTTACCGAAAAGCAGCAAGGTTCATTGCTTCCACATACACATAATGATATATTTTCGTTCACCATCACAATTAGTCGCTATGAACCACGCCCATTTTTTCAGAGTACACACTTTTCTTGCTGCATTTTGCGCTCTTTCGTCCATTTTTCTCTATGCAGTAGCAGAGGCACAACCCATTCTTGCTTATGTTGACCCATTAGAAAAAGTGCTCCCCGACCGCACGTATTTCCCCGATGCAACTGCCGAGATGCACGTTTGCCGCGGAGAACACGCTGGCTTTCAGTTTGTACTCTTTCACGACAAAGCTATTCGTCAATGCTCGGTGCGCGTGGATATACACGACGCTGAGGGCAAACCACTTGAGGCAGCACGGCAGTTTGCACCAATAAGTGGTTTTGTGGGGTACGTCCACGTAAGTCGTTCCGTGCCGGTGCGTGGGTTTGACCAACTCGTGTCTCCATCTGGTTTTTATCCTGACCCAATTATTGAAGAGCCGACGCGTGACATACCTGCCCGAACACCGCAACCTGTCTGGCTTACCGTCCCTATTCCCGCTACTACCGCGGCGGGTACATACAAGGGGCGCATAACAGTAATGGGAACGGCGGACGGCGCACCATTTGAACTCATGAAGGAATTTAGCATTGTTGTTTATCCCGTTATGCTTCCCGCGCAAACGCTTTGGGTAACGAACTGGTTCTTTCTGGGCGATGAACAACTGAAGCTGCTCAATAACGGTAAAAATGTTGAGCTATATTCCAAGCCATATTGGGAAACCATGCGCCTTTGCGCTCGTGCGATGAAGGCTTTTCGCCAAAACGTAGCGCTCATCAGCCCTCTGCACTTAATGGATTTTTCTATAAAAGGCGACAAATACACGTTTGATTTCACAAAGTTTGATACGATGACTTCCATCTTCATTGAAGAAGGGACAATCGGGCGCATTGAGGGCGGACACATCGGCGGGCGCGAAAGCACGTGGGAGACACCGTTTGTGGTGAGTGTCCCGGAAAAACGAGGCGGCACGGGGAAAATAGAATTTATCTCAAAACCCGTCAGCGACTCCACCGCACAACGCTTTTACCGCCAGTATTTGCGGGCATTGGTGGAACATTTGAAGGCAAAAGGATGGCTGGAGCGTTATATGCAGCATCTTGCCGATGAGCCGATTCCCTCCAATACCACATCATACATTGCCATTGCACGTTTTGTGAGAAGTATTGCGCCGGAACTTCGCATTATTGAGGCTTGCCACAGCAAAGAAGTCGAAGAGACGATTGACATTTGGGTTCCGCAGTTAAATTTCTTCCACGAAGATAGTGCTTTTTATCAGGCGCAGCGCTTCAAACCGGGCAAAGAAGTGTGGTTCTATACGTGCCTTGCGCCGCAAGGTAACTACGCGAACCGTTTTATCGAACAGCCATTGCTAAAAACGCGGATTCTGCATTGGCTGAATTACCGTTTTGGTGCTACAGGCTATTTGCACTGGGGCTGGAATGCGTGGGGCAGCAATCCTTTCGGCGAGACGAGTGGTGTCATCCCTGAATTAGGAAACGTGATGCCGGGCGGGGATGGTTGGATTGTGTATCCGGGAAGTCGCAACGGACAGGGCAAAATTTGGAGTTCGGTGCGTATGGAAGCTATGCGCGATGGCATTGTGGATTATGAATTGCTCCGAATGGCAGAGATAAAATATCCCGAAAGAACGAAAGAAATGGCGCGGCAAGTGGCGTACCGATTGGATTGGTACGATATGGACATACCAAGTTTTCGCGCCAAGCGAAAGGAATTACTGGAGATGTTGTCTGCAAAACCATAACTCAATCGGCACATTTCACTCTGCCACGCTCATTGAGAATCTATCAACCCTTAGTTTTTCAATCGGTAATACTTTTCGATATTGATTCTGTTTATTCCGGCGCTCTCTATTTTCTCAATGCCGCTTTGGGTTAAGGTATCATTTTTTATTGTCACGGTAAATGAAAAATCATTGCCTTCCCATTCGCGCCCCGTGCAGTATTCCAGGTGTTCGGTGTATAGACTGTCCACAAGTGAATATCTACCCCCGCCCGAACCATACTGAGCCGCCGAATCTTTTCCTTTGTTCACATCATGTTTCAAAAAAGCAAAATGGGTATCGTTAATAATCTTGATAAAGGAGATTTTGCCGGAGTAGTCGGTAACGACGGTATCGCCTTTTTCTATCGTGATTCCCGAAATCAGTTTCCATGTTCCTACAATCGGAATCTGTGTCTTTTTTATCTCCTCTTTGTGGCTATTGACCGTGCAGGATATTGCTGCTATGCCTACAAACACTAAGCCAAGTATGAGTTTGATAGAGTTCATTGTTCGGTTAATTTTGATTCTCTTGAGGTCGTGAGTTAATAGCATTTTTTGGGGGCAGCGAGAAATTTTTCCGCGCTCAAATATAGCGCATTTGCCCAAAACGTGCGCCGTAAGCAATTATGGGTCACTGCTGTCTGTCACAGACATATCGGCAACGGAATTTGATAAAGCAATACAAGGCTCACAAAATAATACGAGATTCATATTTTTTTTGAAGTAAAAGTGCCAGCACAACCATAGTTTTTTTCTGCCCCTTCTCTCAAACACCTGAAAACAAGCCATTCTTTCTTCTGTAATTCTCCTCCATGCTGGCAATCGTCTGGTAGTGCTATTGGTATTTCTATATCGTATTTTTGACCCCATAAGGTTGACGAACGAAAGTACGCAAGATTATACAAATCGAAACGTTCCGTCGCCGAAAAAAAATTGTTTGCCATTGTGTTTTGTGTGATTGGCGAGGTTGTTTAGTGTTAGTTCGGTTGTTATTTGTGTGCGTAATGACAATGCCTAATTCTCATTCTTTTTTTCATACTACTATTCCTTGTTGTTTTATGATACGATATTTTCTCCATAGTGTTCTTGCGCTTGTGTGTGTGTGCCTTCTGGGGCTGCCACTGCTTGCACAGGAAATTACTGTTTCCGGTCAAGTGATTGACAAAGAAACAAATAGCGGACTTTCAAGAGTAACCGTGCGCTTGAAAGGTGGCAAAACAGGTGCAATCACCGATAAAGAAGGAAAATACAAAATTACACTTCCCGCAAGTGCCGGTGCACAAGGCGTATTGACATTTTCGTTTATTGGTTATCGAACGGTCGAAGTGCCGATAGCCGGCAAAACCACGATTGATGCGGGCTTGGAAGTGGATTGGAAATTGCTGGAAGATGTCGTTGTGACGGCTCTCGGCGTGAAAAAAGAGACAAAAAAACTGGGGTACTCGACTGCTGTGGTCAAAGGTGAATCCATGACGCAAGCACGTGAAAACAACATTGCCAATTCGCTTGTCGGTAAGGTTGCAGGCGTGAATGTCTCTGCTGCTGCATCGGGTCCCGGTGGTTCTTCTCGCGTGGTTATTCGCGGTAACACTTCTATTTCAAGCGACAACCAGCCCTTGTATGTTGTCAATGGCATTCCGATTGACAATTCCAATCTTGGAAGTGCCGGGCAATGGGGTGGTTTCGATGCTGGCGACGGCATTTCCTCGCTGAACCCAGATGATATCGAGAGTATGAACGTACTGAAAGGCGCTACGGCAGCAGCACTATACGGTTCACGCGCAAAAAATGGTGTAATTTTGATTACGACAAAACGTGGCAGCGGCGGCGGAAAAGGTCTTGGCGTGGAATTTAACTCGAACCTCGTGTTTGAAAATATCCGCAACTATCTTGACCCCCAACAGCAGTACGGACAAGGCTTGCGAGGTAATAAACCCAATACTGCAGCCGCCGCAATGACTGCCGGGCTCTCAAGCTGGGGAGCAAAACTTGACGGAAGCAGCGTTATGCAATTTGATGGCGTGTCCCGTCCATATTCTGCACAAACAACAAACCTGAGCGATTACTACAAAACCGGTATGACCTTCACAAACACGCTCAGCTTGGGCGGTGGCAATGAAAATATCAATTACCGTATTTCGCTCTCAGACCTTAGCAATACCGGTGTTTATCCAAACAGCCTCTTGAATAGAAAAATTTTCAATGCTTCCACATCGTTCAAACTCAGCGAAAATATCACCGGTGAGGCAAGTGCCATTTACACGACTGAAAAAGCATCGAATCGTCCGGGTCTTAGTGATGCTCCCGGGAACGGTAATTTTGCTATCGCATTTTTGCCTACAAGCCTGAATGCTTCTACACTTCTCGGACCGAACAATACAGGCACCGACATTTACGCTAAAGAAATAACCAACTTTACGGATAATGTGTACACCACAAATCCATATTTTGCTGCCAATAAATTTTTGAATGAAACGCAAAAAGACCGCCTTATTGCATCCACAAGTTTGAAATACTCCTTTACTGATTGGCTTTCTTTGCAAGCCCGTGTTGGTCAGGATTATTACACGTTCCAAACTAGTAGCATCACTCCTTCAGGAACAGCATATTTGTCCGGCGGTAGTTTCGGTAATGTCAACAAAACAAGCCAAACAAGTTCAGAAGTCAATGCAGACGCTCTCTTGGCATTCGATAAAAATCTGACCGAGGATATATCACTTGCAGTAAACGTAGGCGGAAATATTCGTAAAAGCAAAACCGAGCTCTACGGCGCTGCCGGCAATTCGCTTGTATTCCCGAATATTTACAACCCTCAGTACGCTATCTCTAGTGTTCCAAATTATCGCATCTTCCAAAAAGAGATTCAGTCACTGTACGGCTCGATTGAATTGTCCTACCAAGAAACATTATTCTTGAACGCTACAGCCCGCAATGACTGGTTCTCGACGGTCGCAAAAGATAACTATTCATTCTTCTATCCTTCGGTGAGCGCCAGCTTTGTGTTCTCGGAAGTCCTCAAAACAGATTGGCTTTCCTTTGGTAAACTTCGCGTGGCATACGCAAATGTAGGCGGCGACACCGACCCATATGCAACGAAGCTGTACTACAATGTAAACGCCGCAAAAATCAATGGAAACCCCATTGGTGGCTTTGATAATACTCTCCCCAATACTACACTGAAGCCATTGACCGTTTCAGAAATCGAAGCGGGATTGGAACTCAAATTGTTTGATGCTCGCCTGACGCTTGATGCGGCTTGGTATCAAAAAGATACGCGCAATGAAATCGTAACAGCGACTGTATCGGCTTCGTCCGGCTTCCAGTCAGCGATTATCAACAACGGACAGCTACAAAACACGGGTTTTGAGTTCTTGCTTTCCGGTAAAATCATTGAAGGAAAAGACTTTGCTTGGACTTCATCTATAAACTTTAGTGCGAATAACAATACCGTCGTTGCGCTTGCAGAAGGACAAAAAAGCCTGAGCATTGCGCAATCACGTACCTTGACGGCATTTGTTCAGCACCGCGTTGGCGAACCGTTTGCACAAATTGTAGCATTTGATTTTGCACGAGATAAACAAGGAAACATCGTCTATGATGCTGACGGACTGCCGAAGCAAGGTGAACTAGTATCAATGGGTACAGGCGTTCATCCTTACTCAGGCGGCTGGGAAAACGAATTCCACTTCGGAAATTTTAGCCTTAGTGCTCTTATTGACTTCAAATTTGGCGGAAAAATCTTCTCTGCTACCAACGCGTATATGTACGGCTTTGGCTTGCACAAAGAGACCCTACCCGGTCGTGACGGCGGTATCACTGGAGTTGGCGTAACCGAAGACGGCAAGCCAAATACAAAACTTGTGACAGCAGACAAAGTACAAGATTACTACAGTCGCATTAGCGGACAAATCGGTACACCGTTCGTCTATGATGCGAGCTTTATCAAACTTCGTCAGGTGAGCATTGGCTATGATTTCCCGTCCGCATGGTTGGAAAACAGTCCTATTCGCCGTTTAACGCTCTCGCTTGTTGGACGTAATTTGCTTGTGTTGATGAAAAACACTCCGAACATTGACCCGGAAACAAACTATAACACATCCAATGCACAAGGTCTTGAACTTGCGGGTATTCCGCCAACACGCACAGTTGGATTCAATCTGAACGTTAAATTCTAAGTTTATCTCTACTAACAACGTCAATTATTCTTTTGAAACTACTATGAAACTTCGCATAAACTCTACCAAAAGTTTTGCAGTCTGCGCGCTCTTGTTCGTGATGGCGACCGGATGCACGAAAGACTTCGAGGCTTTGAATACTGACCCCGTGCGCCCCGATGACAAGTCGTTCAACCCTGAATACTTGCTCACAACCTCCCAGCTCACCTACACTGGCAGCACTGACTTTAGCTACGAAACATGGCGCACAAATTTGATTTATTGCTCCACCATGATGCAACATTTCTCGCACGTAGCGGGCTACTGGGTAGGCGACAAATATATGCTCAATTCTGCGTACGCCGCTTCTTACTTCGAGCGTGCTTACGATGAGCAAATTCGTCCTGTTCAGCACTTAGTAGAGCAAACCAAAGGGCAAGCACAATACAAGAATGCCTATCAAATTGCCCGCATCATGCGCGTTGTTATTTTTCACCGCTTGACCGATGTTTATGGAGACGTTCCTTACTTCGGTGGCGGACGCGCATATTACAGCACAGCAGCAGACCGCTTCACACCGAAATATGACCAGCAATCAGCAATTTATGCTGATATGCTCAAAGAATTGGACGAAGCAGCAGCAGGATTAAGTACAACCGAACCCGTTCCCGGTGGTGATTTGTTCTATGGTAAATTGTCCGGTGCTGCAAGAGTAGCAGCGTGGAAAAAATTTGCATACTCCATGATGGTTCGTCTCGGTATGCGTCTTGTCAAGGCAGACGCAGCACTGGCAAAAACGTGGGTTGAAAAAGCTGCTGCGGGTGGAGTAATGCAAAATGCAAGTGATAATGCACTTGTCAGCCACGACATTGGTGGCGACCGCGCAACGGTGAACCGCCTCAGCCAAGTAATGAACTTGCCATACGAAATTCCGTACATTCGTCTCAGTCGTGCTTTTGTTGACCTTCTGAAAACAACAAAAGACCCACGCTTACAGTTCTTGGGCGAGCGTGCAGGAGATGGTAGTACCAAACTGGAAGACCAGCTCGGTATGCCAAACGGCTATGACCTTTCGGGCGGCGCACAAGATATTTCTAAAGCACCCGGCTATCCCGGCTCACTCGACAAATACACACGCCCGAACAACAAAATTGTTGCTCGCATGGACGGACCGACATTTATCCTCACGTCCGCCGAAGTAAAACTCCTCCTAGCAGAAGCTGCCGTGCGCGGCTTCAATGTTGGCAAAACTGCCGATGCTTTATATCAAGAGGCAGTGAACGATGGAATACAATCCGTGGCGCAGTTCAGCTCGAATATTGTCATTCCGGCAGGCGATGTTACGGCATACCTAACGGCAAATCCGTTCAAATCCTCCGGCTCCACTGCCGAGAAACTTGAGCAAATCAACACGCAGTTTTGGGTTGCAACGTTTTTGAATGACATCGAAGCATGGTCAAACTGGCGCCGAAGCGGTTATCCGCTCCTCACGCCCGTCGTCTATCCGGGCAATGCCACTGGTGGGACCATTCCTCGCCGTTTGCCTTATCCTGCACAAGAGGCTGTCGCAAACTCTCAAAATTATAGCGAAGCCGTTGGTCGTATTACCGGTGGTAATGTGATGACGGGTCGCGTATGGTGGGATAAATAATAGTATTGAATTTTGAATGTTGGGTGTTGAATTCAAGAGCGCATCAGAGAACAACAGTAATTTCTGACTAGCAGTTTTCGCACATCACATTCACATTTGAAACTTTCGCGGTCGCTGTTCTGACAGCGTTTCAAGCACCGCTGCATTATGCTTTCATTAGTGTAGCGGTGCTTTTTTTGTCCTGTTTCTCTTATCACCATGAAAAAATCATGCTATGAAATACTATGCTCTGCTTCTTGCTGTCTGTGTGTTACCACTCTGTTTTTCAACAGGCAAAGCAAACAGCGATAACACCTCCAAACTACTCCATTCCATTATTCCGCAGCCAGTTGTTGTTCGCGAGGCTCCCGGATCGGTGAAAGGCACGACCTTTACACTCTCCGAAAAAACACTCCTTCTGGCAGATGGCGCACAGACCGAGTCTGATGCAAAACTCTTCAATGAATTTCTGATGACGAATTTCGGCTTTCGCTTGCAGGTAAAACGCGGCGTGGCGCAGAAATCTTCCGCTCCGTCGGTTATCCGTCTCGCAATGCAAAAAGCAGCCGCCAATGCTCACGCCGACAGCTATACGCTAACAATCACGGAAAAAGAAATATTGATTACAGGCAATGATGCTGGGGTGTTTTACGGGTTGCAAACTGTCCTCCAAATGCTTCCCCAAGCAGAGAATAATGTATTGACGAAAACAGGCAAGGCTTTTTCTCTACCCTGCTGCGTCGTGGAGGATTATCCCCGGTTCGCATGGCGCGGTATGCACTTGGACGTATCACGCCATTTCTTTCCGAAAGAGTTCATCAAAAAATATATTGATTACCTCGCGTTGTACAAAATGAACATCTTCCACTGGCATTTGACTGATGACCAAGGGTGGCGCATTGAGATAAAAAAATATCCCAAGTTGACGAGCGTCGGCGGATATCGCAAAGGTACGCTTGTCGGGCATTATACCGTCCAGCCTCCGCAGTATGACAGCATTCGCTATGGTGGATTCTATACTCAGGCAGACGCTCGTGAAATCGTTGAATATGCCAGTAAGCGTCATATCACTGTTGTTCCAGAAATCGAAATGCCCGGTCACGCTTCGGCGGCTGTAACGGCATATCCTGAATTGGCATCCACGCCCGGACCGTTTGAGGTGATAAAAAATTGGGGTGTTTTTCCAGATGTTTTTTGCCCAAAAGAAGAAACTTTTCAATTTTTGCAGAATGTTCTTACGGAAGTAATGGCTATTTTTCCAAGCAAGTACATCCACATCGGCGGCGACGAATGCCCGAAAGACCGTTGGAAGCAGTCGGAATTTTGCCAAGCACTGATGAAAAAACAAGGACTCAAGGACGAGCACGAGTTGCAGAGTTACTTCATACAGCGCATCGAAAAATTTGTGAATGCCAAAGGACGCCAAATTATCGGTTGGGATGAAATCTTGGAAGGCGGACTTGCGCCGAATGCGGCGGTGATGTCGTGGCGAGGCGAGAAGGGCGGCATTGCTGCTGCAAAATTGCATCATCCGGTCGTCATGTCGCCGACTACTACCGTTTATTTTGACTATTACCAATCCAAAAAGCCCGGTGAACCGCTTGCAATCGGCGGTTATCTGCCGTTGGATTCGGTCTATCATTACGAACCTTTATCGAAAGAGCTTTCGCAAGACGAACAGAAATATATTATCGGAGCGCAGGCAAATCTTTGGACGGAATATATCGCCACGCCCGACAAAGTAGAGTATATGCTTTTGCCACGCCTTTGTGCGCTTGCGGAAGTGGTCTGGTCGCCAAGTGTGCAGAAGAACTACGATAATTTTATCGTGCGCCTCAAACAGCACACGAAATTGCTGGACGCGATGAAGGTTAATTATTCCAAATCTGCCTTACAGCAGTAGCCGTCTGACGGTAGCTGTCTTGCAGAAACTGCTTTGCAGTGATTATTCTCTGACATTATGAAAGTACAGAATGTGGTTATTGAAGTGTGCGCTAATTCGCTCGAATCGGCGATAGCAGCACAGGCAGGCACGGCAAATCGTATAGAATTGTGCGATAATCTGGGCGAGGGCGGCACCACGCCCAGTTATGGCGCAATCCGTGTTGCCAAAAAACTCTTGGACATTGATATTAACGTCATCATTCGCCCGCGCGGTGGCGACTTTCTGTACTCCGATGCCGAGTTCGAGGTAATGAAAGCCGATATTGCTATTTGCAAAGAATTGGGCGTTCACGGCGTGGTCTTGGGAATACTTCTGCCCGATGGTAGGATAGATAAAATTCGCTGCAAAGAATTGATTGACCTCGCCGGAGACCTTACGGTTACCTTCCACAGAGCGTTTGATATGACCGCTAATCCTCAACAGGCATTGGAAGACGTTATTGAGCTTGGTTGCGCTCGCTTACTCAGTTCGGGGCAGCAGCGCTCGGCACAGCATGGAGCAACACTGCTTGCCGAACTTATCCGACAAGCAAACGAGCGAATTATCATCATGCCGGGCGGCGGCGTAAGCGAAACCAATGTTGCGCAAATCCTCCGCCAGACCAACGCCCGCGAATTTCACGTTTCTGGTAGAGTCAAGCGGGAAAGCCGTATGGTTTTTCGCAATAACGATATTTCGATGGGAAGCGTCGAAGGTACGGAATACGCCCTGTCCTTCACCGACAGTGCACGAGTACGCGCCATTCGGATGTTGGCAGAAGAAGCACATAATGTACCGCTTACGTACAATTGATTGCATCTTTTTTGATTGCGTCTTTTTCTGCACATTATGAACGTTTTCACTCTTCTCACCTTGTTATCCTGCATTGCTTGTATGCTGCTTGCTCCTATATACATTCTTGCAAGCCAAGCACAAACCATTTACAACAAAGCGCAGGAATTGCACAGCGGATGGCAGTTTAGAAAAGCCGGGAGCGGGGAATGGCTTTCGGCGGAAGTTCCGGGTATGGTGCATCTGGACTTGCTCCGCAATCGAAAAATCCCTGACCCTTTCCATGGAAGCAATGAAGCGGATTTGCAATGGATTGAAAAAGAAGATTGGGAATATCGTACATCGTTTGTTTGCGATTCCGCACTTTTGCAACACTCACGACTAGACCTTGTATTCGATGGTTTAGACACATTTGCTTCGGTTTATGTCAACGATTCGCTTCTGCTCACGGCAGACAATATGTTTCGCACGTGGAGAATTGACGGCAAATCGGCAATCAAGAGTGGGCGAAATGAACTCCGTATTGTCTTTCAATCAGCCTACAAAAAAGGGCTAGCACTAAGCAAACATCTTCACCTCACTCTACCCGGCGATGAAAAAGTGTTTGTCCGCAAAGCACAATATCAATTTGGTTGGGACTGGGGACCACGCTTTGTTTCCTGCGGAGTGTGGCGTGGGGTGCGGCTTGAGGCATGGAATGATGCTCGGTTGATGTCGGTATTCGTCAAACAGGAATCGCTTAACGAGCACGTTGCATATCTGAAGGCAGTTTGTGAGCTTGATGTACACACCGAAGGCACGTACATTCTAGCGCTACGCGATGCAGCTCAAGGTTCGGGAGCGCTCATCATCAAACGGGAAGTAACTCTCAAGCGCGGAGTGCAAACCGTCAATCTGGAATGGATGATTCCAAAGCCGCAGCTCTGGTGGTCGAATGGTCTCGGCAAACCGCATTTATACAAGTATGTCTGTGAGGTGCGGTCAAGCGACACACTCCGCCCAATTCTTGATGAGAAGCCTCTTTCCATCGGACTGCGAACAATAAAGATTGTACAGCGCCCCGACTCAGCAGGCGCTAGTTTTTATGTTGAGTTGAACGGGCAGCCAGTCTTTATGAAGGGCGCAAATTATATTCCGCCCGATAGTTTCCTGCCCCGCGTACAGCATGACACCTACAAGCGCATCGTGCAGGATGCCGCACGAGCAAAAATGAATATGCTCCGCGTCTGGGGCGGCGGAGCGTATGAGCATGATGATTTCTACACTCTTTGCGATGAACATGGTATCTTGGTCTGGCAGGATTTTATGTTTGCCTGTGCAATGTATCCGGGCGATTCCGCTTTTGTGGAGAATGTTCGCGCTGAAGCAGTGGACAACGTGAAACGTCTTCGCAATCATCCCTGCATCGCGCTTTGGTGCGGCAATAACGAGATAGATGAAGGTTGGAAAAATTGGGGCTGGCAGAAGCAATACCAGTACACCGCAAAAGATTCGGCAGCAGTGTGGCACTGGTACGAAACGCTCTTTCACCGAGTGTTGCCGGATGTAGTTGCGCAGCTTGATAGCGGGCGGTTTTATTGGCGGTCATCGCCGCAGTTTGGTTGGGGACGCAAGGAAAGTCTTTTGCGTGGAGATGCGCACTACTGGGGCGTGTGGTGGGGCTTGGAGCCGTTTTCGATGTACGAGAAAAAAGTAGGACGCTTTATGTCGGAATATGGTATGCAGTCTCTTCCCTCTTTGCAAACGATTGCCTCTATTGCTCCACCGGAAGAGCAGCACTTGACCTCTGCGACGATGAAAACGCACCAGAAGCACCCTACTGGCTATGAAAATATACAACAGTACCTTCAACGCGACTATAAGCAGCCGAAAAATTTTGAGCACTATGTGTACGTCAGTCAGCTCTTACAGGCGCGGGGTATCACCACAGCCATAGAAGCGCACCGCAGAGCGAAACCGTACTGCATGGGAACGTTGTACTGGCAGCTGAATGATTGCTGGCAGGTGGCTTCGTGGTCGAGTGTCGATTATGAAGGTCGCTGGAAAGCACTGCACTACGCCGTTCAGGACTTATATGATACATTTCTGCTTTCGGTAGAGCGCACCGCAAGCGGCTTTGCAATTCACCTTGTTTCCGATGCTCCCCACGACACGCAAGGCGCTCTTATACTGGAACTCCGCTCATTCGATGGCACTGTGCGCTGGTCGAAAACATTATCAATAACAGCCAAAGCGAATAGTAGCGCAGTCTGCACCCAGATTCGAGATTCCGAACTACCGCAGTACAATAAATCAGAATCCGTTTTAGTTGTTCGCTTCAATAGCACACAACGACCTGCACCAGCACACACACTCGCAGAAAAACTGTACTACTTCGTACCGCCAAAAGACTTGGTTCTTCAGCGACCAACAATAGCGTACACGCTCGTTACCACCACCACAGGGCAACACATTGAGCTTCGTTCCAACACTCTCGCAAAAAATGTGTTTATTCATCTTCAGGCTGCTTCGCCTGATGCTGCGGACGTACACCTCAGCACAAATTTTTTCGATATACTTCCCGGAGATACGAAAATTGTTCGCATTGAACCAAACCGCGTTGAATCAGGTGGAGCTGAATCGGATAAAAAAACAGACAAATCTATTCCTTTTAGTCAAAAGCAGGTTCTTGTGCAGTCGTTGTTTGATTCATATTGAAATAATTTTCGTAAGTTCTGTTTACTGAAGAATAGCATAAACTATCGTTACCACGACCACTGAACACATACATTTTATTTTTTTTGATTACGTTCATGAGCAATACTCCCTTCTCACGGCGAACATTCCTGCAATCTTCTCTTGCCGCACTTGCCCTGCCTCATACTTCGATTCCCGAAAGCCTCACCGAAGCACTCACGGAAAAGTTTGCCTCACAAACAACACCTCCAACATCAACAAAGCCTGTTATCTTGACAACATGGGAACCAAATGTCCATGCAAATAAGGCTGCCGGAGCAGTGCTGGAGCGCGGCGGGAGAGCATTAGATGCAGTCGAGCAAGGTGTGCGGATAACGGAAGCCGACCCGAATGACACAAGCGTCGGATATGGCGGTATGCCCGACCGTGACGGCAAGGTAACTCTGGATGCGTCTATCATGGATGAATTTGGTAACAGTGGTTCGGTCGCTGCATTGGAACATATTATGCACCCCGTGTCCGTTGCCCGCCGTGTGATGGAAAAGACCCAACACGTGATGCTTGCAGGCAACGGAGCACTTGACTTTGCACTCAAGGAAGGATTCAAGCGAGAAAATTTGCTTACTCCTTACGCCAAATCGGAGTGGAAAAAATGGCTAAAAGAGCAAGACCAGAAAAAAAAGCTGGAATCGCCACATCTGAAGTCACCTCATATTGACAAGAGCAATCACGATACGATTGGAATGCTGGCGCTGGACACGCACGGGAATCTTTCGGGAGCGTGCTCCACAAGCGGTTGGGCATTCAAGATGCACGGTCGCGTGGGCGATTCACCGATAGTTGGCGCGGGGCTTTACGTGGATAATGAAGTCGGAGCGGCGACTTCATCAGGTCTGGGAGAAATAGTCATTAAGGTTGTGGGGAGTTTCCTTGTCACGGAATATATGCGTAATGGTAAAACTCCGCAGCAAGCCTGTGAGCTTGCTATTGAGCGCATTGTCCGCAAGCAACCAAATTACAAAGAGCTGCAAGTTGGTTTCTTAGCGCTAGGTCGCAACGGCGATATTGGTGCGTTCAGTCTCACCGCAGGATTCACTTATGCGCTCTATCGCAACGGTGAACACACGACGCATACTGCACCGTCGTTTGTCGCGTAGCGACAGCAAAACAAACCAGCTTCCATCAATACCAAGAAGATGCCTCCATGAAAACGAGAATGCTCATCACCGCACTACTCCTTGCCTTCATCAGTGGTACACTTTCAATATATGCCCATTCGATAGGAACGACGGAGAAAGGACACACGCAGCACCTTTGGACTGACGCTCCGGCAAAAAAATCATATATCGCTTCGTTTCTTCTTGTTCACCGAGGCGAGGTATTTCTTGAGGATGCTTCGGGAAAAGTCGTTTCCATTCCCCTCAATCATCTTTCCGCCGAAGACCTCGCCATTGCTGAAGAACATCGTGAACGCATCAAATCTCTGAACCAAAATGCTTTTGTTGTCGCTTCACCGACACTATGGGAGCGATATTGTTCCCGATATGCCGCGCTGCCATTGACTTCTCTTGCATTGGGCGGATTGTGCTTTGTCTTGGCAATATGGTTTGTGCGCCGTCATCGTCCAAGCCTTAGAATAACAATGCTTGCGGGCGCTTCATTGTTCATTCTGACGGCGCTCTACGTGGAATCGCAAACCGCTACGAACAGCATAAACGATGCTTTTGCGCCCTTTTCAGCGTTTATCAAAACCCGTCAGGATGCCACGTATTTTTATGTAGAATCAAACGGTATTCCGCAGCACACGATGATGGTTGGTATCAAAAGCTGGCAGCAACAAGTCCCTACCTTGCAAGCGTACACGGGCAGCAACGCATGGAGTATCCCCCTCAAACCTGTTTTGGCAGCAAATCCGATTTCTACCAAAACAGCACTCTACACGGGCGCTATTGCACTCGCGGTAAATGGTGTTCCCATTTTTAATGCACTCAATAATCGTGGCGACGACGCGCTGCTCTTTGGCGAACTTGATAATTGGGGCGGACATTGCGGCAAAGCAGACGACTACCACTACCACACCGCACCTTTGCATTTACAAAATATTGTGGGCACAAACAAGCCGATTGCCTACGCGCTTGATGGTTATGCCATTTATGGCAGTAATGAGCCGGATGGTTCGGCAATGAAAACACTGGATTCCTACAATGGTCACACTGGAACCGATGGCGTTTATCACTATCACGGCACAACGACATACCCCTACACCTGTGGTTCAATGAGAGGTGTCGTTACGGTGCAGAACGACCAAATTATTCCTCAGTCCCGCTCTGTGCCTGCTCGCCCGCCCTATATGCCGCTTAATGGAGCAATTATCACGGGCTGCACAGCAGTCGGCACGAACGGATATTCCCTTGAATACACACTGAATGGTCAAAAATACTATGTCAATTATAGCTGGACTCCGCAAGGCTTGTACACGTTTGTGTACATTGATGCAGCAGGCGCACAGCGCACAGAGACTTTTCAAGGCGCTGCCATAGCGGTAGCGTCCCCCGCACTAGCTCTTTCAAGTCCGGCTCTTGCTTTTGGGACGGTCATTATTGGCTCCAATTCGGTACTTCCATATACCATATCAGCATCGAATTTGTCGGCATCGCTTGTGGTAACCGCACCTTCAGGCTTTAGTCTTTTCACCTCCGCAACAGGTTCGTTCACGCAAGCACTCACGCTATCGCCTATCAATACGATGGTGCTGCAAACCGTCTATGTGCGTGTTGCACCGACGCAGGCAGGCGCTCTTTCGGGAACAATCACACACGCAAGCGGAAACGCAACCTTTTCGGGGGTTGCACTCAGCGCAACAGCACAACAATCAACGGGGATTTTGGGATTCAATGCAGAAACGGTACAAGCATATCCCAATCCATTTACCGAGTCCGTCCGCATCGGCTATCAGTTACAGGCAGCTGCCTCTGCGGTAGAATGTCGGGTTTCGGATGCTGGTGGCAGAACGCTCGCCGTTATTCCTCTTGGCGCACTTTCCGCCGGTCAGCACACGATGGAATGGAATGGTAGGACTTACGATGGCGCTGCGTGTCCGACAGGCGCGTACTTTATTAGTTTCTTTGTCGGTGGTCGCAAGCAGAGTACGGTGTCGGTGTCGGTTTTGAAGCAGTGATATTCTTACAGAACTCTTTTTTGTTTTCGCGCTTGGTTCGTGCGCAACAGCTGAGTACGCATTGGAGATTTTTTCCTTTGCGTATTTTTTTCTTGTTCAGTTTTTTCGTCAGTATCTTGCTTGGCAGCCAAATTTATTGTGTAGATTTGCCTGAATTAATAATCAATGACTCCCTCACCTTTTTGCTCCAACTATGAACACCTCGTTTCTCGCTGTTTGCTCGAATGTTGTCGGAAAAATATCTATTCGCGTAGGTATCTTGCCGTGTATTGCAATTATTCTTACTCTCGGCTACCCGCCCGCCTTTGCTCAGAAAACGCTTATCTATTGTGGTTCGCTCCTAGATGGAGTAAAAAGTGATGTTCAATCGGAAATGACGATTGTGGTGGAAGGCAAGAAAATTACGCAGGTCGCCAAAGGGTACCTCAAAGCGGAGGCAAACGATAAAGTTATCGATTTGAAAACAAAGACCGTCGTTCCGGGTTTGATTGATATGCACGTCCATCTTGAGACCGAAACAAGCCGCGACCAATATCTTAAGCGCATGAGTTACAGCATGGCGGATGTGGCGTACGAAGCGCAAAAAAATGGTCTGACAACGCTCATGGCTGGCTTTACCAGTGTGCGAGACTTAGGCGGTTCGGGCGTGAACATCGCACTCAGGAACGCTATCAATAAAGGAGCTGTCGTTGGTCCCCGAATCTTTACCTCCGGCAAAACAATTGCAACTACAGGCGGACACGGCGACCCAACCAATGGATTTCGCACGGACGCAAAATTTCCCGATGCCATGACCGATGGTGTGGTGAACAGCCCCGAAGAGGCCCGCCAAGCAGTGCGCCAACGCTACAAAGATGGGGTTGATTGTATTAAAATCACTGCCACAGGCGGTGTGCTGAGCATTGCCAAAAATGGAAAAGCGCCGCAGTTTATGGATGATGAATTAGAAGCTATCATCAAGACAGCGAAAGATTATGGCTTTCACGTGGCAGCACACGCACATGGCGCGGAAGGCATCAAGCGTGCACTTCGGGCAGGAGTAACAACAATTGAGCACGGTACGTTTATGGACGACGAAGCGATTGCACTTTTCAAACAAAAAGGTGCATACCTTGTGCCAACCATTACCGCCGGAAAAACAGTTGCCGATTCTGCGAAAGTGCCGGGATACTATCACCCGCTCGTTGTTCCTAAAGCAATTGAAACCGGCAAGCAAAGCCAAGAGACATTTGCAAAAGCCTATAAAGCTGGTGTTAAAATCGCCTTCGGCACCGACGCAGGTGTATTCGTACACGGCAGAAATGCAAAAGAGTTTGAATATATGACCGAAGTGGGTATGCCCGCTCTTGAGGCTCTCAAGTCCGCCACCACGACCCCCGCCGAAATTCTGGACATGAAAGACCAACTAGGCTCAGTAGAAAGCGGAAAATTTGCTGATATTATTGCGGTGGACGAGAACCCGTTAAAAAACATCAAAACGCTGCAAAATGTGGTGTTTGTGATGAAAGATGGAAACGTCTATAAAAAACCGTAATGAACAAGACCAATACCTAACCTTTATCACTTTTATTCGGGAAAACATTATGATTATGCTCATGCAAATCGTCGTTGCTCTGGTAGCAGCACTACACCTTTATTTTCTTGCTTTAGAAATGTTTTTCTGGGATAAGCCGACGGGTATGAGAGCATTCGGACTTACCCAAGAATTTGCCACTGCCTCGAAGTCCTTAGCGGCAAATCAAGGGCTGTATAATGGCTTCTTGGCTGCGGGTCTTGTATGGGGGCTTGTTCTTGGCGCAGATGGTCAAGCAATCAAGATATTTTTCTTGGGCTGCGTTATTGTTGCCGGAGTTTTTGGAGCACTTACTGCCAGTCGTAAAATTCTTTGGGTACAAGCGCTCCCCGGAGCAATTGCTCTTGCCCTCGTCATGCTGTCAAAGGCATAAATAAATGGAACTGTATGTGAGTTGGAAAGAAATCACCAGATAGTTCTTTCCAACTCACTGGTGATTACCGACTTCTCTTAATTATCCTCATCATCACAAGCAATTATGAACAAAACTATTCTATTCTTCCTCGCAGCATTTTTCGCTGCTTTTGAGATTTTTGCACAAGAACAAAGCATCACCGTACTCAAAGTGGGGAAACTTTTTGACAGCGAAAACGGAAAATTTCTTGATAATCAAATGATTATCATCACGAACAACATCATCACCTACACGGGAGCGCCCACAGCCATTCCAGCCGGAGCGAAAGTCATTGACATGGGCAAACTCACGGTTCTACCGGGCTTGATTGATTGCCACACGCACATCACCGGACAACCTGAAAATTATCTGGATGACCTCTTTCGTAAATCTTCCATTGACGTTGCCGTTGAATCGCATATTTATACACGGCGCACATTGGAGGCGGGGTTTACGGCGTGTAGGAATCTCGGTTCGTGGGACTATGTGGATGTGGCACTGAGAAATTCCATCAACGCCGGAAAAACGATCGGACCTCGTTTGTTTGTTTCGGGTCCCTATATCGGCTCAACCGGAAGTCATGGCGATTTGAACGGTTTTTCTCCTTATGTGCATATACAACAGGAAACGGGTGTTGCCGACGGTGTGGATGGAGTTCGCAAGAGAGTACGGACAAATATCAAATATGGGGCGGATGTGATTAAGTTTGGCGCAACAGCCGGTGTTCTATCGGAAGAAGAGTCCGTCGGTGCTCCGCAGTATTCGCAGGAAGAAATGAACGCAATAGTAGCAGAAGCAACACTCTGGGGTAAAAAAGTAGCGGCACACGCGCACGGCACAGAGGGAATCAACATGGCAATTAAAGCGGGCGTTGCCTCTATTGAACACGGCAGTTTTCTGAATGACGAAAGTATTCGTTTGATGAAAGAGAAAGGTACCTATCTGGTAGCAGATATTTACAACGACGATTTTATTCTCGCCGAATACGCCAAAATGGGCGTTCCACAAAAAATTATTGACAAAGAGCGCTTGGTAGGCAAAACACAGCGAGAGAATTTTCAGAAAGCGGTCAAAGCCGGAGTGAAGGTTGCGTACGGCACGGATGCAGGTGTTTATCCGCATGGAAATAATGCCAAACAATTTTATTACATGGTCAAGTATGGTCTTACGCCCGTGCAAGCACTACAGTCAGCCACTATCAACGCCGCCGACTTGATAGGCGTTAAAGAAAAACTCGGTTCGGTTTCCAAGGGAAAACTCGCCGACTTGATAGCAGTAAGCGGTAACGTAGAGCAAGACGTGACAGTCTTGGAAAAGAATGTTGTCTTTGTAATGAAAGATGGTAAAGTTTATCTTGATAAGGCGGTGAAGTAACCGTTTTTTATAAAATTATACCGTTTCCATTCAGATTTTCTTACGCTCGCATTTAACAAGGCAGCATACGCCTTATTTGATAGAGAATGAAAATAATAATTTCAAACTGAACCACTCTGCACTTTCAGTGCAGAGTGGTTCAGTTTAGAATTTTGTGGGCAAACTCAGCCATTTGCAGATATATCCCCAAACCTAGTGCAATATTGAAGGGAAACGTTATTCCGAGCGCAGTAGTAACGTAGTATGTCGGGTTTGCTTCCGGCACAGCAATTCGCATGGCTGCGGTGGCGGCTATGTAGGAGGCACTTGCAGCCATGGTTGTTAATATTGCCGTTCCGCCTATGGATAAGCCCGCAAGCGTTCCAAAGAATGCCCCGAATAGTGCTGAAACGAGAGGCATAACCAAAGCAAAAACAACCAAAAACTTCCCTGCACTTCGGAATTCACTTAACCGTCGGGAGGCGACAATACCCATTTCCAATAAGAAAAAGGCAAGCAACCCCGGGAAGGCATCCTTGAAAACGGGTTGCAGCACGCCAATATTTTTTCCTGCTACTACGCCGACAAAAAGTCCGCCCATAAGCAAATATACCCCCCGATTCAAAAACACCTCATGCAGCGTATCACGTGAGAAAATACCGCCCTCAGCGCGATTATTACTGCCTCCACGCGCCAATGCTATACCGATAATAATTGCAGGAATTTCCAAAAGCATGAGTAGAACCGCCATATATCCTTCGTAGGTAATACCGCGCGAGTCCAGATAGCTTTGAACCACAGCAAAAGTTACGGCGCTCACCGAACCATAGTGAGCAGCAAGGGCAGCAGCATCGGAACGCCCTAATTGACCAATTTTACGAACAATAATAAAAGCAACACACGGCGTAATCATACCAATGGCAAGCGTGGCAAGTGCAGGGATAATTAAACCGCCTATTCCTATTTTAGCAAGCTGCGTGCCGCCTTTAATACCGATAGCAAGCAACAAATATGTGCTCAGGATATCGTAAATAGCTTCCGGCAAACGCAAATCAGATTTCAAAAAACCAGCAAGCAAGCCAACAACAAAGAAGAGTGGCAGTGGTTCGAGTAAAGATTCAATCATAGGAAGTAGTGTTGGTGGATAGCACTCACAGAGAGCGCTCATTAATTTGAAAAGCACATCGCAAAAATACACAAATACAGCAATTCGCAACCTAAGAAAAATAATCTTTCTAAATTCTTGCAAATATGCCGCAGAAGTGCCAAATTACAGCACTGTCACGCTTCATTATCACACTACCTTTGTAGAGGACAAATCTATGACCACGCGCCATTTACCCACATACAGAATAGCGCTTGCTATTCTTTTCGCTTTTCAAAGTATCTGTATTCACGGAACTATCTCCGCACAAACTACGCCTGAGATTACGTCATGGAAACTGAACAAAACCGGAGCCACAGGCTACAACGGGCTTCCAGCAGACATTCAAAGGGTACGATATTCCACGAACTATGTATATGTTAATGCTTCGGGGATTCCAAGCTACACTATCGGTTCATGGCCCATGAATCCGAACACTGCCGCCAATAAAAACTGGGTATTCAAAATTCCTCGCAACCCGCAAGCATCTGCCTCTAAAGTAACAGTGGGGCTTGGAAAAATTGGGGTCTTCATCAATGGAATTCCAATGTATAATGCTGATGATGGAATGACTTACAATAATAACGGAACGTGGAAACGAAATGCTTATTATTTTGAGAGTGTTAGTTTTGATGCCTGTTCCGGGCACCCCGACCAAAGCAGCACCTATCACCACCACATCTATCCGACCTGTTTACAATCAATAGATGCCACGAAACATTCACCTCTTGTTGGCTTCTCTTTCGATGGCTTTCCTGTCTATGGTCCTTATGCATACACGAATACCAACGGTACAGGGGCATTGAAACGAATGACTCCAAGTTATCAAACACGGAACATTACTGCCCGCACAACGCTCCCAGGCAGCACAACAGTCTTAGAAGCATCCAAACAAGGACCAACTGTCTCTACACAATATCCTATCGGTTCGTTTTTACAGGATTATGAATTTGTGCAAGGTTCAGGTGATTTGGATGCCTATAACGGTCGTTTTGCCGTTACACCGGAGTACCCTAATGGTGTCTATGCGTATTATATTACGGTGGATGCAAGCCACAAACCTGTTTATCCTTTTATCTTAGGGCTGCAATACTACGGCACACCGGAAACAGCAAGTATCAGTGGTAATGCCAACCCGAGCGAAGCAGTAACCGAATACACAGGAGCAGTCGCCACGCCAAGCGCAAGTATTTCGCTCACATCGCTCGCTTTTGGCTCCACAACGGTTGGCATGAATAAAGTGCTTTCCTACACCGTGAGCGCCTCGAATCTCACGACAAACCTTGTCGTTACCGCGCCAACAGGCTTCGGGCTTTCGACCACGCAAAATGGCTCTTTTACCCAAACACTCACGCTCACTCCCGCAAGTGGTACTCTTGCTCAGACGACAGTATTTGTGCGCTTTGCTCCCACGCAGGCTGGTTCGTTTTCAGGCAACATCACGCACGTTAGTGGCACGACAAGTTTTGCCAATATCGCTTTGACGGCATCTGCTACCCCCGTTGGTGTGCAATCCGGCAATGATATTGGCGTTCGGATTTTCCCCAATCCGGCAAATACATTGATTACCGTCCAAGTCCCCGTGCAACAAAGCGGGCAGGTTAGCATTTCCCTTCGCAATGCACTTGGGCAGACCTTACTTTCAGTTCAAGAATCAGTGTCCACAAACGGTTTATTTTCCAAAAATCTTGATTTGACGAGCTTCCCTGTTGGTGTATATTTTGTGGAGGTGCAACACGGCGGACAAAGTATTCTTGAGAAAATTATCAAACAATAGAACGACACAAACTACGTTCTCACTCATCCCTGAATTTACAGAAATGTCCGACGGCTATCGCAAAAGTGAAAACCGTCGGACATTATTGTATCATGAAGAATGGCAACGCTTTATTGAAATAACTCTTTCAAAACACCGTCTCTCCGAACAGAGTTTCCAAGCGTCTTCCACGAAATAAACACCTCTATTGCTCCTTCCGCATAGGAAGCAACCTCGTAGGGGGAGAAAACAAATGTTATGCCCGCAGGTCGAATTGCCCACGACATATCATCTTTTCTCAATCCATCACGAAAATCTTTGACCGTGCCGTCCACTACAAATGTCGCCTCTCTCTTTTTGAGCGCTGTGATAAGTAAATCGCTCACGACTTTATAGTATGCCGTATCCGCCGTAAAAAGTTCACGCAAGCGAACACGCTCCCACGCCGCACCATTTTTTTTCCACGTTTCGCCTCGATAAACATAATTCCCGTGCATTCCCCCACCGTCCATATACGCCAGATGGGTCATACTGACAAGCGAAGGCGCTACATGAAAAATATTGAGATCATCCGTTTCAGACAGCCGTTCAACAGGGTTAAAATCAGGCTTCCACGAGGTATCGCTTTTAATCTCGTCAATTTGTGATTGTACTGATTTCACCGACGAATCGTAGGAAGCTCTCATTATGCGCTTCAGAGAATCATTCAAGACCGTAAAATCCACTGCTGCAAACGCGGGATAACTGACGGAGACAACCAGTGTCGGATGTTTAATATTTTTGTATTCGGCAATCATTTTCATTGTGCAAGGATATGATGTTTTTCCATCGGCAGAAACCCATGTTCCCGTTATCAAACCCTGCCGACGGTCAATTTTGCCGCGAATGACGGCGGTTGTCTTTGGCTTATCAGAAGGGTCGTACTTATATCCAAATTCGCCTTGAGAAGTTTGTTCTTCAATATTCACGATTCCGTCTGCGGTAGCACTACCCTTTAATTCCAAAATCCCACTTCCGCTATTGTAATGATACTTCCCTTCTAATGTGCTGCCATTAAAAGTCAGATCCCCCTGAACATTGATTGTGCGGCTTTTAGCTTGGTCTTGGAGTTCACCGATGAAGTAATAGGTAGTAGAATCCTTAACGGCAAGAACTATTTCCGACGAAGTGGCAGAGAGTGGCGATACATTTTTCTGTTCTTCTTTTTTGCCACATCCCACAGCACAAACCGTGGCTGCAAAAAAAGTACCGACAAAAAGTTTTGTTAGTGTTTGCATAATTGGTGTTGAAATAAGTGAAAACAAGTGCGCCAAGTACGTTGATTTTCTATCCTATTGGTGCACTCAGCCGATTATCTGTCTTGAATTTCTGCATGAGAGAAAGCAAATGCTCCATGAGCCGATAGAGTTCTGTGGCAAGCGTCGCAATAGCGTCTGCACCTTGCTCGGTTGTGGTGGTGATACCTGCCATTTCTTCAATATTTTTTGCGAGATTTTGGCTTGTGGCGGACTGTTCTCGACTTGCTTTTGCAATTTCATTCACGACGGATGCAACTTCATCGGAACTACTTACGATTTGCGCTAACGCCCTTTCTGCCGCACCCGCGAGGTCTTTGCCTTTCAATGCCTCAATCGCACCGATATTCATTGCTTCAACGGCAGCGGTTGATTCAATTTGTATATTTTTTACCATCTGTGAAATTTCTTTTGTGGCTTTGCTGGTGCGCTCGGCAAGTTTTCGCACCTCGTCGGCAACCACACTGAAGCCTCTTCCCTGCTCGCCCGCGCGGGCAGCTTCAATGGCGGCGTTCAATGCCAAAAGATTTGTCTGGTCAGCAATTTCGTTAATAACCGAAACAATTTCTCCAATTTGCGCACTTGATTCACCCAGCCGAGCAACCGTAGCCGACGACGAGCTAACGACCGATGCAATCTCCTCAATTTTGGTAAGCGTCTGCCCCACAATTTCACCCCCCGAACTAGCAGTTTGCCCGTTCCGATTAGCTACATCCAAGGCACGGTCAGCATTGCGGCTATTCTCCATACTTGCCTGAGCAAGAGCATCCACCGCGCTTGCAATATCCTGTGCCTGAAGTGCTTGTGTACGTGTGCCACGAGCAAGGTCGTCGGTAACGTGCTGAATATCGGATGAGGTAGAAGCAGTTTCCGAAAGCGCTTGCACAATAGCAATGAGCATCGTGCGGATGTTGCTGATTGCTTCATTGAACCCAACATATAGTTCCCCGATTTCGTCGCCTTCAAATGCGGGTGTAAGTTCTACCGTCAGGTCTCCATGGGCAAAACGCTGCATCTCTTCCAAAATAAGACGAATGCTAAATGCCAGATATCGCTTTTGCAATTCTGCTTCACGAACCGCTTCTTCTACTTTGCGCTCCACGCTCAATTTCTCACGTTCAATTTCTTCCACGCCTTGCCTGATGTTGTCCACCATCACGTTAAAAGCACGGCTAAGCCGACCGACTTCATTAACGGAACTTGTGGTCATCGTTTGCTCCAAATCGCCCTCGCTCACTTTTTGCGCAATGTCGGAAAGGCGCACAATGGGTCTGACCAAACGCCGCACGATAAACAAAATCACGAGTGCGCAAATAATCCCGCCCCCTATTCCGACGGCGGCAAAGGTTTGTACCCCTTCCCGTACGCCCTGTTCGGTTTGTTCAAGACTAATACCAAAAATGACATCCCCCATTCTACCCGTTGCTCCCATGATGGGCACAACCGCAACCGCAACGCCCCCTTCAACAAAACTTTGCCCTATCGTATCACGTTTTTGTGCATCCGTAGGCTTGGCGAGGAGCGCTCCGGGGACGAGTGAAAAACCGTTGGTGTAGAGTGTATCTCCCTCTGCGGTACGAACAACCACATAGCGAAATCCCGATAGCTTGGGAACTCCACCCAATGCCTGCATGACCGATTCTCGATTCCCGAAGTCCACTCCCGGCGCGGCAGAGGTAGCCGCAAGTTGGGCAATAGCACCTGTTTTTTCCAATGTCAGCCGAAAACCGCTCTGGCGCTGCTGCGTGTAGAAGGCAACAATTCCCACAAGTGCCAGCGCAAAGATAACGGCTGCCGCTGGAATCGCAATCTGCAAGCCCAAGGACTCACGTATCGTTTGGAGGAGATTTTTCATAGAACCAAAAATTGGATTGTGAATGAGTTATTATTTGGGAAACCTCAAGAAATATTGATAGCCCTTTGGCAGATGAATCGTCAACGATAATAGCCGGAAGGAAAATAATGTTTTTTATTCAGTTCACGGAAGGAAAAGTGAACGTGAGTTATTCTTGTTTTTATGAGGATTTCCCAGAAAGCACTGTCGCTCATTCAATGATAAACGTTACGCCCCTTCTCGGCTCGGAATTACACCGAATCTCACCGTCTAATTTCAGCGTAACCAAATTATAGGAACATCTTCAGGAAGCAATAAATTTTGTAAATTAGAACAAGGTATTTTTTCTCAACGCACCAAGTGTTACCGACCATGACCAAAGCAACCTTTGAAGGCTGGGACCGCGACGACGTAGAGCGCACCTTCGACCTTGAATTTGAGCGGTATCTTCCTGCACTTGAATCGTGGCTCGCAAGCGACTTTCCTATCTCGCAGCGCGAACGAGAGACTATTGCGGATCTACAAGAGGACTTGTACCGCACGATTGATTCGTGGAACGAGGACGAGCTCAAATTTAAGTTTATCGCACCGCTTGTGAGTTTGGTGCGCTTCGATACAAAACGTACATCTGTTTTCACACAACGCACTATCACAGCAACAGTAAAAGACATTGAGCTTTCGGGGCGTGTGGATTTCGTTGTTGCCACTGGTAAATCCAAACCGATTGCGCCATTTTTCTTTCTTCACGAGTACAAGCGTACCTTCGCCCCTGACAGCGACCCGCTTGCGCAACTCCTTGTCGAAATGCTTGCCGCTCAAGAATTGAACGAGTCCAAGCACCCTTTGTATGGCAGCTATGTAATTGGACGCTTGTGGTACTTTGTGGTCTTGGAAGGCAGCCATTATGCAAGCAGCCTCGCTTTTGATGCCACGCAAGAGAGTGGTATGCTGTCCATTCTCAGCATCTTGAAAGGCGCACGGGAAATCATCACAACCTTTGTGGCAAAGACAGTGTGAAGGTCGTTCCCACACCACTTTCAGACGAACACCGAATCTCCCCGCCTAACTTCTGCGTAACCAAATTGTACACAATGTGCATCCCCAAACCCGTCCCGCCTTGCGCCTGCTTTGTCGTGAAAAATGGATCGAAAATACGGGGTAAGACCTCCGCCGGAATACCGCGCCCGTTGTCGCTGTACTTCAGCATTATTCGGTCGCCGTCTTTTTCCGCCACTATCCGCATAATGCCGGATTCCGTATAGCCTTGAAAACCGTGCAACAGTGAGTTCTCAATTAAATTTGTGATGATTTGCGCGATTGCGCCAGGATACGTCTCCAGTTCTATCGTGCCATAACATTCGATTTCGACGCGGTGATTAGTCGTTTTCCATTTCGGCTCAAGACTTGTAATCACACCCTGCACGTATTGGTGCAGATTGAAACGCCGCTTTTGGTCACTCGTCTGGTCAACGGCGACTTGCTTGAAACTTTGGATAAGATTCGCGGCACGTTCCAGATTGCGCAGCGTCAGGTCTGCACCTGTTTGTGCGGTTTGGACGTACGCCTCCAGCTCGCTTTTTTTTAAGCCGCCTTCGGTATAGCGTTTGGCAAAATCTTGTGTTCGTCCGTGCAGCGTAGAAGCGGCAGTAACAGCGACACCGATGGGAGTGTTCAGTTCATGCGCCACGCCTGCAACGAGTGTTCCCAGCGAAGCCATTTTCTCGGCTTGGGCGAGTTGCGTTTGGGTGCGGCGGAGGGTTTCGAGACTTTCTTGGAGTTCGGTGTTTTTTTCTTCAATTTCTCTGGATTGTTCGGATTGGGTGCGCATTTGCAGCGAAATTTCTTCATTCGCAGATTGCAACTCTTGTGTGCGCTCGGCTACTTGGCGCTCTAGGTCTTGATTGTATTGTGCAAGACGCTTACGATCTTGTGCCGTGCGGCGCACCAAGACGAAGGCAAATGCTATGGGAACTGCTATGTACGACAGAAGAGTGAGAGCAAAACTATTGAAAAAACGAAGTAAGGGTATATTGATGAATACTCGACTTGATTCCCCAATTACTTGAGCATATACAATGATGATGGCAAGCGCCATCACCCACGTACTCACAACAAACTTACTATGACGTATATATACTACGGCTATCGCTGTGATGATTGTAAAGATTAAGATATAGAGAAGGGCACGAATATCAGCATATATCCAGGAATTCTGGAGTAAAAACCAATACAAACATAGAATGCCAAAGAGAACAACTTGCCATCTTTGCACCCTGCGACTGAAAAATGCTGCCATGACCAGCAGCAAGCTCAATGGTCTGCCAGCAGCACCAATATTATTCACAATAGCTGTAATGTCGTTAAAATACGGCGTTACGTGCGCGAGAAGATAATATTTAATCGTAAATCCAGCGTTCATAAGCAGTGAGCATAGCGTAAAATATCCAACATACCGAGAAAGTTTATCGGCAGTGTCGGAGAATGCCAAATATCCAACTAACATAAGCATAAGCGTGAGCACACCTGTTGAAACTCCCTGAACAACAGAACTTCTTTCGCCTATTGATATTTGTTTTGTGATAGAGGAGTATCCATCAAAATAGAATGTTGCTCCTTCATCGAACTGCGTGATTATTTCAGGTCGCCACGTGAACCACATCCGTGCCGTTGCTCGTTCTCACGTGGAAAGACGCAATGCAAGAAAATGGACGGTTGCGGAAGTCAGCGGTAATGGTACGGTGGGAAAAGAAATTCTTGGTTCGCTAAAATATGCCACACGTTCTTGTTCCGCCTGAGCCGAAGGCACACCTGCTGCACATAACAGTTTACCGTCAAGGTAGGTTTCTTGGGCTGCATAATATGGCTCTGTCCAAACTGTCGCAATCGTCGAAGCAGCATCTGGCATCACTCTCAAATACACCCGAAACCATCCGATACCGCTCGGCAGAACTCTGCCTGCGGTATCACTGCGGACCATCTGCCACGCGCTATTATCAAAATTGGGGTCTTTCCAGCGCATATCATCGCCCGCGTGGAAGCAAAGCCGAACGGAATCCAACAGATTAATCCCCTTGGCTAACGAAGCGGCAGAAACAATGATTGTATCAGGTGTGGAAGGTACTGCAAATACCTCAAGCGAGCAAGCAATAAGAAAAAGGGCAACAAGTATTGGCAACTTCACACCGCACCACTGCTTACCGAACGAGAATATACGCTCTTTCATAGCGAAAAAAGATATAGGGAATTTAGGGTAAATTTTTCCGAATAATCCAACACCAAAACAACTCAGACCGACCAAAAACTCAAATACATGGTTGTTTTGCTTGACCAAGATACCAAACACTTGAAAGCAGAAACAGTACAACACGCTAAAGAAATTGACCGCCACAACCGATAACTTGGGACGACAAATCGGCAACAATAAATCTAGTTATTAGATTTTTATTGGCATTTCTCTCTTACTCCGCCTTTGGCAACTCCACTACAAAACACGCCCCCTTACCCAATTCCGATTCGCACCACACCTTGCCATTCATCGCTTCCACCATTTTTTTCACAATGCTGAGTCCCAGCCCCGTACTATGCTCTCCGCCCGTCGGACGCGCCGAAAGCCGCGCAAATTTCCCGAAAAGTTTCGTTTTATCGTCCTCAGACAAACCCGGTCCTTCATCTTGCACCGCAATCTGCACCGCACTTGATTCCTGCGTGATGCGAACAGCGATATTTTTTCCGTGCGGCGAGTATTTCACGGCATTGGAAACGATATTGTCTATCACTTGCTGCATTGCGAGTTCATCGGCTTGCACAAGAGCCGCAGGCGGCACTTCCGTCAGAACACGTATTTGTTTGGCTTCGGCGCGGGTGTTGTACATATCGCAAATCATCCGCACGATAGGCACCGAATCAAGTCGAACAATATTCAGCGCAATACCCTGTTGCTCAAGAGCATTCACGTCCAGCAGGTTCGTGATGAGTTCAAACATTCGCTCGGAGGAGGCAAGAATTTGATGAAGAAATTCTTGGCGGTAAGCATCCGTCAGGTCGTCGGCATTGTAGAGAAGCATCTCCGACAAACTCTTAATGCCGCTCAATGGGTTTTTCAAATCATGGGCGGCAATGCCTAGAAACTCGTTTTTCTCAGCATTGAGCGCCACCAACTCTTCATTCTGCCTATGCAGTCGCGCAGTGCGCTCCTCTACGAGCAGTTCCAAGTGCTGCCGATAATGGTCAATTTCCACGATGTCCGAATATGACCGAAGCGAAGCAGTAACAACTGTCAGGAGCTTCGTGCCGGTCAGTTCGGTTTTGCTTTTGTAATCATTGATGTCGTACTTCCGAATCACCTCAAACTCCGGTGCCTCCCCCGGCTGTCCGGTGCGAAGAATGATGCGGACAAATTGGTTGTCGAGCGTGTTGCGGATGTGTTCGATAAGGCGCAGTCCCGCATCGTTAGTTTCCATCACCACGTCCAAAAGAATGATGGCTACCTCCGGCATGGCAGAAAGTATTTCTCTCGTTTCCCGTGCCGAATAAACGCTGTGAATCTCAGCAGCACGACCCTGAAATTCGTAGCCCGCAAGGGCGTATCGGGTAACAGTATGTATTTCCACATCGTCATCAACAATGAGTATTTTCCAGCCCGATAGGTAAGAAGAGTTACTTGGAGCAGAATCATCGAGCAATTCCAACGAATCACTTTGGCGGTCAGAGAGACGAATCATAAAAAAATCCCAAAAGTGTTGGCAAAATCAGCAAGCAGAAGACAAAACGAGAGGAGATTTGTGCTTCAAGACCGTCGTCAAAATAGAAAAAAAGAACACCGCTACCAACGAGAATGATAGCGGTGTTAAAAAAACTTGTCCGACTAAGAAAATTGTTTCTATGCCTTTACATCGGAATACGCCAGAATTTTCTCAAAAAGTGCAACCACAAACGGGCAGACAGGAATAACCTTCACCCCGTTTTGACGGGCAGATGTTACCGCAGCTTCCACAAGCTGTTTACCGACGTTTTTCCCACGCAAACTGTCATCTACGCGGGTAGAATCGAGCGAGTAGTCACCCGATTCGGTAATGTGATAGCCCAGTTCTGCAAGACGTTCACCGTTTACTTCCACAAACCACGAACCTTTGCCGTTTGCTTCGGCGTGATGATGAATAGTCATAGAGTTTTGAGATAAAAAACGAAAATAACTGTTAGATTTTTACCAAAGAAGAAGCAGGAAATTCTACAAAAAACGTCGCGCCTTTTCCTGATTCACTTTCGCACCAGACACGCCCGTGCATTGCGTCCACCATACGCTTGACAATAGACAGACCAAGTCCGGTGGAATGTTCGCCGCCTGTGGGCTGCGCCGAAAGCCGTGCAAATTTACCGAAAAGTTTTGTTTTGTCTTCCTCTGTCAATCCTTGACCTTCATCTTGCACGGAAAAAATATAGACGGAAGAGTTATTTGTACCATTGTTTGCAGTTTTTTCAACTCGTACCCGCACCAAACCTCCCAACGGAGAGTATTTCAGTGCATTAGACAGTAGGTTATCCATAATTTGTGACAGAGCAATGGAATCTGCTCGGATATGCGCCTCCGTAGGCGTACTGCACTCTATCTGAATACCTTTTTTCTCCGCCTGCGTTTGGTAACTGTCAAGCACGATTCTGGTTTTCGAGGCAATATCAACATCAACGATACTCAGCGACAAGTTCCCCTGCTCTATTTTATTGATGTCCAGCAGATTTTCAATAAGAGTCATCATTCGCCGCGTGGCTGAAATAACCAGCTCAAACGCCTCTGCTCTTTTACTTTCTTCCTGAATCAAATCTGGTTGCCGGAGCATTTCGGTTAGCATAATTATATTATTGAGCGGGTTCTTTAGGTCGTGCGCCGCTATGCTCAGAAACTCATTTTTTTCTTGATTCAGGTCGTGCAATCGTACATTCTGTTCTTGAAGTTGGGTGTTGGCAAGCTGAATTTCCGCAGATTGTTCGGTTTGTATTTCTACCTGACGCTGTATTTCTTCGTTTGCCGATGCCAAAAGTATCATTTTTTCGTTCAGGTCAAGAGTGCGCTGCTCCACAAGCCTCTCCAAATCTTGCTTGCGCTGCTCAATATTTTCACGTTTTTCCTGCTCTTGCTTCAGCATTGCCGCCGAAAGCATCTGCACTTCTTCGGTTTGCCGTTCTAAATTTTTGTGCGTGGCAGCAAAACGTTTCGCTGTCCAGAGCGCGAGCGTTACAGGCATAATCAGCATATCACCCAACGTGAACAAAGCTGTTTCAAGCGGAGTAAGACTGGAACGAAGAAGAACGGTGAGCCAGTAAGAAAGTGAAAGTCCGATAAAAAGTAATGACCCCACACCAAGTATCTGTGCACCTTCTTGCTTGCCTTTCATTGCAGACCACGCTGTCCTTGCCACTTCTGTCAGCAAGACCACCACCACCGTAAGCGAAATCGCCTTGCTCAGAGCGCTTGGAAAGAGTGCATTAGCAAGTGATAGAGCCATAAGCGGCAGAATGAGCGCGTAGAATTTTTGGGGAATACTCCGGTACAGCGTGGAATACACCGCAAGCATCAACGTCATCCCGGAAGCAGTGGTGGACACGCGAAAGAGTACACTCACTAAACGTGCCTGAAGAGTATTCAGCTCCGCAATCGAAGGCAACATCATGGAGAGACCGTTCAGAACAAGCGTGAGGCACAGAATAACAAAAAAAAGATTATTTCGCTCACGCTTATACGAGAGAAAGAGAAGCAAATGAAATGCACCCAGCATCATCAGCACACCAAGCGGAAAGATAGCCGCTATGAGGGTGATGGTGTCCGCTTGTGGCAGAAAATTCATGGTGCGTGAGAAGTAGTATTGTGAAATGAGTAAAGAGAGGAGATAAGAATACAAACTAAGAAGACCCGACGCAGTCTCCAAATCAAAACGTAAAACCAATACCGAATGTTGGCAAAATAAAGGGAATAAGCGATACTTCTTCGATATAGGGAATTTTTTTTATGGAGCCGTCCGCTTGCTTTTCATCACGGGTGCGGATGTTCCAGACGAAAGGATTTGCGCGGCTGTATGCGTTGTAAATGCTGAGAGAAACATTGAACGGCAGTCCCAACCACTCGAAATGATGCGTTGCCGTGAGGTCAAGTTTATGGAAGTCAGGCAACCGAAAACCATTGCGCTCAGTGGACTGATAGCGCGGGTTTGGCGTTCCGGCAGGCACGCGACCATTAGTAAGCTGCACAAAGTCGTATTGCCCTATCGGCATTGTGAATGCTTGCCCCGTCTGATACACCCACGTAGCGCCAAAATCCCATTTATCGTCCAATTTGTAATTCACCACCACTGATACGTCATGCCGCCTGTCGAAGCGGGGATGGAAGGGCTTACCATCGTTCAAGTCGGCAAAGGTTCGCCACGCCCACGAAAGCGTGTACCCAACCCAACCCGTCCATTTTCCCAAACGTTTGTTCAGGAAAAATTCAACGCCATACGCTTCGCCCGAACCGCTTGTGAGCTGGTCTTCAGTGGGTGCAAGTAGGCTGAACTGCGCGTCGTCCTTAAATTCCAACAAATTATTTTGGTGTTTGTAATAGGCTTCCACGCTGAAAAGCCATTCTTTTTCAAACATTTGCACTTCCCCGCCCAACACATACTGCTGCCCACTGGCAGGCTTGATGCGCTCTGTGGAAGGAAACCACACATCGCTTGGAACGCCAATGTCGTTGCGAATGATAAGATGAATAAACTGATTTGCTTGGGCAAACGAGCCGCGAAGTGTGATAGCGTCAGTGAGCGCGTAGCTTGCCGAAAGACGAGGCTCCAAAAACGAGTAATTCCCATTCTGAAACCAAACACCCCGCAAACCCGCATTTACAGCCAAAGACGGTGTAATCTGCCACTCATCTTGAGCATACACAGCTGCTTCTAACGATTGAATTTCATTGGAGTTCGTCGCATCCAGCGTAAAACCGCCCCCCGAAAATGTGCCATTGGACACCGCCGCTCCGCGAAACTGATGAAAAATTCCTTCTACGCCAATTTTCACAAGGTGCGATTCTGATGGAGTCCATTCGACATCACCCTTTGCCGTCCAATCCCGAATGCGAGACACAGAGCCAAAGCGCAGGGTATCGCCATTTGTTTGGCTCGTCGCAATGTCTGTTGAAAAATCGTAGTTCGTAAAATTTGCCTGAAAATTTCCAAATAGCGTCGGCGAAAAGATGTGGTTCCACCGCACGTTTGCGATAGAATTACCCCAACTCACATCAAATGATGCCGATGAAAACACCTGCGGACTTTTCAGCAAATCATAGCCCCAATACCCGCTTACATACAAGCGGTCGTCGTCAGAAAGTTTGTAATTGACTTTCGCATTCAAGTCGTAAAAATAATATCTCGGAATCAGACTTGCAGCTTGCGGGAACCACTGTTTTATCGGCTCATTCAGTGCTGCTGCCAATAAGTCAAGCCATAAGCGCCGACCACTAATCATAAACGTTGCATTGTCATTGATAGGTCCCTCTACCATTGCTCTGGCGTTCAAAATGCTTAAACCTGCTGTACCTGAGAATTTTTCTTTTGTACCTTCTTTCATTGAAATATCAATCACGCTCGACAACCGTCCGCCGTATTCCGAAGGGAGTGCGCCCTTGAGCAAGCGAGTATCGCGCAAAGCATCTATATTGAAAACACTCAAAAGCCCGCCAAGATGCGTTGGATTGTAAATAACAACGCCATCCAAGAGCGTTAGATTCTGGTCTGGAGAGCCACCTCGCACAAAAAGTCCGTTGGAAACTTCATTCCCCGTCCGCACACCGGGCATAAGCTGCAAAGCGCGAAAAACGTCAGCCTCGCCGCCCAGAGCAGGCAGGGACTTGATAATTTCCTGAGAAAGCGAAACGGTACTAATTTTTGCGGTGGAGGTTTGAGCGTCATCACGGCTTGCACTCACGGTTACTTGTCCCGAACGCGCCGCTTCGGGCTGCAAGGCAAGATTTACCCGCACTGCCGCATCACCTTCCGAAAAGGTCACCGATTTCACAAGCGTCTTAAAACCTATGCCGCGTACCAACAAATCATACACTCCCACACCGACATTCGGAATAGAATAAAAACCGTATTTGTTAGTTCGAGCGCCCGTGAGCGGCTTTGCATTCGGCTTCTGCGATGCGCCATCCGCAAACAGCATCACGTTCACACCGATAACAGCCTCACCCGAAACCGCTTCGGTAACCGTGCCGGAGATAGTTCCCTGCACTAATTTTTCAGGCGCTTTTGCAGTAGTTGCCTGATGAAAGAGCAGTATTAATGCACCGTAGAGAAGTATTGTGACGATACGAGTATTCATTACTGCTTGCCTGATTGTTCGGTAATATGCAGCGCCATTCCTTGCGCGATGGCATACTGCGCCGCTATGTACAGCGCCATAAGCGCGACGCGAGCAAAAACCGATTGCTGTACAAAACTTTGCCATGCTAATATTGAATCAGACATCACAAAACAAACCGCTCCAGCCAGCACCCATCGGAAACTAAGCACTGACGAGCGTACACCACGCTCCAATGCTGCTATGAGCATAGAAAGCAACACCACCGAGTACACCGCAACGGGAATGAGCATCGTGCCAAGATGCGGCGCAAGAATGCTATACAGCACAATGCCGTAGCCCAAAACGGGAACAAAGTAGAAAAATGACAACTGAAAATGCTTGTCGCTCCCAATTCTGTATGCCACAATCAAGAAACAATGCGCAATCAAAAACGCCCCAAGACCGCCTAAAAAAGTCCACGAGTACTCAGCTTTGAACATAAGCAACACATCACCTGCCCATGAAAAAACAAGTGCCGCAACCACGGATAGTTTTACTGCCCCTTTGAAGCCGTGTGTCCGAACAAGGAATACGATAAGAACAAGAATGACGAGAAACGGCTTTGAACTAAGGTGCAGCACCCGATTGTTTGTTATTTCGCTGGCAATTTCTAGCAGTGCAACTGCTGCATAAAGAACTGATAAAGCCTGAAGAATACGTGTGTTCATGGTGAAATGATTGTAAAGTAACGTTTGTGTATTTATTCCATCGGCAGGCACACACGAAATTCTGTACGCCCTTTTTCCGATGACACCTTGATCTCGCCGTTATGCTGCTCAATAATTCGCTGCACGGCATTCAGCCCCAAGCCTGTTCCCTTGCCCATTTGCTTGGTCGTAAAAAACGGTTCAAAAATGTTCGATACAATTTCAGGCGGAATCCCCTCGCCGCTATCAATAAAACACACCTCCACAAAGCTTGGTCTATGTGATGTTATAATTTCCAGCGTTTTGGCTGGCGCGTGTTCGAGTGCGTCAAGTGCATTATCAATCAGATTTGTCCATACTTGATTGAGTTCACCGACAAAAACACGCGGTTCGGGCATATCGGGTGCAAAATTTTTCACAATCTTCACACCGTTGACTTTGATTTTATGTGCCATAATCATCAGCGTTTTGCGGATACCGTCGTGAATATCGGTCGTTTGCCGTTCATTGGCGCGGTCGAGATGCGAATATGATTTTACAGCACTGACAATATCGTTAATGCGCTTGGATGCTTCGCCAATTTCGGACACAAAACGCTCGGTCGTTAGCACGTTGTCCAGCCACCCCAACACCGTAAAGAAGCCCTTTTCGCCAATCTTCTCCCATACAAATTCAAGCTCCTCCACTGTAAAACCAAAATCCACCAGATTGCCGACAATATCAAAGCCATCGTTAATCTTGTGGTCTTCCAGCCAGTTCAGAAGCGTATCCTCAGCATCTGCTTTTTGGAGCGGTGAAAGGTCGTAGCGAACACCTGCACTAGCTTTGCGAAAAAAGAGGTCATTGCAAACATCCACACTTTCGGGATTCAGTTGAAGCGACATCACGCTCTTAAATCGCTCAGGCGTAGAGGCAAAATGGTGCTTGAAGGCATCCGCACTACGGACGATTGCAGCAGAGGGATTGTTGAGTTCATGCGCCAGACCAGCCGAGATGCGCCCCAGAGCTGCCATTTTCTCATTTTGCTGCTCCAATGCCGTGAAGTTACGGGCACGAGTGGTCATGCAGTGAACAAGTGCTTGCGTTAGCTCGAAACAATCATGCGTCATGGCTCGGAAGTGGTCTTTGTGAATCATGAATAATGTTGTCGGGGCAATGAAAATCCCAAAGCCAGCCGCCAGTTTAGTCCGCGAATATGGCAGCGTACCGCTAATACCGCCCGGATGAACGACAGAAATCTCACGAAATTGACCATTTTGCTCAAGGCGGAATTGTACACCACCTTCCAGCACAACGTACATATATTCAATCGGATCATCGCGCCGAAACATCGTCTCACCTTCAGCAAATGTTCGTAATTCACCATGCGCAATGAGCCATTCAAGCTGCTCGTCGGGTACATTGACGAGGTCTGGTGCGGCTTTGAGATGTTCTAATAGATTTTGCATACAGAAGAAAAAAGCTCACGAACTTTGTGCCTCATAAAAAAGCAGTCCGTGAGCAGAGAAACAAGTTTTTATGCGGCTTGCGGAGCAAGTTCATCTTTCGGCGGATTTTTTGCCCAATACGAAGCCAAGGTCAAGCCCGTCACATACATCCAGAGGCTAAAAATTGCACCCGGCAATGCCGATTCCGGCGAGAAAAACGTCATGGCAACCGTCATACCAAGCGTCGTGTTTTGAATTGCCACTTCAATAGACAATGTGCGGCATTGCTTTGTGCCAAATCCGAAGAGCTTACCGGAATAAAAGCCCATCACCAAGCCAATCACATTCTGTAAAATCATTGCCGGACCAACAAGCGGGAGGCTTGTAAGAAAGCTATCCCAATTCTTAGCCAGCACGACGACAATCACAAAAAGCAAAAACAACACTGAAAAAATCTTGTACGGACGCTCAACGGCAATAGCAAACTTTGAGGCTTTATTGCGCACCAGCATACCGAGACTGATGGGAATGGCAATAATGACAAACACGAGTTTCAACATATCCACAACAGGAACTGCAACGGGAGTACTGGACAAGCCAAGATTATTGCCCATAAACGACACCATAAGCGGCATCATTATTGGGCACAAGAGCGTGGAAAGCGTTGTAATGACCACAGCCAGCGCCACATCTGCCTTAGCGAGATAGTTCAGCAAATTCGACGTAGGTCCGCTAGGGCAAGACCCTACAATGATTACTCCAAGCGCTAAACCGCCCGTCAGCCCTGTGGCTTTCACGACAATAAACGCTGCAATGGGCATCAGAATAAAATGCCCGATAGAGCCGACCAATGCTTGCAAAGGCGTTTGTAAGACACGGCGAAAATCGCTCACAAGCAGCCCCATACCCATACCAAACATGACGATTGCCAGCAAAAGCGGCAGCAAGACTTTTTCGAGTACACCAAATTGCATATACGTTGCCTTTCGGAAAAAATGAAATGGGTACGACGTTTTTAGAGCGTCGCCAAATATTCATGCACAAATTTAATCGCCATCGAGCCTTCACCAACTGCCGATGCGACGCGGTTCATCGCTCCGGCACGCACATCTCCGGCTGCAAAAATACCCGGCACGGAAGTTTCCAGTAAAAACGGCTCACGCTCTAATTTCCAGTGCTGTTTTGCATCACTGTGTATGAGCACTTCTCGCCCCGTTTCCACAAAGCCACGGGCATTCCGAAGAACACTTGCCGGAAGCCACTCAGCACTTGGTTTTGCCCCGATGAAGACGTAAAGCGCCTGCGCAGGAACAATCCGTCGTTCTTCTGTTTTGTTGTTGATGAGGTCTAATTCCTCCAGCTTATCGTCGCCACAGGCAGCAACGACCTCGGTGTGCGGCAGTAGCTCAATGTTTGGCGTGCTTGCTATTTGGTCAATGAGATACTGAGACATTGTAGCGGCAAGCGACGCTCCACGAATAACGATGAACACCCGATGAGCAAAATGCGCAAGGTACATTGCAGCTTGTCCGGCAGAGTTTCCGCCACCAACAATATAGACATCTTTTTCTTTGCAAGCATTTGCCTCTGTTGTTGCCGCACCATAGTACACGCCAGCTCCTGTGAAATTGCGAAGATTGCCCGCTTCAAGTTCTCTATACTCCACTCCGGTGCTGATAACAATACTTTTTGCAATAACTTCACTACCATCCACAAATTTAATTGTTTTATAGTGTTCATGCGGGTTAGGCGACACCACTATAGCTTCTACGCTCTGCGGAGCAAGAAATTCTGCGCCCAATCGAACGGCTTGCGAGATTGCACGTCGCGTTAAGTCTGCACCGCTCAAGCCTGTTGGGAATCCCAAGTAATTTTCAATCCGTGAGCTAGTTCCCGCCTGCCCTCCCGGCGCTCTGCGTTCCACAAGCAAAGTCTTGAGACCTTCTGAAGAACCATAAACTGCCGACGCAAGACCGGACGGACCGGCACCAATAATAACAACATCATATACATTTGCAGAGGCTTTCGACTGCAAGCCGATTTTTTCAGCAATGTCCACAGGACGCGGATTCTTCACGACCGAACCATCCTCGAAGAGCAATGCAGGTAAATCAATCATTTCAATGCCGTGCAGCGCCAGAAGTTCTTCCGACTCCGGCGAAGTCTGCACGTCAATCCATTTGTAAGGCACAAGATTACCCGACAAAAAATCTTTAATGGTGTGCGACTTCGGCGACCACTGATAGCCAATCACTCGCAAGCCCGTAAACTGAGGCTTGTACGAGGCTTGCCATTCTTCCAGAAGGTCGTTGATGGCGGGATACAATTTTTCTTCGGGCGGATCCCATGGCTTTGCAAGATAATAGTCCAACTGCACATCGTTAATGGCGCGAATGGCAGCCTCAATGTCAGAATACGCCGTTAGCAAGGCACGTTTTGCTTTGGGAAAAAATTCTTTCGCTTTGGTGAGGTAATCCACGCCTTGCATTTCGGGCATACGCTGGTCGGAAAGCAGCAATGCAACTACTTCTTGCTTCGTCTTGAGTTCACGAAGCGTCTCCAATGCTTCATTTGCAGAAAGGGTCGTCAGAATACGGTAATCTTTGCGATACTGCTTGCGCAAATCTCGCTCCAAAGCACGTAGCACCGCACTATCGTCGTCAACAGCAAGGATAATCGGGGTTTTCATAGATGGTAGTCAAGAAGAGAAAACTGTGATGATGGCTTCCTGCAAAGATAATCACTAGCGCCAAAAAACAAGGCAAAAAAAGCAATCCTCCCGAAAAAGCAAAAAGCCGCAAGTATTTTAGCGCGAAGTTCCGTATTTTGTAGCTTTCATAGCCTTCAAATTTTTCCTTTTCCGATGAAAAGTACCCCTAACTCTCATTCACGCCTCGCCGCCATGGGCGAATTTATCGCTCTTGATTTTGAAACCACCGGACTTGATGCCACCACCGATACCGTCATTGACATTGGCGCAGTTCGCTACCGCGACGGGCAAGAAGTGGAGCGCTTTTCTACATTGGTCAATCCTGCACGTCAGGTTTCGCCCGAAATCATGCAACTCACAGGAATTACGAATGAGGAGTTAGCAGACGCGCCGCTTCTGAGAGATATTGATACAAAATTCCACGAATTTTTGGGCAACACGCCGATTATGGCGCATAATGCCGCCTTTGAGCAGTCCTATCTGCGGCGTATTTTCGGCGATGATTTCGACTCGCCGATGATGGATTCATGCCACATTTTGGCTTTGTGCTATCCGCTTGCACCCACACTCAGCTTGGAAGCGTTCATCAGACGCTTCGGGCTTCGCGATTATGAGCATCATCGCGGCTTGCAGGACGCTTTGGATATGGTGGAGGTGATTCGCTGTCTCGACGACGAGCTAAACAAATCGGAATTTGCCGAACTATGTGCGATTGTGGAATATTGGTTTGCGAAGACGGATAAATGGCTCTGGAAGCCACTTTTTGTGGAGCGCCACGAGCACGGCTACGCGGGCGATTTGCCTGCCCTCAGAAACTTCAAAGAAATGTTCGCAAAATTGGAGCGAAAAACACTCGACCCGTCGCTTGCTCAAGCACCGGCAAGGCTTGGTGAAGTAAAATTTTTCAAAAATGCCTACGAAAATTATCAACTCCGCGAAGCACAACAAAAATTCGCAGCCAAAGCCGCCCAGACGCTCAACGATGGCGGTGTCTATGTGGCTGAAGCAGGCACAGGCACGGGAAAGACGCTTGCCTACCTGACCGCAACACTCGCAGCGCTGTCGGTGGATGCCGAATCGCCCGTTGTGATTTCTACCCATACCAAAGCGCTCCAAAATCAATTCTTGGAGCAAGAACTACCGCGCCTGAAGCAGCTTTTTTCCCTGCCCGACCTCCGCGCTGTTGTCCTCAAGGGCATGAACAACTATGCTTGTATTCGCAAAATCAATGAAGCGCTCCCGCTTTTTGAGAATTATATGTATGCCGACAACCCCGAAGAAACCTTTGCCGGAGCCTTCCTGACGAGGTGGATGCTGGCGACCGGCGAAGGCGAAATTGAGGAACTTCCGCGCCCACTTTTCAATGACTTCCCCGTCGTGCAGCGCGTCGCAAGCGAGGCACGGGCAGACTTCCGCGATTGCACACGCCACGAATGTAGTTTTTATGAGCAGTGTTTTTATTTCAAAAAGCAGTGGGAATCGGCATCAGCACACATTTTGGCGGTGAACCATTCGCTATTGCTGACCTATCCAAAGTCATACCCGGAGTTTAATCGCCTGGTCGTGGATGAGGCTGATGAAATTGTTGGCGAAGCAGTCGAAGCATTTAGCAATATCGCATCCTTCAGCATGATGAACGACTTGCACCGCCATCTGAGCGGGACGGACGGCTTGTTTGAACAGGCAGCGCAGGATATTCGCCTTCTGGCTCGGAATGTGTCGGGTGGGAAAGCTCCTCGTATTGTGGAACTCCCCGAAGCCAGCACCATTGCTGCGTTGAACGAGCGCTTTGCACTTTCACTCGGACGTTTGAGCATGGTCATGTCGAGCGTTCGCTCCGATGATGTTTTTACTGTGCAAGCTACTCTGCGCGAAGAACGTTTTTCACAAATGCAACGTGAGCAAATTCTTACGGAAGCGGAGAATTTGAAAATTATTGCCACCGAACTGGCAAATGCAGCCGAACGTGTTATTAAAGCCGCTTCCAAAGCGGGTGCTGTGCCAAACGAAGTTCCGGCAGTACGGGAATTGCAGCACCGAATGGACGATTTAGCAACGCTTGTGCAAACGCTTACAATGTTCTTGGAGCAACGCGAAGAAGAAGCCGCGCTCTATGTTCGCATCGAAAAGCAGGATTGGTCTATTGTGGCAACGCCGTTCAATATCGGTGAGCGATTTGCCGAGGAAATCCTGCAAGAGCGCTATGCGGCTGTCTTCACGTCGGCAACGATTTCCAACACGCGGGACATGGGCGACTTCCTGCGCGGCATCGGCTCGCACGTTTTGACCGAGCACAAAACCTCCACAAGCCGCTTTCTATCGCCCTTTGACTATCGTGCAAACTCACGGATTATTTTCCTGAAAAATTTTGTTGCCAATACGCATCCCGATTTTGCCAGAATGTCGGCGGAATTTATTGCGAATGCTGCGGAGCATCTGGGCGGGCGTACTCTTGTGCTTTTCACCAGCAAAGACC
The DNA here is from genome assembly GCA_937899715.1 of uncultured bacterium. Classification (GTDB taxonomy): domain Bacteria; phylum Bacteroidota; class Ignavibacteria; order Kapaibacteriales; family UBA4661; genus PH2015. The sequence continues at coordinate 15,999 of CALCNX010000123.1, read as the reverse complement.
GCCAGCGCAAGGTGCATGATGCTCTTTTCCCGCTCTTGCGCAAGCGCGGTATTGAACTCATGTCGCACGGAATAACGCACTTCTCGCAGCATAAGGCAATCGAACACTTCAAAATGTCTGACTCTGCAGTTCTAATGGGCGCACGGGGTTTGTGGAAGGGCGTGGATATTCCGGGCGACGACTTGCAGTGTCTTATTCTCGAAAAAATGCCTTACGCCGTTCCGAACCCGTTTACACGCGGCTTGCAGGATAATCTTGTTCGGAAATATGAAGCCGAAGCACTGAAGCGCGGCGAACAACCTGACCTCAAAAAATTCGCCGGATACGCTTGGAACGATGTGGACAAGCCGCAAATGTTTCAAGCGTTCCGGCAAATGTTCGGTCGCCTTATTCGTACCGAAACCGATAAAGGAATTATGTTTGTGCTTGATTCGCAACTCTTCAACAACAGTCTTTCTGCACGGCACAAGCAACTTTTGGAATTGCTGCCTGATGTTCCCTACGCCGTTGCTACGCCCGAACAAGCGCTCCGAGAAATTGATGTGGTCATTTCGTAAAAATCCGTTATTGCCCGGCAACGCCGTTTGCAAGCGGCTTAAAACGAAAGACGTAGAATGGTGCGCTCGCTGCAATATGAGCTTTGCTTTTCATCATCACATCGGGAATATCGCTGTCGGCAATATACAAGTACCCATCACCGCCGAAGCTCAAGCCGTCGGGCCAGCGCATTTTCGGGTGTTTGATAAGCGTTTTTTGCTTGCGGTCTTTGCCAATGATGTTAATTGCGCCGTCCTCAATGGAGGTAACGTAAATGTTATCGTCTGTATCCATCGAAAGCCCGTCGCATTGGGATTTCTTGGCGTACAGTTCCACACGGCTTGCAAGTTGCTCTGGCGTTAGTGTGGCATTATTCAAGTCCGCCGTTCGCGCACGAAAAAGTTTGTCACCTGCCATGGGTCCGAAATACAAGTATTCGTCACGTTTGTCAAGCGCAATGGGGTCAATCGCAGGGTGCATCCAGAATAAACCTCCAAGCGGGTACATTTTCCTGCCTTGTGCATTGATTTCGTATGGTTCTTCCATTACGGACTCATGGCGCTCCAGAACGCGACGAGCGGTGCGGGTTTTGGTGTTGTAAATAATGATTGCGGGCTTCTTTGCAACAACGCCAATGTCAGCAATGTATAGGTATTCACCTGTGGAATCAATTTGCATATCCTGAATATAGGAGCCGACTCCGGCAATATCCGATGGCAGGACAACATCATAGACCAGTTTGTTTGTAGCAAGGTCAAACGCCATCAAGCGCGGCTTTTTTAAGCCGTGAAAGCCGTGGTCGAGCGTCCACAAGCGATTTTGACGGTCAATACGGATATTAAACACTTGGTCGAAGTATGGTTCGTTATTCGGACGCTCATGCTGAAATTCTTCATTCGGGTATGGCACGGGCTTGCCATTCACGATTTCCAGCACTTTGTTTTCCGGGCGTGACTCCGCGTGATAGGTTACGAATACGCGGTTATCACGCGACACCGCCAAGTTTCCGGGCGGTTCAGGAAGCGTCGCCACAATTTCCATTGCAGAATCAGGTTGAATTTGTGCTGTCGCCATGCTGGGAAATGGCTTTCCAGTTCCGCCGTACATTGCGTAGAAAACAGCTACAAAGACCAGTAGTAATGAGGCAATCCCGATGCCGCCCCAAAGAAAAATACGTTTCATAATGAGTCGTAGAAAAACGTGAGAAAAATTATCGCTTCAGCGCAAACCATTTCCAGATGCCGCTTGCAAGTTCAACTCCGGCAAAAAGCAAGAGTGTTGGCTGCCCATACCCCGCCGCTACTAAGGCTACGAATAATACAAATTGCAAGGCACGTCCTTGTGTCGTCAGTACAAAAAAGGGCTTATTTTCTTGCAAAGCTGCTCGAATGTAGTAATATGCAAACACTGAGAGTGCAATGCCGACAATGCGTGGCCAGACCTCTTGTGTGAGTGGCAGACCGAACATTGAAAAGAGGAAGTTTGGCGCAATCATCAAAATAGCGGCTTCGCCAGCCATGTACACACCAAAAACGAGAATACTTATTGCTGCGGGACTCATAGATTTTTCCAAAAAAATTGGTAAAGAATTGAATTGACAAGTGAAGCCCATCAATTATGGAATTTACGAAGGGGAATAAAAATCAATGGGTGCGCTCAGACATTGCACGTACAAGGCTTCGCACGACAGCACGGGGCGTGTAGCGAACACTTTGCGCCATCACCTTATTCATCATACCATGCACTGCCACGACTTTCCCGCTCATAAGAGATTTGTAGGCATATTCGGCAACATCTTTAGAAGTCGGCATTTTTTTACCTTTCACGAGTTTGGAGTCTTGCATATCAGCAGCAGCTTGAAATCCAGATTCAGTCCGTCCCGGACACAGTGCCGTTACTGTTACTCCTGTCCCGCTCAGTTCATTTGCAATTGCTTCTGAAAACGAGAGCACATACGACTTGGTGGCATAATAGACCGCCATAAGCGGACCCGGCTGAAAGGATGCAGTCGAGGCAACGTTCAAGATTTTACCGGATTTGCGGGCAACCATATCGCTCACAAAAAGCTTTGTAAGAGCAGTCAGAGCGGTAATGTTAAGGTTAATCATTTCCAATTCTTTTTCCCATTTTGTTTCGGTGAAGAAGCCAAAGTCACCGAAGCCGGCGTTATTCACCAGCACATCAACGGCGATTCCTTTTTGCTTCAACGTTTCATAAATTTCTGTTGCAGAAGCAAGCACAGAAACGTCCTTTGCAAGTACCTGCACGTTTACACCGTGCGCTTTGGTTAGTTCATCCGCAATGTCGTGTAATTTTTTTTCGCTTCGCGCCACCAGAACAAGATTATACTTTTCTTGAGCAAAGATTCTCGCCAGTTCGTAGCCAATGCCACTTGATGCGCCAGTGATAAGTGCGGCTTTAGCCATTTGTATGTCTCCAAATAGATTGTATATAAAAAATTTTGCTTGGCAAAAATTTTGATAATCGAACTATTAAATTTCCGATAAAAAAACTGCCCTTTGGTTATGAGCAGCTCAATATTGATATTTTTTGCGTTAGAAACGGTCAGTTCTATACAGTCACCGAGTCATCCTTGCGCAATGAATCAGCAACTTTGTGGAAGTAACGAAGAAATTGCTCTTGCTCATTGTCCGCAAGCGCTTGCAAGATACTTGCGCTTAGACGCATATAACTTTCTACTTCCATCTGATAGATTTTTTGTCCTTTCTCCGTCAGTGCCACGGTAACGATACGGCGGTCTTCTTCGCTTCGCTCACGGCGAACCAATTTTTTTTCGACAAGTTTATCGACAGTCGGCGTTACGCTACTTACGGCAAGCCGCACTTGCTCGGCAATTTCTCGCATAATCACACTGCCTGAACGCCCAACGATGCTGATAATGTTCAATTCTTGCTTGCTGATACCGGTATAAGTATCATTCAAGTTTTGATGAATCTCTAAAAATTCTTGTACCAGTACGTTAATGAGTTCTGTAAGTTCTATTGTTCGTTGAGAATTCATGGCAAGGTCTTAATTACTAAAAGTTAGTATATTTTGAAAATTGAACTATACAAAAATAGGATATTCCATTAAATTATACAACTAAAAAACAAGTGCTGCAAAAAAATAATATTTTATCTCTCTTGAGCGAACATAATTGCGATTGCTTGATAAAGGTAGGTGCAGAAAAAAAAACTCCTCTTGCAAGTCCGAAAAATGTGTAAATTGCACCGTTTGTGTGATAAACCATCGGCAACACCCCATTTTATTCACATTATCTTGTGTATCATGGCTAAAATTTTGATTATCGAAGACGATAAAACAATCCGAAATGGCTTGCAGCGCCTTATGACAAGCGAGGGATACGACGTTCATTTTGCTGATAATGGCGCAGATGGACTCAGACTCGCCAATGAGCAAAAACCGGACGTTATTATTTGTGATATTGCTATGCCAGAGATGAACGGTTTCGAGGTATTGGCAAAAATCAAGCAAACGCCATCGTTGGCAAATAAACCCTTTATGTTCTTGTCTGCAAAAATAACCAAAGAGGATGAGCAAAAAGGTTTGGCAGCAGGTGCGTCTGCGTATTTGAAAAAGCCAATGTGGCCCGATGATATTCTTGATGCCATCAAGCTGGCGCTTCACAAATAGAATCCTGACTATCGCCGTCAAGCACTTTCGCCTTTTGACCTATTGTTTATGAGCCTGTTGTTTTCGACTTGGATACAATCTCGTTTTTTCCGTCAATGGCAACGTCACTTTGCTTTTTGTGTCTCGCTCTTCTTCTCGGTGCTTACGCCTCTTCTCTGGACTTCTTGTAAGCAAAATCAAGACGATGTAGATGTTGTTCTCAACCAGAGACGACAAACGGATTCCCTCTTGCTGAATAAACGAATGCGCGATTCTGCCTGTGCTCGTGCTGTCCGAAAAGCAAATGCTGCTATTCCGCTTGTTCTCTATACCCGTCTTGTGCTAGACACAAAAGGAAAAATAGACTCCATTCGGAAGGTCTTTGGTAAAAAACCTTCTACAATGATTGGTTATCGTGTTTTCACGACCATAAACCGAAAAGATATTCAGTATTTTCGTGTCGGCGATACGGCGATTTTACCAAACGCTTTTCACGAAGATTTACGTGTCTATTCGGTTTTTCCGCATCTCTATCCGCCCGCGGACACGCTCCCCAAGCTCATTCTTATTTCCAATACTCACCAAGCATATGCTTGTTACGAGAATGGTAAATTAGTTCGATTCGCCGCCTGCAATACGGGCAGAGAAAAAAAACCGACCTTTCCGGGAAGATACACGCTCAATTGGCGAGACAAAATACGGCGCTCATCGCTGGACAGTAATTGGGTGCTACCCTTTACATGGAATTTTCATTTGTTTGCCGGTAGTGCTTTTCACCAGTTTGATATGCCCGGCAGACCTGCCTCGCACTCATGCGTAAGGCAGTTCATGGACGATGCAGAATGGCTTTTTAGTTGGGGACGCGGCGGCAAGATTGACACGACAACAAAGAAATATATTCCCATGACCGGAACGCCCGTTATTATTTTGGATATGTTTGATTACTCCCGCTTGAAAGGTGGACCATGGTGGGACATAGCATCGAACAAAGATTTTTTTATTACGTTGCCCAAAGACCCGATGGGAGTTGAAGAGGCACTTATACCTATTTCTCAGATTCCTCCGGAAGTTCGCTGGCAATTACCGCAAAAAGAACGATATTTGCACGCTGAAGATTCTCTTCGTTCGCGTGGCTGGATTCGGCAGGAGGTAGAACTGGCAGAATCTGTGAATTACAACAAACTTCGGCGCGACAAAGCAAAAAATTTTCGTCAGGAACAGCTTCGTAAAGCCAAGCAACTTGCCAAGACCAAACAACAAAACACTTAACCCATTCAACTGAGACGATGTTACCCCGGGGTATGAGCCGTCTTCAGCAACAAATACTGTTATGCACACTGCACGCCGTTTCCACAGCTTTCACACCTTTACCGTTGTACTATTGTTTGCTTTTTTTGCAACATTGTGCTCTGTATTGCCACTTCAATCGCAGAATAAAGCGGTTCAAAAGAAACCAACCACTGATAAATCATCGCAGACCAAAGCAAAAAAGAGTACGAAATCTACCGAAAAGCCCTTGAGCGCTCCTTCTGCTCAAACAAAACAGAAAGCTGGAAACACAAGCGCTATTGTTATTGACAATAATCAGCAGACTCTCAAAATTGGCATGAGCCTCGTGGAAACAGACCCGCTTGACCTCCCCCAATGGCGAGCTGCACAAATGGCAGTAGAAGAAATCAATGCTTCGGGCGGTGTTTTGGGCAAAAAACTTGAATTGGTGCTGGCGACAAGCCCTAATCGCCAATACGACAAAGTGTATCCGGGAATCAAGCGTTTGATTGATAGCGGAATTACCTGCCTCATCATTCCTGAAGGCTCGGAACTTACCATCAAGGCTGCAAATCTTACGGTGGTGCGCGATGTGCTGATGATTGCGACTTCCTCCACTTCACCGGAAGTAACCGCTCTCAAAGACAATGATTTGGTATGGCGTACTTCCCCTTCGGATATTTTTCAGGGTCGCGTGGTGGCGGAACTATTGGATAGTTTACGCTTAAAAACAGCAGCAGTAATCTACGTTGACAACAGCTATGGCAACGGACTTTTTAGTAATTTCCGTGATGCTTTCGCAAAAAAAGGCGGCACTGTGAAGAGCGCCATTAAGTACCCCTCAATGGCATCATACAGTGACTATGATTTCAAAGAAAAGCTCGACTCTCTTTACCAAACCAAACCCCAAGCGGTGTATATCATCTCCGATATTGAAGATGGTATCAAAATCACCATGCAATCGCAAATTTATGGCTTTTACACCAAAGACTATAAGCCGCAACTTGTCGGCTGCGATGCAAATTACAGCAACGATTTCCTTTTTGCCGTGAATCCAAGCGTGATTGAAGGTATGCTGGGTTTATCGTATGTTCGCCCGCAGAATTATCCCAATCACGAAAAATTTTTGGCGCGATTCAAAAAGTTTTTGCAAGAAACCAAGGACACCAGTAACTACGCGTTTAATGTTCTGGATGGTTTAGTTGATGCAGAAACAATGGACACTTACGCCTCAACGGCATACGATGCCGTCTATACACTTGCCTTTGCCATTACAAAAGGAAACTCCGCCGCCTCCAGCGATGTTTCCAAGAATCTTCGGCTCATTGCCAACAATGCACCGCAAGCCGAGACCATCAATCCAAATGAGTTCGCCAAAGGCACGGCAGCAATTCTCAAAGGTAAGCGTATTAATTACTCTGGTGCAAGTGGTCAGGTGGAATTCGACGAAAAAGGTGATGTTACCGGCGGCACATATACGCTATGGCGTGTGAGCAAGGGACGATACACTGTTACCAGAACTGTTACCTTCCCGTAATCCCTCCAATGGCACACAAAGCCTATCTCAAATTCAAAAACTTGCTGCCCGCCTTGGTGAAAGAAGCACTGAGCAACATCAACCAGCGTTTTTTTGCCCGACGTACCTTGCAGCGCAAGTATGGGTCGTGGTTTGAGGTGGATTGGCGTAAAAAATTTCGTACCATGTCCAACGAGGAGTGGATACGTGCATACGACGATGTTTGGAAAAATCACCATAACGATTGCCTTGATGAAACTGATTCTGCCTTGATTTTGGAGGCGATTTCTAAAACAAGCGGACGCACTCAAAAACCTGTTTCTACAGTGCTGGAAATTGGTTGTGGCTATGGAACGCTTGCTATTGCCATGACCAAAGCCGACTACGGGGTAACGTGCTTGGACGTGAGTACCGAAGCACTCCGCAAAGCAGAAGAACGCGCAAAGAGTGAGAATGTGCAAATAACGTGGCAACAAGGCTTTGCCGAAAACATCCCCTTCCCTGACAAGTCTTTCGATGTTATCACGTGCTGCCACACCTTAGAACACGTGAAAGACCTTTCGCAAACGGTAGCCGCGATGAAGCGTGTGGCGCGTTTGGCAATCATAGTTCTGGTACCAAAACAGCGTTTTCGTTTGTACGCCGAGAACTATCACACGCAGTTTTTCAGCACCCAAGAAGACCTGATTCGCGCTTTTGGTCTTGCGGACTATGAATGTACGGAAATTGATTGCATTGAGCACGAAGGGGAGTTTCAAGGCGAAGCGCTGTTTTATGTGGGTTACGTGTAATCACTTTACATTCTCTTCAATGCACAAATGGATGCGGAACATTATAGCTCAAAACGCTCTTCCACTCCCAAAAGAAACCATGTTTTCATAGAGCCTTTTCCTTTCACATCAACCAAACCACGCTCGTGGAATTTGAACGCTGGATAGTTATTTCCGTCATTTTTCTCTAGCCCTGACGCTGCATTAAGTTTTATTTCTGAAGGAGAAGAGCTATTCGTTCTATGCAAGTGTAAGGCTTGAAAAACACTTTCCGATATATGAATTTTTCCGGGTTCCCCGTGTGATTCCATACGGCTTGCCGTGTTGACGGTATCTCCCCACAGGTCGTACGCAAATTTTTTCGTCCCAATGACTCCCGCTACAACTTCTCCAGTGTGAATACCTATTCTTAGCGAAACCTCAGGAATTCCCAATGATGATGCCGTTTTAGTAATGCACTGTTGCATCTCTATCGCCAAGAGAGCAATTGCTAGGGTATGGCTTTTTTCAGAATCCGCCAGACCACCAACTACCATATAAGCATCGCCAATGGTCTTGATTTTTTCAACGTGATATTTTTCGGCTAACTCATCAAACTTGGAAAAAAGGGTATCCAATATCGCAACAAGCTCCACGGGCGGCGTTTTAGATGAAATATCTGTAAAATTAACAATATCGGCAAACAGCACTGTTGCTGATTCAATCTTATCGGCAATGCGCTTTTCACCTGCTTGGAGTCGCATAAAGATGGCTCTAGGGAGGATATTCAGCATCAGACGTTCAATCTGTGAACGCGAATCATCCAGTGCGAGATTTTGTTCTTGAAGAATTGAGTTGACCAACTGAATTTGCTGGGATTGCACGTTCAGTCTTTCGTTTGCCTCTTGAAGATTTTTTGTGCGTTCTGCTACTTTTAGTTCAAGTGTTTTCTCGGACTCTTGCAAACTGAGAATGAGCGCCTGAGATGTGTAAAGGAGTTCTTCGCGTGCTTCCGTGCGGTCTTTTTCCAGCACACGAATACGGCTTGCCAATGCAATGGAAAAAAGAATCATTTCAAAAGCAGAACCGAATTGTGCTCCATACTGCCCAATAAAATACCATTCGATAATGCCTTCATCCTGCAGCACAAACAGCACGGTTACAAATAAAAACACAATCCATCCGGCGGCAAAATATTTAGCGGGTGTGTGCCCAAGCCATAAAGAGCGCACAGCGACAGCGCCGCAAAGTAGCGCAAGCAGACCTGTGGCGGGATTACCCACATCCCTTACAAGTGGAATAGGCAGAACCCAAGCACTCAAAGCCAGCACCATGAGTACCCGTGCGCAAATCGTTACGACCGTATTCCACCGAGGCAGTACATTACGCAGGTCAAGAAATGCAATAGTCAATAAACTGACCAGCGCCATACTCATTATCCCCAAGTACATTATCAAACGAAAACTACTCTCGACAGAAAACGAGAAAAATTGAAACCCTAAACCATTACTACCCCAAAACAAAAAAGCTGAGATATGCAGTATGTACAACAAATACAGAAGGTACGTTCTACTTCTCAATGTCAGCCAGATAAACAAATTGTAGGCAAAGAGTCCGAGTGCAACGCCGTAATAGAGCCACATAGGTATCTGACTAAGACTGTCGGAATAGATAAAGGCATCTTCTTGCCACAGTCTGAGCGGGACGCTCATTGTAAGGCGTGTTTTCACCTTAACCATGACCTGCAATGTTTCGTGCGGCTGAAGATTAATACGATGTGCTGTATAACGGTTGAGTATCTCGCGCTGGCTGAAGGGAACCACACATCCACCCTTCAATGTTTTGCACAGACTATCGTTTGAAATTAGATAGGTCTCAATCTCTTCCAAAAAATAATCTTCAATGACAAAAAGCCGCGAGACCGAGACCGTATCGTGATTGAAGAGAGTAAAGGCATACCAAAATGTATAAGGGCTAACGCCAAAATTTACCTGACCATTTACTTGTTTTCCTCTTTTTGGTAGAAGGCGGCGAACGTCTTCCATCTGTGCCGTGTTCGTCGAATCAATCAAGACTAATGCCACGCGGTTTAGTTCCACCTCTTTTGGATGTTGGCTATCTATCGAAACATTATTTACTAATTCTGTTTTATAGGCAACCAACTCTTTTCCTGCCAACATAATGGAAAAAAGAGAAGAAAACAGCAAAAAGACGGGCAAGACACGCTTCATAACAATTTTCAATGGAAGATGTCTGGGACAACGTAGAGAATATGATTACTGCACAGCACTGAAAATACAAAAACTGACGGGAATAGCGGCACTGATTTTATAAGCCCTCCTTAATCAAGGATTCCAGATTCAATGGCTTTGTTATCATCGCCAGTTGACCATCCGCCGAATATGTCCATTGCTCTCGTGGTCTATCCCAATAGAGTTCGATGCCGTTGTGGTCGGGATCGTGAAGGTACAGAGCCTCGCTCACACCATGGTCACTGGCTCCGTCCAACTCTATTCCTTTCTCAAGAAGCCTTCGCAAGGCGCTGGCGAGCGCAGCACGAGTGGGATATAGGATTGCGACATGGTACAGCCCTGTTGTACCACGCGGGGGCGGGTTGCCCCCCAAACTTTCCCACGTATTGAGACCAATATGGTGATGATACCCACCCGCCGATACAAACGCCGCCGCCGTACCATACCGTTGGGTCAGGTCAAACCCCAACACATCACAATAAAATTCCAACGCGCGGTCAAGATTAGAAACTTTTAAGTGGACATGACCTATGCCCACGCGAGGGTCAAGTTGATAATCACTCATAGCAGTAAAGTAGTTTGGTATGATAATTATTTGGGGGGAAACTGCACAATCTGCTACTTCTCCTGACATCTGTCTTTACGACGGGTGTCGGTGATGTGTGTTATCTTCCAACCCTGCTCTGTGCGAACGCAGTGAAAAGCATTCACCCCACAATGATTGAGCTTTTCACCAATGTAAAATTGATAGGGAGTCCAAACCGACGCAAACGTATCGTCAATTTGCACATCATATCGTAGAATTCGCTCGTCATAGACAACCCCGGCTGGCTTGGGCGAGGCGATACTTTTCAGGAAATCAGCAATGGATTCAGTACGAAACACAGGCTTTCCTTCACGTAAAGCAGTCGTGTGCAATGCAGCAGCCGGGTGAAACGTTGCACTCACCTTTGCGCTATCGCCAGCCTTCATGCCCTCAAACATCTGGCGAATGACGGCAATTACCTCCTGCTTTTGCGCTTCGGTGGCATTTGTTTGGCTTTGCTGGGCTTTACCGTGATGCAGAAATATCAAGAAGAGTAGTGGTACGATGAACGGCGTGAAAACTCGCTCGGAACGGAAAAGAAGGTTTTTCATTGAGGATTCCTAAAGATGAACAAAAGATATTAGGGGCGTGTGTGAACAGGTATAAACAAAGGTCTGTGAAATACTTTTACGACTCTTCAAACGGCTTATCAATTGGCTCCCACAGCTCTATCTTATTACCTTCCGGGTCATAAATCCAGCCGAATTTGCCAAACTCATATTCTTCAATCTTATCTTCGACTTTCACGCCTTCGCTGCGTAATGCTTCCATGAGAGCTACTAAATTGTCAACACGGTAATTGAGCATAAACGGTGCCGTGCTTGGATGGAAGTAGTCGGAATCAGCCTTAAAAAGCGACCACGTCGTGGATTTTCTCTCTTCCGGGTTCTCGTCGTCACGCGACCAAAACAATCCATAGCCGCCTTCTTCCGTTGGTATGCCCAAGTGCTTGTTATACCAAGAGCGCATCTGCTGAATATCTTGCACCTTGAAAAAGATGCCACCAATGCCTGTTACTCGTTTCATTGTAAGTCTCAATTTGAATTGATAAAAACTGATTTGATGACGTGTAAAAAAGAAACATCCTTCTACCTGAGCGGTGTTTGTACATCCACCTGCACAAAACGGTTATAAAAGCGACCTTCGGGCAAAGCGTTATCATTGATTTTCGTCGCGCCGTAACTATTGATAATCATATTCGGAAAAGCAATCAAGCCCGCCACTGCATTTGCTCGCTGCTGGGCGAGAATACCGTTGGTGATTTCATTACCACGTGTATCGGTATAACCCGAAACGGTTACCTGTGCTCCGGGCTTCAGCGTTTGCTTAATGGCAGCCACAACGCGCTGTACATCTGCATTGCCGCTTATTGGCGCGTTGGTTCCATAGGCAAACGAAAAAAGTGTGTAACTATCGGTTCGCTTGTCGGGTGCGCGTTGGCGCTCTTTGTCGGCAACGCTGAGTAGGTTGACAGGAATTGTGCGGATAGATTTGTCCGATGTAGTATTTGAACTTGCGTCCGAAGCCGTAAGCCGCACTTCTATTGGCTCTCTGGACTGCGGTACATTCTGCGACTTGGCTACACTCCACACAAACGTCTTTTCTTCGGGAATCTCCGTTCCGCGTTTTTCAAAGAGCATTTTGTATCTCTCATTTGCTTTCCGAGACCCATCATTAATACCGTCTTGCTGCCTCACTTCTAACGACCATTCTTTGAGTTTGGCGCTGGAGGAAATATCAACCGTGAAGCGGATTGTCGGTGGCTCAATGACACGCACAAAATAATCAAAACGCAACTCTTCTAATATCGCTCGGCTGTTCGATTGAATCTCCACGCGGCGCTGCTCCTCCGCTTCTAACACATCATCGCCATCCGTGCCTGTGGGTGTGCGCGATGTGGCAGTTTGCGTCTTAATGCGGTTTTCGGCAATATGCCACGTCGTTGTCAGATACTCCTTTATTTTCTCAGCACGGGCTTGCGCAAGACGTTTATCATTTTTTTCTGATAAGCCGTCCGCATGACCAACAAGCGTAATTTCAGCCTTCGGGTTAAGCGAAAGACGCTTTCCGATAATATTCAAGACGTGATAATAAATCTGCAATACACCCGCTTCGGCAAAACTTTCCAAGCGAAATCCCGCGCTTTCTTCCGCGCCAATACGCTCGTAGCGCGGCGCAATATCTGCCGAAGCAGCACCAAAGAATATGGTGTTCAAGACATACCGCGAACGCGAAGCTGGAAACTCTTCAATGCGAATCGTTGGGTTTTCTATCGTCGTGCTGTCAGAATTTATGCCACTCACAGACGTAATTTTCGCCACGACAATATTGCTCTTCTTTGCCGAAACTGGCGATGCCTGTGCGCACTCTTCACGCTTTTTTTGGTATCGAATATCTTCTGCCGTTTGCAATGCTGCTATTTCCTCAGCACTCAGGCGAGTGGTGCGCTCAGGCGAGTACCGCACGGACATACCTACGCGAGCGGCGCTCATTGTCCACAAGGGATTTGCTCCCTGCAATGCGCTCACAAGATTCCCAAGCGACAACGCAAACGAGGCTTCCGGCGCAATGAGCCACTGCCCTTTTGCCCCAAGCGGAATTTCATACGCCGCCCCGACATTGACCGAAGGCAGGATGGATGCAAGATTGGACATCGTTCCCGACAAAACATTTCGCTCAGAACGCAGATTGCTGAAGGTCAAGCCCGTCGTATCTAATCGTTCACTTTGGCGATACGAACCGGAAAACAACGTCGAAAAGCCTACGCCCGCATGAACACTCAGCATGGCAATCGGTCGGTAGAGAAGATACGGCTCAAGGGAAAGAGCGAGAAAAGACGTTGTAAGCGAGTACAGAAGCGGTACAGAAAGCGGCGCAGCAATATTTGTGGCGTTTGCAAAAGGAACATTCGTGCGCTGCGAAAAATTCATTGAAAAACTGCTCAACCCCAAACGCGCACCAACTCCAAACGTCGGCGAAAACAGTATTTCTCCAAACACTCCCGCACCAAAGCCCAAAGCCGAGAGCGGACGATATTCCGGGCAGCACGTGGGAACACCCGGTAACCCCGAAAAATTCGCATTTACAAAAGGCAGTGCCACATCGAAAGCAGCGCCAAATCTGACCTGCGAAGGCTGAATGGTATCTTTTACAACAACTCGCCGAATAGTATCGCAAGGCGACTCGCTGCTCAGTGGCGTGGTTGTTTGTGCCAGAGCAAATTGCGAAACAACATAAAACAATGCTATAAAACAATGACAGAAATGTCTGAACAAATGAGGATTCCTCGTGTTTAGCCGCATTGCACTTGCCAAATATTGTGGTTTACTGTTCATCGCACAATCTCCATTCTGCGCTGTGCTGTTTCAAAAGGCGTTCTGAGCAGTAGAAAATACGACCCCGATGGAAGATCCGTCACCGAAAAACGCACAGAGTATTCGCCCGGAAGCATTTCAGATTGTAGAATTTTCTTCACCGATTGCCCAAAGCCGTTTACGAGTTCTAATTCTGTCCACCCTTGTTCTTGAAGTGAAAACGTGATGGTGGTTTCATCTTGCACCGGATTAGGCGCAAGTGGTTTGATGTTGACGGGCAGTGTAGCGGTGAGAACAAGCGAGCCTTGCGTCGTTTGGCAAGTATTGACCGTGACAGAAACACGCTGAAGCGTAATCGGAAGACCACGCGCATCGCCCCACGTGATGACCTGCCCCGAATCAAGCGTTTCGCGGGTATCACTCAGCCATTGCACATCGGCAATACTTATCGTTGCAGCAGTAATGGACTCATCAGGGCTTGCGCCCAAACCGCGAAGCCCAATTACAGCCTTGCCCGTAAGTTCGCCCAAAACAATATTTTGCATCGCATTTGCCGGGCGCACGAGGTCGAGACGGATTTTCCCATCGGTATTGCTCAAAGCGCTTGGTGAAAAAGGTATGCCCGAAGCGGCGGTATAGGAGACGACGCGAACGCTTGTATCGCCCGTCACAGCTGTTCCCGCCGACAATCTATTTGCAAATGAAAGCAGTGTGATATTCTGCACATCAAGCGTGAGGCGGAGTTGGCTGAGGAAGCGGTCAAGATTGGGTGTCAAATTTGTTATTTGCACGAGCTGAATTTGCAAACGAATTTCGTCGCCCGGCGCAAAAACGGCTTTGTTTGGTAATACTTGCAGACGCACGACTGCTTCAGGACAGCCTTGATTGCCAATACTTGCGCCTGTTTGCGGGCATTGCGCCGGCTGCCCGCGAAGCTGGAACGGAATAATCACGGTTTCACCCGAAGAAGTATTTTGAACTCGCAGCTCCGCAATCGCAGAATATGGTCGTGAACGCAGTTCCGGCGGGCGAAAAGCCACAGCAATCGTGTATGATTCCGGTGAGGGGAGCAGAATAGAACCCGTACCTAAAAGCAAGTCACGATTCAGAATCCGAAAAGCACGTGCATCACTGCTCGCCGCGTCGCCTTCTTGAACTATACTCACATCCAGAATACGCCACGAGCCGGAAGAAACGGATATGGGCTGACCGCGTGGCGGGCTTTCGCCTTGCTCTTGCGTTATCACCCCAAAATCCAGCACGGGCGGAACTGAAAGACGCGATTCCATGCCACTTGAGAAAAACTGCCATTGCTGCCATGCGCTTCGTGCAAGAGTATCCGTGCCGCTTACAGCCAGTGAGCGCACAGTCCAATAGTACGTTTGATTCTGTTGTATCGCAACCGATGCACTTGATGTTAGGGAACTAGCAGCAATGCGAGTCAGAAGGTTTCGACTATTACTTGCCACATCAAGGGCTACTTCGTAGTGCGTTGCCGCCGATGCCGCTTGCCACTGAAGCAATGCGGAACTTCCCGTCGCCGCGCCTCCATTGCGAGGGAACAGTAGAGTTGGCGGCGAAAGCGTCTGCCCACGACCGCGCAAGAGGATAGTGGCGCTACTTGTGAAGGCATCTTGCGTTTGCATCCGCATAGAATTTCTCCTCTGTCCATCAGCGTCGGGCGAAAGCTCAACGGTCAACAGGACAGAATTTCCCGGTTCTAAACGCACAGGAAAAAAATTTCTCACGCGAAATGCAGCGCCGAGCGAGGATTCACCCGTGATTTGGAAGCCTGTCACAACATCTGCGACATCACCTTCATTGGTTATCCGAACAGTCTCGGCGGGAAGTTTGAGCGTTTGCCCGACAAAGGCTGAGGTTGAAAATTGTATTTCGGGAACAGAGAACGTTAGCACGGCTTGAGTACCGCGACCTTGCAAGGCAATCTGACCGGAAGCCAAACCACTGAAATTAACAACCGCCGTTCGCTCTCCTCTTCCTCGCGGAACAAAAAGCACATCCACCGTAGCTCTACCCTGTGGCGGGAGAACAACCTGCTGCACCGAAGCCGTAAAATCTGCGGAATTTGTTCCCGTAAAAATTGTGGCAACCGTGATACTCACAGGATTCGGATTCACAAGCA
>CALCNX010000122.1 GCA_937899715.1 uncultured bacterium | reverse complement strand
TTCGGGCTTTGCCCGCTTTTTTTACCTACTTTCTGACTTTTCAAACAAGCTCTTATTTCACAGCGTCAATTTCTTTGCTATGGGATAAAAAGAGAAAACCCCTGTAAAATGGTGATTTTACAAGGGTTTTTCTCCTTTTTTAGTGCAGAAGGTGGGAGTCGAACCCACACGGATGTTAAGTCCACAGGATTTTGAGTCCAGCGCGTCTGCCGGTTCCGCCACTTCTGCTTGCAGACAATCAATTGTAGAAAAAAAGCCTCGTTTGATGGAGGCTTTTGTGGGCAGTGAGGGATTTGAACCCCCGACATCCTGCTTGTAAGGCAGGCGCTCTGAACCAGCTGAGCTAACCGCCCGTATTCATTGATAACAAGTATCAAATACAGAATTGCAATATAACAGGATTGCTACTATATTTGCAAATAAAATTTCTTCTCAACGCATATTTTTTTCATCATGCCGAATACAAATGCAATCTCGTCTTCCCTTAGCGGAATGATAGTCAACGTTTTAGAGCGCACCATTCGCGGCGGGGCACTCCACCTATTCAATGGAAAAATTTCTGCCATTGACTATGATGATAAGAATTATGACACGTTTCTTCTTCCCGGATATGTGGATGCACACGTCCACGTGGAAAGCTCTATGCTCGTGCCGTCGGAATTTGCTCGGATGGCAGTGGTGCATGGTACGGTTGGAACAGTCTCTGATCCGCATGAAATCGCCAATGTGTTGGGCATAACGGGTGTGCGTTACATGATTGACAACGCAAAACGAGTTAATTTCAAATTTAATTTTGGTGCTCCTTCCTGCGTTCCGGCAACGACGTTTGAAACAGCCGGTGCAGTCGTAACGGCGGCAGATATTCGTGAGTTGTTTGAGAAGGATGGACTGAAGTATTTAAGCGAGATGATGAATTTTCCGGGTGTGCTTTTCCGTGATGAAATGGTCATGGAGAAAATTCGTATTGCACATGAACTCGGACGACCTGTGGACGGTCATGCACCCGGATTGCGGGGTGCTGATGCTGAGAAATATATTTCTGCCGGAATTTCTACCGACCACGAGTGTTTTACGCTCGAAGAAGCATTGGATAAAGTGAAGTATGGCATGAAAATTCTTATTCGTGAAGGCTCCGCAGCAAAAAATTATGAGGCGCTTCATTCCTTGATTTCCAGCCATCCTGCCTTGACGATGTTTTGCAGCGACGACAAACATCCCAACGACCTTGCAGTGAGCCACATTGACGAAACGGTACGCCGTTCGGTGGCTAAAGGTCACGATGTGATGAACGTTCTGCAATGTGCCTCGGTTAATCCTGTATTGCATTATGGCTTGGATGTCGGTTTGCTGCGCGTCGGCGATGCGGCAGATTGTATTGAGGTAAATAATCTCAAGGAGTTCAAAACCCTCAGAACTTTCATCAATGGTGAGTGTGTCGCCGAAAATGGACAAAGTCGCATTGAGCGTGTAACTGCGCCACTGCTGAATAATTTTCATTGCTCGCCAAAGCAAGCATCCGATTTTCGTATTGAAGCGAATTCTGATATTGTGAGTACCAATCATGCGTCCGTAACAGTGCGGGTTATTGAGGCTTTGGACGGGCAGCTTATCACCAAAGAAATCCACGAAATACTTCCGATAAGTAACGATGGGATTCAGGGCGATACAGAGCGCGATATTCTGAAAATGACCGTCGTCAATCGCTATAATAATGCGCAGCCGGCAGTATGTTTTATCAAAAATTTCGGCTTGACTCGCGGCGCAATTGCTTCTTGTGTCGGGCATGACTCCCATAACATTATCGCCGTTGGCACGAGCGATGAAGAGCTTGCAAAGGCAGTAAATGCTATTATCGCCTCTGAAGGTGGTATTTGTACGGTGGACGGCAAAAACACAGACGTACTACCGCTTCCCGTGGCGGGTATTATGACCAACGATGACGGCTATGCGGTTGGTGAGGCATATTCCCGCATTGATGCAAAGGCGAAGGCACTTGGTTCCAAGCTCCACGCACCATTTATGACGCTTTCCTTCATGGCACTTTTAGTTATCCCTGATTTGAAACTCAGTGATAAAGGTTTGTTTAACGGCAATAAGTTTGCCTTCACACCACTTATTGTGGAATAAATTTTTGAGCAAATGAGCAAAAGACATGAGCATAGAACAATATTTTTCGGGTATCAAATCCTCATCAAACCAAGTTTTTGTGGGCATCACGGGCGGCATCGGTAGCGGAAAAAGCACCGTCGCTGCTCTTATCCGCGAGGCGGGACACACCGTTTTAAGCGCTGACGATATTGCCCGCGACCTTACCAATGGTCATCCCGAAGTCAAAGCCGCTATCAATGCTGCCTTCGGGGAAATGTACTTGCCCGACGGAACGCTCGACCGCATGAAAATGGCAGCGCTGGTCTTCGGCACAAGTGATGAACATGCACAAAACCTTGCTCAGATAAATAGTATCGTTCATCCTTTTGTCTGGCAAGAAGTGGCGCGGCAGGTAAAAGCACGATTTGATGCGGGCGACAGGTTTGTTTTTAACGAAAGTGCACTGATTTTTGAGACGGGGGCAGATAAATTCTACGACCTTGTGCTGGTTGTGGATGCGCCTGAAGATGTCCGTGTTATGCGGCTTGCAGAGGGACGAGGGATTTCGCAAGAGGAAGTACGGCGACGTATTCAGGCGCAGCTTTCTGCGGACGAAAAAAAAGCACGAGCCGGATATGTTCTTCATAATCACGGCTCGCGCTCAGACATTGAGGAGGAAACGAAACGGTTTCTTACGGCGCTGGAATATAAAACAATATACGACAAGAGACTACCCGGCGCATAAGAATACTGCGAGGCATTTTTTTCTATTGTGCTGTGGTGGTGCAACTAAGGTCGAGAGTTACCGTAAAAATTTCTTTTCGGCAATTAGGTAAATCGGAATACCGATAGCAGCTATCAAAATCAATCCTTTAATGGAAAATATTGCGCCAATAATGCCAAAAATAATGCGCAAGATAAAGCCTGCTATGACAAATGCACCAACAACTAACGCTATTTTCTTGAAGAGTTCCATAGAGCAGTATTGCGTAAAAAGTGAAGAAGGAATGACGGAGTTAGTAAAAAGTATTTTGTGTTTGTACACTTTTATCTAAACGTGCTGCTATTCAAAAAGTTTCGTTTCACATTCCACCCAATTTTATTTTTGATGACCATGCTGATTGTTACAACCATGCCGACTGCAAAATCTTCGCATAAGCTTTACAAATTATCTTTATTCATTTTGTGGTGCTTTCTGCTTTCCTACGGAGCGCTCCAAGCACAGACATACCGTGTGGAACGCTTCCAAGATGGTCGTCCGCTTCGGCAAGGAAAATTTCTCATTGGTGCAGGATGGTCATATCATGGTATTGGCTATTCCGTGAATCCGATTGGTTTAGAAAAAAATCCGCCTCTCGCACCAACTTCCGATGACCCATCGTTTGGATTGCTTACTCTCAGTGGGAGTTTTGGTGTGGCAAAAGAGGTAGATTTGGGCTTGGAACTGAGCGGCACTTTAGGAGGACCGTCGTTCACTTTTTTTGGGAAATGGGGATTTATGCCTTATTCATCTCCATTTCAAATCGCCCTTCAACCTACCATCGGCTATTCTGTCGCTGAAATTCGTCCTTCGTTATCCGATTCCGTGCGCTCTAATCGCCTTATTCGCTCAAACCTCACCATTATTGACATTGCCCTGCCGATGAGCTACGACCTTGATAAAGAATGGACGCTGATGCTGGTGCCACACATTATGACATCGGGCTATAAAGCAAGTGTAGGGTGGGATACAACTGCACCGAATGGTTTACGAGTAGAAACATTGGCACAAACAGAAGCCGGAGGCTTGTTCTACGGGTTTTCTGTCGGTGCAAAGGTTGTACGCCCTGCGCCAGAATGGTGGCAGTATCTCGTTCCTGTCCCGTTCTTGGCGAGTGGTTCGATGCTACTTTCCTTCAATTGGCATCAAAGCGGAGCGCTGTCGGTTTCTTTGGGTTACCAACATCTTTTCCCTTCCTTCGGCACTTTGCTGACAACCGTAACGCAGGATGAAATGGACAACATTGAGAATGAGCGTCGGCAGAAAGACAGCGTCGTTAGTCTTCAGAAGCAGCAACTTGAGTTAGAACGCACTCGCAGCGCCCGTGCACTTTCGGCAGAAATCACGAAGGTCAGCAGTATTGATGAAAATGGGAAAGAAGAACTTAATCCCACCTTGCGTATCGAAGAATTTGCGGCTGTGGAGCATCGTCCACTTCTTGCGTCTGTTTTTTTTGAATATAATTCTTCTGTTATTCCCGCACGGTACAGACGGCTGCGCTCGGCAGACCGCATGAGTTTTAGTGTTGATAACGTTGCAAATGTGCGGCTTGTGGAGATGTATCGCAACATTTTGAACATTGTCGGCAAGCGGCTTTCGGACAAACCCGACGCACGACTGACGCTCATAGGTTATACATCCGGCACAGGCGAAGAAATGAACAACCGCGTACTTGCTGAACGCCGTGCTAATGCGGTCTTGGAGTACCTTGTGGATGTGTGGAAAATTGCCCACTCGCGTATAAGCGTTACACTTGGCTTGGAACAAAATGCGCTTGCCGATACGACAAGTATTCGCCGCGTTGACCTCCGCTCTACCGACCCGGATATTTTGCGCGATGTGGAGTCCAGTGCTGTGCAGCGCACCGTTACGCCCTCCGGTATTTCGTTTGGGCTGGATATTGCAGCAGGTGTGGGCGTGAAGCAATGGACAATTGAGCTGACGCAAGTGGATGAACGGGAGGTGCGGACGCTCAAGCTGGACAACGGCACACGCTCAAATCTTGCGGAATATCGTTGGAATATTGCAGAGAATCTCGCAGCCATACCAAGTTCACCCGAAAACGTTGTGGCTCGCTTGGAAGTAACCGACATTACAAACCGTGTTGCTGAGTCCTCGCTGGCACTGATTCCCGTTGATTATCTTACCATTGAGAAAAAACGTCGTTCCGCAAAAACTGATACGATGATTGAGGTTTATTATCGCTGGCTTTTTGGTGAGAATGGCAAGTCAACGCTAAATGTTGAAGCACTTACGGCTCTCAAAGCCGCTTCCAAAGCAGATGCCGCACTTACTATTACGCCCCAAACGAATTTGAGTGCCGCACAAGAGCAGTCATTGCGCGATGCCATGCGCGGCACAATGACGCTGCCCGTCCAGTTGCAGCAGGCAAAAGCGGCGCTTTCTGCACAGGCGACACCGGAGGAGCGCATTTATGCTCAGAGTTTCAAATTTGAATATCGTACCCCGCAATCTGCAAAGCAATAGAAAAGATCAATGTCATTAAGTTAAGCTAAACGTAATTGCTGGAGTGCGGAATTTATTCCGCAAAAACTCCATAAAATCTAACGCAGCGGAATAAATTCCGCACTCCGAATCCTTAATTTAATGACATTGATAGAAAGGATTATTTCGCCACCGTTCCGCCGCGCAATCGGTGCTCCGAGTCCAGCAAAAAACCGCCACTGGCAGCAACAATATCGCCTTCATGCAATCCTGATAGAACTTGATATTTGCCACCGCTTCTCACGCCAAGTGTAACGGATTGTGCGCGAAAAACTCCCTTCCCCTGCCCGTCGTCTTTGCTCTCCTGCACCCAGACAACAGCCTGCCGACCGCTTAGAATCACGCTCTCCTCCGGCACAGTGATTGCCGAGGGGATTTCTCGCGTCAGTTCCGTTGTGCTGAACATACCGGGGCGCAGTTTTCCGTGTGGGTTCGGGGCTTCTATGCGGACACTCACCGTGCGAGTCGTGGCGTTCAGTATGGGTGAAATAAAGCTGATTTTTCCTGCGAATGTTTCGCCGGGATAGGCTGCAATGCTCATCGTAACTCGCTGCCCGATGCGCAATGCGCTGATACCGTACTCGAAAACTTCCGCAAGGTTCCACACCGTCGAGAAATCAGCAAGGTCGAAAAGAGTTGCTCCTTCCTGAAGGCTTGCGCCTTCCACGATATTTTTCTGCGTGACTGTGCCTGAAAATGGTGATTGAATAATGACACGGGTTTGTGGTTCGCCGGATTGAGTAATGGCATCAATCTGAGCATTCGTCATGCCAAGCAAGAGCAAGCGTTCACGGGCTTTTGCGGCAATGCCGCGCATTCGCTCCGGTTTCGGCGTGTGCGATGAGGGAACTCCGTCCGGCTGTGCTTCTTGCAAGACTGACTGCGCCACGCTTTTAAGTGTTAGCAAATAATCGCTCTGTGCCTGCAAGAGTGCGGGGCTGTACACCTCGTATAGCGGCTGCCCCTCTCGGACGCGCTCGCCTGACTGCCGAACAAAAAGACGTTCCACACGACCGCTCACCCGTGCAATAATGGTGCGTTGTGCGAACTCGGCAGGCACAAATGTTCCCGCCAACCGTAGTGTTTGTGACATTTGTTCTTTTTTTACCTCCACCGTGCGCACATCGGCTAAGACTTGCTGCCGCGTACTAAGCGCAAGCAGCGCACTTGAATCGGTTACTGATTCCATCTCATGCTCGTCGCCCGGCAGTACCAAATCCATCTGGCAAATTGGACAGATGCCCGGTTTATCGGACGTTACCTGCGGGTGCATTGGGCAGAAATACTTCGGCTTGGTTACTGCTTGTGTGTTTTCTGTTTTGTGGGCAGTATCTGTTTTGCTGCACGCCACAATGAAGCTTATGCTTACGATGAGCAGAATAAGAATAATTTTCATATCAAGTGTGGAATGGACAAAAGTATCAGTTCGGGTCTTTCGTAGAGAACGCGGACTCTTTGTTTTTTTTTTGACATGCGTGGACTCTTTCTCTTCTGAGGTCATCTTCCATCCAAAGACTCTCAAAAGTCCGTATCCTCTATGGTCATAGCTGATGAAAGACGAAAAAAAGAGGAAGGAACGACGATATTATTCTCCGTCGCCAAGCATCATGCGGAGTTTAGCCGCAAGCATCATCTGTTCTTCATGCGCCATTACCAATTCATCTTCTTTCATCGCAAGCATTTGTGCGGTTCGTAGAATATCACTTATGCTTGTCTGATTCGCTTGGTACGATGCAAGCAAGCCATTTAATACCTGTTTGTAGGCGGGAAGAATCGTGCGGTTGTAGTCTTTGACGGTTTCGATGGTATGGAGTAGCATTTGCTCAGTTTCCGCAAGCTCACCCGCCAATTCGCGCTGCATCGCCTCGCGCTCGGCTTCTTGGCTAAGTCGGCGGGCGCTCAATTCTGCTTGCTTTGCATCAATCCGCGCAGATGACCATGGCGCAAAAGGGAGCGTAATGGAAGCCATCAGGCTGTACATCCACTCTACACGATTACTCGCCGAAAGTCCTGTGTGGACGCTAAAAATTTCCGATAACACGCCGCTTCCACTTGTCAAGACCATTCCTTGCGGCATACGCATCAGCATCCCTTGAAGCATAAGGTCTGGTGTACGCTCTTGCTCCGCAGCAATACGCTCGGCTTCGGTCATCCGCTCCATGCTTGCCATGCGGCGTAGAGTGGGGTTCTGTTCGCCAAATTTTGCCCGTGCTTGGTATGTTCTTCCAAGCAATGCCTCAATGGTTTTTGCAAAATTGCTATCCAATGCAGTGAGAATTTCCGCGTCCGGATTGGTGCGCCCTAAGAACGTGTTCAGCCTTACCGCTTTTCCACGTCTCTCGAAAGTGCTGCTGTGAAATTTTGCCTGCTCGGCGGCAAGTTCTGCTCGAAGCAGCAAAACCTCGTTCATCGTGGCTTTACCTGCTGCCAAGCGCTCCTCAGCAGACTGCACGAGATTACTCAGCATAATCGTCGTGCGCCCAAGAATCTCTTTTTGGCGGTCGAGTCGCCAGAGTCGTGCGTAGAGTTCACTCACGTTGACACGAATAATTGCGGCAGCTTCGGCACGGCGCTCACGCTCAGTTTGAGCACCTTCGCGTTCAGCACGCCGCATGGCAGCGAGTTTGTCACCCAACATAAGCATTTGTGAAAGTGCTAGATTGTTGGAAATGGAGCGGTTCAGCACATCGAAATTTCCTGCGGGCGTTTGCGCAAACTCCAGTGAAAGCGTTGGCGTGGGCAGTTGAGAGAGCGCTTCACTCCGATATTCAGCGCTTACGGCACGTGCCTCGGCAGCACGGAGAAGCGGATGATTGCGCAATGCTTCGGCAACTAAAGAATCCAATGGCTGCGCATCAAGCCTTGATGCCGGAACGAGAAGCATGAAGGTAAAAGCAAAAAGAAAAAGGCGAATTACATTTTGAGAAGCAACCATATTCTGACTCCAAAAAGGTAGAGAGTGTTGATAAGCAGTGTTAAGTTTTTGGTGTTGCGTTTTGGGTAAATTGTGCTAAAAGGCTCTTACTCTCAACACTGCCGAAAATTGCTGCTTCGAGAATGGACAAAAGGAAGTAGAAATATTTATGCTGCGTGGAAAGGAAAGTGCTGATTTCTGTGTGGTGTAGCGGTACTGGGGCAGAAGAAAGTTCACAACGACAAATGTAGAGGAATTTTTTGGGTTTCGCAAAAAATACCCCGTCATGAGCAAAAAATGATGAAAGCGAATTTTCGCTTACATACAAAATTCGCGCTTGTCGAAATTTAGTTTCGCTTGAAGCGAAAAATATGTATCTTCGTGACAGGGTAAGAGCCGATTGTTTTTTCTTTTTCATTTCCCTTCAAACCAAGTATTTATGAGCATGAACGGCGAGAACTTGCGTATCATTTTGGGTATCAAACTCAAACAGCTCCGTACGGAGAAAAAATTTTCACTCAAAGACCTTTCTGAGCAAACGGATTTATCCATTTCGTACTTAAGCGAAATTGAAAAAGGGAAAAAATATCCGAAACCCGAAAAAATCATCGCACTAGCACAGGCACTAGGAACGACTTTCGATGAACTTGTGACGATGAAGGTGGATGAAGCGCTCGACCCGCTCACCGCCGTACTCAATTCACCCGCGCTGCGGGAATTTCCTTTTAAGCTCTTTGGGATTGAGCAGCAAGACATCATGGACTTGTTTTCTGCCTCTCCCGCCAAAGCCGGTGCGCTTTTGAAGACTTTTCTGGAGATTATTCGCGGCTACGACATGAGCGTCGAGCAATTTATATTGGCTGCTTTGCGTTCCTATCAAAAGATGCAGCATAATTACTTTGAAGACTTGGAAGAAGCGGCAGAGCGCTTTATGACAGAAATGCAATGGAAAGCGAAAATTCCTATGCCCACAGAATCGGTAAAGAAGGCGCTGACTCTCAAATACAATTATGAAATTGACGAAAGTACGCTCTCAAGCCAACCCGAATTGCAAAAATTTCGCACGATTTACGTCCCGACTAAAACAACCAAGCACACACCACTACCACACGCAAAGCCACGATTGCTGCTGAATAAAGACCTCATTGACCGCCAGAAAGCCTTTATTTATGGGCGAGAACTGGGCTATAATTATCTGAACCTCAAGGAGCGGGCGCTTACCTCGTCGTGGCTGAAAGTTGAATCGTTTGAGCAGGTGCTGAATAATTTCAAGGCATCCTATTTTTCCGGTGCACTCTTGATGAATCGCCATTCGATGGTCAAAGATCTCACCAAGCTCTTTCAGAAAAAGACATGGGACGGCGTGGCGCTTGTCGCCATGCTGGACAAATATGCCGTTACGCCCGAAATGCTCCTTTACCGAATGACAGAACTATTGCCGCAGTTTTTTGGATTGGAAGAAATGCACTTTCTGCGCTTCAGTCACCGCACCAGTACGGGAAATATGAAGCTGACGAAATTTCTGAATATGTCGCAAGTTTTTGCGCCCTACGGTTTGGATTTGAACGAACATTACTGCCGCCGGTGGCTGCCCATTGGTATTCTGAAACGAGAGCAGAGTGAACTTGCCGACCGCGACCCCACATCGCCACTCGTTATCGTGCAGCGTCCGTATTTTGTGGAAAGCAACATTGAGTATTTTGTTATCACCGTTGCGCGGCGGTTTGCCCTCAAGCCCCTCTTTCATGCAAGCGTTTCGATTGGTTTCTTAATGAATGATGCCTTCAAGGAAAAGGTAAAATTCTGGAACGACCCCAATATTGAGAAAATTCAGGTGAATGAGACGTGTGAACGCTGCGGATTACGCGAAGATGTTTGCCGCGATCGCATTGCACCACCAACGCTTTACATGAAAAATGAGCGTCAGCGCGTCCGCGAGGCGAGTTTGCAAAAAATTCTGTCCGGCACAGCGCCACGGTAAATAGGTAATTTCACATCATCGGAAAGATGATTCTTGTAGGCGAAGCCCATTTTTGCTAGATTGTTTCTGCAAGCTATAATCAATAAAACAATCTGTGCATCATTATACCGAACGATGGGCAAGGGTATGGTATTTCACGCATCTTTCTCGCGCCAGCACTCCAAGCATTCCTGCGGGATGTCTCGTCGTATTGCCGCGCTCTGCGTATTTTTCTGCATATTCTTCTGTGTAATGGCGACAGGAAATTTTCTGTTCTCGCAGACGACTATTTCTCAGCCCACCACAGGAACAACGTCGGCTACTACAATTTTTAACGACCTCGCCAACGATAGTCTCCGTGCTGCTATCACATCCGCCGTCAGCGATTCCGCACGAGTAGATGCTCTCAATGCTTTGTCCCGTGCGCTACGATTTACAAAATTCTCTGAAGCCATTCGGCTAGCCTCCGAAGCGCTTGGTATTGCCGAACGTATCGGCTATGTGAATGGTGCTGCACGAGCGCACTACAATATTGGCTATGCCCGCAGCCGCATGGGCGATTATGCACAAGCGCTTGAATCCTTTGTTACTTCGCTTCAAATGTACGAAAAGACTGATAACAGGCTTGGCAAGGCATATTGTTATATGGGCATGGGAAACGTACACCTCTACCGCGAAGAGTATCCCCGTACAAAGGAATTTCATCTGAAGGCGCTGGCGTTTTTTGAACAGTCCCGAGATGTAGAGGGATTGTGTATTTGCGCCAATAATCTGGGCTTAGTGTATGAAAAATTACAAATGTATGATTCGGCAATGTACTGGCATACGCGGTCGCTTGGTCTGGCAGAGCAAAGCCATAGTGTAGTCCATATTGGCTATTCTTACTTTAATATCGGCGCAATTTATTATCGGCAAGGTGATTATGAACGTGCGTTAGAATACGAAAAAAAATCTCTCGCTCTCCGCGAACCACAGGGGAATAGCTATTCTTTGGGCGAATCGTACCAACTTTTGGGAAACATTTACGCATCCTTGGGAGATAATGCGAGCGCATTAGTGTATTTCCGGCAAGCAATCGGAGTAGCAATAGCCATAGGCGCACCGCAGATTCTGAAAGATAGCTACGACGGTATTGCAACGGGCTTCGTAGCGGAGAAAGCCTTTGATTCTGCGTATCACTATCGTATGCTGAATGTACATCTGGCAGATTCACTCAAAAGTGCTTCGAGTACAAAACGGATTGCTGAAATGCAGTCACGTCTTGCGGTGGCAGACCAACAGCGCCGTATAGAGCTTCTTGGGCAGGAACAAGCCCGTCAGCGAGTGCAGTTTACGGCAGCGATTGTGGTATTGATTCTCTTGGCAGCACTAGCGGTAGTTCTAGCGATCTTTATTCGCCGAAAGCAACGCGATAACGCGCTTTTACACGAGCAAAATGGTCAAATTCTGCACCAACAAACCATATTGGAACAGCAAGCCACCGATATTGAACTTGCAAATACAGAGCTGAACGAGAAAAACTTTGCCTTGCAGCGCCAACAAAGCATTTTGGAAGAGCAAGCAGGGGAAATAGAGCTTGCCAATACCGCTTTGCATGAACAGAACGTGATATTGGAAGAACTCAGCAAACAAAAGAGTGAATTTTTGGCAGTCGCCTCGCATGACCTCAAAAATCCACTAACATCCATTGTCATGTCGTCCTCAGTAGTGCGGCGGTACATTGACAAAATTTCTACTGAGGAAATTGTTGCGCAGATGGAAGGTATTGAGCGGACAGCCGTCAGAATGCGAGATATTATTCTCAATATCTTGGACGCGCAAGCCGTCGATGAGGGGCATATCACGCTCAACACGTCGGATGTAGATTTGGCAGCAACGGTGCGCACGGTCGGAGAAGAATATAGCTTCCGTGCAGAAAGTAAGCAGATAAGCCTCTTGCTCGATATGCCGACTGAGAGCGTGATAGCGCGCACAGACGAAGCGATTCTCCGCCAAATTTTTGACAATCTTGTTTCTAATGCACTGAAATACTCGCCACCGCAAAAACGTGTTTGGATAGGTGTCGCTCCCGAAGGCGCTATGGTGCGCTTGTTTGTGCGGGATGAAGGGCAAGGACTAACTGAAGACGATAAAAAGAAACTTTTCGGGCGTTTTGCGAAATTATCTGCTCGTCCCACTGCGGGAGAGAATTCCACGGGACTTGGGCTTTCAATTGTCAAAAAACTCGTTGAAACTCTCGGCGGCACTATTCGTGTTGAGAGTGAATATGGTCATGGGGCAACATTTATCGTGGAATTACCGATTAAACGTTAATTTCAAGAGCAGATTTTTACTCAAGTGGAATCTGAACAGTAAACCTCGTGCCTTCTCCTAGCTGACTTTCGCAGGTAATTTTGCCCAAGTGCGCATTGACGCAGCGCTTCACTATGGTCAGCCCCATTCCGGTTCCTTGCGCCATGCCGACGTTGCTCCCGCGGAAGAACAGGTCATAAATGGAAGACTTTTCACGTTCCGGTATCCCGATACCTTCGTCAGTAAATTGCAGAATGAGCGCTGTGGGTGTATAACGAACTTCCAACTCAACCGTTGTGCCCGGAGGTGAGAATTTGAGAGCATTTGCAAGGAGATGACTCACGATAGACCGCACCAATCCAGAATCCAGCGAGATCATAAATGCAGAATTTGTTTCTTCAATCTCCCCTTGAAACCCAGTAAATGCGGTGCTGATGATGTGATTGTTTTGGTCAAAAACTTCTGTTTCGCGGACAATATCGTAAATAAGTTTGTTAATGTTGGTTGGGCGCGGAAATGCTATGGTGCGCTCTTTCATGCTTCGTTCGATAAAGACGACCTCATCCAAAAGCTCGGTCATGCGTTTGACGCTCCGCTCTATCTGGAAGTGCATTTTGTTGCGTTTGTCCTCCGCCATGTTTGTTTGTGCCTGCAAAATCTCGGACGAGGAAAAGATGACCGTCAGGGGCGTTCTAAATTCATGCGAGACTGCTGTTACAAAGTTTGCCTTGAGCTTGTTGAGTTCTTGCTCGCGCTCCAACGCTAGTCGCATTTCTTCTTGTGCCCGTTTGATGCCTGTAATGTCCGTGCCGGTGGTGATAACGCGAATGTCTCCATCGGCAGTAGTGAAGCGGACTGTGGTAAAGTAAATATCTATTTCGGAGCCGTTCCGCAGTTGAAAATGTCTTTCTCCGCTAAGAATGCCCATATCACCAAAGATAATGTCATTCCAGCGCTCAGTGGCGGTAAATCGCTCTTCTTCGTCGTAAAGGTATGCAAAGTGTTTCCCCAGAAGCTCTTCTACATTGAAGCCGAACATACGGCAGAACATTTGGTTTATTCTGATATAACGCCCATTTTGATGTAAAAGCGCCAATCCAACAGCAGCATTTTCAAAAATTAACGAGAGAAGTTGCTCGCTGTGCCGAAATGCCTCTTCTACTTGCTTACGAATGGTAATCTCTTTGGTGAGCTGCTGATTGAGTTGTCCCAGTTCATCGGTGCGCTCACCGACACGCTTTTCAAGTTCTTCATTCAGAATACGAATTTCCTCGTCGTTACGCCAAATCTCTTCGATTTCAACAATAGAGGTTTTGAAATGCTCAATCTCTTCAGCTTGCGGAGTAATGTCCTGGAGCGTGAAA
The DNA here is from genome assembly GCA_937899715.1 of uncultured bacterium. Taxonomy (GTDB): domain Bacteria; phylum Bacteroidota; class Ignavibacteria; order Kapaibacteriales; family UBA4661; genus PH2015. The sequence goes on along the minus strand of CALCNX010000122.1, from coordinate 54,133 downwards.
AGTGCATACGTTTTACTGCCATCGGTATCAGATGTAGTGTAGAGTCGTGCTGAAGCGCTTTCTACGCGTCGTATGCCCTCATATGCGTACGACGGAATGATGCTTGGAAATCCTTCAAAATTCACCATCTCTTTGCTTTGCCACAACGCCCGGAAGGCATCTCCGAAGTCGTTTGCCCGCAAATGTCCGAACCACAAACGGATATCCGTGCCGATAAGTGCATTTGCCGAAAGCCCTGTCCATTCGGTCAGGCGTTCATTCCACGCACGAACGATATACTGCTCGTCGAGGGCGAAAATGCCGACGGCAAGAGCATCAAAAGCGTTATGTTCAGGAACAGACATAGCGGAGGAGGTGTGGGAGCAGTGATAGTATCGTGAGTAAAGTTTGCCAAAATCTACATTGTTATTCCGCAATGTGTAAACGCCTGCGGATGTCTTCATTCGTTAATTGATACCGCACCGGCGTTACCGAGACGTAACCGGCTTTCATTGCGCCTTCGTCGGAATCAATATCGGTATCGATAGAATTGTATTGCCCCGAAAGCCAGAAATATTCCCGTCCCATCGGGTCTTTGCGGCGCTCGTAGGCATCTTCCCACCCGGAAGTGCCTTGCCGTGTTACGCGGAAGCCCTTGATTTGTTCTTTCGGTAGCGCAGGCGCGTTCACATTCAAAATTGTATCGGCAGGGATATTCAAATCGGTGTACTGGCTGGCAATGCGGGCTGCATATTCGGCAGCAATAGTGCAGTCGGTGCGGTAGTCCAGCGAATCAATCGAAACCGCAATGGACGGCAGTCCCATCATCATGCCTTCAGTGGCTGCCGAAACAGTACCCGAATAGAGAATGTTTTTTGAGGTATTCGAGCCGTGATTGATGCCGGAAACAAGCAAATCTGCTTTTTCCTCCAAGAGCGCACAAATACCGATTTTCACACAATCCGCCGGTGTTCCGTTAACAGCATAACCAAAAAACTCACCGTCGCGGCGAATTTTTGTGGCGCGAAGCGGACTGCTCACTGTCAGAGCGTGACCAACTGCGCTTTGCTGTCGGTCCGGCGCGACCACGGAGACTTTCCCGACGGAACGCAGCGCATGAACAAGGGCGTAAATCCCCGGAGAATCTATTCCGTCATCATTCGTTACAAGGATGTGCATGAGGTGTGTAGGTAGATTACTCGAATGAGTATTGTAAAGACTAGGACTCTTGTTTATTGGGGAAAATACTGTATTCTGACCATTTCTACAACGGTAAATTGATGACGGGAGAAATTATCCGCAAAAAAGATGTGGGATTCGTATTTTAGAAAATTGCTGATATTTTCCATTTTGCAGCGTTGTCGTATGATGGCTTTTTATTCCGACGTTTATGTATTGCCACTTCCCGAAGGGCATAAGTTTCCTATCACCAAGTATAGGCTTGTGCGCGATGGACTTGTGGCTAACGGAATTGTTCAGCCACATGAATTTTACCTTTCCGAACCCGTCTCGCCGGAAGTGGTCAAACTGGCTCACGCACCGCACTACGTGGACGCTGTTCTGCACGGAACGGTTGACCGCATGGTTATGCGGCGTATTGGCTTCCCATGGTCGCCGGAGTTGGTTATTCGCTCGTTCACTATTGTCGGTGGGGCGATTGCATCGGCAGAAGAAGCACTGGAAAGCGGTTTTGCGGGTAATCTTGCAGGCGGGACGCATCATGCGCTTTACGATGCAGGTGAAGGTTTCTGCGTGTTCAATGATTTGGCGGTGGTCGTTCAGTATCTCTTTGCACAAGGATTGGCAAGGCGTGTAGCAGTGATTGATTTGGACGTGCATCAGGGCAATGGAACAGCGGCTATTCTCGGCGGACGCGATGACGTGTACCTTTTCAGTATGCACGGCGCAAAAAATTATCCTTTTCGCAAAGTTCCTTCCACAGTAGATATAGACTTAGCAGACAACACATCGGACGACGAGTATCTGGCAATTTTGGAAACGGAATTACCGAAGATTTTTGCATGGAAGCCCGATATTGTGCTGTTCCAAGCAGGAGTTGACCCGCTCCGCGAAGATACGCTGGGCAGGCTTGCACTCTCCATGGACGGGCTTGCTCGTCGCGATGAAATGGTCTTTCGCGCTTGCAAGCAACACGGCATACCTGTTTCGGTGGCAATGGGCGGCGGCTATGCAAAATCAGTTTACCTCACGGTGCAAGCCCATATCCAGACGTACCGCGTGCTTCGGCATATTTACGGCTAACCCTGAAAACCAACATTTTCACATTTATAGGACTTTCGCAAATAGCAAGAACGAACATGATTTGGAGTGCGGAATTTTAATTCCGCAGCGTATTTCTCATGTAACGGCGGAATTAAAATTCCGCACTCCCTGTTTTTTGCGAAAGTCTAATTTATTCATTCCCGATTTTCCTAACAACTATGCACTCAAACAAGTATCTGCGCACGATTGCACTTTACAAAATTGCAAAAGGTTGTGCGCTCATTTTTATCGGCGTATCACTTCTGTTTGTAGATTCCCGCGACGCTTGGTATCAAGCCATTATTGAGTGGCTTGATGATGAATTGATGTTGCCACATGGTAAGGTTTTTCATTGGCTGCTTTCCAAAGTAGAAACATTCCTTTTAGGCGACGCTGTGCGGTCAACAGGCGTTCTGGCGCTTATTTATTCGGTAGTATTGTGGATAGAAGGCGTGGGTGTCTATTTGGGACAGCGCTGGGCGGAATGGTTCATGGTCATAGCAACGGCATCGCTTATCCCGCTTGAAATCTATCATTTGGTACATAAACCAACGATTGTAAAAGTTGTAGTTATTCTTGCTAATAGTGCAATTGTGTGGTATCTCTGGCGGACATTGCACAAAAAGACCGAAGAAGAAAAGACAGCCAAAAACTAAAAACAAAAAGGGCTTCTCGTGCGAAAAGCCCTTTTGTTCTATTCAATCTTTACGATTCTTCTTATGGGAACAAGCCAAGTTGCTTGTACGTCGTAGCTACTTTGTCAATCGCTGAGGCAAATGCTGCTGTGCGCAGGTCATGGATTTGCGGGTGCGAGTCGGAGTATTTTTTGATTTCTTCGTAGGCGTTAATCATCGTGTCTTCCAAGCCGGAATTCACAAGATCTTCTTCGCCTGCGCCACGAATAAGCAGTTTGCGCTCGCTTTGCGAGAAATTACGTCCGACGAGTTCTTCCACAGCTTCCACCATTCGGCGCTGTGTGTTTTCTTCAAAACGCTTTTCCATACGACCGAAGCGGACGTGAGAGATGTTTTTGAGCCACTCGAAGTACGAAACCGTTACACCGCCTGCATTCAGGTACATATCGGGTATAATCAAAATACCTTTTTTGAGGAGAATATCTTCAGCATCGGCGGTTACAGGACCGTTTGCGCCCTCAGCAATAATTTTTGCCTTGATGCGTGGTGCGTTCTCAGACGTAATTTGGCTTTCAAGTGCTGCCGGAATAAGGATGTCGCACTCGTACTCAAGCACTTCACGGCTGTTTTTAATGGTTTTTGCTTTCGGGAAATTTGTGATGCTCTTGGTCTCGTTGCGGTGTTTATCTAAGTCCTCAATGTTAATACCCTTAGGATTATAAACCGCGCCGTCCCATTCTACAATGCCAATAATGGTTGCACCCTGCTCTTGCAGGAATTTAGCCGCATAGAAGCCTACATTACCAAAGCCCTGTACGATAATTGTTTTGCCTTCCAAGCCGGTGGTCAGCTTCAAGCGCTTCATATCAGCTTTGTCCGCCGTTGCCTGACGCAAGCCAAACATCACGCCACGACCCGTTGCTTCACGACGACCACGTACGCCGCCTTGCGCGATGGGCTTGCCCGTTACACAGCCAAGAGCGTTGATATCGGTGGAGCCGTGAAAACTAAGATAGGTGTCGGCAATCCACGCCATTTCGCGTTCGCCCGTGCCATAATCCGGTGCCGGTACGTCCACAGCAGGACCGATAAAGTTTTTATGAATCAATTCTGAGGTATAGCGGCGTGTAATCCGCTCCAGTTCTTCCTCGGTGTAGTCACGCGGATTGATTTTAATGCCACCCTTAGCACCGCCAAAGGGAACGTGAACAATGGCACATTTGTAGGTCATCAGTGCCGCAAGTGCCATTACCTCGTCTTGGTCAACCATTTCACTGTAGCGAATACCGCCTTTGGTGGGTAGTTTGTGATGGCTGTGCTCACAGCGCCATGCCTCAATTACCTTGATTCCACCTTTGATGCGTACCGGGAAATTAAAATAATAGACGGAATTGCAGGCTTTAATCTGCTCTGCCAAGCCATGCGGCAAGCCAAGAGCCTTCGATGCTTTATCGAAGTTCTGTGCAACCGACAAGAAGAACGGAAGAGGCTGTGCGGCGTGTCCTGCATGACCGTTGCTATGACCATTCTGGCTTACTGTGGGCTTTGCCGTGGTTTTTGCTACGGGCTTTTTTGCAGATTTCGCTGCAGTAGCTTTTGCTATCGTAGCTTTTGCTGCGGGTTTTGCAACTGTTTTGGTTGCCATAATTCACACTCCTGAACAATATCTGAAAGCAAATGAATGAATTGAGAAATTACGACTGATTTGTTATCGAATGTCTATGATAGTTCTTTTTCTAACCCATAAATGGCTTGGTACAGTGTGTTTGTATCTTCCAACGCCATTTCGTGCTGCTCGCTTGTCGCCATATTTTTGATAATAGCGCTTTGGTTGAGTCGTTCTTTTTCGCCAATGATTGCCACAAAACGTGCTTTGGTGCGGTCTGCATCGCGCATTTGTGCTTTGAAGGAACGCCGGAGTGCATCGGTGATAACCGTCAAGCCTCGAAGGCGGAGCGCTTGAGCAAGTTTCATGCCAAGCGGGCTGGATTCGTCGTCAAGAGCAATCACGTAGAGATCGCATTGTGTATCGCTTGCGGGAGTTTTCTGCTCTTCTTCGAGGAGAAGAAGGAGGCGCTCAATTCCAAATGCAAATCCAATGCCTGGAGTGGGTTTGCCACCGAATTGCTCAAAAAGCCCGTCGTAGCGTCCACCGCCGCCAATGGCATTCTGCGAACCTAAACGCGTTGTGACGAACTCAAACGTTGTATGACAATAGTAGTCAAGTCCCCGCACTAAACGAGCGTCCGCAATATACGGAATTTCTAATGCCACAAGAATTTTTTGTACGCTCTCAAAATATCGTTGACTTGCATCGTCAAGATATTCTGTGAGTAATGGTGCTTCTTTAACAACGGCTGCATCTTCGGGATGTTTTGAATCCAAGATGCGCAATGGATTTTTCTCCAAACGATTTTGACTGTCCGCAGACATTCCTCCGATGTGCGGGCGGAAATATGCTTGCAGTGCCTCACGATACCGTAGGCGGCTCTCGGTATTTCCCAAAGAGTTGAGCCGCAATTCAAATGCCGTTAGTCCGATGGCACGCAAAATAGTGTATGCGAGTAAAAGGCTCTCGGCATCAGCTTCCGGCTGTGCTGAACCGAGTATCTCCGCATCGAATTGGTGAAACTGCCGCAAACGCCCTTTTTGTGGGCGCTCTTGGCGAAACATTGCGCCCATGTACCAAAGGCGCAGGAGTGGATTTTTCTCGACAAGTGTATTCTCAATGACCGCACGAACAATGCTTGCAGTGGCTTCGGGGCGTAAGGTAATGGAGGTTTGTCCTTGGTCCAAGAAAGTGTACATTTCTTTACCAACAATATCGGTCGTCTCACCGATACCGCGTGAGAAGAGTTCGGTGTGCTCAAAAACGGGAGTGCGGAGTTCTTGAAAACCAAATTGCCCTGAGATGCGGCGGAATGTGGCTTCAAGCACCTGCCATGCGCCGATATCGGCGGGAAGAATATCTTTCGTACCGCGTACTGCTTGAATCATGGAGTCTCTGAAATGATGATAAAATGGCGGCTATTCGGCATACTTACACCGCAGCGCCCGTTTTCATTGGCAAATATAGGAGTTTTTGGGGAATTCCTACGGGGAGATTTTTGCTCGTGCTTTTGTCCGCTCAACACGAATTGTACGGGCGTAGTGTCCCGGGACAGATGGCTTCATTTTCAAGTGAGTTCGCAGCATTACAATCGTAATTTTCGGGGCAAAAAAAATAATTCTTTTTCTGCATCATTCAGCCCTTTGTAGTGGCGAGGAATTGTGTATTTTAGTACCTTCCAAAGCCGTAATTACTCATGTTCTGTGATAATTGCGCTTCTCACCTTTCCACTACTCCAATATTTAGGTTCGTGTTATGAATAAAATTAAGGTTGCTAATCCGGTCGTCGAACTCGACGGCGACGAAATGACCCGCATTATTTGGAAATTTATCAAGGACAAACTGGTCTTGCCGTACCTTGATGTTGATATTAAGTATTTCGACCTCGGTATTGAGAGCCGAGACCGCACGGACGATAAAATCACCGTCGAAGCCGCAGAAGCAATCAAACTGCATGGCGTGGGGATTAAATGTGCCACTATCACGCCGGATGAAGACCGCGTGAAAGAATTTAAGCTCAAACAAATGTGGAAATCACCCAACGGTACAATTCGCAATATCCTTGATGGAACAGTTTTTCGTGAACCTATTGTGTGCAACAATGTTCCCCGCCTCGTTCCGAACTGGACTGCACCTATTTGCGTTGGTCGTCATGCTTTTGGTGATCAGTACCGCGCAACCGATTTTCAAACCAAAGGCAAGGGCAAGCTCACTATTACGTACACTCCCGAAGATGGCTCCACACCCCAGTCCTTTGAGGTCTATAATTTCAAAGGCGACGGCGTAGCGATGGCAATGTACAACACCGAGGAATCCATTCGTGGCTTTGCTCATTCGTGCTTCAATCTCGCTTTGCAAAAGAAATGGCCCCTTTATTTCTCCAGCAAAAACACCATTCTGAAAAAATATGACGGGCGTTTCAAGGATATTTTCCAAGAAATCTACGATAACGATTTCAAAACAAAATTTGAAGCAGCAGGTATTACCTACGAACACCGCCTCATTGATGACATGGTGGCTTCGGCACTGAAGTTGAACGGCAACTTTGTCTGGGCTTGTAAAAATTATGACGGCGACGTGCAAAGTGATATTGTCGCACAAGGCTTTGGCTCCTTGGGCTTGATGACTTCTGTTCTTATTACTCCCGATGGTAAAATTATGGAAGCAGAAGCCGCACACGGCACGGTTACGCGCCACTACCGCGAGCATCAAAAAGGGAATCGCACTTCGACTAACCCGATTGCGTCTATCTTTGCTTGGACGCGCGGCTTAGAGTTTCGCGGTAAATTAGACGGTAACACGGCACTCATCAATTTCTGCCAGACTCTTGAAAAAGTTTGCGTCGAAACGGTTGAAAGCGGCAAGATGACGAAAGACCTTGCTATTTGCGTTCATGGCAACAAAGTCAATCACGGGGAGCATTATCTTTACACCGAAGAATTCTTGGATGCTCTCGACAGCGCTTTGAGAGCAAAGTTAAGCTAAATACCAATACGCTAAACACCTTACTTCGGAAGCAGCTCTTTAAGTTTTGTATAGGAACGGCGACTTACGGCAAACGGCTCGGCAATATCCTGCAAAAATACTAACGCGCCACTTCCTGTTGATTCCACAGGGCGCGAAGCATCCACATAAAAACGATTAATAATTGTTCCTCTGTGGATACGCAGAAAATCAGGTTCCGGAAGCATTGCTTCCCATTCGTTCATTGTGCGAAGCAGCATAGAGCGCTTGCCGTCAGGGAGCCACAAGTCGGTATAGTTATCATTGGCAGTGATGCAGACAATTTCTCGTACCGATACGAATCGGCGCTGCTTACCGATAGTAACAAATACGTAATCATCCAGAGTGAGTTTTGAAATAACTTGCTCTGGATATTCTGTTTCCATCAATGCTTGTAGTTCAACCGATACTTTTTTAAATGCTTTTGCTCTTCTCAAGGCTTTCCATAGCCGTTCAATAGTACGTTCCAAACGATCGGGGTCAACAGGTTTTAACACATAATCGAGCGCATTGACTGTGAAGGCACGGACAGCGTACTCATCATATGCGGTAACAAAGACGATATGGATAGGCTGCGCACCATCATAGTCAATTTCTTCCAATACCTCAAAGCCAGAACCGTGTGGCATATTGATGTCGAGGAAAACTACGTCCGGGCGCATATTATTGGGTGGCGAAGTAATAAAATCTACTGCCTCGCGTTTGCTTGCCACTTCTCCCACTATTGTCACACGGTCGGCAAATTCCGCTAGTATCCGGCTCATCTCCAGCCGCGCCAAGCGCTCGTCGTCCACTATCAAAGCCTTGATTGTATCAGAGTTTATTGTCATAATGTATTGTTGATAAGCATGACAAAATAATAAAGATTTTTGCACAAATTATCTTCACAGTCCGAAGCGGCACGGTACACAGTTATGAAGTTTTACGACTCAACAGTTCTTGCACCGTAATAGTTAAGCGAATACGCACTATTCCCTGTTCGTGGATAATCTCCAACGTTTGTTCATCCATGTATAGTTGCGCTAGACGTTTACGAAGGTTCTCTAGCCCGATGCCCGTGCTCCGCTGTTTTGCGAGTGCCGCGCCGTTGTTCGTACCGTTTGCCATCGTCTCCACCCATGAGCCGGTATTGGCAACCTCAATTACAAGGTGTTCTCCTTCCAAACGGCTTGAAATCATTAACTGTAACGGTTGTTTTGATGTTTGCATCCCGTATTTAATAGCGTTTTCAACCAAAGGCTGCACTAAAAAAACTGGTACATTAAAGTCTAGTGTTCTGCGGTCAGCGTCAATACTTGCTTCCAAGCGCTCTTCATAACGGAGCTTTTCAATAGCGAGATAATGTTCGACGGCTTCAATTTCGTCCCCCAGCGGAGCAGTTTGCTTGCTGCTCGCCACCAGTGTATGCCTCAGAAGGCTTGAAAACTGAATAATCATCCGTTTGGCGTTCCGTTGGTTTTCGCCCATGAGAGCATTAACCGAGTTCAGAACATTGAACATAAAATGCGGATTAAGCTGATACCGCAACATCGCATCCAGAGCACGTTTACGCTCGGTTACATCTTCAATCACAGTCCAAATACGCTCAACGCTCATTTCGGAGGGATTCTCCACAATAGCAATGCCGTAGAGCACGACTGAAAGTTTTTCGCCTGTTTTCGGGGTAAGAGTTTGTTCTACCGGTCCGAAGGCGTTGCGATGCTGTAAGGAATAGCGGATTGATGCACTGTGCGTATCGTTCAGAATATCCCAAAAATTGAGCATATCGGTTTCCTCCGCAGCGTAGCCGGAAATAGTGGCAAACGCGGCATTGACCTCCAACACAGAACCATTTACTTGCCATAAAACCATGCCGAGTGGCGAGGTCTCGAAGAGTGCACGAAATTTCTCTTCCGAGTGCTGAAGCTCATCTTCGGCACGGCGGCGTTCTTCAATGTGCCGAAGCAACTCTTCGCGGTGCTCTTGCAATCGCTGAATTCGCCCACGATAACTTTGCAGCACAGCGGCAAGCACCCCTAAAATAGCAAAAATAAGTATCACACGAAACCACCACGTCTGCCACCATGGAGGTAAAATAATAACGTGCAGCGTGAGACCCGCCATATTCCAAGCGCCATCGCTGTTTGCACCGCGAACGCGAAAAGTGTATTCGCCAGGATTCAAATTCGTGTATGTGGCTTCATGCTTGGTTCCATTTTGCACCCAGTCTCTATCTACGCCCTCAAGTTTGTAAGCATAAAGATTATTTTGGGGAACGTGAAAATCAAGTGCTGCAAACCGAAAGGTGAGAAAGTTTTGGTCGTGCTTTAGAATGATGCGCTCTTGTCCTTGATGGTTTTGAATGAGACTATCGGGGCGTATTTCTTGGTCAAAGATATGAATCGAGGTCAGCGCAAGAGGCGGTGTAAAGGGATTAAAGCGTAAATGATCGGGATGAAAAGCATTCAAGCCATTAGTACCCCCAAAAAACATTGTGCCGTTTGCACTTTTGAAATAACTGAGCCGATTATATTCGCGTCCTTGCAAGCCATCTTCAGTGGTGAAGGTGCGGAAGGTATTTTCCTGCCGATTCCACATCGTCAAGCCCGCATCACTGCTTATCCAGAACCGCCCCTGATTGTCTTCCAGCATCGCATAGACGGAGTTATTTGGTAAGCCGTTTTGCTCGTTGGTAACGAAGAAACAATCTCGGTCGCGGTCATAATGCGCCAAACCACCGCCTTTGCTGGAAATCCAGATTGTTCCCGCCCGGTCTTCCGTAATGGAAGTAACAACACTACCAACATTCGTCAGGGAGTTTTTCAGTCCCGATAGAAATTTTGGTGTGAAATCTTCGATGCGATTGCTTTGTCTGGTTATTCGCAATAATTCATACGTCCCACCCACCCAGAGAGCGCCAAAGCGGTCTTCGTGGATGGCGAGCACATCGCCTGTCATAAACTTGTTGCTGCTTGATTGTTTAGTCGCAATAAACTGAACACTGCTCTCTTTTCGGTCGGGAGGAATGATAAAAACTCCCACAATGGTCGTATTTCCTCGTGTTCCCAACAGAAGATTGCCGTCGCTGTCTTCTGTGATGACCTGCACATACGCAGTTTTTGGCACAAGAGAAGACGATACAAAGCCATCCAACTTCTTATCAAATCGAAGGAGTCCTTTGCCTCGCGTACCAGCCCACACAACGCCAAAGCGGTCTTCAAAAATTGACCAAATTTCATTGATAGGCAGTCGTAAGCGGCGCGGTAGTGTCTTGTCGATATCATCACGGAAGCGCGTCCAAATGCCGCTTTGAGGGTTGTAGCGGCTTATCCCGCCAAAATGGGTTGCCACCCAAAGAGTGCCGGAGCGGTCTTGGCAAATACCGCGCACATAATTATTGGCAAGGCTATTGGTATCGAACGGTAGATACCGAAATAACTGGAACTTTTGCCGATACGGTGTGTATTTATTAATGCCAAACGGCTCTCCGCCCGCCCAGATAACACCTGATTTATCGGCGAAGAGCGCCCTGACCGCATCCCCGCTCAGACTTGTAGGATTGGCATCATTGCTTTGGAGCAACTTCGTGTCATAATCTTTTGGTGAACCCCTATATCGCAGAAGAACAATACCACCAGTTGACCCAAACCATAACATACCGTTGGGCGCACAAATTGCTGCGCGAGTGGTAAAATAATTCTTAGGCGGATTTTTGAACAGGGATTGCCGGATATAGCTTTCTTGCGGCACGTGTACCACTAACGACTTTGAGCGCGGATCGAAGCAATACAGACCTTCAAGATCCGTCAACCACAAAAAATCTGAAGAATCGCGGACAACATTGCCGTAAAAAAACTGCTTGTCTTTGGCGGTATCAATAAGGTTGAAATGATTGCTCGTGCCCCGCAAAGGGTCAAATTCAATCAGTCCGCCCCGTTTCCGAATCCACAAACGTCGCTCCGAAGGCGAAGTGTTTCCAGTCCCCAGCTCGATAATACCGCCGAGAGGCAGTGATGAAATAGAGGAAACTGCCTTTTGCTCGAAGGGTTGAATTGTTTGTTGTGTTCGGTCATAAAAAAATAGCCCGTCTATTGTAGTCAGCCATAGCGTACCGAAGGCATCTTCCATGATAGAGTTTATATAATCCCGTTCAGTTGTGGGTTTGTGTGCAAATTGCACGACCGAAAACGTTTCCGAGCGAGGATTAAAGCGCTCAAGCGTATTGTCATAGCTTACAACCCAAATATCACCACGTTTATCGGCGTAGAGAAACCGCGTATCGCGTGATTGGGAGTGCGTAGAGTCACTACCTTTTCGGTTGAATATTTTGAAATGCGTCCCATCATAGCGATTGAGACCATTAAACGTCGCAATCCAGAGAAAACCCTGCGCGTCCTGTGCGAAACCAGTGACCGTATTGTAGGAAAGCCCTTGCTCCTGCGAAAGATGCTCAAACGAATATGTAGGCTGCAGAAGGTCTTGCGCAAAAAGACTTCGCTGGGTGGATAGAAATACCAACAGCGCACAAAAAATCGAAAGCACCCACCGTGCATCTCTGAGCCAGTGCCGCTCATAACAATAAATGCAATTCGCTGTGAGTGCCATGATTTTTTGTACGAAGAAAGAGCATTAGTTCAGCAATATCCCGCAAAGGCTTAAAAGCCTTGAATCCCCGATACAGTCGTGTATTTGATGACGTGTTTTTTGCCCGGATTGAGTTTTTGCTGCACCGAATGGCAAGCAACTGCCGCTTCATGGAAACCCGTCAGAATGAGTTTCAGTTTATTTGGGTATTCCGCAATGTCGCCGATAGCATAAATGCCCTCCACGGACGTGCTGTAATCATGCGGGTTGACCGTAATTGCATTTTTCTCCAATGCCAAACCCCAATCGGCAATGGGACCCAACTGCGGAGCCAGACCAAAGAGCGGAATGAAGTAATCTGCGGCTTTGCGGGTCTCTTCACCGGTTTCGGTCGTGATAATGACCTCGTTCAGAACGCCATTCCCTGCAAGACCCGTTACATTTGCATCGGCAACAAACGTGATTTTACCTTCTGCGGCGAGAGCTTCCATCTTTTGCACAGAATCAGGCGCAGCGCGGAATTGCTTGCTCCGGTGGACAAGCGTAAGTTCACTGGCGAGTTCTGCCAGAATGAGCGTCCAGTCGAGCGCCGAATCGCCACCGCCAGCCACAACAACCTTTTTACCGCGAAAATCTTCAGGGTCGCGCACGATGTAGTCCACACCTTTGTTCTCAAACTCCACCAAGTTCGCCACATTCGGCTTGCGCGGTGCAAAGCAGCCCAGCCCACCGGCAATAAAAATAAACTTTGAGTGAATTTCTGTTCCCCGCGAAGTAGTGGTTTTGAACGAGCCGTCGTCTTGTTTGCTGATGCTTTCTGCCCGCTCGCCAAGCGTGAAGCCGGGCTTGAAGGGTTCAATTTGCTTCAAAAGATTATGGATAAGGTCGCCCGCGAGGACAGACGGGAAGCCGGGAATATCGTAAATCGGCTTTTTGGGGTAGAGTTCGGCGCACTGACCACCTGCTATGGGGAGATAATCCACAAAATGGCAATGCAGTTTAAGCAAACCCGCCTCGAAAGCAGTAAATAAGCCGCACGGACCGGCTCCAATAACCAAAATATCAGTAGAAATCATTGTTGGTGAAAAATAATGAAAAATGAAGTAAAAAGAGTGTTCTTGGTCAACATAATTTATGCGTAAAGCTCCTTACGCGTAAAGCTCTGGGCGGCGGTCTCGAAAGATGTCATTAAGTGCGTTGAACGATTTGTCGCGTGTGGCTGTTGGGTCAATCTCAACCGTCAAGATTTCATCGGCTTCTTCGCCCGCTTTTGCCAGTTCGGAGCCGTTGTAGCCATAAATGACCGAGCGTCCGGTGAATTTTACTCGTTCGTTGTCTGCACCGCCTGTTTCCTCTCCAGCGCGGTTTGGGACTGCCACATAAACCTTGTTTTCAAGCGCTCTGGCGGGCATGGCAATATGCCAAACATTGGTCACAAGATTCGATGGGCAGGCAATAATATCTGCACCTTTCAAGCCCAGTGCTCGCGCCGACTCGGGGAAGCGCCAGTCATAGCAAATCATCGTACCGATACGCGCATCCAGCTTGTGATGCGGCACAACGAAAAAGCCCGTATCGCCGTCGTCAAAGCAATGACGCTCCTTGTAGAAAAGATGCGTCTTGCGGTAAATGCGTGTAGGCGTGTTCGGCGCAACAATCAGAGCCGAGTTATAGACGTTCTCGCCGTCTTTTTCGGCAAAGCCCGCCACGACCATTGCATCATGTTTCTGCGCCATTGTGCGAAAAAACTGTACTGTTTCGCCATCAATCGTTTCGGCATAAGAGCGTGATTCTTCCTTGTCTTGAAAAAAATAACCCGTTGTGCAAAGTTCAGGAAAGACTATCAGGTCGGCATCAATTTGTTCGCTGTGTGCGTGCAACCGACGAAAATTTTCCTGCTTTTCTCCAAATGTGGGCGTATATTGGACGATGCTCAGTTTCATTTCTGGACTTTTCCTCGTATTTTGCAATGTATTGTATAGTTCCTGATACAGATTATTCCGCTCAGGATAATTTTTGGCGTATAACTTGCGCGTAACAAAACAACAAAATTACGCGGAGTTTCGGCATTTTCCTATTTTTTCACCATTTTTCATCGGAGTTTTACCATGACCAACGGTATTCAGCGCCGTATCAGCGCTCTCGTGAGCGCTCTCCTTCTCCTTTGTGCCACAACATTTCTTCACGCACAAGGCGACAAAGCACCGGCAAGTCCTGCTGCAACAGCTACCACCACGTTTGACGGCGTAACGGCAACGGTTAATTACTCACAGCCGGGCAAAAAAGGACGCGAAATTTTTGGCAAACTTGTTCCCTTTGATAAAGTCTGGCGCACAGGCGCAAATGACGCTACAACTATCACTTTCAGCGGTGATGTGAACTTTGGTGGCAAAGCCCTCAAAGCAGGAACGTACGCGTTTTTCACGATTCCTACCAAAGATAAATGGACGTTCATCATCAACAGCGAGGCAAAACAGTTCGGTGCTTTTACTTATAAAAAAGAAAAAGACATACTCCGCGTAGAAGCTACGCCCACAGCAACAAAAGAACTTGTCGAGCGCTTCACCATTAGCTTTGACAAGGCAGATAAAGGCACGATGCTCACGCTCGCATGGGATATGACCAAAGTGAGCCTTCCCATCACGAAATAAGAATCTGTGCGCCATGACAACCGAACAACTCTTCAAGAAATGGCGATTGTTTGCTCCGCTTGGGCTGACGCTCATCGGGCTAGGCATATCTATCGTTGGCAAAGCAATCGGCTTAAAAACGATTCATGCCGACGCATTGGATTGGTTTCTTTGGGGCACATTAGGCTTGGTTGTTACAAACGCCGGAGTCGCGGTCTTTGGCGATGCTGTCAAATGCCGCGTCTTGTATGAACTACGGAAAGAAAAGAATCAATAACGCGAACTTGATTGTAGCCCGCTTTGTATGTGGGCTACAATTTTTTTGCGAAAACTAAAACTCACAACTTGCTTTCGTTACTCCATTATGAAACGCATCATTGCTGCACTCCTCGCTGCCACGCTTTTAGGCGGGCTTGTTTATGCAACCTCCCGCACGTGGGGCAGTATTCCTGCCTTTTCGTACTTTTTGGATGTGTGGAATGGAGCCTACCGCACGGCACGGCTGGCGCACGAAAGCGGTAAAATTGAGGATGTTCACATCCCGACGCTTTCCGCACCTGTCAGCATCTACCGCGACGAGCGCAATGTGCCGCATATCACGGCGCAAAATGATGTGGATGCTGTGGCGGCGCTCGGATACTTGATTGCGAAAGAGCGTCTGTTTCAGATTGATTTCCAAACCCGCGTGGCATCGGGGCGTTTGTCGGAAATCTTTGGCGCAGACCGCGTAAAGACTGACCAGTTTTTGCGCCGGACAGGAATGATGCTGGGTGCAGAGCGGACGTGGGAAAGCGTACAGAAAAATTCTCCGCAGACAAAAGCAGTATTGGAAGCATTCTCAAATGGCGTGAATGCGTACGTTTCGAGCCTTTCCGAAAAAGATTATCCCTTTGAGTTTCGTCTTCTGGGCTATGCACCCGAAGCATGGACACCGATAAAATCTATCCTTGTCAATCAACTCATGGCGTTTGACCTGACGTTTCAAGGGCAGTTGGATGATGTTGTGATGGAAGAGCTTCGGGGCAAGATTGGCGATAGTGCATTTCAGGCTCTCTACCCGAATCACAGCGTCCTAAATGTGCCGCAAAGTCCTGAAGTACGAGGCGTGGTGCGCTCTCAAAGCACAAAATCTGAGCAGCAAGCAAGTAATGTCCATCTCGAAGCCCGCGCTATTACGGCTCTTCTTGCCGCCCGCGATGATGCAGGAACGCTTTTCGGCGAGCCGGCTGAAGGAAAAGGCAGCAATAACTGGGTAGCCACAGGCACAAAAACGCGCTCCGGCAAGCCCATTCTCGCCGGAGACCCGCATCTGGGTTTGTCGCTTCCGGCAATCTGGTACGAAGTGCAAATGATTACGCCAACGATGAATATGTATGGAGTAACAATTCCCGGCGCACCGCTTATTATCGTGGGTTACAACGACAATGTTGCATGGTCGCCGACCAATACCGGTGCGGACGTGGTGGATTTTTACACCGTAAAATTTGAAGATGCCAAGCAAAAACGCTACTTCCAAGCCGGAGGCTGGGAGCCTGTGGAAGAACGCATTGCGCCTCTTCGTGTGAAAGACGGGGCGGATGTGCCAGACACCATGCGCCTTACGCGCTGGGGTCCGGTTGTGACGGTAGAAAATCAATCGCTTGCTGTGCGCTGGACAGCACATGAACCCTCAACGATTCTGGAAGCAATTTGGGGCATGAATCATGCGAAAAACCTGAACGATTTCAGTAAAGCACAACAAAAATGGGACGTGCCGGCGCAAAACCTTGTTTTTGCCGATAATGCGGGCAATATCTCGCTCCGAAGCTGTGGTCACTATCCCATTCGCAAGCGCGGTCACGGGCGTGGCGTACACGACGGCTCAACCGATGAGGGCACATGGATAGGGCGTGTACCGTTTGATTCCATTCCGGGCAGCGTCAATCCTGAACGCGCATGGCTGGAATCGGCAAATCAAGAACCAACCCCTGCCGATTATCCGTATTATCTGAACTACGACTGGGGCGATGTCTGGCGCTCACGGCGTATTCACGAGTTTCTGACGGGCGCACAAAATATCACGTGGCAGGACTTTGAGCATTTTCAAACAGATGTAAAAGTGATGCAATGGGAATTCTTAAAACCGATGGTAAGTGCATTAAATCTTGCACCCCAGACTGCACCGAAGAAACAAGCGCTAGAGCAGCTGATGGCATGGGACGGCATTGCAACTAAAGAAAGTAAGGGTGCTTTACTTTTGCATACGTTTATCACGGAGTTACGCCGTCAAACATGGGATGAAATGCTGGATACCGCACAAAATCTTCGTGGAAATCCAAGTGACCCGATGATATATCATTTATTGAAAAATGAACCCGATTCACGCTGGTTTGATAAGCAAGCTACGTCCGAACATGAGACGGCGACTGACATTCTCCGCTCTTCGATGCTGGCAGCGCTGGATACACTCACATCCAAATACGGCACAAATCCTGATGCGTGGCAATGGGGCAAGCACCACAATCTCGTCGTTCGCCACCTGACGCGCAGCGATGCACTGAAGCCGCTTTGGCGCGGACCCTACCCGTTTGTGGGCTTTCAAGCAACCGTCCTTCCGGCGGGCAATTTAATGACCACGCACAGCGCCAGTTGGCGTATGGTTGTTGATTTTGCAAGCGGTAAACCTGAAGGGCACGCTGTCTATCCGGGCGGACCATCGGGCAATCCGTTTAGCCAGTGGTACGATTCTCAAATTCCCACGTGGTTGGGTGGAACGTTGTATCCCTTGCACAAGGCTGCTTCCGAAGCTGAGTGCAAGCAAGCAAACATGAGGCTTGCAACGGTTCTTTCAGCACAATAGCCATTATTTACGATTGCCAACCATCAACGATTGTCCATGAAAATCCGCAACCGCGATGAGCGTATATCGGTTCTCCTCTGCACACAAGGCACGTACCCCTATTCCAGTGGTGGCGTTAGTACATGGTGCGATTTGCTTTGCAAGCAGCTCCCCAACGTAGATTTCACCTTATACGCGCTGACCGGGCAACCACAGACGACCTCGCTCTATGTGCTGCCGGAGAATATCCGACGCACGATTGCCGTACCGATGTGGGGAATGCAGCACCCGGCAGAGTACGTTGCGACGCATCTGACGTTTGCCAATATGCGCGAACGCGAGCGCCTGACGTCGCTTGAGCGCATTGAACACGTCTTTTTGCCAAACTTGCAGATTTTAATTCGAGCAATTCTTCAGCCGAACCCCAACCTTCGCAAGTGCGGACGCGCTCTGTACGACCTCTGGAAATATACGCAGGTCTATGACTGGAACACCAGTTGGAAAGCCGCTCTTACGTGGGAAGCATTTACGAGCGAGGTCTCATTAGTCGTAGAGAGTTTGCCAGAAATGTACCCGGCGAATGAGGCTCCGACGCTGCATGATATGAACGCTATGCTCAGAATGTTGTATCACTTGCTCATGTGCCTGAATGCGCCGCTCCCGCGCACAAGCATCGTACACAGTACGCTGGCTGGATTTGCAGGCATTGCGGGAATTTTAGCAAAGCATGAATATGGAACGCCCTTCGTTGTGACCGAGCACGGAATTTTTGTCCGTGAGCAGTATATGTACATTTCGCAAGAAAAGGCTTTCACGCCCTTTGCAAAGCGGTTTCTTATCAATTTCTCCAATCTGATTTGCCGTCTTATCTACGAAACAGCCGATGTTATCTCGCCCGTTTGCGATTACAACAAACGCTGGGAACTTCGTTTTGGTGCCGAACCGCAGCGTGTGGAGCGCATTTACAACAGTGTTGATACGGAATTTTTTCAGCCGTACCCCAAGCCGCCCGAAACAGAGCGCTTTCCGACGGTTGTGGCGGCAACGCGCGTTTTCCCCTTGAAAGACATCGAAACGATGCTTCGCGCTGCTGCTCTTGTGCGTGACCGTATTCCGAATGTGCGATTTATCGTCTATGGCTCTACTACGGATGAGCCGGAATACTATGCACGGTGTAAAGCACTGATGGAAAAGCTGCGTTTGGGGCGAAATTTTACGTTTGCAGGTTTGTGCGAGAGGTCGCATAAAATCTACACGACGGGGGATATTAGTCTCATTTCGAGTGTTTCGGAAGCCTTCCCCTTTGCGGTTATTGAGTCCATGGCGTGTGGCAGACCGGTTGTTGCTACCGATGTAGGCGGCATTCGTGAGATTTTGCAGGGCTTGGGCGTACTTGTGCCACCGCGCAACCCTGAAGCGCTCGCCGAAGGGATTGTTGAGCTCCTCACAAACGAACCGAAGCGAACGAGTCTTGCCGAGAAGGCACGGGCAGAGGTTGTCGAAAAATATCACAAAGAAGTTTTTACGAATGCCTACCTTGATTTGTATCAACGTCTTTTTGATTAAACGGGTTACTATGCGCTTCGGAGCGCTAAAATTGCCAAATTTTCTGTATATTATTTTTCATTGTTTACCTTCGGATTTTTCTCAGCAATTTTTCTTGCCATGACAAACCCGCTTATTACCTCTCTTCGCACGGCGTTGTTGTGCTTTGTTATTGTCACTGCATTTTCGACTCAAAGAGCTACTGCGCAGACGCAGCAATTACCCTCCAAGACAGTTCTTGTCCTGAACGCGTCGGTTCATTCACCCGCACCATTTCTTGCCCATAGCGGTTCCGGCGCGTTCGACACTTACTTGACAATGAATCTACCGTTTGCGCCCATAGAAACACTTTGGAAGTCATTGGAAAAAGCGGTGGAAACACCGCTCAAGAACAGGGGCGAAGCACATATTACCGTCGTTTCACCACCGGAATTTACGGGCGTTCTGAGCAAAGTGCTGACAATTCAAGAAATCAACGAGATTGCTACAGGGCTGAGAATTCAAACGTCACGCTTCAAAGCAGTGTGTGTGGGGCGAGCACAAGTAGTGCTTGAAGGCAAGACCGAGCAGACGTACTACGTCGTGGTACAATCCGAAGACCTCTTGAATATTCGCCGCGCAATTTTTCGGAAATACTGTACCAAAGGCGGCGAACCATCGCTCTGGGATCCTGAGCATTTCTACCCGCACATAACGGTCGGCTTTACGAAGCAAGACCTCCACGAAGAGGGCAACGGTGTTCGCAAAGGCGCAAACTCGTGCTTCATGGGGATTGTTGAGTAGTACACACTTGCCTCAAATGGTACACACTATGCACACAAACCATACTCTTGATGCCGTCATCCGTGTCCGCGACCTCACGGTGCGCTTTGGCGAGCGGACAATTTTTGAAAATGTTTCGTTTGACGTGCCGCGAGGGAAAGTTTTTGTAATTTTGGGCGGAAGTGGCTGCGGTAAAAGTACGCTTTTGCGGACGTTGACAGGCTTAGTAAAGCCATCAATGGGTAGTATTCGCTACGATG
The DNA here is from genome assembly GCA_937899715.1 of uncultured bacterium. Classification (GTDB taxonomy): domain Bacteria; phylum Bacteroidota; class Ignavibacteria; order Kapaibacteriales; family UBA4661; genus PH2015. The sequence goes on along the minus strand of CALCNX010000122.1, from coordinate 34,067 downwards.
AGTCTGAATTTATCGGCTCCGAAGGCGAGGCACGGCGCGAGATTCTGCGAAAATTTGGTATTTTGTTCCAGTCAGGCGGACTTTTTGCTTCGATGACGCTTGCCGAAAACGTTGCGCTTCCGATACAAGATGCAACCACGCTTTCAGAAGAGCGCATATCCGAAATTGTTGCCATGAAGCTCGCATCGGTCGGGCTGCAAACCTTTGAGGCATTTTTACCCGCAGAAATTTCCGGCGGCATGAAAAAGCGTGCTGGTATAGCCCGCGCAATGGCGCTCGACCCTGAAATCCTCTTTTTTGATGAACCTTCGGCAGGACTAGACCCCATCAGTTCGGCAGCGCTGGACAAACTCATTCGTGAACTGAACGCCGCGATGGGTACGACGATGATTGTGGTGACACACGAACTGCAAAGTATAGCCGACATTGCTGATGAAGTCATTATGTTGGACAAGTCTGCGCGTGGCATCATCGCTCGCGGGACGCTAGAGGAAGTCAAGGCGATAACGAACGACAAGCGCGTCTATAATTTTTTCAATCGCATTGTCGAATAAGCGCCAAAACGAGTTGCAGAGCGATTAGCGAGTTTGTAAAATCCTGCGCTCAAATACTCAACAGTCATCATTCAGTATTTATCACTCAACATTTCGATATGAGCATCCCAACACGCCGTGTTAGTAGCCCGTTTATGATTGGCGCATTTGTTCTGGTCGGCTTTGCTGTGCTTGTTGTGCTAACGCTTTGGCTTGGTGCAGCGAAGTTTTTTCAGGAATACAAAGAATTCAACACCTACTTCGATACGTCCGTGCAAGGTTTAGAAGCGGGGCAGCCCGTGAAATATCAAGGTGTTCCGGTGGGTAATATTCAGCGTTTGCGGCTTGCGGATGACGGTAAACTTATCGAAGTAGCAGTGCGTATCAACAAAAACGTAGCGATTGACGACAGTATGCGCCTCAGAATTGAAATGGCAAGCATTGCCGGTTCACGGTATTTGTTGCTCTTTTATCCCGCTGACCCTACTTTGTTGAGGATTCATCCCACGCTGCCCTTCAAACCTGACCATCCCGTAATTCCCTCTGCTCCGTCTTCTATCGAAGAACTGCGTGTGAGCCTGAACGAAGCGTTGAATAACGTACTGGCGATTGACACGCGCGGTATTTCAGCCGAGTCCGTGCGGGCGCTACGTTCTATTGCACAGGCAATGGAGAATCCTGAAATTGCCGAAATTCTGCATAACACCAATCTTGCCTCGAAAGGCGTGGGGAGGCTCGTGGGGGCATTCGACACGTCCAAAATTGTCAACAAAGCAGGCAATGTGATGAACGATGCAGAAGCAACCTCGAAAAACCTTGTGTTAATGAGCGAAACCCTTCTGCGTACCGCAGAGCAACTTGAAAAAGTAACCAATCGCGTTGATAAAGAAATTGACCAAATTCAAATTGCCAAGCAGACCGAAAAGGTCATTAGCCGCTACGATACGACCATGCTTGGTATTCAAAACTCAGTAACGACGCTCACGCGCCGTGCGGACAACTCCGTCAGCAATCTTGCTATTCTCATTCAAGAACTCAAAGCGACGAACCGCGACCTGCGTAAATCCTTGCGCATGATTAACGACAACCCCTCGCAGTTGCTTTTTGCCGAGCCTCCTCCGAAAGAAAAATGAAGAAACAATTACCAATTTTGACCATGATACTACCTGCTTCCATTTGCACACCACGCTTTTCTAATGCCCTTCAACGCTTGCTTCTGAGCGCAATGTTCCTTTTGCCGCTCGCAGGTGCGACCGCGTGTATTTCGCTTAAAACCGAATACCCCAAAACAACGTATTATCGTCTGGAAGACAAGCCTGTTCAGAAAGCCGCAAAGCCTGTCCAAGAAGGTTTGCTGGTGAAACCCTTCACCATAGACAGCGAGTTCGATACCGACCACATTATTGTCATGGCAAGCGGCACAGAAGCACAGCCCCTGCAATATCACCGCTGGACAAGCGAACCGCAAGAACTTATCACGGCAAACATTACTAATCGCTTGCAGCAAAGTAGCTTTTTTACACAGGGCGTGTTTACTCCTGCATCGTCGGTTGTGCCGAGCTTGCAGTTGGAAGGGCGCATAACAGAGTGTTTGGCGCGTGGGACGGCACAAGAAGGCAATATAGTTAGTCTGCGGATTCACTGCACAGTGCAGCGCCTTGATTCTATCGGGAGAACAAGCGTTCTTCTTCAAAAAGTCTATATGCAAACCGTTCGCCGTGCAAGTGATGGCGGCGCGTCTATTGCTCCAGCGATGAGCGAAGCCGTGAGCGCAGTCGGGGATGCACTTTTGGTAGACCTTACCGCTCTTCTTGTCCGCTAAACCCTTCTTCATTATGTCCAACGAACTCAAGCGCAAAGCCGTCCACGTCAGCATGATAGCATGGGCGATTCTTATAGGGCGTATCGAACCGTGGATGGTGAACGGAATTTGTTTCTTGGCGCTTTTGTTCAACATCTTTTTGCTACAACGCATTACCGCAGGAGCGCTTGAGCGTGAGCGGGAGCGAGAACAAGGCTATTCCATCGGTTTGCTGGCATACCCGGCAGTGCTACTGCTTATTGGTCTTGTGTGGCATAAACATCAAGTCGTCATGGCAATTGCATGGGGCGCAATGGCGTTCGGCGACGGCTTTGCGAGTATTATTGGTCGTGGTGTTCCCTCACGTGCGCTTCCGTGGAATGGCAGCAAAACATGGTCAGGTTTTACGGGTTTTGTGGTTGTTGGTTTTGTGCTGACGTGCTTATTTGTCATGCTGTGTTTGCCGCCAAATGTACGCGAAGGCTTATCCATAGAGACTTGGACGGGAATTATTGCGGCGGCAGTCGTCGTAGGCGCATTGGCAGAATCGCAAGAAGGCTTCGTGGATGACAATATTGCTGTTCCACTGGCTTCAGCACTCGTCGCATGGGTGGGCATGACAATAACGCTCCCTTTACCACCAATGCCATCCGACTGGCTCTACGGCTTGCTTGCGGTCACAATCTTTGCGTTGGTGAGCGTCGCCCTTCGGAAAATTGACATAGCGGGTGGCGTTGCGGGCTGGCTTTGTGCCTTTGCAATATTTCTGGGCGGTGGCTGGACGTGTTTAGGGCTGCTGTTGGTGTTCTTTGCCGGCGGCTCGTTTGCCTCACGTTGGGGCTTTGCAGAAAAACAAGTTCTTGGCGCGGCGCAAGAAAATCATGGAATCCGCTCTGTTGTTCATGCGCTCTCGAACGGCGGCGTAGCGGCGGCTTGTGGCGTACTGGCGTGGCTGCTCCCGAATGATGCAATGCTGTTCAAAATTATGCTTGCCGCTTCGCTTGCCACAGCAACATCAGACACGTTTTCGTCCGAGTTCGGAACGCTCTATGGAAAGCGTTTTTTGAACGTTCTCACGCTCAAGCCCGATACTCGCGGTACAGACGGCGTTATTAGTCTGGAAGGTCTCGCCTTCGGATTGCTTGGAAGCGCTTTGGTGGCGGTTGTTTTCAGCATTGGTTGTAGCTGGGGAATGTGGACAGTCCTCATTCTTTGCACGGGACTGGCTGCAAACCTCATGGATTCTGTGCTGGGTTCAACTCTCCAACGTCGTGGGCTAATGACCAATCACTCGGTGAACTTCACGGCGACGCTTTTCGGGGCGCTACTTGCGATGTTCGCCTATCAATTCTTTGGCTGAATTTCTCCATTATTTTTCTGATGATGTTTACACTTGAAGCACAAGACCCTCATTCCAAAGCCCGCGCAGGGCGTATTACCACAGACAGAGGCATTATCGAAACGCCGATTTTTATGCCCGTCGGGACGCAAGGCACGGTTAAAGCCATTGAACAGCGCGAACTTGTCGAATTAGGGGCACAGATAATTTTGGGCAACACGTATCACCTGTATTTGCGCCCTTCGGAAGAGGTGTTGTCAAAAATGGGCGGCTTGCACAAATTTATGAATTGGCAAAAGCCTGTGCTGACCGATAGCGGCGGCTTTCAGATTTTTTCCCTGAAAGAGATAATGAAGTTGAGCGAGGAAGGCGCGGCTTTTTCGTCCCATATTGACGGCTCGAAACACTTTTTTTCGCCGGAGCGTGTGATGGAAATTCAGCGCTGCATCGGCTCCGATATTATGATGCTTCTGGACGAGTGTACGCCTTATCCTGCCACGCACGACTACGCCAAGTCTTCGATGGAGCGCTCAATGCGTTGGGCGCAGCGTTGCAAAACGGCGCTGGAAACAACCGAGCCGCGCTACGGCGCACGACAATTCGCTTTCGGGATTGGGCAAGGCAGCGTTTTCAAGGATTTGCGCCGTGAATCGCTGGAAACGCTCTGCGAGATTGGCTTTGACGGCTATGCAATAGGCGGGCTGGCGGTGGGCGAGAAAGCGGATGTCATGTACGATATTGTTGATTTTTCGACGGACTTTATGCCAAAGGAGCAACCACGCTATCTGATGGGCGTTGGAACACCGCAGAATATCTTGGAGTGCATCGAGCGCGGCGTGGATATGTTTGATTGCGTTATGCCCACGCGCAATGCCCGCAATGCGCAGCTTTTCACGACCAAAGGGCGCATCAATCTTCGCAATGCAAAGCACCGCTTCGACGAAGAGCCACTAGATGCGGGCTTGACGAATTATGCCAGTGCGAATTTTTCGCGGGCGTATTTGCGGCATTTATTCATTGCTGACGAAATTTTGGCGCTGCAACTGGCTTCGCAGCATAACATTGCGTTTTATCTTTGGCTTGTGCGCACGGCGCGGCAGCATATTCTCGCCGGAACGTATAGCGCGTGGAGACGGGATTTTTTGAGTGAATGGTATCCTTCGTAACTTTCCAATGATTTTTATATGCTTGCAACAATTCAAACCGAACACAATTCTTTTCAAGTGGATTTCTCGAAACCGCTTGACATCAGTATTCCCTTGCGCTCCGGCGAGGCAAATCCGAATGCGTTTTTTATTCAGCAGCCTGAGTTTACGCCATTTCGTGCGGGCGGATTTGTGGGAAGTGTGGCGGAAGGCGGAGCGTGTAACTGCGAAAATCTGCTCCTGAACCCGCATGGGAACGGTACGCACACAGAGTGCATCGGGCATATCACCAAAGAGCGCATTACGATTAACCAAGTACTGAAGCGCTTTTATGCTGTTGCTGCGCTTGTTTCATTAGAGCCAGAGCGCCTTGCAAGTGAGGATTTAGTCATTTCCGAACAGCAGATTCGCGCAGCGGTCAAGGGCTTGCACACGGATGTATCTGCACTCATTGTGCGTACACTTCCGAACAGCGCCGACAAGCCCTTTCGCCGATATTCTGGCGCTAACCCGCCCTATCTCACGCCCGAAGCTGCCGAAGCCCTTGCCGTAAGTGGTGTGCGGCATTTCCTTCTTGATTTGCCGTCGGTGGATAGAGAAGATGATGGTGGGAAACTGTCCGCTCATCACGCATTTTGGCAATACGCCGATGATGCCGTGTTTGAGCCTCGCTTCGATGCCACGATTACCGAAATGATTTTTGTGCCGGACGCAGTGCCGGATGGCACATATTTTCTTAACTTGCAGATAGCCAGCATCGAAAGCGATGCCTCGCCGAGCAAGCCCGTTTTGTACACGATTCTTTAACCTTTTGTGGGACAAACGCTATGAGTTTCTTAACACGCCAACTCAGCACCGCGGCGCTTCAGCGCGAAAAGCTCAAGGACTATCGTAATATTGTCATCATTCAAGTTACCGTCATCACGATTTTGATGACGATGGAGGATTTGCTGGCGGGAATAGGCTTTGTTGATATTCAGAAGTGGGTTTATACGCTGTTCATTGCTTTTGCGGGCTTTTATTTGCTGCTGCTTTGGGATATGATGCGAAATTTCACAAGCAATATGCTCATCGTGCGCGGCTCACTGGCATGGCTCATGGTCTTGTTTGTGCTGGGCGCAATGGGAGAGAATCCATTTCAACGACTGCTTCCCAACCCGCGTCCGTTCTACATTTTTATCCATACTTCGCTGACGATTATTCAAGGATACGTTATTTCGTTGTCCATACGTGATATTTTTGCGCGTGGTGGCGTAACGAGTGATAAACTCTGGGGTTCGGCGTGTGTTTATCTGATGATTGGCTTTGTTTTCGGTGATATTTTCGACTTGCTCAATCTTCTCAATCCCGGGACGTTTGGTGTGGAAATTCCCGTTGGTTTTGCGAGTTACTTGGGTGGTGTCTATTTTAGTTATGCTACGCTGGGCGGTGTGGATGCGGGCTATGACAATATGTCGCGCCTTGTCCGCAATGTTTCGGTGATTGAGTCGTTATTTGGTAATTTGTACTTAGTGTTTTTGATTGGACGTATTTTGGGCTTACCAACGGGTGCTCCACCGGAAGAAACACCGAAGCCTGCACCGCCCAAGCAATCTATCACCAGTCCCTACGAATAATCGTTTTGCCGAAGGAGAAAACATCTGTGAAAGCCTCACCCCATCAAGCCTCAAAGCATATTTCACCCGAACAGACCGTCATAACTGCCGCCGATGGCTATGTGCTTGCAGCAAGTGTGTATGCGCCCTTGAAGCCGAATCGCCATGTCATTTTGCTCAATTCCGGTACAGGTGTGAAGCGTGGCTATTATCACAAGTTCGCATCATTCCTTGCGGGCGAAGGTTTTACGGTCATTACATACGATTATCGTGGCATCGGCGATTCTTTGCGGGTTGCCATTCAAGATTTTGATACAAGCATCAGTGAATGGGGTGAAAAGGATTGTGTCGCGGCTTTAGACTGGGTTCACGAGCGATTCCCCGAAAAAAGACTTACGGTTGTCGGGCACAGCGCGGGCGGAAAGATTCCGGGCTTTGCGCACAACAACGCTTACATTTCCTCGCTGGTGACGGTTGCTGTGCCGAACAGTTATTGGGGATTGTGGCATTGGTGGGGGCGGCGTGGGTATTTTCTTTTCATACAATTTATTATGCCCGCATTATCACATTTGTTGTCCTATTTTCCGTCACGGTTTTTTGGTTTAGGAGAAAACTATCCCAAAGGTGTTGCGCTGGAATGGTCGCGGTGGAGCCGTCGGCGGGCATATTTGCTGCATCCCAAGCGCGGACATTTCCCGAATTATTTCGATGAATTTCACGGTGATGTTCTGGCGCTCAGTTTTACGGATGACATAGTAGCAACGGGCGCTGCGGCAGAAGCATTTATGCGCTTTTATGCGAAAGCAGATAGCCAGACGCATCGGCATATCAACCCGAAAGAGTATGGCATTGACTCCATTGGTCACTCTGGATATTTTCGTGAAGCGTGCCTTCCACTCTGGAAGCAACTTGCCGAATGGATTGAAGCGCACTAATGCTCACATTGGCTGAACACTTCCACGTGCTCATCGCATCCCATTCAACCTTTCTTTTTACCAAAGAGTCTTAAAAGAGTCTCACGTGTAATTTGCATATCACGCAGAACTTCACGATTTTTGTAGTCTTGATTGTCTTTCCGTTTCACAAAGGAGCATTTTTCGTAATGAACGCAACCACCATGATGTACCGTCGCAATAACCGTCCGTTGTTTTTTGTCTTTTCTCTGCTGTGTGCCTTGGGTATGGCTACAGTTCCTTTTTCTACAATCGCACAACCCGTAGCCGGAGTGCAAGCAAGCGGAAAACCGATAAGCGGAAAGCCGATAGATGGGAAAACCATCTTAGCAAAGGTTGGCTCAGAGACCATCACCTATAAAATACTGGAAGATGCTTATCGCAAAAATGTGAATAACAAAACGCTGGTTTTGTCGAATGTTTCAGCCGATAGTGTGCGTGACTTCCTGAATTTGTACATCAATTACCGCTTGAAGGTTTTGGATGCAAAAGCGCGGGGGCTTGACCAAAAACCTGAAATAGTACAAGATATTCGCCAGAATCGTGCTGCGCTAACTGCTCCGTATCTCTTTGAGCGAACGATTGTGAATCCACGTGTGGATACATCCTTTGCACGGCGGAAATTCCAGTTCAAAGTGGGACTTATCTTTACAAAAATTCTTGGTGTAGATACAACGCAGGCATACAAGCGCACATTGTCTATGCTGGAAGCCCTTAAAAAAGGTGCAGATTTTACGAAAATGGCGAAAGATTCAAGCGATGACGAGTATTTCCGCAATGCAGGGGGCGAAATGCCGCTTATCACAAGCGATCGCGTTCTGCGTGATATTGAGAGTGCCGCTTTTACGATGAAAGTCGGTGATCTCTATCCCAAGCCGATTCGCTCGAATCTTGCAGTTTCGGGCTATTACATTCTCAAATTGCTTGCAATGGAGCCGCGCGTGGCGGTGCGTGGGCGCTACATTATTGTGAAGCCGCCTACTCGCCAAAGCAACGTACCAATACCGACAAGCCCACAGGATTCACTTGTCGCCGCTAAACGCGCCGATAGTGTTCTTGGTCTTATTAAGGGTGGTTTAGATTTTGCCGAAGCAGCGAAAAAATTTTCCGAAGATGCCTACGCTCAATACGGGGGGATTTTCCCAAGTTATTACACCGAGACAACCGGATATTTGAACGGTTTGCGTACACGATTCCCTGAAGAAGTAGAAAAATGGCTTTTTGCAAAAGGGCGCACAAATGGTGATGTTTCGGGCGTGATTCCTACGTTCAATGGAATGTATATCGTGCGACGTGATTCTTCCAAAATCGGCGGCGATGACCGTGAAGAAATCAAGCGTTTCTATAAACGCGTTCACTTTGAAGCAGATAAAAAAGTGTTTTTTGACTCTGTGAAAAAAGCACGAAAATTTACGCTCAACCCAAAAACGTTTGATGCGTTTCTCACTGCTGTTGACACAACTCGTCCCGCCTTCGATAGCGCACAGAAAGCGAAGTTAAGTCCGAAGCTGCTCAAGGAAACGGTTTGTAAATTTAATGGTTTTATGCTTTCTGTGAACGGTTTTGCCGATTCCTTACTTACACGTCCTGATTTACGCGGCTTTTCGCTCACACGCCAAGGCATATCGCAGGCGCTTGACAAAGTTATCGAAGCTGCTCTTACCGATGCTCTGACGCGCACGCTGGAATCGGACTTCCCTGAATTTTCTGCTCTGATGAAAGAATTTCAAGAGGGTATTCTCATTTTCCGTATTGAAGAGCAAGAAATTTGGAGCAAAATGAAATTCGACACAGCCCGTGCCCGCGCTTATCACGAGCCAATAAAAGAAAAATTCAAGACCCAAGAATTATTCGATTTTTCTGAGATTTGGGTAGCTTCCGACTCGCTTGCCCAAGCATTGTACAAGCGTTTGCAGGCATCCGGCAACCGCCCGTCTCTTTTTGATTCGCTTGCAGCACAATACACCGAACGCACGGGTTACAAAGAGCGCAAAGGCAAGTGGGACGCAATGCCAGCGAGTGAATACACCATTCCTGCGGAACTGAAAAAGCGCGGCTCCAAGATTGGTGATATTTTACCTCCTTTCAAGTTCCAAGGTGCAATGAGTATTGTCCGCATGAACGCGCAGATTCCCGTTCGGCAAAAAACTTTTGAGGAAGCGATACCCGACTTTGCAGCGCAGTTTCAAGATACTGTTCAAAAAGAGCTTACCCAGAAGTGGCTTGATGGCTTGCGTGTCAAGCACTCCGTCGCTATTGACCAAGAGACGTTTACATCAATTTGGAAATAACTAAACAGAAATATTTATTATGAATTCACGTTTTGCGGCTTTTCTGTTCAAGGCAATCGTTCTTGTTAGCCTCATTCTGACCGCGCTGACCACGAACAAAGCATCTGCGCAGGGCATGGGCAATATCAAATCCGGCGAGCCAATGGACAAAATCGTTGCCATTGTCGGTAACGAAATTATTTTGCAATCCGAAGTGGTTGGTCATCTTATGATGAGTGCAATGCAAGAACGTCGCACCAGTGCTCGCCCCGACGACCCTGTGCTGCTCAAGCGCTCGCTGGACGTGCTTATCAACGAAAAACTGATCGTTACCAAAGCAATTGAGGATAGTTTGACGGCTTCGGAGGATGAAATTACCGAGCGCATGGACTACCAAATCCAAGCAATGATGCAGCAAATGGGTTCGGAGCGTCGTATTGAAGAGGTGTACGGAATGTCTATGGCAAAAATTCGCCGTGATTTCCGAGACGAAATCCGCAAGCAACTCCTGACCGAACGTCTTTCGCAGCAGAAATTTGCGGCGATGAAAGTCTCCTCCAAGGAAGTGCAAGATTTTTTCAAGCAGTATAAGGATTCTATCCCACCTGTGCCACCTCAATTCGAGATTTATCATATTGTTAAAAACGTAGAACCTTCGCCGGAAGCAAAGGACAAAACACTTGCTTTGGCAAAGAAAATACGGGACTCTCTCGTTGCTGGTGGAGATTTTGCCACATTTGCGCGGCGATACAGCAATGACCCCGGTTCTGCTGCATCGGGCGGTGACTTAGGGTTCGTGGAGCGCGGAAAGTTTATTGCCGAATTTGAAAAAACTGCCTACGCTCTTCAAATTGGTGAAATTTCGCAGCCGGTAGAAACGCCGTTCGGTTTTCACGTGATTCAGCTTCTGGACAAACGCGAAACCGCAGTGAAGACGCGCCACATCTTGCTCAAACTTGGTCAGACCGATGACGATGCAACGCGCACCAAGAAATTTCTCGACTCGCTCAGAATGAGGGTCGCAAAGGGTGAATCCTTTGAAGATCTCGCCAAGCAATACTCCGACGATACCGATACCAAGGCTTTTGGCGGTCTGCTGGGGCGTATGGAGACCACAAAACTTCCGGCGGATTTGCGCGAAAAAATTGAAAAACTCAAAGACGGTGAAATTACGGAAGCCCTGACATATAGCGCTCCGGGCAGCACCAAAAGCGGCTTCAATATCGTCTTTCGTAAAAAATATATCCCTGAGCACAAAATTACGTTTGACGATGATTACAAGCGCCTTGAGCAAATGACTACCATGCAAAAACGCGCAAAGGTCTATGATGACTGGATGAAGGAACTACGCAAAAGCATTTATTGGGAAGTCAAAGGCAAACTGTAAGAAAGCTTGACATAAAACATTCTGTGGAGTATAAGAACTCGTTTGCACCGTCAATAATTTGTGTAAATTTGTTCTGCTTACTCTTTCAAGTACAATAGCGATGCGCCGTACAGAACGTCTGTGCGGCGCATTATTTCTCACTGCACCAGCAATTTCTTTTGCAACCCGCTATGGGCAATCACTCGCATCATCAAAAACTCAGCCTTGCCGGGCTGCTGATAACCGTCGGGATTATCTATGGCGACATCGGTACATCACCGTTGTATGTGCTCAAGGCAGTTGTTGGCACACGTTCTATCACGGAAGACTTGATTTTGGGCGGGTTGTCCTGTGTTTTCTGGACGCTGACTCTTCAGACAACGATTAAGTACGTTCTCATTACCCTGCGTGCGGATAACAACGGAGAGGGTGGTATTTTCTCACTCTTTACACTTGTGCGGCGGCGCGGGAAATGGCTTGTTGCGCCTGCAATGCTAGGCGGCGCATCGCTCATTGCTGACGGTATCATCACACCCCCGATTTCGGTCGCATCGGCAATTGAGGGCTTGCGCATTATTGACCCCGCGCTGCCCACCGTTGGCATTGCGATGGCAATTATTACCGCGCTTTTCATCGTGCAGCAATTTGGTACTGCAAAGATTGGTCAGGCGTTTGGTCCTATCATGGTGCTATGGTTCGGAATGCTCGCTACGCTGGGCATTGCTAATATTGGCGCATATCCGGCAGTTATCAAAGCGTTCAACCCGTATTATGCGTACCACTTATTGACTGCCTTCCCACAAGGATTCTGGATTTTGGGCGCGGTATTCCTTTGCACCACCGGTGCGGAAGCTCTCTACTCCGACCTTGGTCATTGCGGGCGACCTAATATTCAAGTGTCATGGGGATTTGTCAAAACGGCACTTATTCTCAATTACATGGGGCAAGGTGCATGGCTGCTTTCAAGCGGCATGAAGACGCTTGGCAATATTAATCCTTTTTATGGCATGATGCCGTCATGGTTCTTGCCTATCGGTATCGGCGTTGCTACTGCTGCTGCAATTATTGCGTCGCAGGCGCTTATTACAGGCTCCTTCACGCTCTTTAGCGAGGCAATCAAGCTGCATCTCTGGCCCCGCCTTGCGATTCGCTACCCCTCGGAATCACGCGGGCAGATGTACATTCCCACTGCGAATTGGTTGCTATGGGCAGGCTGTATGTTCATCATGTGGCACTTTCAAGAATCAAGCCATATGGAGGCTGCATACGGTATCGCTATCACACTCGCAATGCTATCGACAACGATTCTCTTGGCGCAATATCTCAAGCGTATGGAATATTCTACAGGTATTGTGGTGGGCGTTGTCGCTGTTTTTAGCTCTATCGAAATGGGCTTTTTGATTGCGAATATGAGTAAGCTGCACGAAGGCGGCTGGATAACGCTTGTTATCTCGTTTGTGTTGGCAATGGTGATGGTAATTTGGTTCAATGCCCGCATTATTCTTGCCCGCTTTGCGCATAGCGTTCGCATTGAGGATTATCTTTCGGCATTACGCGACCTTGCTGAAGACCGTGAAGTGCCGAAGTATTCTACGCACCTTGTCTATCTCAACAAAGTCCCGTATCCGCATCAAGTTGACCGCAGTATCATTTATTCCGTCTTGGAAAAGCAACCCAAGAGAGCTGATATTTACTGGCTTCTACATATCGAAACAACAGATAGTCCTTACACCATGGAGTATGAAGTGGAGCACCTTGTTCCCGATGCAGTCATTCGTCTGACATTTTATCTGGGCTTCCGTGTGCCGCTTCACATTAATGCCTTTTTCCGGCAGGTTGTCTGCGATCTTGAGAAAAATGACGAAGTGGATACCTCCAGCCGTTATATCTCGCTCAAGAATAACCAAATTACGGGCGATTTCCGTTTTGTGGTATTTGAAGAATATCTTTCCGATGAATATGACCGCCTGACGGTGCTTCAGCGCCTTATTGTCGAAGCATACATTTTTCTCAAGCGTTTCAGCCTTTCAATTGTCAATGAATTTGAGCTGGATTTGAGTTCGGTAACGGTGGAGAAAGTTCCAATTTCAACGCACTCGCACCAATACTTGAAGTTGAAACGTATAGAAGATTAAAATTTTCTGACGATGGAAGCGAGGAAAACAAGGCTTGTATGGCAAAACAGCGTTTGACACCCGATGAGTATTATCAAGCTATTCAAGAGCCTCATAAAAGCATTGCTCTGGAAGCACGGCTGCTGCTATGTGGCACAGAACCCGATGTGATTGAGGAAATAAAGTTTGGTGTGCCCTTCTACTCTCGTCAAGGAATGGTTTGCTACATGAATATCAATAAAAGTGGTGTCACAATCGGCTTTATTTGCGGAACGCAAATGTCGGACACCTTCGGACTATTTTCGGGAAAAAGCACCAAATTGGTGCGTCATATTGCGCTCCCAAACGTAGATTTTATCCGCGAAAACCACGATGAAATCACAAACTACATTATTGAAGCGCTTGTAATTAACGATTCTAAAGCGAAAAAATAATTCTGACAAAACAATGACCGATACAGTATCAAACGGAGCTACAACCAAGCCGCAAATACCCGAAGGCAACGTTGTTACGTGCTTGGACAAAGGTTTTGTGCGTCTTGTGGATTATATGGGTTCAGACGCAGCCATCGTACAAGCGGCGCGGGTTTCATACGGCGCAGGCACGAAAAAAGTGAGCGAAGATAGAGGACTGATTCGTTATCTCATGCGTCATGCCCATACAACGCCGTTTGAGATGGTTGAGTTCAAATTCCACGTGAAGCTCCCCATTTTTGTAGCACGCCAATGGATTCGTCATCGTACAGCAAATGTAAACGAGTATAGCGGGCGTTATTCGGTCATGCCCGAAGAATTTTATGTGCCGGATGCCGCGCAGATTCGTCCCCAAAGCGCCACCAATAAGCAGGGACGTGCTGAAGAGACCTTCTCTAATGCGGAAGCCGCTTCAATACAAGCGCTTTTGCAAGACGGGCAGCAGCGTGCATACAATGATTACGAAAAGCTGCTCGGCGACAATTTTGCCCGTGAACTAGCCCGCATCAACCTCCCCGTGTCGCAATACACGGAGTGGTACTGGAAGATTGATTTGCATAATCTGTTTCATTTCTTGCGGCTCCGCATAGATGCTCATGCGCAGTACGAAATTCGTGTCTATGCCGATGCAATGGCGCAGATGGTACGCGAAATTGTCCCGATGGCATTTGAAGCATTTGAAGATTATACATTGAACGCTGTTCGCCTCACGAAGCCCGAACTTCAAGCAATGAAGCGTCTTCTGGCAGCGACTGACATATCACTGTTAACTGATGAAGCACTTTCGGAATGTGGTTTGTCGAAACGCGAGATGGAAGAATTTCGTGGTAAATTACGCACAATGCAGCCTTGAAAATCGGTAGTTCTGAATTCTGTCATGTACGATTTATTTGCACCCTAGCCATTCAAACTCTATGCTCACGCAAGCCATTCAAGACTATCTGAAAGCGATATACAAACTCAGCGAGCATAGCAGCAGCGAGGGTGAAGGGGGCGGCAAACTCGGTGCTGTTACCACTAACGACCTTGCCCGCGAACTCAAGGTAGCACCTGCCTCTGTGACCAATATGCTCAAGCGATTGAGTGAGATGCACCTTGCATCCTACACCTCGTACAAAGGTGTAACGCTCTCCGAGGCGGGCAGCAAAGCGGCACTAGAGATTATTCGGCATCACCGTCTCTTGGAATTGTACCTCAAGGAAGCGCTTGGCTACTCGTGGGACAAAGTGCATGACGAAGCAGAAACGCTGGAACACCATATTTCCGAAGAATTTGAAGACCGCATTGCTGCTATGCTTGGCGATCCCAGCTATGACCCGCATGGCGACCCAATTCCTAGCAAAAACGGAACCGTTCCGCCAACATCAACAACACCACTTGCGGCACTTGAAACTGGAATGAATGCGATTGTGTCGCGTGTTTCTGATGCGAATCCGGAATTTTTACGCTATTGCGCCTCGGTTGGGATTGTACCTCGTGCTGAAGTCCAGATTCTCGCAAAGACACCATCCAGCGAGACACTCACGCTGCGCATTGGTTCATCGGAAGCGGCAACGGAGCACGTCGTCGGCAGTGTAGTTGCCGAACAGGTTTTTATTGAAAATTTCACCTCATCACGGACGTAAGCAAACTCTTCCGAATGCAGCTTGCCGACTCATGTTTCCACCGTTCTTCTATGGAGTTTACGAAAATGAACATTTTATCATTTTATCGTCATTTGAAAGTCATCATTGTCCACGTACCTTTGCACCTGATACGTGGACAAGTCTTTGTTCTTTGTTTAGCAGGTTTTCTTCGTTTTGGTAGTGGTATTTGCTTGAGCGTAGCGCTGACGAGTTGTTATTCCTTCACGGGAGGCTCAATTCCAGCGCATTTGAAAACGCTCAGTATCCCTCTGGCAGACGACACTAGCGGCTTTGGTAATGCACAGTTGCGTGAGTCCCTCACCCAACAACTCGTGCAATCATTTCGCCGCGAGAATGCTTTTTCGCTCGTCCAAGAGCGACCCGACGCGGTACTGGAAGTATCCATTACGAATATTTCCGAAAACACCGCCACTGTGCAACAAAGCACGGCACAGCAGGGTGAGGCAGAGCGCGATAAACAAGTCATAGTGTCGGTCAAAGTGGTGTACCAAGACCTCGTGAAGCAGAAGCAAATTTGGGAAAAACAATTTGCTCCACCGCAGACATATGCTATTGCTGCGGGGTTGCAAGGGCGAGATGCCGCTATTGAGCGGGCGCTCAAGCAAATTGCCAATGATGTACTTTTAGCTGTGGTCTCCGGTTGGTAACGATTTGCGGGCTTTACAAAACCAACTACCAAATCCCTCTTGAAGAGAAAAACCTGTGCAGCAAAGACCAGACCTTGTCGGCGTATCGTAATTCTTCGATAATTTACCACACGCTTCAACAACAAGGTTCGCTTACCTTTATGGAAACATTGATTCGCCTGATTCCCATGCACGATGCGCTCTTAGCGCTCTATTTTCTTTCTCTTTCGATTCTTTTCCTTTTCGGTTTGCAAAGTGCGGTGATGGTCTTTTTCTATGCGAAAACACGCCGTATAGAACGCATTGCTCCTCCAATGCCCGCCGAAGCCCCAATGGTCACCATCCAGTTACCACTTTTTAATGAAATCTATGTCATTGAACGTCTTGTGGAGTCCGTCTGTGCAATGGAATACCCCAAAGACCGCATGGAAATTCAGGTGCTGGATGACTCTACGGATGAGACAGTCGAGGTCGCCCGTCAGATTGTAGCTCGTTATGCGGCTCAAGGCTTTGACATCACGCACATTCATCGCACGAATCGCTCCGGCTACAAGGCAGGAGCACTCAAAGAAGGTCTTGCCATCGCAAAGGGCGAATTTATTGCTATTTTCGATGCAGATTTTGTGCCGAAGCCGGAGTTCTTACAAAAGACAATCCCGCACTTCTTTGGCGGCGAAAAAGTTGGTATGGTGCAAACACGCTGGGAACACCTCAACGAAGATTATTCCTTCCTCACACGCGCACAAGCACTCGCTCTGGACGGGCACTTTGCCATTGAGCAGCAAGTACGTAATAAAGCAGGTTTCTTTATCAACTTCAATGGCACTGCGGGCGTTTGGCGCAAAGAGACTATTTACGATGCCGGAAACTGGCACTACGACACAATTACCGAAGATACCGACCTTAGTTACCGTGCGCAGCTTCGTGGCTGGAATTTTATCTACTTGAATGATGTAACGTCACCTGCCGAACTTCCCGCAGAAATCAACGCCTTCAAAGCACAGCAATTCCGTTGGACAAAAGGCACGATTGAAGTAGCAAAGAAAATTCTTCCCACTGTTTGGCGCTCCGAATTACCGCTTCGCATCAAGGTACAATCTACCTTCCACCTCGCAGCAAATATCGTTTTCCCGTTTATTATTTTGGTTGCCCTTCTGAATGTGCCGCTCGTGATTATCAAAAATGTCATGCCGCAATACGGCTGGTATTTTGATTTGATGGTTATTTTCACGCTTGCATCCATCAGCACGTTCACGTTCTACACTGTAGCACAATACACCATTCACCGCGAAGATTGGCAAAAACGTATTTTCTTGTTTCCGCTCTTCATGGCTGGCAGCATGGGCTTGGCGATCAATAACACTCGTGCGGTATTGGAGGCAATTTTCAATAAAAAGAGTGAATTTGTGCGCACACCAAAGTTCAAAGTGGAGAAGACTGGCGATAATTGGAAATCGAATAAGTACAAATCCAAAAAAATTGATCGAACTGTTTTTGTCGAGCTTGCTTTTGCAGCATACTTCTTCGTTGGTATTTGCATCTCACTGTACTGTATGGAATTTGCTGCTATTCCGTTTCAAGCAATGTTCTTCTTTGGCTTTGCTGTTGTCGGCGGTTTGTCTGTTCGCCATGCCCGCACACACTAAGTGAGTAATTTGACGCTGATTGTTTTTATGGTTGTAATGCCCCGATTATTCGCCTCTTGCGAGTAAGCGGGGCATTTCTGTAACGGTATGCATTCAGAATTTTCGCAATAATTTTCGTATTTGAGTGTCTAATTATAGTCGTTCAAAAGTTTTTTGTAACGTTTGTATCTTGTAACGCTTTCTTGCGTATAAGACCAAGAGCGAATTATTTTCTTGACCAATCAAGGATTTTCTATGGCACGAGTTGTTGTGGTATCAGTGGCGGCAGGTGGTGGTCACAAAACTGCAATGGTCTCTATTGCACGTACTCTCAAAGAACATACCCCCACACTCGAAGTGGACTGCTTTGAAAGTACCGTCGAAAGCCTCGATGCACTGCATCGCAATTCCTACACCTTTAATGAAGGCTTCTACGATGCGCTCTATAAGGCAGGCGACCTAAAGGTTGTGCAGGATGTTTCGTCCGTATTTCTTTCGCCGATTGTCAAAGAAGTCGCCGATGAATTCCGACCCATGATGCTCTCTGGCAACTACGATGCAATTATCAGCACCCATTTTGTGCAGACGTTTGCTATGCTGAAACTCCGCGAAGAACTTGGTTCTCAGGTAAAGATACTCGCTTATATTCCCGACTTTGACGAATCCACCGTCCATTTTGCTGCCTACAAAGGTGTTCGCCCCGATGCTGCCATTGCCCAAAGCCCGCGCTTTCTTGCAAAATTACACAGGCGCTTGGGTGTGCCGCGCAACGCCTTGCAGCAAGCAGGATACATCACGCGCCCAGAGTTTACTGCCGTGCGCAATATGTCCAAAGAAGAGGCTGTGAGCCACGTTGCAGCGTTGCCGTTTACGGGTGCATCTGCAATTATGCCGGGTAAGCGTACATTTGTAGCGGCAGGCGGTTCGTTTTGGGTTTCGGAAATCTATAAGGAAATTAAGCACCTCGGCGAGTCCGACGATTTTCAATGGGAGAATGCGCAAATCCTTGTCGTCTGCGGCAATAATGAAGAGGCATACCACGATTATATGCGCCTTCAAGAAGATTTATCGGCAAAAAACAGCGCTGTTTGTATCGTTCCCCTGCCATTCCTGAATGCCGAGCAGCTTGCTGTGGTGTATCGCGCATCCGATACGGTGATGCTCTCCGGCATAGCTCCGGCGACGCTCTACGAGCTGATAGAAGCACAGGCAGGACAGCCGGTCGTCCGTCGCGTCAATCCCGGTCCGGAGCGTTTCAATCTTAAATATATCCTTGACCATAATCTTGCACTCTATTCGCCGACAAGCGACGATTTTCTTTCGCTTATGACCAATTTCAGCCAGTTTCCGGTGCTCGTGGACAAATACAATGACGAACACCGTATTGCCGCCGAGCGTGAGCGCACGTTCGCCCAGCGTCGTGCGAAGAGCATGGCAACATTTATTGAAAATCTTGCGACGAACAATCTTGGCGATAGTTATCGAATTACACCACGTTACAGCTTAGGTTCAACGCTCATCCGCAATTTTGGGAAAGCTGGATTTGGCAAGTCAGGCGTTGCGTCGCAGTATTTTTCTATGCTGATGAACCGCCCTGTTTCGCGCTCTCGCCGCCCTGTTTGAAACTGAACTCCACAATTTTTCTTAAAGCCGCTTTGTTGCTCATGTTCAACAAGCGGCTTTTGCTTGAACTGATTTTTACCTAAAAATATCATGCCTCAACAATCACCCCCACAGACCCAAGCAACAAAGGCTCGCAAAGAATCCGCCTCAAAAAAAAGAGAGCGGCTGGGGCGCATTATTACTGAATTGCGCGAAAATTATCCCGAACCTCTCATCGCACTAAATTATGCGTCGCCCTTTGAATTGCTCATCGCCACGATGCTCTCTGCGCAATGCACAGACGAGCGTGTAAATCAAGTAACGGAAAAGCTATTTGCAAAATATCGTTCTCCTAACGATTATATCGCTGTTCCGCAAGAGGAATTAGAACAGGACGTTTTTTCGACGGGTTTTTACAAAGCCAAAGCAAAGAATATTCAAGCCTGTTGTGCGCGGTTATTTTCGGATTTCGGTGGGGAAGTGCCACAAACACTGGATGAATTGACCTCACTGGCAGGTGTGGGACGCAAGACGGCAAACGTTGTCTTATCGCATTGTTTCGATACGCCGGGTGTTGTGGTGGATACGCACGTTACGCGCCTCGTGAATCGTCTGGGTCTTTGCGAGGGTGATGATGCCGTCAAATTAGAATTTGCCCTCATGGAACTCATGCCCAGCACACAGTGGCGCGATTTCACACACCTGATGATTATGCACGGACGGGCTATTTGCTCGGCACGGAGCAAGCCCAAATGCGGGGAATGTGTGATTGCGGCGGAGTGTCCGAAAATTCTATAACTCCTATTTAGCGCTGTGCTATTTAGCGCTGTGCTCGTTTGGACGCAGGCTGTACGATAAACCGTATCTCCACACGGCGATTCATAGCACGTGCTTCTTCAAGAGCGGAGCGTGAAAGCGGTTTGCGCTCCCCCTCGCTACGAACTTTTATAGATTCGTGAGGAATGCTTTTGCTTTCCAGAAACGTGGCAACAGCTTCAGCACGTTCTTGGGCAAGAGCATCGTTCTCTTCGTTTGTGCCGAGGTCGCAGGTGTGACCAATAATTTCTACGTTGACGGTCTTGGCTTCCGCTCTTAGTGCAGAGTGTGCAAATGCAAGCAGCGCCAGCATTGAGGCATACTCCGGCGTAATGAGTGTTTGCTCTTGCGCAAAGCGAATAGGTGGGCACACAAGACCGGGCAACGTTTTAGAGCCAAAAATAATATTCTGTTCACGGCGCTCCAAAGACTCTTTTGTGCGAGTGTCCACAAGTAGCGTCCATGCCGGAATAGCAGAATTACCTTGAACGCTTGCTTGCAGAACGTACAGGCTGCCAGCGGGCAGAGCCAAAGCGTATTCTTGTGTTGCTGGTCCTATACTAAGTGTGGTTTCCGCAAGAGCAGTGAGCGATGGTTTGATGTTGCCCGCGCTATCTCGTACCGTACCGTAAGCAGTAAGTATGACTCTTGCGTCGCCGGAAAGCCCTTGCCATGCGGTTTTTCCAAGAGTTTTTTCCAAATTTTTGTCGAGCATTGCTTTTCCGTGCAGTAGAACTGCACCTGTGTGCCGCAATGAATCGGGGAGCAGAGATTGATAGAGTCCCTTTTTGCCCGTGCTATCACTCGAAAGAAAATAGGCAGATTTGCCGTCGAGAGTAATATCAATGGAGCTATCTTCTTCGCTAGAGTTGATGCTGCTTCCAAGGTTTACGGGTGTAGTCCAGTGCTGCCACGAATCATCCAAGCGCCGCGTTACGAAAAGGTCTGCCACGCCACTTCCGCCCAAACCTTCAGAGGAGAAATAGAGCGTTTTGCCGTCCGCCGCGAGGTGCGGTGAACCCTCGTAGTTGGCGGTATTCAGCGTTTTGCCCAAATGGAGTGGTTCCGAGAAGACCAGTGAGGTGTCTTCGCGGAAGGAAACGTACAGGTCTAAGCCCCCAAGCGATTCACTGCGCTGCAAAGCAAGGAGTAGTGTGCGGTTGTCAGGTGCAAGACGCGCATAGTATTTTTTGGTGCGATTGTAGAAATTGCGAATCGTAATCGGTTCAGGAAATTGCCATGCTCCATTTTTGTAGCGACTGAGCGAGAAGCCTTCATTTTTTACGGGGAGTTCTTTGTCGTAAATCCCATACACGAGTGCTGTTCGGTCGTCGGGTGAGAGCGAGCACAGCACATCACTACCCAAGGTGTTCAGCGGAGCGCCTACATTTTGCGCTTTCGTCCAAAGACCGCCGGGAAGCAAGTCAGAGAACCAGATGTCGTCAAAATCATTTGTACCGCCGATATCGCCGGCATAGTTCTTACGGTCGAAGTACATCCGCTTGCCGTCACTGGTCAGCACAGGCAGAATCGTGGGCTGATGTGCAGAGAATTCTTCCGGCAGACGTGTTTTTGTGCGCTGTGGCAGCACGGGAGAATCTTGTGCGACCGCAGGCAGGCTGAAATTCAGAAGCACGAGAACAATGAGGCTTTTCAAATACAGTGTCGTCATAAATATAAAAAAATGTCCGCGAGCAAAATGTCAAGAAGGAAAATTTGAATGTTGTTGTGCAACTTTTGCTTTACAATGCACCTGTAATAATTCCGCCGCCGATGACATCATTGCCATCGTAGAGGACGACGGATTGTCCGGGCGTAACGGCGCGGCGTGGTGCGTGGAATCGTACTATAAGATTGCCTTTGTCGTCTGTTTCGCAAAAAGCGTCTTCGCCACTGTCTTTGTAGCGAATTTTAACGGTGCAGTCGCGCCCGCCTTGCAGGTGCTCATATTTCATCATATTGAGTGAATCTGCCCGTAAGCCGCTTGTGAGCAGGTCTTCGTCGCGCCCCACGACGACAGTATTGGTCTCGGCAATAACATTCAGTACATAGAGCGGCTCATGGTGCGAAACGCCCAAGCCTTTGCGCTGACCGACCGTGTAGTGCGCAAAACCTTGATGTTCGCCGATAACTTTGCCGTCCAGAACAAGTGTTCCGCCTTGCATTTTTTCGTCAAAGTTTTCGACCGTATCGTGCAAGAAGCGTTTGTAGTTGTTATCGGCGACGAAGCAAATCTCATACGATTCAGGCTTGGAGGCAATCGAAAGTCCAAATCGTGCGGCTTCGGCGCGGGATTTTTCTTTCGTAAAGCCTGAAAGCGGGAAGAGTGTCCGGGAAAGTGATTCTTGCGACAAGCCCCAGAGCGCGTAGGATTGGTCTTTACGCATATCGTCGCCACGCGAGATATACCAACGCCCCGATTCGTCTGAGCGCCGCACATAAGCATAATGACCCATCGAAACATATTCTGCGCCGAGAGAATCAGCTTTCTTGAGCATTTCTTGCCATTTAATGAGGCGATTGCACTTCACGCAGGGGTTCGGCGTATCGCCCGACATATAGCTGTCTATGAAATAATCAATGACATTTTTCTTGAAAACGTCCGTAAAATCTACGGTGTAATGTGGTATGCCCAGCGTCATGCAGACGCGCCGTGCATCGTTAATGCCGTCCAGCGAGCAGCAACTGGAGTCGTTGCCGACGTTTCCGCCAACATCTTCGTATTTGTAGGTTTTGATGGTAATGCCAATAACTTCGTACCCTTGCTCAACGAGCAAGGCTGCTGCGACAGAAGAATCAACGCCGCCGGACATTCCGACGAGGACGCGCCTCGAATTGCGTTTCATGGTGAAAAGAATACTGAAAAATGCGAACGGATAAGACTACAAAAATACGATTTTTTGTTGGATAATAAGTCTTTGTATATCAAGCACAAGAGAAAATTCCTGATGGAGTGCACCTACAAAGCGCATTCACGCTTCAGTATTGCCCAAAGATTTTCGCGGGTGTCGTTGGTGATGGCAGAATAGGGGAGAATATCAATACAGCCAAAGCATAATTGGGTTACTTCGGCGAGTTGAGCTTTTCGTTCTTCGGCAGCCGTAGGCGAGATTTTATCTTTTTTCGTGAGTACAATAACGTAGCGACGAGCGGCAAGTTCTAATTCTTCAATCATGGACAAATCAAGATTGGAAGGGTCGTGACGAATATCCACCAACTGACAGACGAGACGTAATTGCTCACGCTCATTCAGGTAATTGTGCGTCAGACCGCGCCACGCCTTGCGGTCGGTCTGAGATACCTTTGCATAGCCAAATCCGGGGCAGTCCACCAGCATCCATTGGTGGTTCACGCCAAAGAAGTTGATTTGTTGCGTCTTGCCGGGCGTGCCGGAGACGTGCGCGAGGTTCTTACGACGGACAATACTGTTTATTAACGACGATTTACCAACGTTAGAACGTCCTATAAATGCGACCTCCGGAAGTGTGGTTTCCTTTGGAAAATGTTCGGGCTTCGTCGCGCCGATAAGAAATTGTGCGTCGTGAATGTGCATAACAAATTGGGGGTAGTGTTGAATGTTGAATGTTGGGTGTTGAGTTTTGAGTGCATTGTGCTGAAAGACACGTTGTTGCTGCCATTGCAGTCTCTTAAACTCAACAGTCAACATCCAAAACTTAACACTATCGTCTGAATTTATACCAACTGCTCTTTATATTGCAAGCGGTACAACTTCGCATACAAGCCATTTTTTGCGAGAAGCTCTTGATGCGTACCGCTTTCATGGACTTTGCCATTATGGAGAACAACGATATTATCGGCGCGTTGAATGGTCGAAAGGCGGTGCGCAATCACGATAGAGGTGCGTCCTTTAAGCAGCGTTTGTATTGCCTGCTCAATTTGCTGCTCCGTTGCAGTATCAACGCTGGACGTTGCTTCGTCCAGAATCAAAATATCGGGATTGGCGGCTAATGCTCGTGCAAAAGAAATAAGCTGTTTTTGCCCGACCGACAGCGTTGCACCGCGCTCCATGACTTGTGTGTCGTAGCCTTCGGGCAATTTCTCAATAAATTCCGCTGCCCCAACCGCTTCTGCTGCGGCTTGAATATTCGAGCGTGAAATATGCTCATTGCCGAGCGAAATATTTTCTGCTACCGAGCGCGAAAAGAGAAATACGTCTTGAAGTACAATAGCCATGCGGCTGCGGAGTGTGATTTGCTTAATGTCGCGGATACTGCGCCCATCAATGAGAATATCGCCGCCTTGAAATTCATAAAACCGCGTTAGCAAATTCATAAGAGATGATTTACCAGCCCCCGTCGCGCCGACAATAGCGAGAGTTTGTCCCTTCTTGACGGCAAACGATACATCACAAAGAACATTCTTGGAGCCGTCATAGCTGAAGGTAACATCGCGGAATTGGATAGAATCTTGAAGCGGCTGCATCGGCACGGCATCGGTGCTGTCGAGTACAAAGGATTGTTCGTCCAAAAGTTGGAAAATGCGCTCTGACGAAGCCATTGCGCTTTGAAGCGTGTTATATTTGTCGGAAAGTTCACGAATGGGGCGGAAGAACATCTCGCCGAACATGGAGAACGCAATAACTTCGCCGACGGTCATTGTGCCTTGCAGAATGTGTCCTGCCGCGTACCAGATCACAATGGCAAGCGAGACAGTGCTCATCATCTCCACAAAAGGGAAAAAGACGGCGTAATAAAACACCTGACGAATATGCGCGGCGGTGTGTGCAGAGTTTATTGCGTCAAATTCCTTGCGCTCGCGCTCTTCTTGCGAGAAAAGCTGAATAATGTTCATGCCCGAAATATACTCGTTCATAAACGAATTCATCCGCGCGACTTGGACGCGAATATCGCGGAATTCACGGCGGACTGCTTTACGAAAGATATTAGTACCATAGACCAGAATCGGTACTACACCTATCGTTGCAAGGGCAAGCTGCCAATTGGTATAGAACATCATCACGATAATCCAAAAAATCATGAAGATATTCGCCACCATCATCACCAACCCTGATGAAAACACCTCGTTCAGCACTTCTACGTCGTTGGTCACGCGAGTAACCAAGCGCCCGATTGGTGTGGTGTCGTAGTAGCGCATGGAGACCTCCTGCAAACGCCGAAAAAGGCGCATTCGCACATCCAGAATGGTTGTCTGTCCGATGCGCTGCATGAGCTTCGTGAGAGTATATTGCAAAGCGCCTTGCGCTATGAGTAACCCAATGAGAAGCAGGATGATTGCGTATAAACCATTTTGGTCTTTGGTGACAATATAGGTGTCCACCGCATATTGGCTCAGTTTCGGACGCACAGGACCAATCGCTGCGACAAGAATTGTAAGGGCAAGCACACCTAAAACCGCGTTTTTGTGTGGTCGCAAGAACTCCAGTAGTCGTCGAAGCAAGCCACCGTCAATGCCTTTGGACATTGTGTCGTCGTTCGCAGCGCCGGATTGTTGTTTTTTTGAATTTGTTTTGGGGTCAGATGCGGTTGTAGTCGGGATTGTGTGGTGACCGTTCCCGTTGGCGGCTTGTTTTGGCGCTGTTTGCGCCCCGTTGGTGCTCATAGCAGTAGCAAGAGTGAAGAAAATTTGATGCAGCGAATTTACATATTTTTTTCGGTGTGGCAAGGATGATTCCATATATCGCCTGCTCTCTCGCTCTGGAAGATGATCATATTAAGTTGTTCTTAGTCCGAAAAGCAATAACGCATTTGTTCCGCTCAAACGATGATGGATTTGTCGGGCGTGACTTTGTCTAGCTTTCTTTTGCACGTTGGTTAGCCAAAGACTACCAACTATCGTCCACTTCTCACCATCCCTTTGTTGAACTTGGCATGATCCGACTGCTACTGCAACATTTGACTAAAAAATGAGTTTTTACACAATCACAAAGGCTTTTTCCCTTCAAGGGCTGATTATTCATATTTTTGGAGCGGAAGGGCGGCTTGTCGCAGCACTTGTTGCCAACATCTTTAACTTTTAATTCGCCAATTGTACTTCTATAATCGCAAGGCGTATATCTTCTTTCGTTTGAATATGAGAGGATTTAAAAACTATGCGCTTCATGCAAGAGCATAAAATTTGATAATGCCTGGGTTTGATAGCAATGGTAGAGACATTAGGTACTATTCACAAAGTCTTACAAGTACCATTCTAGGTATTTTGTAAGACCTTGTGAATCTGACCTCAGAACGGTCTGAGGTAAGGGCATTTTTACACATTCTAACGTAAGCACCAATCACTTTTTCTCGCAATTCAGCATCCAGTTAATCCCAAATTTGTCCGTGAGCATACCGAATCGTGCCCCCCAAAAGGTATCTTGAAGCGGCATTGTGACTGCACCGCCGTCCGAGAGTTTGCTAAAAATAGATTCTTGTTCTTCAAGACTATCCAAGCCGATAGCGAGTGTAACAGTGTCCCCCGAAGTAAGAGGCTGACCCTGCATTGAGTCTGAAGCCATGAAGTATATATCACCCGATCTGAACTCAGAGTGCATTACGTTATTTTTTTGGTCTTCGGGAATATTGGGAGAAGGGGTTTCGCCAAAAGTTTGAAGGCTCACAATATCACCACCAAGCGCTTCTTTATAGTGCGTGAGAGCATCTTTGCAGGTTCCGGGAAATGTCAGGTAAACGTTCAAGTTTTTCATGGTATCCAAAAGAAAAAATTGTAAAAAGATTATTGTTGCGACACTATACGGTCGTAGCTTCACGTCGAGCAGTGATTTTCTTAATATAGGCGGCAGCATCGGGTGTTTTGCAATTTGTGTCGCCGTGGTCAACACGCACTTTTCCTATCCTTGCGGCAGATGCGAGTGCTTGTTCTTCCAGTGCGCCACCACGACCGCCAATACTCACCAATGTACCGTTCATAGCGTAGCGCACACGGTTTTTCTGCAAATGAATCTCACGTTCTATAATCGGTAGGTATGGCACAAAAAAACTATCGGGCAGCGTGCCGTTTCTTGCTTCCGTGCTCAGGATTGTCCATCCCATTTGTCCCAACCACTCATCATCCGATTGCATCCAGCGCGTCATAAGTTTATGGGCTTCGGGAGTTTGTGCGGCGAGTTGCCCCAAAGCATCGGCAAGGGCGTAGTTGTCAAGCACTTTTGCCCAATCCTCCATGAGCGCGGCTGTACAACTTGAGGGGTCGGCTATCATCGTTGCCAGTATTCGTGCATCATGGTTATCGGTTTCCCAAAGCTCTTGCGCAAGAGACTGGTCATATTTGATTTTTTTGCGAAGTTTCCCCAATACCGCATAACTCACACCGAACATTGCACCTTTGATACCGTGCCGCGTGTAGGTCTTTCGTGTTTGCTCGCTTCCGGCAGCTAGAAGTGTCATCATTACATCGTTCAGGGTCATTGTGTCAAACCGTCCTTTCTTTAATAAAACCTTGGTTAGAAATGTATCTTGAATGTTATGCCTCGTATTTTCTCCACACGCCAAGCACCGCACCGGCAAGCGTGTAATTTATAAAATTCACACCTTCATTGATAAGCGTCAGCATGAGCGGGCGAAGATGAAACATATCCTTTGTCATGGACTCGAAAAAGACAAAGCAACCATAGAATGAAACAGCATAGATAATTCCCTGAAGAGCAGTTTCCACGCGGATTTTCGTGAAGAGCCATGCTATCATAAAACAAAAAAGTGCAGCATTAAGGAGAGATATCACGTATGCGATTGGGTTTGGTTCCATGTTTGTTGCATTCTTCAAGCCAGCCAATTCTAACCACTTGTCACCCGCCAAACTATACCACGCAACGTTGGTAAGCTGAAAAGCTACTGCCAAAACAGCAATCGCTACGAAATTGATTTTTAATGCTTTCATGCTCTTTTCTCCTGCCGATAAATAATACAATAATGATTTACATAGACAAAATTACGGATGCCTGCTGACAACAGTATGTCAGTAGTTTATTTGAGGTAAATTTTTTTTCAAGAAAAATCGTATTTTACACCATCATCTCACGTGCATAATTGCACCTCATTTTTCAATATGCGTTATGCTCAGTCGCCGCTCTTTTTTGCACTATCTCGCCGCAGGCGCTGCTGCTAGTTTTGTTGCTTCACCAATGCTCGACCAAACCCTTCATGCACAAACAAACGGTTTGCGCACCCGCGCCACGGCAAAAAATATGTTCTTTGGCGCAGCAACAACCGAAGACCGCCTCAGAACAGATACCGCCTATCGCCAAGCCGTTATTGACGAATGCGGTATTCTGACGGCAGAATATGAAATGAAATGGGACAGGTTACGCCCGACGGCGAGCACCTATTATTTCGCTGACTCGGACTATATCGTTAATTTCGCCCGGCAGAATGGTATGCTCGTGCATGGGCACACCCTTTGCTGGCATCAGGCGCTCCCAAGCTGGTTTTCCGGCACGGTCAATCGTACCAATGCTGAACAAGTCCTCCGCGATCATATCAAAACTGTCGTCGGGCGCTACAAAGGGCAAGTATATTCGTGGGATGTTGTCAATGAAGTCATACAGCCAAGCGACAATACGCCCAATAAACTCCGCAACAGCCCTTGGTATCAATTTCTTGGGGAAAATTATATTGAAATTGCTTTTCGTGCTGCTGCCGAGGCAGACCCCGCAGCACTACTGGTGTACAACGAATACGACGTGGAATTTGATGACACTGCCCGCACCGATGCGATTTTGAACCTCCTCAAACGCCTTCAGGCAAAGCGTGTTCCTATCCATGCACTTGGCATACAAGCACATATACGCTCGGCAGATACGCAAAAATTTAATGCAAATATGAGCGCATTTAGGAAATTTTTGAACGATGTGGCAGCGTTAGGACTGAAAATTATTATCACTGAATTTGACTGTGATGACCGCTCTCTGCCGTCGAATACGCAACAGCGCGATGATGGTGTTGCCAAGATGTACGGTGACTACTGCTCGGTCGCTATGAATAATACTGCCGTCATTGGCTTCATTACATGGGGCATAAGCGATAAATACACCAATTTGAACACCACGGCTGCTCGACCCGACGGTCAGCAACAACGCCCGCTCCCGCTTGACAATACGATGCAACGCAAAAGTGCATGGTATGCGCTGGAATGGTGGTTTCTCAATACGAGCACGAGACCGCGCTTGGTTACAGGTCTCGCGGAGTATTCCTCATTAAAAACTCTTGAATGTGCACCGAACCCGGCATCCTCGCAGACTGTACTCCGTTTTCAGGTGGAACGTGCAGTTCATATTCGATTAAGTCTTGTGGATGCCGTCGGGCGAGAAATTGCGGAACTTGGGGATGAGCTTTTTGCTGAAGGAGAGCATCAACGTACGGTGGATGTAACGAGCTTGGCGGAGGGCGTGTATTGGTGCGTACTGCATTCTGCTACGGCACGGTCAACGGTACAGATTGTGGTACAACGATAAAATCCACTTTTTCAGTATTTCTTTTATACCTTGAAGTTCTCAATGGAGTGTAGTAATTGGTCTTTCGAGTTACTTAATTCGCTTGCACCTTGAGCAGTGGCGGCGGTCAGTTCGGAAGATTGGCGGGTAACACGCTTAATGTCGTTGATAATATCTGCCATGCTGTCGCTGCGTTTGGTCAGGCTCTGACTCATTGTCGCAAGTGCGTTGATATTCTCTGCTACTCCTGCGGTGCGTGTAATAATGCGCTCCAGAGCGTCGGATGCCTTTGCAGCAGCCATCTTGCCCTGTTCAACATTTTGAACGCTTGCTTGCATAGATTTCACAACTTGCTGCGTGTCGCGCTGAATTTGGGTGATCGTGGCGGATATTTCTTTGGTTGCTGTTTGTGTGCGCTCGGCAAGTTTGCGCACTTCGTCGGCAACAACCGCAAAGCCTCGCCCTTGCTCACCGGCACGAGCGGCTTCGATGGCGGCGTTTAGTGCCAAAAGATTCGTTTGGTCAGCAATCTCGGCAATGACGCGGATAATAGCCCCAATTTGCTTACTGCTTTGCCCCAGTGCTTGTACGGTTTCTACCGATTGTCCCACAACTTCGCTAATTGCATTCATACCTGTAATTGCTTCTCGTACAACGTTACCGCCCTGCTGCGCGTCGTTGCTGGCTTCGGTAGATTCGCGGGCAGCACTGATAGCTTGGTCGGAGCTTTCCTCAATAATGCCGACCATACTGCCGATTTCTTTCGAGATACGATGCACCTGTATCATCTGATTTTGTGCGCCGTCCGCCATTTCTGCCGAGTGCGAGGAAATAGCTGCACTGATGTCGGCAGTGGCATGGGCAGCATGGATAACATCTTCAATAAGCTGGCGGATGTTGGCAGTAGCATTATTAAAACCGATAGAAATCTTATTCATCACGTCATCTTGGGCGTTGTTTGTTGGTAATTGAACCGAAATGTCGCCACTTGCCAGATATTCCATTGCTTGCAAAATACGATTTGCTGACTCTTGAAGATACTCCTGTTGCTCTTGCAATGCACGGCGAGCACCTTCTGCTTTGCGTGCCATGTCCTCAGCACGTGAGGTTTTTTCCATATGGTCAATGGCACGACTGATATTCTGAACCATGTCATTGAATGCCGTTGCAAGTACCTCCACTTCGTCTCTGGTATTGATTTTCACGGTGGCTTCAAAATTACCCAACGATACTTGCTCCGCAGCACGCGAAAGTGTTTTGAGCGGACGCACAATGCGGGCACTCAGAAGTAGCACAACAACACCACCAATAACTAAAATCCCAACACCAATACCGATGGCAATCATACGGCTCTCAGCCGCGTCATTACTGAGGTCGGCAAGGCTTATCCCTACAATCACTTTTCCGCTCGTATTGCCTTGATAGACAACAGGCTCGGCATATAGCGCAATACCGTTTGCCTCGACTACTTGCTTGTCCGTAGATTTGAGAAGAATTTTAATATCATCTTGTAATATTTTGTAAGTATTATCAGGCTTATAGGACGCAACTTCTTGCCCCGCAGTGCTAAAGACCGCAGCAAATTTAACGCCTGTCAGTGTCGGTAGCACTTCCAGTGTAGCCTGGACGGCGGCGGCATCATCAAACGCCATTCCGGTCGAGGAATTGAACGCAATCATTTGTGCCGTTACACGAACTTTTTCTTGAAGATATTTGGTCATCTGCGCTTTCTGCCGAAGCGGAAAGAACATCGCAATAAAGCCTGCAATACCAAGCAGTAAGACCAAAACAAGAGAAACCAATTTTTGTTGAATACCAAAACGTGGTTGTTGTGCCATATATCGGAGTGGTATAAGCAGCACAATGAGAGAATGTATGCTGCGATGTGAATAATTCGTCAACTTACAGCGTCATGCTGCACGATTACTCCACAATTATGAAATCTTGGTATTTGAATTATGCAATTTGGTACTTGTGAGTTTTTTTGAAGTCGAGTATTTTGGGCGGTATCAAGAGCAGGTGCTTTTGCCGCCCCTGCCTCGTTATGATTCCTTGAGACCTGCACAAGCAACCTGTCGTATCAAAATTTTGCAGATTGAGATAACAGAAAACGCGAATAATTCTCAACGCAATCACGAATTTGCATAATTTTACCGACAAATCCTTACCTTACTCACTATTTTTTTCGCCATGAAATACTTCTTTTTGTCAAAGTTACCTGCTCGTGGGGCGTTGTTCGCACCGCTCACACTTGCTCTGGTTATGTGTTTTGCATTTGAAGGCTGTCGGAAAAAAGTTGGTTCTACGGGCGAGTATGAATTCGGAACATCCACAACTGCCCAAAATATCTGGGTTGGATATTTTCACTTCGATGAATACGGCGGCGGCGACATCGGCGAAGCAAATCCAACGGCAATATTTGTTGGGCACGTTCTCACGGTGCGTCAGTCCGGCGATTCTTTGCGGGCAAATCTTTCGGCGAATGGACCGCACCATTCCAGCGAACTTATTTGCAGCGTGAGCGAGAAGGACGACACGCTCAACGTTTATTTTCAGCGTTATGGTGAGAACCACGATTCGCTTACCGGGCGCTATCAAGTTGGAGCGCATTTATTCTCTCTTGTACGGAATAAATACACCCTCTATACCCAGTGGGATAGCTACAAGCCTGTTTACATACCCCTCGCGCCAAAACTGCAAGGCAGTGTTTGCTTTATGAAAGAGAACGAAGACAATGTGCCGAACATTGATATTGAGCCATTTAGCGCATATTGGGCTGAATATGTGCAAGCCCTTACAGCGCAAGACTCCGTTAAACTTGCCTACATGACCGCATTCCCGCTTGTGGGTAGTAATTACGTCCGTCCCGAAGGTGCATTGACCGATCTTGTTTCCAAGACAGATTTTATGATGAATTATCACGTCGTACTTTTTCCGGCGTTGCGCAAAGTGCTACAAGCCAAGAAAGCAAGCGACTTCCAAGCCCGCCCCAAAACAGAAGACGACAATATCTATTTGCCCAATGGTCTTGTACCGATAGGGGCACAGCTTTACTGCTTGACAGTCACCTCCAAAGAATTGAATAGATTTACTGAAATTGCTCCCGATATGGCAGACACGAAACAGCTCACGAAGGAGCAAGCCGAAATTCTTCGACGGAATAACAAAATTGCAAAAGAGCTGAACGCTGATTACAAATGGGCGTTTTACGTGGCGCGACTGCAAGGTAAATATCGGGTTTGTTATGTTGGTGTTGCTCCGGGCGAAAACCCCATGTAAAGCCACTTGCCGGGATATGCAAAAAGTTCTTGGAAATCCGCTCACCTTGCTGTAAATTAGTCGTTCTTTTTAAGACTACTTAATTTGCATCAGTAATCATGGCGGGTGTAGCTCAGTTGGTAGAGCACCAGATTGTGGCTTTGGGTGTCGCGGGTTCAAGCCCCGTCACTCGCCCTTCGAGACGGCAATATGATAGTCTTGCGAAAAAAGAAAAGAAACGAGGTGTTCTGAGGCAAATGCGCAGAATATCTCGTTTCTTTTTTGCATCTTGTATCCTTTGTCCCTTTTGAGTTCACGCCCTTTTCACCACATTTTGTAGCGTTTATGACAAACGGCACAGCACAGATTCATGACACATTTTATGGCATAAAAAATATCATTTTCGACTTGGGTGGTGTGCTCTACAATGTTGACTATTCGCTGGTCGAACATGAGTTTGCCGCATTGCAAAAGCCCTCAAGCACGGAGTCTAAGGATACATCTTCCGCACCACATATTTCCTACACACGCCAAACACAACCGGAGATATTCAGCAAGTATGAAATTGGGGCGGTTTCGACCGCAGAATTTTGTGAGGGACTCCGAACAGAATTGGGACTGGAAGGGAGCGACGAGGAATTATCAAGAGCGTGGAATTCCATGTTACTTGGCGTGTACCCAGGGCGGAACGCCCTCATTTGGCGCTTGAAGCAGCACTATAGTCTTGTGCTTCTGAGCAATACAAACGAATCGCACATCGAGCACGTCAAGCCGGAGTGTCAGGAATTATTTTCTCTCTTTGAAAAGCTCTTTTATTCGTACCAAATGGGTTTGCGTAAACCCGACACGGCTATTTTTCACGCTGTACTCCAAACAATGCACTATGAGCCTTCGGAGACACTCTTCATTGACGATTCTCACCAGCATATCGAAGCCGCTCGTGCTTGCGGACTGCGTACACTCTGGCTTCAGCACCCTGACAGCCTTGAGTTAATTGTAGATTTGCTTGCGCCCGTCGCAGAGAAAGACGCTACAAACGAATAACAGCAAAGAAAAGATAAAGGAATAATGCGGAGTGCCTCGGTAATAGTAATTGAGAATATCAATGGTGCTTCGCTGTTTGATATTGCGACAACCGTTTAATATCTTTACCAGCAACAATTCTTACCTCTTGCTCTTGCGGGATTTCGCTCCTTCCCTTAACAAAAAATTGATTCTGTGCAATAGCTGTCGGTCATTAGAATGGGGGGCTCGGTCATTACTTTTACCCTCTCGGTCATTACGGTCATTGGATTTGCACAGAAATTAGTTTTCTTGCAAATTGTATCATTACAAAAACGTCGATAGAAAATCAAAGTGGTGAAATTCGCTCTATGATTCCATCTGTTCCTCCTGTTTAGTGCTTGAGTTCACGGTACGTGTGCCTCCAAGTATTTCAAAAACTGGTAGTGTTAAAATCAAGTTGATTTAGGTAAATTAGAGTTTTCTCATCCATCCCA
>CALCNX010000121.1 GCA_937899715.1 uncultured bacterium | reverse complement strand
GGTAAATCAGGTGCAAGCCAGTGAGTGCAGCGTGCTAGAGTGCTCTTACGTTGTTTCCCTTCTTTTGCGAGGTGCCTATACAAAGCGCCCGCCCGAACGAAAGTTCGGGCGGGCGCTTTGCTGTTTATTTATGGGAGAATGGTATAACGATTTTGGGGTTGAGCGGTCTTTCTTCATAGCACTATTGACTGACTATGACTTTTGGACATAGAACATCGTGACATACAGTCATTGCAAATGTCTTTGGAAAATTGTAAGTTCACTGTGTTATCACATTTTGTTCCCAATTCTTTCGGGGATATAGTTATGAACTCTCCTTTTACATATTTGGCAACATGCCGCTTGTGGCGCTTATTACTTCTTGTAGCAATTAGCTGTGTTATCTTTTTTACAGGGGGCTGCGGATATGCTGCAAATAGATTTTGGGTGACTGGTGGGGATGGTATTTGGAATAGCACTAATAATTGGAGTGGTACATCCGGCGGTGCGAGTGGTGCTTCGGTTCCAACGAATGTTGACATTATTTCTTTCGATGTCAATAGTGGTAATCCTACGCTTACACTCACAGTTGGTATTGGAGTCAATAGTATTCTCGTAAGTGGCGGCACTGTAACGACATTCACCGGAAATTTTGGAATGGATATTCTGAGCGGATTGACAATTGCTGCCGGTGGTTCAAAGCTCATTATCAACGTCATTTCTACTGTTTCGGTAAATGTAGGCTTGAATGGGCAATCCGTTCTTGCAAACGGGTCAAATCTCTTTGTTCAAAGTGGTAGGTTTTCAATAAAACATCAGCATAAATTTTTCAATAATAACAACGTCAATAGTGCTGTTGCTGGTTTTGCCATTCTTAATGGTGGAGAGCTGGAAATCCAGGGCGATCCTCTTTATGCCCCTGCAACGTTTACCCCCTTTTATCAATCAGGATCTAAGTTATCCTATGCGTTTACTCCTGGCCATAATATCGGGAAAGAGTGTCCGCCAACTATTCCAAGCGGAGTTACCGTTACAATCAATAATGCAACCGGAACTAGTTTAACAACGGCAACGACCATGCAAGGAATTTGGCTAGTGAAGCACGGTGTATCTTTTTTCCTTAACGCAAATCTCAATGTCAATTCTTCTGGAAAAGTTCAAATAGAAGGAAATCCTGCCTTAGGCGGAGGATCGCTTATCAATTATGGCGGATCCAACGATACACTTGAATATATTGGCGCAAACACTTTTACGGTGGATGGTCAGGAAGTCTCCGGCGGTGGTCCGATGAACGGCACGATTCTCGTCAATAAGCCCGGAAGTACGGTGAATGGCGTAGCAAGTATGCTTACAGTTAATGGCAGCTTTCTGCTGAACCAAGGCACATGGAATGTGAATGCGGGCGGTCGATTGCTTTTGAATGGCAGCGGTGCAGGTAGATATTACACCACTACCAGCGGCACTACTCTGAACGTCAATGCCAATGCAATACTGGAACTCGCTCCCAATCTAACATTGACCAATAACGGGGCATTGAACGTTGCAGGAAACGGTGCGTGTATTTTGAATGATGTGGCAACCGTGCAGGGGGCAAATGCTATTAACTATCAAGCACCAAATGCTATTCTTCGTTATGTGGGCGGTGGAAATAAAATAACTACCCCGCAGGAACTACCGCCGACAATGCCCGGTGGCGTACTTGTTTTAGCTACACCCGGTTTTGTTACTCTGGGTGCAAGTACGTCTGTGTTTGGTAGTGTTACCTGCGGCAGTGTCAATGTCACCCCTCCATCCGGCGGGAAACTTGCCACCAACTCCTTTGGGCTGCAACTTAATAATGCAGTCAATACAGTAGCAAATCAGCCCGGAAGTATCTTGGGGGCACAGCCCAATGGGACAATTTGGTTGAGTAATGGTGCTAGCCTTACCTTGGTTGGTGTGCCTAATAGCCTTATGCAAATACAAAGTACAGGGACTTTACGTCTTGATGGAACAGGAAGCATTATTAGTCCTTCGGCTGCTGTCGTGGGGTATAACACAGGCTCAAATCTTTTGTTTACTGGCGCAAATAACCACACCATGACAGGCGCTGAAGCACCATTTGCACCAACACCACCATCACTAAACGCCAATTTCCTTATTGATAAACCCATTGGTTCCCGTGTCATTATGCCCGGTACATCTGCCGATAGGATAGACCTTGCAGGACCTGCTTTCTTATCTATTACGAGCGGTATTCTCCAATCGGGGCAGGGGGCGAATGGTATTCTCCGCATACTTGGTACTACAGTTGGTGCTGTTAATCCTTCTGTTACTTTTGCAACAACCGGAGCCGGGTATGTGGATGGACCGCTACAGAGAACACTTGCGAGTGCGCCGGGGGCTTTTCTTTATCCCCTTGGCAAAGGTGGACAGTTTTTACCGA
The DNA here is from genome assembly GCA_937899715.1 of uncultured bacterium. Taxonomy (GTDB): domain Bacteria; phylum Bacteroidota; class Ignavibacteria; order Kapaibacteriales; family UBA4661; genus PH2015. The sequence continues at coordinate 66,891 of CALCNX010000121.1, read as the reverse complement.
TGCTCCTGCAAAATATGAATGTGGCGGGTGGGACGGTCGTTGCCGCGGAAGCATATTCCACTAATTCAGGCGGAACGGCAGTGTCTCCTTTGTCTGCACTGAGCAGCACCGAGTATTGGCGAACGGTGGTCAATACGGGGCAGATAAACCAAATGCAGGCTGCCGTGTTCAAGACCGGTGGTTTTGCGGGTGGAATGGCGCTGGGGTTCAATGATAACACGACAGCAACCGCCACACTGCCTTATTTCTTTGCGGGCGGCACATCCACTTCAAGCGGTCTCTATAGCAGTGTTACCACGGGCACCGTCCCCTCCGGTACAAGTCGTTTCATTGCAGCGGGCACAGTCTCATATCCGCCTAAAGCAGGTTTTGGCTGGCAAGTGCAGTATGGCGGTTCTGCTCTATCGCTTAATCAAGAAGCATTCGCCGCCACGCACCCAAGTTATGATTCGCTTTCAACCTTCACCGTCGAAGCACTCGTGCGTCCGGCGTGGTCAATAGGCGGAGCCGGATACGATCCTTGCTTTTTTTCCATCGGAGACGGTGGTAATACCGCCGGAATGAAGTTTAGTGTTCATTTGGGAAATATCCTTGCTGGTTTCAGATTTACGAATGGTTTGATGCAAAAGACAGCAGCTGTCGGTGCGTTCCGTCGCTTTACGCAATATCATATTGCAGTAACTTATTCCGGTGGAACTATCACGTACTACATTGATGGGCGACTGGCAGGGCAGGACAATTTGGCGCTTGGTGCGGGAACGGGCGGACGTTTGCACATCGGCTCCAATGGCGGCACAAATGATTTTTGGCGCGGAGCAATAGACGAAGTTCGGCTCTGGAACACGGCGCTCCCGCAAACAACCATTGCTGACTGGCGCGGGCGCGAATTACAAGGCAGCCACCCTAATGCAGCCAACTTGCGCGGTTACTGGCGTTTTAACGAAGGTTATCCGAGTCAAAGTGCTGATTTGTCGAATTTGAACAATACCGTTACCTTAACGGGGGTTGGGCAGCCCACAGCGCCGCAGTGGGCGGACAATTCGCTCAAAGTTGCCGGGAATGTGGGTGTGAGTGGCGTGGCAACTGCGGTGCTGCCCGGCAGCAGAGTGGGCGGCAGTCCTATTACATTCTCGCTGAGTGGTGCAAACGGTGGCTCCACGATGGCAACAGTGGGATTGGATGCTCTCGGCAATCTGACCTACTCGCCCAATCGTCCGGCTAATCTTGATGATGCCGATTTCTTTACATACAGCGTTAGCGACGGCATGAATTCGTCGTCGGCAACCGTCGAAATACGATTTGTCCCCAATATTGTGGCTGAAACGCAGTTTGTGCGATTCAATAAAATCACGCAAATCACAACTGCCTCACTACGCGGCGGCACAAGCCCAATCACGCTTTCTTGGATGCCGACGACGAATATTGCACCTACAAACACGACCAATCCAAGCGTTTTTCTACAAACAAGTGCGACGTATTCTTTGCAGGTGCAGGATGCTTTCGGATACACCGATAGCAAAAATGTTTCGTGCCAGATGCTGCCTCTCACGCTCGCTTTTAGCCAGGCTTCCAGTACAGCCTCGTTTGGTTTGCCGTCTATTATCAATGCCGGAGCACCCTTTACGATGCGGTGGGGCATTTTCTCGCAGCGTACGGGCTTGTTGGATGCAAACGAATCGACACTTAATCTTGCGATTGCACCTGCTGCGGGCGGTACGGCGCAGCTTTCGTGTGTCTACAATACGTCGTTCTTGAATCAATCGAACAATACTGTTCCTAATCTCGTGGTAAATTGGTTGAATCCTCCCCTTGCCGGAGGCAGCACTCAAGCCGTTATCACGCTCTATCGCACGGCGGGAGCGCCTATAGTTGCTACTTCCGTGACGGTTACTATCACCACCAGCGCCGGTGCGCCGTTGGTCGTTGCTTTTGCGCCTGCGTCCGGCGGAGTGGGAACGCAACTCACCATCACTGGAGCAGCTTTTATTCCCGGCTCAACCGTCAGTATCGGCGGCGTTGCAGCGCAAAATGTCATTATTGATTCTCCCACGCAAATCCGCGCAACGGTCGCACCGGGCGCAATCACGGGAGCAGTTACCGTTACCACTCCGGGCGGTATTGCCACAGCGCCACAGAATTTTACGGTCGTCGTACCACCCCAAATCACAAGTTTTAATCCCGCCAGTGGCTTCCCGGGAAGCATTATCACTGTCATCGGGCAAAACTTTATTAGCCCCGTCACGGTCAGCTTTGGTGGCGTTACTTCGCCAAACGTTACGGTTCTTTCCCCAACGCAGCTTGTGGCTGAAGTTGGGAATGGCGCTAGTGGTGTAGTGAAGGTGCAAAATCCCGGTGGTACTGCCGCATCGGTAACGACATTTTCATTTTTCGGTGCGCCCAATATCACCAGCATTAGCCCCGCGCAAGGTGGCGCAAACACGGTTATTACAGTGCGGGGAACAGATTTTCAGCCGATAGATTCTGTTTTTATTGGTTCGACGTATTTGGATTCGGCAAGCGGCACGGCAAACGCCTCTGCCGCACTGATTTCGCCCACAGAGCTACGCATAACGCTGAAATCAATATCGCTTTCCGGTCGAATTACGGTTGTGATGCCCTCCGGCACAGCCATATCGCCGACCGCATTTACGTTTATTCCTGCCCCTAAAATTGACAGCATTATTCCGCCCGTCGGCGGTGCAAACACGTCTGTACGGCTTGTGGGGCGAAATTTTGTGAATGTTGATACACTCCGCTTTGGGAACGTCAATATCACGGGCTTTATGGTGAATTCCACGACTGCCATCACTTTCACCATGCCGCCGCAAATGCAGAACAGTACAAACGCCATTGTCATTTCTGCTCTCGGCGGGCGCGATACGTCCAAGACGATTTTTCAATACGTTCTGCCGCCGCAAATCACTTCTTTCACGCCGTCCGCAGGCGCGGGCGCTTGGGTGCAGATAACGGGTGCGAATTTAGTGGGTGTAACAAGTGTCAGCTTTGGCGGCATCAAAGCTGATAGTATTCAAGCCGTTTCGCCGCAGTCAGTTCGGGCAAAAATTGCACCCGGAGGAGCAAGCGGTAAAGTTGATGTTATTGCAGCAGGCGGTACTGTCCGCTCCACGCAGGACTTCCGTTTCCTCTTTCCGCCAACAATTACCGCTTTTTCGCCTACCTCCGGTGCAACGGGCGCGAGTGTGGAAATCACCGGAACTGATTTTGTGAATGTGACGAGTGTAAGCGTTGGCGGGGTGTCCGTAGCAAGTTTCAGCGTAGCAAGCGACACGCGAATCGTGGCGACACTCAGCGCACAAGCCACATCCGGCACGGTGCGCGTTGTAACGCAGCAGGGGCAGGCAGTGAGCGGTTCATCTTTTACAGTTATTGTTTCACTTGGTCCGCCGCCCAGCATTTTCTCTTTCACACCGCCCACAGGTGAAGCGGGTGCTGAGGTGTTCATTACGGGACAAAATATTGCGAATGCGGGGCTGGTGCAGTTCGGTGGCGTGACCGCAGCATCGTTTCGGGTTGTGTCGCCAACGCTGCTAGCGGCAATTGTTCCTGTGGGCGCTACGTCGGGTTCGGTGCGGATAACAACGCCAAACGGCGTAGCGACATCGGTTGCAGTCTTTCGGTTTGTCTCTGCTTCCACGGGCGGCGAAGGTCTTACGCCTATTCAGCGCGATTCCAGCGTTTTGGTGCGTATCTATGCGCTCACGGGCGGTGGTGCGTGGTTCAACGAGCGCAATTGGGCGACGGAAATACCCGTGTCCTCGTGGGCAGGGGTAACAGTTGAAAATGGTCAAGTAACACGGCTTGTGCTTGCGAACAACGGGCTTCAGGGTTCGTTGCCGTCGCTTCTGGCAGAACTTCCTGCGCTCAAAGTGCTGGATTTGTCCGGCAATCAACTGACAGGAGCGCTCCCAAGTTCCATTGCAACCTTGAAAACGCTTGAAATCTTGCGTTTGCGCAATAACCAGTTCACAGGCGTGGTTCCCGTTCTTTCCACGCTTGCCAGTCTGCAAGTGCTGGACTTGGGCAATAACCGCTTTGTGGGCGACCTGCCGCGCGGACTGTGTACATTGCCGAATTTGCGCGAGGTGCGTTTGGATTCTAACGGTTTTTCTGGTGCGATTCCAAGCTGCATTGGGGATTTGAAACGGGTCGAAGTGTTGAACCTGAGTGAAAATCTCTTGAGTGATTCAATTCCTGCCGCGATTGGCTCTATGACTGCTTTGCGAGAGCTTGTTCTCTCAGGCAACCAATTATCCGGCGTCATACCTCAAACGTTGGGTACGCAGGCAACGGTCGTTGTCGCTGCTGTCAATGGTTTAGAAAGTAAGCATGGAACGCCTTCGCTTCAAAGTGTTGCCAATTTGCGTATTCTCGACCTCAGCAGGAATCGGCTTTCGGGCGTGATTCCGGCAAGTGTGGGGCAGTGCGTGGCGCTCACCACCGTCAATCTTTCGCACAATCGTCTTACCGGTAATTTGCCGCTTTCCTTCGGCAATCTGACTGCGCTTCAAAGTCTGGACATAAGTCGTAATCAGCTTTCGGAAGCATTACCTACCTATTGGGGCAATCTCCGCCAACTGCAAACGCTCTCGCTGCGGGCAAATAATTTTTCCGGCGCAGTGCCGCTTGAGATAGGGCGATTGAGTGCCCTTACGACAATGTGGCTGGACAGCAATGCCTTTACGGGGCTTACGGACTCGGTTGCAAATCTTACCACACTGAAACGCTTCTCAATGGCAAATAATCGTCTGAAAGCATTGCCGCAGCTCCGCAGAACAAGCGGGACGACGATGGATTCGATGAACGTGGCTTTTAATGCGATTACGTTTGAAAGTTTAGAACGGAACGTCGCCGGAATACGCTCGGCGGTTTATTCTCCGCAAGACAGTGTGCTTGCCCGCATGGATACTGTTGTGCGGGTCTTTGGGGCATTTCGTGTGTCGGGCACAATAGGCGGCTTTGCGAATGATTATCAGTGGTACAAAGGCTCACGTCTGCTGGTGGGAGCGACGGATTCTGTCCTGAAGCTCGACCGTGTGGCGCGGGCAGACACGGGCGAATATACGTGCTACGTGCGCAACCGCACCGCCTCACAATTAACGCTTATTCGCCGTGTGGTGTCGCTCCGTGCCTTGCCGCCGCAAGCCCCGTCTGAGCGTCCCATTCTCATCGCGCCGCAGCTTGCAGCGCAGAGCGTTACCATCACCCCGACCCTTGTGTGGTCAACAACTGCATATACGAGTAGCTACGAAGTCGAAATTTCCACAACAAGCGATTTTTCTGAAATGGTCGTAAAGCAAACCGTTAATGACCCGTTCCGTACACGCCTCTCGCTCACGGCAGCACAAGCACTAGTGAATTTGACCACGTACTTCTGGCGTGTGCGGGCGGTGAGCGAAGGCTTGCAAGGCGCATGGTCGGATGTGGGGCGCTTCACAACTATCCCTGCCGGACGCACGGTGAATGTGGAAACAATAAATTTTGGGCGTGTGCTTCTTCGCAAAACGGTGGAGCGTTCTTTGACGGTGCAGAATTTAAGCAGCGCGGCGGTCATTGTTCAGAGTGTTCGGCTCGTGGAGCAGGGCACGCAAGGGCAGTTCCAATCGGGTGGACTGACAAGTGCTGTGCGTTTGGAGCCGGATAGCAGCGTTGTTGTGAAAGTGCGCTTCACGCCCACCAATGTTGGCGAGCAGACCGCATCGGTGGTGGTGGGTTATACGGTCGCGTCATCGGGCAGCAACGTTCCGACGGAAGTTTCTTTCGGCACCGTGCTGACGGGCGCGGGCGGTGCGTTGGTGTTTGCGGGAGCGGAAGTAGATTTTGGCTTGCTGACCGCGGGGCTGACGAAGACAGAAAGTATTCAATTAACAAATGTCTCTCTTACCCCACTAACGATTGGAACAAAAACTGATACCAGTTCGGAGAATAGCAACAAAGCACAGTTTAGACTAAGCGACCCACTTGTAAAACCTATCACCTTGCAGCCCAACGAAAGCGCATTTGTGAATGTGAGTTGCATTCTGACTGCCGACACCGCCGCGACGACAATTCGGGGCTATGTGCGGTTTACCGCCCAAGTTGTAACTTCTTTGGGTATGGTCAACGACACGTTGTCCATTCCAATGCTGGTCAGCATTCGCGCACCGAAGACGAGCGACGTAGCGATTGCCCCGCGCTTAATAGCAGACCAACAACAGGTTGCGCCGGGAGGGATAGTAACGCTGGGTGTTAAAATTACAAAACTGGATTATCTGGCAACTTCTACCTGTGGAAATACTGCGAAAGAGCAGGCACAATGCGCCCTCGGGACGTTGAATCGTGCAGCTGACCCCGTGTTCACTGGTGATATTGTCTTTAATAGTCAAGTGCTCGTGCCCGAAGCGGGAGAATCTTCCTTGCGGCGAGTGGCAAGTTCGGGCGACTTTGTAACGTACACGATTACGCCTACGCGCTGGGTGCCGGATGATGCGGGTGCGCTTGATTCCGTCCTCACGCGCATTCGCTGCCGCGTCATTGCCGGAAGTACCGATGCCACAACGCTCCGCGTAACACGATTTCTCTGGGACACGACCAGTGCTGGAAAAAATCTGGCAGATAAAAGTCAGGTCATTATTAGTCTCGAATCTTCAGTGGATAGTTTAACCGCAAGTTTCACTGCCGCAGTCTCGCGGGCAGGCGGCAAGCGGCTTATTGCTCCTGTTGACACTGTGAAAACCACACTTGCGCTCAGTCCAAATCCTGCTGATAATTCCGTCGAACTGGCATTTGCTTTGCAAACTGCGGGAGCACTTTCCTTTGATATATTGACGCTGCAAGGTATGGTCGTGATGAACACTAACCGAGAACAGTACGAAGCCGGAACACATTCGCTGCGCTTGGAAACCTCGCGTCTGGCAAGCGGGTCGTATTTGGTTCGGATGAAGACTTCATCTGGCGAGGTAATTACAGAGCGATTACAGGTGGTGCGGTAGGTGGTTGTGCTGAGAAAGGTCATCCTGCCTTGACGATTGACAAAAAATGGTATGATTTTTGGAGAACAAAAGGCGATAGCCGGATAATAGTAGAGCCAAGAAAGCAAAAGGGCTTGTGCGGGCATGATAGAATCGTTGCCGTGCGTAGCTTGTGCGGTTCTGTGGTTGTAGTGTGAGCACATCCCGTGTCTCAAATTATCTGGCTTTATTTGTACTGTTCACCTTGCTTCTGTTTCATTTTTTCTCCGATACCAATGCTTGCCTTGAAAAATCGAACGCTCCGCACTGACTTTGGGAAAGGCTTGGTTCTGCATTCCCGTTTATGCAGGCTCATATTCCTCGCCATCGTTAGCTTTGCCGTGCCGACATCGCCTTTGCTTGCGGTTGATTATTTTTATCAATCCGGTGACGCAACGCTTTTGGCAAGTTGGAATACGGTATTGGCAGGTGGCGGTGCAACGCCGGCAAACTTTACGACGGCAGCCGACAGGTTTCTTGTGCCAAGTGGTCGCACGGCAGTTATTACTGCCAATCTTGCTCTTGGTGCCGGGGTGGTATTGCAAGTACAAACGGGCGGTGCATTCGACGGACAGGCATTTGCCGTGACGGGAACGGGTGATTTTGACCTTCAAGCAGGTGCATCGCTCATCACAGCACATACGGGCGGTGTCAATGGTGGTGTTGTGCAAGTAACCGGAACACGCACATTCAATCCTACAGCAAGCTATACTTTCAATGCCGCCGCCGCAACCCAGATTTCAGGCTTTGCTACGGGCACTGCCATCACCGGAGCGCAGTCCATCACAGTTAATAATCAAAGTGCGCCTACTGCCGGGGCGCTTCAAATGGACAACGGCATTACGCTTACGGGTTCGCTGACCGTACAGAGAGGCACCTTCGACTGTGGAGCGCAAAATCATGCGTTCAATGGCGGTGCGAACACGGTTGTGCTTTCGCCTGGGACGATTTTTTTGCGGAGAACGGGCAACGTAACGGCTGCTGCGGGAACATTTCAATACCAAACCGGAACACCGAATGCGCAGCTACAGTATGATGCCACCGGCGCAGTTGTTACCGACGGCGAGCTTCCTGCTTCCATGCCCGGCGATGTGCAAATTGTGCTCAATACAAGCCTTCAACTGAACAGTGCCAAATCAATCAACGGTGTTTTGACAGTGAACGGCACACTAGACTGCGCGGGCTTTTCGCTTTCGCAAAATGGCTCTTTTACTGCTAATGCAACCGGAATCATTGACTTGAAAGCCGGAACGCTGACGTGGAACGGAAATATCACGTTTGTTACGGGGTCTATGTTTCAGGATAATTCCGGCGGCGGAGGTGGGAGTTTGACGCTTGCCGGAACAGGAACAATAACGGGCGAGTTCAACTGGCAGGGCGGACCGAACAACCTAGGCAGTCTGACGCTGAATCGCGCCGGAGCAACGCTAACGTGTGTATCGGTGCTGCCAATCACCACGTTGCTGTCATTGCAGCAGGGCTATCTATACGCACCCCAAGTTCGTATTGAGACGACTTCTCTCAGCGCCGTTCAGGGCGGCTCGTCGGCTTCCTTTGTGCTGGGGCAAATGCTTCGGCGTATGGGGGCAAATCAAAACGGTACGTCATTATTCTTTTTTCCGGTTGGAAAATTTGGTTCGTACTTTCCGATCAGCATTTCTGATGCTATGACGGGCGCAGGCAATCCCGGTGTTATCGTAGAGGCATTGACAGGGCTTGCAAGCGGAACGCTTGGTACAGGCTTGGCTTCACTCAGTAATTATTACTGGCAGGTACAGCCTGCGCTTGCCGGAGATTACTCACAACTTGTATTGACGGCAGTGCGCACTACCGCACCCTTATTTGTATCGTCGTCTGTCTTTGCGAGTGCAAATGCTACCAACGCCACATTTTCGCTGATAGGTAGTATGTTTACAGGAACGGTGCTGCGAAGCAATATCTTTACAGTTAGCGGCGTGGGTCCATCGTTCTTTGCCGTCGGTAACGCCACACCATTACCTCTCATCACCAGTGTTACTCCTACCACGGGCGGTAATGCTACCGTCGCAACAATTACAGGGCTGAATCTTTCGACAGCAACACAAGTATTCTTTGGCGGTACGCCTGCGCAAAGTTTTGAGATTGTTGCGCCGACCGTGATTCGTGCAACGGTGAATAATGGTTCGACCGGTCCGGTGAGCGTTGTTACCATCGGAGGCACAGCATTTTCGCCCACGACGTTTGTATATGCGCCTCCACCGCAAATCACTGCTATTACGCCGCTCAATGGCGGATTTAATACGGTGGTTACTCTGCGAGGACGAAATCTTTCTTCGACGGCATCGGTAACGTTTGGCGGAAATGTGTTACCGATTATTACCCGCACGGACACGCTCGTTCAAGTACGATGCCCTAACCGTGATGTTTCGGGAGCAATTCGTCTGGGAACGCTTGGCGGCGTTGCTACGACGACCGATAGTTTTACGTTTTTCTTACCGCCCACAATTAGTAGCTTTACGCCTACTATTGGCACTCGGCGCTCCGTTATTACTATTACCGGCACGAATCTAAGCCAAATCAGCAGTGTGCTTATTGGCGGTGCTCCAGTACTTTCGGTGACGGTGAACTCGCCCACACAGATAAGTGTCGCTGTGCTGGAAGGGTCAACGGGTACAATCGTTGTCCGTACGCCCGGTGGGGAAGTCACAACGGCAACGGTGTTTTTTTACTCCCCGCAGCCGACGGTAACAGCAACATTCTTTAATGGTTTGCCTGCTACTGCTGCCGTCGCAGGTTCCACGCTGCTTGTGCGCGGGAGAGATTTATTATTCGCCACCCAAGCAACCATTGGTAATGTGACTGCTGCCATCGTTTCAATTCTGTCTTCTACCGAGATGACGATTCGCTTGCCACTGCGAGGCTCCACAACTGCTAATCTCCGCATTTCTACGCCCGGGGGCACCACAACTGCCTCGGCACGGTTCGAGGTACAGCCTGCTTTGGCAATAACCGATGTCAGTCCGATTGTAGGTACGGCAGGAACACTTGTCGGTATTTCGGGTCGCGGCTTTACGAGCGATGTTGCTGTGAGTATTGCCGGAACAAGTGCCACGAGCGTAACATTGGTTTCGACCACACAAATATTTGCCGTGGTGGGTGCTTTGCCGCCGCGAACGACGCGTGGCGCTGTCTTTGTGAATAGCACACTAGGAACGGCAAGCACAACATCCGAATTTTTTGTTACGTCGGTGCAACCTGTCATCACGTCTATCTCACCGCTGAATGCTACCTTTGGCTCCATTGTGCAGGTGCGAGGGCAGTTCTTGACGGGGGTGAGGAATGTAACGATTGGCGGCGGTACAGCAGACATTGTGCAGAGCGTCTCGCCGACTGAACTTCTGGTGCGAGTATCGCGCTTGAGTACAAGCGGCACGATGAGTATCACGACTTTGGGCGGCTCGACCACTTCCACCGTGCGAATGACTATTATTCCTTCGCCATATATTACAAGTTTCACTCCCGCCTTTGCCGTTTCCGGTGCTACTGTTACCATTAGCGGCGGGAATTTTAATGGCACAACGTCCGTTGTTATTGGAAATGTGCCCGCAGCCAGTTTTTCGATACGCTCCGATTCCGTGCTCACGGTTGTTGTGGGCAGTGGTTCGACGGGACTTATCCGCATCACAGGAGCCAGAGGCACGGCGCAGTCCACTCAGGAAATTAAGGTGCTCTCGCGTATTGAATACGAAGCCTCGATTCTGGGCGTTCTCTACGATAGTCTGGGCGGTGCTGCGTGGACGAACCGAGCGACTAATCGCTGGCTCTCTGCCGACCCCGTTTCTGAATGGGCAGGCGTTACGGTTGAGGGCGGGCGCGTTACGCAAATACGCCTTGCGGACAATAATCTGCAAGGGCAATTACCCGAACTTTTGCGCGAACTGACGGCATTGCGTATTCTCGACCTTACCGATAACGGCGTTAAAGGTGTCTTTCCGCAATGGATTCCGTCGGTCGCAACGCTTGAAGAAGTGCGTCTGGGTGGGAATCAGTTCACAGGAGCGCTGCCAGACAGCATTGGGCGGCTGCCGAATTTGCGTGTTCTGGTTGCTGACCGCAATCGCCTTACCGGGGTGCTTCCGCAATCGCTGTGCTCACTGGCAACAGCGCGAGAAATTAATGTGAATCAAAATGCACTTTCGGGCACAATACCGCCGTGTCTGGGCGGGCTTCCGCTGTTGCAAAGTCTGGACTTAGGGCAAAATGCGTTTACGGGAACTATCCCACCGGAACTTGGTAATGTGACCACATTGCAATCGCTCTATTTGCACCGTAATCAGCTCACGGGCACGATTCCCGAATCGTTCGGGAATGCTACGGTGGCAACGGTGACAGTGGCGGCGAGTGCATCTTCAAAAAATGCTTCGGCGCTCACAGCCGCAAATGCGCTGCGCAGGCTGTGGCTGGGCGGAAACAAATTGACGGGTGAAGTGCCGGAAACCCTTCGTTCTTTGACTTCGCTCGAAGAATTGTTGATTGAGAATAATCAGTTGACAGGTGAAAGCATTATGCGTATTTTGCCTGCGCTGCCGAACTTGCAAACGCTTGACATTGGGCGAAATACTTTTACAGGTTCTGTTTCTGCCGACCTTGGTAATCTGAGACGCTTGCGCTTTTTGTCCTTGCGTAGCAATACCTTTAGCGGTACGCTCCCCAGCACTCTTGGTAATCTCGACTCACTTCAAACGCTCTACGTGGATAGTAACAGCTTTAGCGGGACAGTTCCGGCGCAGCTTGGCGCATTGCGTAATTTGCAGACGCTTGGGCTATCGTACAATAAATTTACCTCGCTGCCCCGCATGAGTGCTATTCTCTCAGCGCTGGCAGTGCAGGGCAATAATCTCCAATTTGGTGATTTACAGACAAATGCTGCCGTTACTGATTTTATCTATATTCCGCAGGACAGTCTTGGTGCGGTGCGGGATACGGGCATTGTTATCGGTAATCCGATGTTGCTGGCGATTGCTGTTTCGGGGCGTGATAATTTGTACCAATGGTTCAAGGACGGTGTACAGGTGCAGGCTACATCGGCGACAATCGGCTATCGAATCGAACAATTTATGCCGCAAGATACGGGCTCATATGTGTGCGCCATCACGAACCGTCTTGTGGATAAACTCACACTCTATTCACGCCCTATTCGTGTGCATGGCGTAGAGCCGCGTCCGCCAAGCCAAGCACCCGACCTTGTATTCCCACAAAACGGTGCAAACTTTATTGCCTTCAATCCCACAATGCAGTGGACGCGAGTTGATAACGCAATTCTCTACGAGGTGCAGGTCTCGCAGCTGCGTGATTTTTCGCTCATAGCCACAACCGCCTCCGTGCGCTCAGCCGATACGACGCTCACGACCATCAATACTCGCATGGAAGGCTTGCAGCCGCTTACGCAGTATTTCTGGCGTGTGCGGGCATTAAACGGTGTGAATATCGCCAGCGCATGGTCGGGACTGAATAGCTTTGTAACAGCGCCGCCCGGAAGCGCTGTGGCGGTGAGTTCGGTCAATTTTGGCAATGTGGTTTTGGGTGAATCTGTCTCGGACTTTGCGTTTTTGACAAATCTTACCGACCAAGACCTCACCATCTTAGACGTGGATGGCAACGACAATGAGTTTAGTTTCAGAATCCCGCTTGATGTGCGGGGCTTGCGCTTGCGTGCCGGACAGACATTTTCTATTCGCGGTATTACCTTCGCGCCGCGTAGCCCGGGCACAAAAACTGCATCGGTGACGGTGAAATATATTCCGCCAGCAGGCGACACTAGCAGTACTCGCCTTGAGAACGTGCTTATCGGGCGTGGAACGCCGATTAAAGCGGATTCGGTGAACTTTGATACGATTCGCGTCGGCAAGACAGCACAGACGCTTGCTCTAATAGGTAATCGCGGCGGTCCTTCGACGCGCGTGATTATTACCGGTGCGCAGATTATCGGCAGTGCAAATGGCTTTACGGTGGATAGTCTTCGCAGCCCGCTCTACATCAATTCGGGTGCAACGTCGTCTGTTGTTGTGAGATGTACACCCGTCAACGAAGGAAACCTTTCGGCAACAATTCGTTATACTGCCCGCTTTATTCAAAGCACTTCGCGGGGTGATACGGTCTATTTCGATACGCTCACCGCACGAGTAAAAGCATTCGCACGAAATGAGCGGAGTGGTAGGGATATTGGTATTACCGTTGGTATTCGCCCCGCGCGTGGACAAGAATCACTCCCGCCCGGCACGTCGTTGAATATGGAAGTGTATATTGCAAGCGTTACCGTTGCGAACGTAGATGTGGGTATCGGTAAACTTGCCGACTATCTTCCGCTTTCCTACACGACTATTATTCGTTTTAATCGTCAAGTCCTGGCTCTCGGTAGCATCAAGCCTCCACTGCAAGCGATTTCTAATCCCGATGTGGCGAATAGTTTGCAACGTGTTTTTGTTTCCGCGACCACCACCAGCATCGTTGCTCGTGATTTCCCGGCACTTTTGCGCGATAGTGTACTCTTTCGTTTCCCATGCGTAGCCGTTGCTGGAGAAACTACACAAACCGCCATTGAATTAGAATACTTCCGTTTTGCGGTGGATCCCTCGCCCACTACGGTTATTCCGACACCGTTTATTGGTGAGCGCATAACATTTGTGGAAGAACTTCGTTCGGGGAGCTTCACAGCACGGGTCTCGCGGGCAGGCGGCACACGGCTTATTGCGCGTGCGGGCACAAGTGCCACTCTGAGCGCTATGCAGCCTAACCCCGTTTTGGATGTTGGACATATTACCTATTCTGTGCAAGAGCCGACCCCGGCGCAGGTCGTATTGGTGGATGTTTTCGGCAGAGTAATGAAAGTGCTGGCAGACGGCGAGCACGCGAAAGGGGAGTTTGTGGCATCTGTGCCTGTAAGCGACCTTCCAAGCGGGACGTATTTTGTGGTGCTGCGCACTCCGGCAGCAATTTTGACCGAGCGGGTGCAAATACGGCGTTGATAAAGTCTCGTGTTGATGAAGCAAAAATGCAATTCATTTTTGCTCACAAAATGTTGTGATAATTGCTTGTGAAGTAAGTAAAACCACTCTGCGGAGATAGTCTTCGTGCGGGTGGTTTTTTTATTGTGGTGCTTCTGCAACTCGCCCCTCTCTGGTGTCGTTTCGCCCCAAAGTATTTGATTTTTCGCATGATTTCTTGTACATTGATTGCTGTCATTCTCAGCATATTCTCTCCAAACCTCATTCTCTCGTGGTGGTCAAATGAAAAAGTTTTGTACATTAATTCTGTGTCTGCTTGCGCTTACCGTTTTTCCAAATAATCTTCTCTCTGCTACGCGCACGTGGACAGGCGGCGGTGCAGCTGGTGTGTGGACTGATAACAATAATTGGGGGGGGATGCCGTTCCCAACAACGGGAGATGACGCAGTTTTTACTGCTGGCGCTGCCGTTGCAATTAATAGTGCGCCTGCGACACTTTCTTTGAATTCTATTCAAATTACAGGGCGCAGTGTTGGTTTTTTTGTTGGAGCAGCTTGTTCCCTTACTCTAACCGGACCCGGTAGCTTTGTAAATGGTGCGGTAAACCTTGACTTTCAAACACCTTCAACCCTAACGGTTGCCGCTGGGGCAACCTTGCAATTTCAAGGTAATGCGGGCTTTGTGGCAAATGGGAATAACGTTACTATCAATGGTGCGGTTACCATTAATCCAGGGTCAACATTGGGTTATATTTGGGGTGCGACAACAACTGTTGGCGCAACGGGAACCATTACCAATAATGGAACAATTAACATTGACCATGGTGCCTCTTCTATTATTTCTTTGATTATTAACGGCGGGGGTATAGTTAATAATGGAGGTACAATCAATGTTGGCGGTATGATGCCTAATGTTATTCGTATTGTTGATAATGGTGCAATAACAGGGAATTCACCTGTCTATGTCCTTGGATCAAAACTAGATTATATTGGGGGCGTAGCTAAGACGGTTGGGGTAGAAATCCCGACAGGTGCTGCGATGAATGCCAATATTACTGTTAATAATAGTGGTGGTGTAACACTTGGTGCCGGACTAACCTACCAGCTCTATGGTGGTATGACCATCAGCCCCGGTCAAGTCTTGGCATTTAATACAAATACTATTCTGGATTTATTTGCAGGAAGTTACTGCTGGAGTGGTTCTTTTCAGGGTAATAGTAGCGCTTCATTACGTTTTATGGGAGCTGTTGCACAACTCTGTAGCTGCATAAATTTTGTTGCACCTCAAGATTTGAATACGCTGGTTCTTAATTCAGCTGGAATGGGCTTGGGTAGCAATCTGACATTATACGGTGCGCTAACGGTTGCTGCAGGTCAGCAATTAGGCATAGGTTCATGCGGCTCGCCAACACTAAGTTTGCGTAGCGGTGGTACGCTCACTCCCGCTAATGCTATTCATGTATATTCGGGGGCAACGCTTGAAATTGATGGTAGTATATCTCTTAGTGGCGCTGGGACGACTCAATATGATGTTGGTTCCAATCTGCGATACATCGGACCCGGTGTAACTGCAGGAATAGAGCTTCCACCAACAATGCCCGGTAACATTATTGTGAATAAAGGCGGTGGCTCATCGGTCAATATTCCTGCTCAAGCACAGATCTTTAATGGTACGATAACAATTCTCGGTGGGAATTTTAATCTTCGTACTAATACCACCAGCACACAATTCAACGCTGTATGCAATATTAGCGGTACAGGGAGAATCCTTGCTGGCGGTACTGCCGGACCTGTTTCCGGTGGTACGAATGTTATCATTGCTGGCGGTGCTACGGGTATCATTATGGATATGCCGCCAAACAGTACATGGACCGGTGTACCAACGTATGCGGGTCCTGCATCGCCGCGCGGTGGTTTGGGGTATATTGTTAGTAATAACGTACCGCCAAGCGTAACAGGGCAAGAATTTCCCGTGACGATGAACGGGGATGTCACTGTGACATTTACTGCAAATGCTTCGCTGACTTTGAACTCATTGAAAACCGTTCATGGGTCGTTGACTCTAGGCGGTGCTGGTGGTGGGCAATTTAGCACTGGCACAAATACCCTTACTCTTGCCGGAACTGTTGCAAATGGTTGTGCTAATGTTGTTAATGGTCCTGGGGCGAATAGTGTGGTTGTTCCTGTCAACGGCGTACTAAGAGTGTCCGGTAACAATTTAACTCTTGGCGGCGGTACCGGACTTGCGGTTACCGGAGGGGTTGACCTAAATAATACGGCACCCAATATTGCTGCTATTACCGGTGGAGGATCCGTTACCTACAATCCCGGCTCAACTCTAACGTACAGTGGTCCAAACAATAATAATCCTTCCGCCACGGAGTTCCCCGCATCAGGACCAACGAACCTGATTATCAATAAATCTGCCGTTAC
This sequence comes from uncultured bacterium, assembly GCA_937899715.1. Classification (GTDB taxonomy): domain Bacteria; phylum Bacteroidota; class Ignavibacteria; order Kapaibacteriales; family UBA4661; genus PH2015. The sequence continues at coordinate 50,469 of CALCNX010000121.1, read as the reverse complement.
CGACATTGTAACACTCCCTGCTTTTCGTTCTTTACCTGTCGCCGGAACACTTACTCTCACACAGGGGATTCTGGACGCAAGCGCAGGCGGCTTTACCGTCAATAATCCAAGTACGGGTGCTATTACTTTTGTAAGCAATCAAAGCTGGATAGTCGGTACGCTTACTCGTGCAATATCGGCAGGTGCCAGTAACTATAGCTTTCCAATAGGAAGCAGCGCAACAGAAAATTTAGCAATTATTCTCAATGAAACTGCCGCAGGTGCTGGAACAGTCTCTGCTGTTGCAAGCCCCAGTGCCGGCGGTAAGACTGCTTCTGGAGCACTGGTAACACCGTTTACATCGCAGGCAATAAGCCTTACGTCAAGTGTGAATTTAACAAGTGTTGCTTTCAATGCCGACCGTTTTACCTCCTCATTCAATGCCTTTTCCGCACTTGCCGAAGCACCTGCCATTGGCGGAGCATATACAGCTCTGCCGACTGCGTCGGTTGCAGCAAATAATATTCAGACAACTCCTGCCGCAACAACCCTCGCAGCCGGGGTACCCAAATTCATCGCATATGCTTCTGCACCAAGTACCTATTACTACAATGTAGGCGACCCAACACTGCTTACCAGTTGGGGGGCAAACCCCGGCGGTTCGGGAGCAAATCCGTCTAATTTTACCACCAGTGGCTTGACCTTTGAAATTGAAACGGGGAAAACGGCGACATACATTAGCACTTTTAATGTGTCGCCGGGTGTTACTATTCAAGTGGATAACGGCGGCACTGTTGTTATGAATGGTAATGTGAATCTCACAGGTACCGGAACTGTTACTTATATGGGACCAACAGCACAATTGCAATATATAAATGGTCTTTCGGGCGGAGGGACAGCTTTAGAATTCCCAACCGTGATGCCCGGTTCGGTAACAGTGAATCGTACACCGGGAACAGTATTTTATTTTAATACCCCTCCGGCAGCAACGATTAATGGCAATGCCACATTTTCGGGGGGAATTGTCAATACAAATGGTTTTAATCTTATATACAATGGTGCATTCACTGTAAATGGTGGGCATTATCAAGCTACGGGCGCAACCGCGACGACACTTACCGGGGCATCTACCATAACTTCGGGGCGACTTGAAATAGGTGGGGCGAATAATCCCTTCGTAGTCAATGGACCTGGTTCATTAACTGTTTCTGGTTCAGGTATCCTGGAGCTTAATGGTTCACTCGGATTTTCGCCACAAGTGACCGGTACAGGTTCTGCCACGTATTTAGCAGGCGGTGTATTGCAGTTTACCTACGCTTGGACAGGGACAGTAAATTTCCAAACATTACCAGCAACAATGAATGGTGATGTGGATATTCAAGACGGCACGCCGCAGCTTGGTGGGTTAAGGACGCTTACAGGCGGTATTAATGTCGTCGTTGGTTCCCTCATTGTTAATAGTGGGGTTACGCTCCGACTTGCCGGAAGCAGTCCAATTACAACTACAGGTGGTAATCGTATTGATGCAACAGCGCTTAACTCTACCATTATGATTCAGCGTCCAAATGTGGATGCGACGTGGTTTACCAGCAATGGAGCGTACAACCTGACTATTGCTGCCAGCTCAACGCTGACAAATCCTTTGAGCATTGCAAATCAGCTTACTCTTTCCAATGGGATTTTTACGACATCGAATCCGACAAATACGCTGACGATAGTGAACGCAGCAATTCCGGGTGCAGTAGTAGGCGGTTCACCAACTGCTTTTATTGATGGACCACTCCAACGGTATTTGCCCGTGAATTATTCAGGTGGTGCGATGTGGGATTTTCCTGTCGGTAAGAGTGGGCAATACGCGCCGTTTTCGCTTGTTGCGCCTGTAACGCCTTTGGGTGCGAATCCTCTGATAGATGTAGAGGCGAATATCGGCAGTCCCGGAGGTACGCCGGGAGTAGGTTTAGGGAACCTTAGTGCCACCGAATATTGGCGCATTACTGCTGCGAATAATAATTTGGTTGATTCTCGTTATGCTCTCGGAAGAATTCCCGCCATAGCCGTTGGAAGCCAAATAGCACAAGTTTCGCCCGGCCCTGGCGGGGTTTATCTTCCTCTTGTACCAACAGTCCCATGTACTATCACGCCCGGAACGCCAAATAGTATCACCAGTAACCCACCATCGTCTATTGGTTTGGCAGTGGGTTCAACGATGCACTTTTCTATTGCGGGATCTGCACCCACTATCTTTTACTATGTTTCCGGTTTTGCCGATCTTGCCACAAGTTGGAATTCACAGATTGGCGGGGGCGGTTCCAGCCCTGCAAATTTCACCACATCGGGATTCGTTTTCTATGTTCCTACAGGAGTGAACGCACAATTTGTAAACTCTGCAAATTTTGGGAGCGGCACGACACTGCAAGTTGAATCGGGTGGTACACTTACAATTCCTAATGGTATTACTGTCAATAGTAACGGTCTGTTCCGCATTAATGGCGGTGGTCGCTTGCGACTACAGGGCACGGGGAATGCTACTTCGCCAAGCGGCATACAATACCTTGCACCAACGGCAACACTGGAATATAATGCTCCCGTAAACCGCCTCACAACAACCGCAGAGTTTCCACACGTGATGTCTGCGCAAGTAGAAATTCACAACGGTTCGGTACGCATGGATGCAAGCAAGCATCTGCAAAGCAGCTTCCTTCTCAATAACAGTACACTTGCCTTCGGTGCAGCTGATAGACTGCGGCTTTCGGGCAGTGTCACATTTTTGGGTGCTACTACGAACTTTGCGACGGATTCAACCGATACGCTTTTGATTGACGGGAATAGTACACTCGCCGGAGCTATAAGCATCCCGCAGCTTGCACAACTAACGATGAATCGTGGTGGTTGGAGTTTGAATCTGAGTGGTACAATTCAAATCACGCAGCAATTAGGTTTGTTTGGTGGGAATGTCAGCGTTGGTAATGGGGCAAGCGTTCTGCTTCAAAGTAGTGCCGATACAGCGCTCGTGGGCGGAAACTCATTGTCCTTCGTTTCTGGTTCGTTGGTGCGCCAGCTTCGTCCCAATCTCACCCCAACAACGACCCAACCAATATTTTACCCCATAGGTCGCGGCATCAGCTATTTGCCTCTTACCCTGACCGAAGCAACGACGGGAACTGTCGCGCCACAGGTGGGAGCAGAAGCATTTGCGACGGGAGCGGGTGGTACTCCCGCTTTGGGTGTGCCGGGAGCGCTCAGTACAAGTGAGTACTGGCGACTTACTCCTGTGAGCGGCTCGTTCACGGGTGCGCGTGTGGGTGTTACGCGCGGCGGCATTACTGCGATGAACTCGCTGGCAAGTTCGCAGACGCAGACAGGCTTATACACTGGTGTTGGTGGTACGCTCAGTAATTTACCGCAAGGGCTTTCGCTTTTGAGCGACGGGGTGACGAATATCACACCACGATTTTACGCCATTGTTGGGACAATCCAAGGCAGCCCCCGTATTACAGGCTTTACGCCAAGTATAGGCGGCGAAGGAACAACAATGCTGATAACGGGAATAAACCTGACAGGCGTGAATGCTGTAGCTATTGGCGGCGTGGCGGTTTCTGGCTTTACGGTGCTATCCAGCACGACAATCAGTGTGGTCGTGGGCGCAGTAGCCACGGGACCCGTGCAAGTAGGCAGTCCTCTGGGCGGTGCGGCATCGGATTCGAGCTTTACGTTTGTGCCCGCGCCCGTGATTGGCGGGATATTCCCCAATCCTGCGGGCGTAGGAACGGTCATAACAATAAGCGGTACGAATCTTGGTGGCTTGAATGGCTTAAATATCGGTGGTGTTAATATTCCGCAAGGCAGCATTACCAATAACCCTGACGGTAGTTTCACAACGCAAATTCCGCTTACGGCGACGACCTCGACGATTATTCTTAGTACGCCCGGCGGGACGGTTATTTCTACCAGCGCATTGACGTTTGTTGCTGCGCCTGTTTTGACGAGTTTTAGCCCTGCGGTGTCATCAACAGGGGCGGTGATAACGATAGTAGGGCAAAACTTCACACCGGGCACAACAGTACGGTTCGGGGACGTTTTTGCGCAGGCAGTAACCGTGAATAATAGCGGTCGCCTGAGCGTGGTTGTTCCAGCGCAGGTGCCGTCGCTTATTGCTTCGGCGAATGACAAATCGGGAAGTAGTTTAACATCGGTTGTAGCGACCTCGGTGTTCCTGACTGTGCGCACCGGTGGCGGCACGGCTACTTCGGCAACGCAGTTTGTGTATAGTCCTTTCCCGAATGGTGGTTCGGGTAATGGAGTTGACCCGTTGCGATTGGTGGTGGTGAGCGAAGCACGCGATAAAGTCGTCCCAGTGGGCGGTCAGGTTCGGGTAACAGGCGCAAATCTGGAGCTGATACAAGAATTGACGCTGCGTACGAGTATCGGCAGTACCAAAGCAAGTTATCTTATTTCGTCGTCAGCTGCAATGACGGTTCTGATACCAACCACAGGACTGCTTCGCGGGACAAACGCCAGTCTGAGTCAAGCGCTCGTGACGGTGGACGCATTGGGAGCATTCAACCGAACTGTGGTGGCGAATTTGTTCACTGTTGTCGGTGTTCCTACCATCACAGGCGTTATGCCTACCAATGCCGCCCCGGGCGACGAGGTACTCGTTACTGGCGAGAACCTCGATTTGATAACAGGAGCCGCTATCGGCAGCACAAGCGCGAGTTTCCGTTTCGTCAATGGGCAGCTGTTCGTGCGTGTGCCCACCGTTCCTGTTTCGGGTGTGCCGCTTCCTGCTGCCGGGGTATTGCAGTTTACGTCCATTGGTGGCATTAGCACGACGGCTGCAATCATCAATGCTGCCTTAGCAAGTGGTCAGCCCGTGGTACTGAGCTTTAGCCCCGCAAACGGCGGACCCGGCACGACGGTTCAGGTGTCGGGGGTGAACTTGACACACGTTACAGATGCTTTGGTCGGGGGGCTTCCGGTGGGAAGTTTTGTAATTAACTCTTCGACCCAAATGACCATCACATTGTCTGCACAAGTAACGGCAAGTTCTCAGGGCGGGATAACTCTTTTAAGTCCCTTTGGTAGTAGCGTGTCCTTGCAGCCTTTTGTCTTTTCTTCTTCCTTAGCGGGAGATACTGAGGCGCTGGAACGTGCATTGCAGCTTGCGGGCTTAACCATAAAAGATATTGGTATCGAGCAGACGGACAATCGCATTACGGGAATTCGTACTAATAATCGTGCGCTGAATATTTCTGCCGAGCCGTTTGTGAGTGCGCTATCGCCACTGACGGAACTCCGCAATTTGGATGTGTCGAACTCCGGTTTGACAGGTGCAATTCCACAAGGATTGGCGCGATTCACAAAGCTGGAGAGTTTGAACATGAGCGGCAACAGTCTCACGGGTAGCATTCCGTCCGGCGTATTCTGCTCGTATAAAAATTTGCAGATATTGGATGTAAGCCGAAACAAGCTAGAGGGGTTGATTCCGGTCTGTATTGCGACGTTGGATAAGGTTCAGACGCTGAATTTATCGCATAATCAATTTACGGGCGGACTACCGAAGGAGTTGGGCGGTATGGTAAGTTTGAAGGAACTCTTGGTAAACAATAACAAGCTCACAGGCGGCTTACCGCCGGAGTTTGGTACGCCGGGCGGTACGGCTGGTACAAAGTTGGTTGCGCGGACGCAAACCGCGCAGACGCTTCGGGTTCTGGATGTGAGCGCGAATGAACTGACAGGTACGATTCCTGCGGAATGGGGCGGGATGAGCGCTTTAGAGCAGCTAAACCTGAGCAATAATCGTTTGTCGGGTACATTACCTGCCAGCATTATCGGCTGGGAGTCGCTTACAACGATGCGTTTGGCAAATAACCGTTTTACAGGAATTATGCCCGCACTGACTGCAAAGTCCTTGACAACGATAGCTATGGAGAATAATAGTTTTGAAGGTCGTTTGCCGGAAGAGCTGAGTACATCTGGTCTCAGGGTTTTGACGGCTGAGGGCAATGGTCTCACTGGTCTGCCAAAACTACCGAGGATCAACACGCTTCGTTTGGGAAGAAACAAGATAGAATTTGGTAGCTTGGAACCAAATACGAGTGCGAAAATATTTGATTATGTCCCCCAAGATAGTATCGGTAATGGTGGCGATACGGTCGTGCGTGTAAGCAGTCGTGTGCTGATACCGTCCGGTATTGGTGGTTCAAAGACGGTATATCAATGGCTCAGAAACGGGCGGGTGTTAGAAGGTGCAGCATCGCCAACGTTGGTGCTGGAGAGTGCGCGAGCATTCCAAAGTGGCGTGTATATGTGCCGTGCGACCAATAAGGACTTGCCGCAGTTGACGCTCTTTACGCGGTCGTATAGGCTGGTGGTAACGGGAGCTGACCAAACTCTGGATGCGCCGGAGTTGCTGTTCCCTTCGCAGCAGGCAGAAAATATCGCTGTGCGTCCGCGCTTGAAGTGGAGTAGCGTGGAGGGGGCAGAGCAATACGAACTCACCATCGGGCGTGATGCCACCTTGCGGGATGTACTTATTCGCCGCACGGTGGGAGCGCTCGCTCAAAGCAGTGAACAATCATACCGTCTGGAAGCGACCGATGTAGCTCTGGAGCGTGGAGCGCAGTACTTCTGGCGAGTTCGGGCGCTGGCGGTGGGAAGCGAAGGTATTCCTTCCGAGACGCGGAGTTTCCGCATTGTACCTCTCGGTGTGGATGTGGGTTTTAGCACGATTGATGCGGGGCGGGTGCTCATCGGGACGCAGCGCAAGGGTGATGGCGTACTCGTGAATGTAGGCATAAACGCGATAACATTGGATTCGGCGACGGCGATTACGAATACAGAGGTATTCTCGCTTGCCAATCAGACACGAAATGTGGTAATGGCTCCCAACGCAGAGGTTCCGATAAACGTTGTCTTTACGCCTGTTGCGGCTGGTGAAGCATTAGCAAGTGTGCAAGTCTGGTATAAGGACGCGCAGCAAACCTCACGACAGGTGCGATTTGATAATGCACTCAAGGGCAGAGGCGGGGCGCTACGCGTGGATGAAGTCAACTTTGAAGCCGCACGTCCGCAGCGAACGGCATTGCAGAGTCTGCGAGTGATTAACCTGAGCAAGGATACGGTGAAGTTGAGCGGAGTACGTCTTTTGCCGACGAATAGCTCGGAGCAATCAAGGAGTGATGCTACTGCATTTAGTATTGAGAATATCGCGGCTTTGGGAATCACACTCTACCCAAAAGATACACTCTTTGTGACGGTACGGTGTACAGCGCCGCAAGAGGCAGACTTGCGGGCACAGGTGCAGGTGGAATGGTTGGCGGGCGGGGTGAAAGACTCCGCAACAGCGCTTGTGAAGGCAACGGTGCGGGCAGTAAATCCGGATAATCCGTCGGTATCGGTCGGTGTGAAGGCACGGCAGGACAATCTGGCTCCGGGAAGCCTCGTACAGCTAGATGTGTATATCCTTGAGGGCGATAGAAGAACACTCTTCAATGCCTCCCAGCCTGAAATTCGTGCCCAAGTCAGCTTTGACCCGCAAGTGTTGGCATTGGTCGGCGGAGCGCGTCAACTCAGAACGAGCAGTAGCACACGAGCGATGGTAGAAGTGCAAACACGCTGGGAAGGTAATTCCGATCTGCTGGCAACGATAGACTGCCGCGCAGTGGCAGGAGAGCGTATCCAAACGGAGCTTTTGCTGGCGGGCTTGCAATGGGGTAAGTCTGCCAAGGAGCGCGAGGAATGGGAGCGGGCAGTCATTGTTGAGGAGCCGCTTTCAAAGAATAACGCCACCTTTACGACAAATGTTTCGCGGGCAGGTGGAACGCGCTTGATTGGCGCTGCGCAGCCGAAAATTCTTGCCGTGCAGCCGAATCCGGCGCGTGAAGATGTAGAAATACGCTACACTGTCCAAGAGCCGGGAACTATCATTCTAACGCTTGTAACGGCTGCGGGCGAAGAAGTGCAGCGTCTCTGGGCGGGACGACAAGAAGCGGGCGAGTATCAGATGAAAACGAGTTTGCGTGGCACGGCAAGCGGAAGCTACCGTGTGGTGCTGACCACAGGAAACGGGCAGGTGAGCCAGAGCGTGAATGTGGTGAAGTAAGCATAGAACTCTGCACTGTTGTTAGATATTTTTATTGGCATAAAAAGTGCCGTTTGCTATCCAAAGCGAGCGGCACTTTTTGCATTTCACCCCAAAAAATGACCTTTCGCCCCAAATACGTTGAACAATTCTTCTAAAGCGCTTATTTTCTCATGGAATATGACTTTTCGGCACTTGTCCACACCCCGAAAATTTCGTATATTCCGCGTTGTTCCTTAGTCTGTACATTTCGTTGGAAGTATCCGCGCGTTTTCAGTATAAACGAAGAACCTATCTTATTTTTTGTTTTTGGAGTTTGGGTTATGCAACCTCACATATCACATCCCTCATATACACTTTTTCTGGCTCATTCTTCGGTGAAAAAGCGTAGCTCGTGGAAGTTGTGGGTACTTCTTCTCTCCTTGCCGATACTACTTTTTCGTTCTGCGCCGTTGTCAGCCGCTACAATTAGCTGGAATATGGCTGCTGGAGGCGCATACACGTGGAGTAACGGAGCCAACTGGCTCGGAGGCATTGCCCCGGGTCCCGGTGATGTGGCAAATTTTCCTGATTTGGGGGTCTATACAACGATAACGCTCTCTGGGCTTCCTGCAAGTATTACCGCTATCGTCAACATCAGTGGGAGGAATGTCGAAATTGCCGCCGGTTCGACCTTAGTCTTGACAGGAGGCGGGAGCAATGTCAATGGCGTTTCCTTTGTTGATGTTTTGGGAACAATAGAGTTTACGAACCTTGCCGCAACGACAGGTGCTTCCGGTTATCGAATTCAGTCAGGTGGTAGGATGCGAATTAACGGCAACCCAACTATTACCGGGGCGGCAGTCCAGTATTTTGCTGGTTCAACGCTAGAGTATAGTGGCTCTGGTAATCGAACAGCAGGTCAGGAACTTCCCGCCGCGATGAATGGCGCGGTGATTGTTAATAAATCATTAGCCAGCGAAACTATTACCCTCAGCGCCGGAACGAATATTGCAGGATTGACCGTTACGCAAGGTGTATTCGATGACTCCGGTTTTTCCTCAACGCTTTCCGCTGCAAGTTCGGTCTCAATTAATGGTACGTTGACGGTCGCCGCGTCGGGCTTAGTAACCGTTGCTGCCGGTCAGACGCTGACCATGAACGGCACGATGAACCTGAACGGCGGTGGCAACCAACTTGATATTCCCGGCTCAACGATTGTTATCGGTCCAAGTTCTACCATTAACGGCGCGGGTCTTATCAAAGCTGATGCCAATGGTACAGTGCGGATGCAAGCTGCCACGCTTGTCCCTGCTAATTATACCTCGGCATGGATATATTGTCTTATCGTTGACCGTGCTACGAATGTTACTTATACCGGAGGATTGTCCGTAGGCAATGGCGGTTTGCAGCTTGCCAATACAGGCGATCTCTTTGTGAATTGTGGCTCATTGGCTATTATTGACGGAATAGGTGTTTCGCAAACAAGTACTGGGCGAATATCACTTGTAGGTTGCGGTAGTGGTCTTAATATGCAGGATGATAATCTTGACGGAAATCATTATGTTCCGAACATGAACAATCTCTTCATCAACCGCGCAGGCGGAGTAAATCTGACCAATACGATAGATATTTGCAACTTAGGCTATATTGCAGGTGCGCTGAACATTAATAATACCGGTAATCTTATTGGTACTGCTTGTGGTGGAATCATTGTTCCGACGGGGCAAACACTGAATATCAATAACGGCGGCAAAGTAACCGTACTGCCGGGAAAATACTTCAATAACGACGGTACAGTGAATGTGAATGCAGGCGGCGCAATCGTGCTGGACGCAAATGCGGGCAGTAATGGTGCTGTGGGCGGAGCCAATCCGATTACGTACACTACCCCAACGTCCATTTTGCGGTATATCGCTTCTGCTACGACTGTCCCAACGAAAATTGCCGGACCTGAACTTCCTACGCCTACGATGCCGGGCAAAGTGGAAGTGATAAGAACGGGCGGTAATCTTCTTCAAATCAATACCGTTACGAACATTCAAGGCGGGCTTGATATTCAAAGCGGCTTTTGTGAAATCATTTCCCCCGGTAATGTTACGCTTGGTGCTGGAAGTTTGGTGCATACGGGCGCTTTATTGCGAGTAGTCAATGGTAGTACCGTGAGTGGCGGAGCGAATCTGACCATCCAAAGCGGAGGTATTCTTGCATTCTTGCTCTCTCCGACTGCGACGTGGGCGGGGACACCGACATACGCTGCGGGAAGTCTGCTGTACTACGACAATACAAATCGTACCACCGGAGCCGAACTTCCGGCAGTAATGGCGGGGAATGTCAATCTTTTTGGTGGTGCGTGTGCTATAACAATTGGTGCAAGTTCACAGCTTAATGGTGCATTGCTAATGACGAGCAGTACGCTCACCGTGGCAAGCCCGAATGTTCTTACGCTGGCGAGCGCCACTAATGTCATTGATGCGGCTTCTACCTTTACCGTTAATGCTGGTGCGGCAGAGTGTGCTATCATAAGCGGAGGCAACCTGACCAATAACGGCACCATGAACGTCAACGGAACGCTTACATTGGATGGAACAGGTGTCTATAATGCAGCCAGCGCGAACTCGCCGACAATTACTGGAGTGCTGCGCTATACAGGCACAAATCCGAGCTTTACGACGGGGAAAGAATTTCCTTCTGTCGGTGTCAGCAGCTTGGTTGTTAATCGTGCTGTTGCGGGGAATACCGTGATATTAAACACCGGAAAAACAGTCGGTGTGAACGCAACAATTACGCAAGGCATTTTGCAAACCTCTGCCGTCGGCGCATCGCTCACGCACGCAATAACGGGAAATCTGGTTGTTTCAGCCAACGGGCGCTTGAGGATGCAGGAAAACAGCGTTGTTACGGTCGGTGGAGCAGCCACTTATTCGGCAGCCGCATCAACTCTTGAGTATGCGGGAACTATCAGTAAGGCTGCTACGGGCGGCGAATTGCCTGCGGCTTTTGGTGGTTCTATCATTGTTAATAATACGGGGCACGTGAATGCTCCGGCTTCACCTGTGAATTTGACAGTAGGAGGAGCGGGATTTACTCTTACCGCCGGAAATTGGAGAATTCCTGCGGGTGGAAGTTTGTCTCTCGGCACGGGGGTATCGCTTTTTAGTGGCGGTGCAACATCGTATATTGAAACTTCACCTGCTGCAAATGGTAATAATGCAACCATCACACGGAATCTTTCTGCTGCTGCTTTTTGGCCCATCGGTTCGACGGCAGGATATCGTCCTGTCAGTACGGGACTTCCATCGGTTACGCCGACAAATATCAGTCTGGGAGCGGCTGCGGCATCGCCAACGGGTAGTACAGATAATCTACCCTTTATTGGTTCTGCTGCATCACCCGGCTATTGGTATATTTCAGCAAATCCGGCTTGTACGGCACAAATAACAGTGAATAATCCGAGTGTAACGGCAACTTCCAGGCTCGGTACAGCAGTGGGGGCAAATGCCGGAGGCGCGTATTCCAATGTTATTGCTACGGCAACTCCCGGGGTCAGTCTTGCTACGATTGCGCCCGTGAGCCTGGTTAATCCGAATTATACATTTTTTGCCATCGGTACGGGACCGTCTGCTAATAGTGATATTATCGAAACTCCCGGATATACCTATTCCTCATCCATTGCTCACAGCAACGCCGCGAACCGTGAGCCTTCCTCACCGACAACGGGATCGGATATACTCTGGAGTATGCGCTTGCGCGATGGCGGCGGCGCAGCAGATCCTGACGGCTTGACAACGGAATTGAATTCACTTACGCTAAACATCACAACAGACTCGCCGTCTAACCCTTTGTACCAAATTGCTCTCTTTACCCCAGGTGGTGTACAGATTGGGGTAACGCAGAATGTATCGGGAACAACCGCAACAACCGTAACATTCACAGGACTTTCCGGTGCGAATGTTACCGCCCCTGACGATGGATTTATTGATGTAGTTCTGCGCGGTACTTTTCAGCAAACAGGGGTAATAGACACGGCTAATGTGCGTTTTCAAGTGGTCTCCGCATCAGCTAATATCGCGGGTTCTACTTTTGCAACCGCTAATGCAGGTGGTGCAATCAGCATTGACAATTCTGTTACGACGGGATTACCGGCAAATCTTCTGAAAAATCGAATTGATATTGTTGCGACACAGTTAGCCTTTCCGCTTGCTGTCGGCAATCAAATCGTCAACACAAATTTTACTCCATCAATCTCCGTAATTGCTGTAGATGCTTTCAATAACATTGATAGAACAATAACCGGGACGATAAACTTAACGAGCGGTCTGTTTGCTATTTCCGGCGGTGGAAGTGCTATTGTCTCTCTTGGTTCAGGAAATGGTTCCTTTAATGCTTTGCAGGTAAGTAATACTGGTGTCGGTGGGACGTTAACGGCAACGATGGGTGCATTAACAGGAGCGAGCGCCCCGTTTACCGTAACGACGATACCCACGTATTGGGGGTGTACTATTCCCTCAACCCCTCCTGCGCTGCCAGTGCTTGGTATCGGTGGTCGAGATATGAATTTTAATAATGTACAGCTTAATGGTGGCGCTAATTTCTTGACAAATGTTTCACCTGGAACTCCTATCAATTTAACAGGTAATTGGTCAATGAATTGGCCCGGCGGAGTTTATTGTCCGGGTTGCGTTGTTCAGATGTACGTTGGTATCGGCGGTGGTAGCGGTATTTCTGGCAATGGTTCGAGCGCAACGGGATTTACATACTGCGTTGGTTCGGGGGTGTATAACGGTTCTTCGGGGGCAATGTCATATGTATTCAATGCCCCAGCGAAGCCCGGTATTTACTACATTTCCCAATCATGGACGTTGCACTACTATTGCAATCCGCATCCGGTAACCTTTAGCAACAACCCAACATATGCGATTGCAGTTATTCAAGTTGTTGACCCCATTCCGCCTTCTTCCTGCGACGAAGCTGATATTATCCAAACACCTGCTTTTGTTTTTCCTACGAATATCAACTATGCGGCTTATACTGGTGCCATGAGTGCTGCTCATCCTGTGGTATGGGGCTTCCAAGTGCGTGACTATGGTACAATCCCTACTCAGGGTGATGTCGATAATAAGCCGACGCAAGTTACTTCTATCGGTATTAATGTCAATGATCCGAATGGTGTTTTGCAAGAAATTGCTCTCTATAACGGAATAGGGCTTATTGAAACGCAAACTGTTTCCGGCTCCGGCTTGATAACTTTTAGCAGTCCTGCTGTCGCTGCAAATGTCATTGCACCCGACAATGGAACATTCGATGTTATTGTCCGTGCTCGCTTTCGCACAACGCCGATTACGCCACCAATGGACAATCAGAACTTTTCATTTACTATCAATCAAGCAAATGTAACACTTGCGGGTGCTGCTACAAGCACACAAAAAGTCGCTTTTGCGCTAGTAGGACCAAGTTCTACGGCAGGGAATGATAATCGTGTTGTTGTAACAGCAAGTCAACTTCTTTTTCAAACACAGCCTCCGACAAGTACCAATGCTGCAATAACTGTTGCGCCCCCCATTGTAGTACAGGCTATAGATGCCAATAACAATGTAGATGTAGATTATGCAGGAACTATTACCCTCGCCAATCCAAATCTTCTTGCCGGCGGAACTTCTACTGCCACCGCGGGAGTTGCTACATTTGCAACACTTGTGCTAACAGGTGCTGCCGTAACTCTTCCCGGACAAGTATTGAACGCAACAAGCGCACCTGTGCTTACAGGCGCTGCCAGCAATACCTTTAGTATCGTTCCTTCTACCTTTCACCAGATGCTTTCAGGTGTTAATGCTAACGTACTGGGGAATTGGCAGTTAAATGGTGTGGGGGCGAATCCTACGGCGCTTGGTGTTGCCGGTGCAACCTATCTTGTCGGTGCTACACCGGGTGCGAATCCTTCACTTGTAAACATTTCTGCGCCGCTTACCATCTCGCCTAATTCTTCATTCATCGTTAATGGCACATCGGGCGGCTCCACACTCAACGTGAACGCTGGGCAAACACTCACGAACAACGGCACACTTTCCATTCAAGGCGGCGCACGACTGCTTCTAACCGATGATGGTACGATTGCAGCCGTATCTGCCAATCCGGTTACCTACGGTACCACAAATGCCACGCTTGAGTATGCGGGGGGTGGGGCTTTGAATCGTACCACAAATCCTATTGAGTTCCCTTCACCTCTCAATGCACGTCTGGTTGTCAGCCGTTCAATGGGCGCTTTTAGTCTCAATCTGGATGCTTCAAAAATCATTGTGGGTGAGTTCCAAAAAAATGCTGCCGGCACAATGGTTATTGGAACAGGACAGGTGCTTGATTTGCAGGGCGGAACGTATTATTCGGGCGGACCTCTGAACCTGACTGGTACGGGTGCGTTGAACGTCCCGGCATCCGGCTCATTTCTCATCACAGGCGGTTCGCTCAATCTCACAGGAACGGGCGCTGCGACTATCGCTGGCGGCTTTTCATCGCAAGGTGGGGCGGTGAATATCGGAACAAGCACTCTTTCGCTTGGCGGCGCCATCAATTTCGGCGCAGGCACGGTTACGCCGTCGGCAGGCTTTGGAACGCTTGATATTAACGGCGCTGGAGCGATTTCAGGAACGCTCGGCGGTGGTGTGCAGTTCGGACAATTTACCATGAATCGCGCTAATCAAGTGCTGACATTAAGTGCTGGTTCCAATCTTAGAGCGGTGAATCTGAGTTTGCTCAATGGCATTATTCGTACCAGTGCTGCTGCCGATTACGTTGACGTTGCTGGAACCTTCACGCCTGTCGGTTCATCCACAACGTATATCGAAGGCAAGCTACGCCGCGCTTTGCTTCCGGCTACACTCAATAACACAGGTTCCTTTGAGTTTACGGTCGGTAAATCTGGACTGTTTCTGCCGATAACCTTCCAAAATGTAACCGGCAATAATGTTGTTCTTCAGGCGGAGGCGTTTGCCGTAGGCTCGGGTGGCGCTTCCGGTGTGGGCTTTTCCAACGTTAGCACGACCGAGTATTGGCAAACGAGTTTGCAGGGCGGAGGGTTTTCGAGTGGCTTTGTGCAACTGTCTCGTCCTGCTCCAACGCTTGTGGCTGCGGCAGTCGTAGGGCACTCCGCAACGCAAACAGGTTCATATACTGGCATTGGCGGTTCGGTTTCGCCGCCGAATGTCTTGAGCGCAAATCCCGTGCTGTCTGCCGATAGATTCTTTGCGCTTGGCGTACTTTCTAACGTATTCTACTACAATTCCGGTCCGGCGGAAAATGTAACCAGTTGGAACTCGGATATACTCGGCATTGGCGCTCCGGCAACCGATTTTATCACCGGCGGTACTACATTTATCGTCCCGTCGGGTAAAAATGCTGCATTTACCAGTAATCAAACCTTTGCGCCGGGTGTTACCATCTTGGTCAACGGCGGTGGTACGCTGAGTGTTCGTAATGGAAGCACGCTCAACGTCGGCATCTTCCGCGTTGGTGCCGATGCTACGCTGGCATTGGTGGATTCAGCAAAAATCAATGCGCCTTCCGGGGTGAACTATCTTTCTTCAACCGCGCAGTTGCTCTATCAGACACCACCCGTGAACCGCGTGGCAACAAGCAACGAGTTTCCTGCAACTATGCCCGGAAGTGTGATGGTAAGCAATGGCACTGTTCGCTTAGACACAACCACGAGTATCCGCAACATCACTATTCAAGGCGCTCTAGCGCTCAAAAACTCGACGCTGGACTTTGGCAAAGATTCAACGCGCTTGCGCATCGAAGGTGCAATTTCGTTTAATCCATCACAGTTCAACACAAATCGTACCCATAGCCTGACAATTGCCGGTAGTGGTTCTATTTCTGGTATTATTAACTTCACAAATAATGTGATTGGCTCGCTCATAATGCAGCGTCCGGGCGTAACACTGCCTTTGGGTGATTCACTTGAGATTGGTTCGCAATTATCACTCTTGGGCGGAAATATTATGCCGCCTGCATCACGGGTGCTCTCATTGACAAATAGTGCTGACACGGCGCTGGTGGGAGGTTCATTCTCGTCGTTTGTGAGTGGAACTTTTGCACGGGCGCTTCCCACAGGTCTTACACCTACGGATGCAAAATCGCATTTTTATCCGATTGGCAAAGGCGTAACCTATCTGCCGCTCACGCTCTTAAATGCTACCACCGGCAGCATTAGCCCGCTCGTTGCTGCAGAAGCGTTCACTATAGGTGCAGGCGGTTCGGTGGCATTGGGAGTGAACGGTGCGCTCAGCAACACTGAACACTGGCGCGTACAGTCTCTTTCAAGCGGTTTTTCGGGTGCGCAAGCAGGTGTGATGCGCAGTACCACTCCCTTCACGGCTAATGATAAACTTGTGGTAAGCAGCACAAAGACAGGCGTGTATCAAAGCGCGGGCGGCGTTCTTACGCCAATCGCACAAGGAACATCACTTGTCGGCGATGCAGTAGAAAACAGCAATGAACGTTTCTATTCTGCCGTCAGTCCCACGCTTGGTTCGCCGCGTATTACGGGCTTCACGCCCGGCAGGGGTGGCGAACAAACAACAATGCTTGTTACGGGCACAAATTTGATCGGTGTCAATGCGGTGGCTATCGGCGGGATCCCTGTTGCAAGTTTTCAGGTCTTGTCCTCCACGACCATCAGTATTACCGTCGGTGCGGTTGCAACTGGTCCCGTGCAGATTGGTTCTCTTATTGGAGGCGCAGCATCGGATTCCAATTTTACGTTTGTACCGTCGCCCCGTATTTTTAATGCTTCGCCTAGTCCCGCAGGCTTAGGCGTACCTGTGACCATTACCGGGGATAATTTTACCGGTGCAACCTACATGAACATTGGCGGTGTGGATATTCCGAGCAATCTCTTTACCGTAACGATGGGCGGCACTATCATCACGACAACCGTGCCCGTGAATGCTACCAATCCAACGATTATGGTTAGTGCTCCCGGCGGCACGGCTATTTCGACCAATGCTCTTGTCTTACTTCCTCCGCCAACTATTACGAGTATCAACCCGCAAGTGGCATCCACGGGTGAAAGTATTACGCTCTTCGGGACGAATTTCGTGAACATACAATCACTGCGCTTCGGCACGACATCGGCGCAATACACGGTTAATTCTCCAACACGCATTACGATTGTCGTTCCGGCGCGATTAAATACTGCGCCTTCTCAAGTCTTTATCACAGTGCAGAATGGTAGCGGTACGGCGACAACGGCGACGCGATTTGCCTATAACCCGCAACCCGGAGGCATACCGAATGGCGTTGACCCGCTTCGTTTGGTCGTCATTTCCGAGGTGCGAGATAAAACTCCAACCGTAGGTGGTCTTGTACGCGTAACGGGTGCAAATCTGGAACTTATTCAACAAATCAAACTCATCACCGTTGCGAGTAGTACGAATGCCTCATGGTTGATATCTTCGTCGGCTGCCTTGACGCTCATTGTTCCGACAACGGGACTTCTGAAAAGTTCCACGGGAACGCTCTCCTCAGCGCTGGTGACGATGGACGTGCTGGGCGCGTTCAATCGTGTTGTGTCTTCCAATGCCTTTACCGTTTTCGGTATTCCTTCTATTCTGAGTATTACCCCTTCGGAAGCGAATGGGGGTGAGGAGGTTATTGTGGGCGGTACGGCTATGAACCTTATTACCAACATCACCATCGGCGGCACGGCAGCTACCTTCCGTATTCTGGACAGCACTCGTATTGGTGTTACAGTCCCATTTCGTCTTACCGCCGACAGTGTACGGCTTCCGGCTTCGGGCGTATTGGGCTTTACGTCGTTTGGCGGAATTACAGGTACAGGCGGAACAATCATCAACAGCGCTCTGGCTGGCGGTCAGCCTATTATCACCAGTTTTAGTCCCACAAGCGGTCCTCCGGGTACAGAAGTCGTACTGCTGGGCGCAAACCTTGGTTCGGTGCGTGATGTATCCGTTGTCGGTCTTCCGGTGGCGAGCTTTGTGGTGAATTCCCCAACGCGCATGACGCTTGTGCTGAGTACGGCTGCAAGCATACGCTCACATGGACCTATTACGCTGCAAACGTCATTTGGAACGAGTGTTGATTCTCGTACACTCTACACGTTCCCGTATTCGCTGGAAGCAGACCAGAATGCGGCAAATGCTATTGTGGCAAGTCTTGGCGGTGATCCAAGCAGTCTTACAATTCAAACATCGAATAATCGTATCATATCTCTGCGCTTGAGCGGTGCGGGCTTACGAGGACCAATTCCGCCAGTTATTGCCACACTGACTGAATTGCGTGAGTTGGACTTGTCGAATAACTTTTTGAGCGGTGCGGTTCCCGTCAGTCTGGCTGCATTGAAAAAGCTGGAACGCCTGAATCTTAGTAATAATCTGCTCTCCGGCGTTCTCACGCCCGGTGTGTTCTGTTCATATGGGAATATGCGCTTTTTGGACGTGAGTCGAAATAATCTCACGGGCGAAATCCCTATTTGTATCACAGACCTTGATAAAATTGAAACACTCAATCTTGACTATAACCGCTTTACGTCGTTGCTGCCGTGGCAATTAGGCAAAATGACGAGTTTGGTAGAACTCCGCGTTGCCAATAATCAACTGACAGGTGAGCTGCCCCCGGAGCTCGGCACGGGCGGGGTGCGCGTAACTGCTAAGAAAACTGCCGTAACGACGCGAGTCCCGACGGTGCAGGTGATAGACGTGAGTAACAACAAGTTCTCCGGCGGAATACCAGATGAATGGGGTAATATCCCGCAGCTTACCGAGTTACGCGCGGTAAATTGCGGTCTGACTGGCAAATTACCCGCCACGATTCGGGATTGGCAACGAATATCAATTATCCGTCTGGCAAATAACCAGTTGAGTGGCGTTATTCCAGATTTCTATGCCGGAAGCCTTCGTGAATTTGTGATTGATAATAACCGCTTCACAGGCGCACTTCCCGCATCGTTCTCTCAAGCGCCCGTGCTCCGCACGCTCAGCGCTGCAAACAACCGATTGACGCTCATTCCCAACCTCGCTACGAGCGGCAGGCTCGATACGGTGCGTCTTGACAGCAACCGTTTGGAATTTGGCAGCCTTGAGCCGATCCGTGCGATATTTT
Organism: uncultured bacterium; assembly: GCA_937899715.1. Taxonomy (GTDB): domain Bacteria; phylum Bacteroidota; class Ignavibacteria; order Kapaibacteriales; family UBA4661; genus PH2015. Next base: position 31,310 of record CALCNX010000121.1, on the reverse strand, counting down.
TCCAAGCGAATGGGCAAGATAGTATACCGACGGGAGATAGCATTATTGCCAGTTTGGGTGATGTGGTTCAGTTGGCATCCAATATCGGCGGAACAAGCACAAGTCATCAATGGTTCAAAAACGGCGCAATGGTGCGAGGTGCAACAGGTGCAACACTCACGCTGCAAGGCATCGTGCCGCAAGATGTGGGCGCGTATATTTGCCGTGCGACCAATAGTAGGGTGCCAGGTGTTACGCTCTTCACACAATCTCAACGTATTGTGGTTACCAGTGCTGCACAAACAATTGCTGCGCCGAGCCTTATTTTCCCATCTGCGAATGCTACGAATATCGCACCGCGCCCGTCGTTCCGTTGGTCGCGTGCTGCGGGCGCAGATTCCTACACCATTCTGGTTGCCCGCGATAGGGCATTGCGCACGGATGCGCAGAGCATCACGCTTGCACAGCCAGAAACAGGCGATAGCATTGTTCTTGCATGGGCGAGCGCTGCCGGACGCGGGGTGCTCTTGGAACGCGGCGTGCAGTATTACTGGTCGGTACGGGCTGCCGCCGGCTCTGAGCAGTTCCTTCCTTCGTGGTCGGATACGCTCACGTTCCGCGTCGTGCCTTTTGGACAAGACCTTGCCTTTAGCAGCGTGGATGTAGGTAAAGCCACGATTGGCGATAGTGCTCGTGCGACGGGTTCGATAGTCAATATCGGCGACGATGCGCTTTTGGTGCAGTCCGCGCAGGTGGAAAGTGGCTTAGAGAATGTTTTTGCACTGAACTTTACGCAAAAACTCCTGCCCAAAGATGCTTCCGCGTCGTTTGACGTTCTCTTCAAGCCCAACCGCGCCGATACCATTCGCGCCAATGTGACCGTTCGCTATGCCGATGCCGCAGGGCAGGGGGCACGTTCGGTGAGTATTGACAAGGCGTTGGTGGGACGTGGCGGGGCATTGCAGGTTGACCCGTTAGATTTCGACACGGTGCGTGTCGGCAAAGGTTCGATTCAAAGCGTTCGCATCATCAATCGCAGCGATAAAGAAGTGATAATCAATAGCGCACGAATTCTGGTGCAGCGCGGAAGCATGGAAAGTGCGTTTGAACTGGCTTCCTCCGTTGCAAATCTAAAAGTAGCTGCGCGGGATACAGCGTTTATTCCTATTCGCTGTTTGACGCTTACACGCGGTTTCAAAAACTCCATTCTTGAAGTTGTGACCGAGAACGACAAAACACAAGCTGATATTACGGCAATTGCCCGTCTCGTTCGTCCCGACGACCCGGCAGTATCATTCTCACTCCAACCAACGCCAAACGAAGCCGCGCCGGGCAGCGCGGTTCGCCTGGATGTTGTTATCAATGATTTTTCGCAGCAGCTTGCCACCGCTTTACTTAGTGCGGCTCAACCGGAAGTGCGATTGACTCTCCGCTTTGATAAGCAGGTTCTTGCACTCGACGATGCGTCGGGTATTGCTAGAATGCAACGCGGAAGTTCAACGAATGCCATTGTGACGGTCTCGGCGCGATGGGATGGGCGCTCGCGTGCTGTGGCGAGCCTCCAATGCCGTGCGGTGGCTGGAGAGCGTATAACCACGCCGCTTGAGATTATCAATGCTGAATGGGGCTCTACTTCGGCAACAGCAGCACCTGATTGGGAACGCCGTGTATTTGTGGAGGAGCCTGATATTGCAAGCGCTTCCACGTTCACAACACGAGTTTCGACTGCAGGCGGCAGACGATTGATTTCGGGTACTACCTCGGCAGCGCTTCCCTTGTTGTCCCTTGCTCGTCCCAATCCTGCAAGCGATGTGATAAGTCTTTCCTATACGTTATTCGATGATGCCCTTGTGACGCTGGACGTGCTGAATATGAAAGGCGAGGTGGTGCAGGTATTGCTTGCCGAAACGAGCCGTAGCGCGGGAGAGCACAGTCTTTCTGCGAGTGTTCGCACGCTTCCGACGGGCGCATATATGTTACGCCTTCGGGCAAATGGCGCGTCGTCGGCAACACAACGCATGGATATTGGGCGGTAAGCGATTCTTATTTCTTCAATACCTTCCCATCGTCGGCGTAATAAACAACGATATAGATATTTGACACATTCGCTCGTGGTGAGCTCAAAGTCGCCACGAGCATAATTTTTGAATATGAAACGAGTCCTTATTTCCGAAGATCACACGATGTTCGCCATGATGATAAAAATGTGGCTACAGCAGGATTCTTCGGCTGACGTGGTGGGCGTAGCACCGACGGGCGCACAAACTATCAGTATGGTGCATGAACTCAAGCCCGATATTGTGTTGCAAGACATGATGCTCTCGGATATGCAGGGTGTGGATATTATTCGGCGTGTTAGGCAGGACTTTCCTACACTGGCTATTTTTGCCATGTCCGCACGGGCGAATTTAGCAAAGCTGGCTCTGGAGGCGGGCGCGAATGGCTGTATGCTGAAAGAAGATAGCCCGCAAGTGATTCGGCATATTTTAGATTGGGATACTTCTTCTGGTATCTGGGTAAGCCCGCTTCTGGGCGAAAAATTCTTTACTGCGGCACAAGAACTTCTCAAATATAATTTTACAACAGTGGAGATGAATATATTGCGCAATATCACTCTCTCCAATACAGATATTGCTATCGTACTGGGTATTTCCGAAGGAACAGTGCGTAATACACTCTCTACAATTTACCAAAAAATCACACTCACCACGCGCCCCGACTTGGCACGCTACGTTCAGGACATTCTTTTGCTTGCCCCTTCACAAAACGTGTCGTAGCGTTTCGTTTTGTGAAACGAAAATATGACATACCCCGCAAAATTCCAGCATCCCCCCTCAAAAATCGGTGAGTCTCTATTTAGCACAGATTGTGTATTTTAGTTTGTATCATAGCTATTGTACGGAAACAGAGCCATTGTGTAAATGGCGTAGTGTGTAGCTTCCATTGACGCAGAATACAAATTTATACTTCTGGTGATTATTATGAATCCTTTTCTACACTTCCGTTGCCTTCTTAACGCCGTTATACGAGCCACCGTGCCTGTGGCGGCGCTTGTTGCGTTATTTGTTCTCGTTTCGTTATCCTGCCTCCGTGCGCAAGGTACCTTTCAGGTAACAAGTATGACGAACAGTTCTCCTATTGCCTCCGGTAGCGTAGATGTTACATCGGGCGACGATAGAGGCGGTATCGCCGTAACAAATACTTGGATCTATCGAGTCCAAGATAATTTTACAGCTCGGCTTGTTCCTACAACGTTAGCCCTTGATAATGGAACCCTGACCCGAAGAGATGGGATTTTTAGTGATTTAGCAACGGGGCAACTTTGGACGCTCTGGAACGGTTCTTCTGACCCTGTCTCCGGTACTAATACTGCCCCATTTTCATTGACTGCTATTCGTCAGATGGATGTTGATTTGAATATTCTGGGAACACAGATTAATCTTTCTACCCCAATTTCACTGAACTCGGGTTCGATGATTTTTGCCGGACGAGGATTTTTTGTGGTGTGGAACAGCGCAACAAATCTTTTTTCGGCTGTTGATATTGCTACTGGGACTGTGACGAACCTCGGTACAATAGCGATAAGTGGGACCTTTATGGGTTCAGAGAACTGGCTGTCATGGGGGATTGCAGAGTTTTTCAGTGGCGATTACCACGTTCTTTATCACGGCACTGGCGGAAATGTGAATAGAATCATGCGGCGCAATGCGACCACAGGTATTGAGACAATTCATACATCCTTCACAAGTTTAAGCGATTGTGCTTCCATTACTGTTTCCCCTTGGGATAACCGTTGGTATGGATTTGCCGAAGGCGGGACTGAATTTTCCGCAGCCACTGAGCATCTCTTTAGTGGAAGCGCGTCAATTAGCATAGCGCCCGCTCCAACCATTTCGGGTTTCGTGCCAACAAATGCCGGACCGGGGCAAACAGTAACGATTAACGGTGCGAACTTTACGGGACTTTCGGCGGTGAGTTTTGGCGGTGTTCCTGCGGCTTCATTTACATTTGTTTCTGCGGTGCAGGCTACGGCTGTTGTCAATGGCGGTGCAAGTGGTTCGGTGAGTCTGACGGCAGCCGGCGGCACTGTCAATAGTGCTGGTTTCACCTACAATGCCCCTGCGGTGCAGACGCTCTACGCCGCGCGGTCGTCGTCGAATCTTATCGGTTCTATTCGCACCGACGGTTCTATGAGCAATCCCAGCATGACAAGCGGCAACTTCCCGCGCGATGTCTTTCGCAAAGGAGCGTATATCTACTGGGCGAACGAAACAGGGAATGCTATCGGTCGTGCTAACGCAGACGGTTCTTCACCCAACCCAACGTTTATTACAGGGTGCTCCTCTCCAAATGGCGTGTATGCAACCGCTACAAATATTTACTGGACAAATTACGGTTCTACCACCTTGGGGCGTGCAAATATTGACGGAACGGGCGTTAATCAGTCCTTCTGCAATACCGGACTGTCGCAGCCTGTCGGTCTCACGATTGATGAGGTTGGTGGTCAAATCTATTGGTCACGGACAAATTTTAATTCGATTGGCAGGGTAGGCATTGATGGCGTTACGGGCTTGAACGGTTCGTTTATGACGGGTTTGACCAGTCCGGGCGGGATTTGGACTGATAATGCCAATAATTTCATCTACTGGACAGAAGGTGGCGCAAGTAACACCATTCAACGCGCCCAACTCAGTACAGGAACAGGCGTAACAGCAATTGTAACGGGATGTAGCGGACCGGTGGGCATGACAGCAGACGGAAGTTTTTTGTATTGGTCAAATCCGGGAACGGGCAATATCGGGCGTTCGCTGCTGTCTGGGCTTGGTGCAAATCAATCGTGGGCAACGGGTTTTGCGAATATTCGTGGGGTGACGATTGGGGCAAATCCTGCTCCCGGACCCACGATAAGCGGCTTTGTACCCGCTACGGGGCAAGCCGGAACGGTGATTACGATTAACGGCACAAACTTCACCGGTGTTAGCGATGTGAAAATTGGGAATCAAACCGTTGCCTTTACGTTCATTTCGGCAATGCAAATTATTGTAACTGTTCCCGTGCTCGGCGGTGGCGGCTTGATAACGGTAACAACGCCGGGCGGTACAGCCACAAGTGCAACGGGGTTCGGCTTTGAGGGCACGTTTGTCGTCGGTCAGCCAAATTTTACATCGAGCGCTGCGGTGACTACCTCCACGGGGTTGAATTTCCCCGAAGGCATGGCAGTGGATGCTACACGCGGTAAACTCTATATTGTTGATAGGCTCAATAATCGTGTTGTCCGGTATGCGTACCCTATAACTGCGAATAATCCTGTTGGGCAGGTAGTTTTCGGGCAACCGAATTTTACAAGCAATGCCGTAAATAACGGCGGTCTGTCGGCAAGCAGCTTGAATACACCGATTGATGTTGCCGTTGACCCGGCTACGGGCGATTTATGGGTTTCGGACTATCAAAATCACCGTCTTCTCCGATTTGCGGCGGCTCACAGCGTTACGACAAATCAAGTGAACGCTGTGCAAGTGCTTGGGCAGGCGAATTTCATAAGTGCCGGAGCATCAACAACACTCAACGGATTGAACCAGCCGCACGGGCTGAATTTAGATGCCGCGGGGCGTTTATGGGTAGCGGATTTTGGGAATAATCGTGTTGTTCGCTTTGATAATGCCGCTTCCTTAGGGAATGGCGGAAATGCTGCTGCCGTCCTGGGGCAGCCGAACTTTACGGCAAATGGTGCATCACTGACCCAATCAGGTATGTCGCAGCCGGTTACTCTTACTCTGGATGCGGCAGGAAATCTCTACGTCGGCGACTTTAATGCCAATCGCGTTCTGCGATTCAATAATGCTGCCGCCAAACCCAATGGAGCAAATGCCGATGGTGTCTTGGGGCAAACACTCTTTACCACAAACGGAGCAGCCGCTACCGCTACGGGCATGAATGCGCCGGGCGGTGTGACCGTTTCTCCGGCGGGTGATTTGTTTGTCAATGATAGAAACAATAATCGGATTCTTGTGTTTAATAACGCAGCAGCCCAAGCTAACGGTGCGGCGGCTGACCGTGTTTTGGGGCAAACAACATTTACAACTAATACCCCCGCAACGACACAGTCGGGCATGAACCTCGGTCAATATGTTACTTTTGTTGCCGGTGATAATGTTCTTCTTTCGTCGGAATGGAATAACAACCGTGTTGTTCTCTACGGTACACCCACGCCGCCGCCTGCACCGACTGTTACGAGCTTTTTGCCGACATCGGCAATAGCAGGCGCGACGGTAACGATTTCAGGTACAAACTTCAATAACGCTTCAATCGTTCAGTTCGGCGGAACAAACGCCGCCTCTTTCGTCGTGAACTCACCCACGCAGATAACGGCTATTGTGGGTGCAGGTGCAAGCGGTAACGTAACGGTTACAACACCCGGAGGCGTAGGGAATCTCGCCGGATTTGTTTTCGCCGTACCGCCCACCGCTTTTAGCGCCGCCACTCCGCCCACAGGCACGGTGGGCAGTGCCTACACCTACACGTTTGTAGCCAATGGCACACCCGCACCGACGTATTCGGTTTTTTCGGGAACGCTTCCAGCAGGACTAACACTGAATGCCGCAACCGGTGTACTTTCCGGCACACCGACGGGAACAGGTGGTGTGTCGGGCGCGATTGTTATTCGTGCCACGAACGTCGGCGGGACGTTTGACTGTGCGTCGTTTACCATCACCATCAATGCCGCACCGACACTGTTTTCTGCACAAACGCCACCTAATGGTACACAGAACGTTGCGTATGCTGGCTATACCTTTGTTGCTGATGGCTTTCCTGCGCCGACATACTCCGTGCAGTCGGGAACGCTTCCAATGGGCTTGACCTTGAGCGCAGGGGGTGTACTTTCCGGGACACCGACGGTCTCCGGCATCATTGGTCCTATCGTTGTCCGCGCAACCAATATTGCCGGAACATTTGATACTGCGCCCTTCAATATCCAAATGAGCATTGCACCGTCAGCATTCTCAGCGCAAATGCCACCATCGGGCGCGTTGGGGCTGACGTACTCGTACATTTTTACGGCAAATGGTTTTCCCGCGCCGACGTATTCCGTACAATCTGGTACGCTGCCGCCCGGCTTAACGCTAAACGCCGTAACAGGTGACTTGGCGGGAACGCCGACCGCCGGCGGCACATATAGCGGCATTATCATTCGGGCAAGCAATATTGCCGGTGCGTTTAATTCTGCTCCTGCCACAATTACCGTTAGCGGAGCACCGACGGTTTTTGCCGCCGCGCCCGTGAGCGGGGTTGTCGGAACGCCGTACAGTTATTTCTTTACGGCGAATGGTTTTCCCACGCCGACATATAGCGTTTTTTCAGGTACACTACCACCGGGATTGGCACTCAATACCGCAACAGGGGAACTTTCAGGTACACCGTCAATGGCGGGTGTTTTTGGCGTAACAATTATCAGCGCAAGTAACGGTGCGGGTTCAATCAATTCAAATAGTTTCTCAATTACCATTGCCGGAACGCCCTCCTCGCCAACGGCGTTCAGCGCACAAACGCCGACTGCAGGCACAAGCGGTACGCCGTACAGCTACACTTTTGCAGCAAATGGTTTTCCGTCGCCGACCTTCAGCATTGCCTCCGGCGCACTGCCGCCCGGACTAACGCTGAACGCGGTAACGGGCGAAATCACGGGCACGCCGACCGTGTCGGGCAGCTACGGACCAATTACCGTGCAGGCAAGCAACGGTTCGGGTTCACTTGGTTCTACGCCGTTCACGATGACCATCAACGGTGCGCCAACGTCATTTTCCGCACAAACGCCCGGAAGTGGTGTTGTGGGAACGCCGTATTCATACACACTTGTAGCAAACGGTCTGCCAGCGCCGACGTATAGTCTTGTTTCCGGCACATTGCCTACGGGTTTGACGTTGAGCGGTGCGGGCGTGATTTCCGGCACACCGACGGTGGCAGGTACATTTGGACCAATAACCGTTCAAGCAAGTAACGGCGCGGGTAGTGTCAATACATCAGCATTTAGCATTACTGTTTCGGCAACAGGCAGCGCTCCCACAATGTTTACCGCTCAATCCCCGCCAAATGGCTTAGTTTCAAGTGCCTACGCCTATACATTTGCAGCAAATGGCTCGCCCGCGCCATCGTTTAGCCTTGTGTCGGGGACGTTCCCAACGGGGCTAACTCTGAACGGCTCAAATGGCTTGCTCTCCGGCGTTCCGTCGGTTGCAGGGGTCTTTGGTCCGATAACTCTTTCGGCAATGAACGGTTTCGGTTCGGTTAATTCTGCACCGTTCAATATCACCGTTAATGCTGCTCCCACGACATTCACTGCGCAGACCCCGCCAAGTGGCGCTGTCAGCGTGGCATATTCCTACGCAATTACCGCCGATGGCTACCCAGCGCCTACCTATTCTCTTATTTCGGGGGCGCTTCCGGCGGGCTTGACACTTTCGGCTAGTGGAGTCATCTCCGGTACACCGACGGCTGCGGGCGTATCAAGCGGTATTGTGATAAAAGCACAAAATGCTTTTGGTAATGTTAATACTGTTTCTTTGAGTATCAACATTGCTGCCACACCCACAGCACCCACAGCTTTTACAGCGCAAACGCCGCCAAGCGGGAACGTCGGCGCAATGTATAGCTATTTTGTAGCGGCAAATGGTTCGCCCACTCCTACATACAGCGTGATTGCGGGAACGCTGCCGACGGGCTTAACGCTGAATGCGGCGACGGGAGAGATTGCGGGAACGCCGAGCGCGGGCGGTACATTCGGACCGATAACCGTACAAGCAAGCAATGGTGCGGGCACGTTCAATGCCGCTCCGTTTAGCATTACTATCAATCAAGCACCGCCGACTATCACAAACTTTACGCCCACGGGTTCGTTAGCAGGTGCGACGATAACAATTAACGGTACGAATTTTACGGGGGTAACGGGCGTGAGTTTTGGCGGAGTTCCGGCGACTTCCTTCGCGTTTGTATCTCCAACGCAGGTAACGGCTGTGGTAGCAGTGGGCGGAGCAACGGGCAACGTGAACGTAACAACGCCCGGCGGTACTGCCGTGCTGGGTGTGTATTCGTTTTTTGCACCGCCGACGGTAACGGCTATTGCGCCCATGATTGCGGCTGCGGGGTCAATGATTACGATTACAGGAACTGGTTTTATCGGTACAACGCAAGTGCAGTTCGGCGGTCTGAACGCTACGTCCTTCACCGTCGTTTCCCCGACACAGATTACGGCGATTGTTCCGGTGGGAGCGCCAAATGCGCCTGTGTCTGTTACAACGCCCGGCGGTATGGCAGCTTCTGTAGCATCCTTTATGCTGGTTGCATCGGCATCAGAATTTTATTATCAATCAGGAGCGGCAGATAATCCCGCAAATTGGAATACTTTGCCCGGTGGTGGTGGTATCACGGCGAGTAGCTTTTCTACGCCGGGGCACAATTTTTATGTTTCTAATGCGCGTACTGCTACTTTCAATGCCGGCGCTACGATTGGTGCGGGCGTTACGATGCAGGTCGAAAATGGTAGTGTACTTGCTATTGCCACGGGCAGAGTGCTTACCGTACAAGGGTCGCTCAGAGTCAACGACGGCGGGCGTTTGCGCTTGGAAGGAACGGGCGCTGTCTCTAGCGTCGGCGGTGTACAATATCTGGGGGCAAATGCAACGCTGGAGTATCGTGGCGGCTCGAACCGTGTAACGTCCGATATTGAATTTCCACCTGCATTTTCATCGTCGGTGCGTATAGATTCAGCATCGGTACGCTTGAATAATAGCAAAAGTATTCAGGGGGCATTGACGGTAGTGAACGGTAGTATTCTTCGCTTTGGCGCGAATAACGGTCTCACGCTTGGTGGCAGTATAACGCTGACGGCAAGCCGCTTAGGAACGGATTCCACGAATGCGCTTGCTGTTACGGGTTCCGGCACAATTTCAGGAAGCATTCTCTTCGATAATGGTTCGGGTGCAAGCGTGTTGGGAAGCCTCAGTATGCAGCGTATGGCGGCAAATCTGACACTTGCGAGTAATCTTCGCCTGACAGGCTCTTTGGTGCTGGGCAGAGGAAACGTAGTCGTACCAAGCGGTCAAGTGTTGACGCTTGCCGGCACAGCCGATACTGCCTTGTCCGGCGGCTCGCTAGGTTCGTTTGTGGTGGGTAGTGTTGCACGTGTGCTGCCTTCCAATCTCACGCCTGCGGACGGGCGTTTGTGGATGTTTCCCGTTGGCAAAGGTGTGCAGTATTTGCCCGCGTTGGTGCAGGGCGCTACAACGGGTAGTGTATCGCCAACTCTTTCGATAGAAGCATTTAACGTTGGGTCGGGCGGCAGTTCGGGCATCGGTTTGACGGGCGCACTGAGCAGGACGGAGTATTGGACGTGGACACCGCTTGCGGGAGATTTGACGGGCGCACAAATTGGGCTTATTCGCACAGGCTTGAACGATAATACTCGTGTGGCTTCCGGCTCCACGCAGGGCGGAACTTATCAAAATATCGGCGGAACGTTGCAAAATATCGCTTCTGCTCAGGCAGTCGTGAGCGATGGCGTTCCTGCGGGCAGCGTGGGTGCGCAACGGTTCTTTGCTATTGCTGGCGCTGCGCCAGCTCCGGGAGATTCTACGCCGCAACTCTTGCCGCGCATCACCCGTTTTTCGCCGGATAGAGGCGGCGAAGAGACCGTTGTGCTGGTAATTGGCGAAAATCTCACGGGCATCAATTCGGTTGCTATAGGAACCGTTCCTGTGGCGAGTTTCCGTGTGCTTTCTTCAACTGGCATCAGTATTACGGTCGGTGCAGTAGTGACTGGTCCCATTCAGCTTGGCGGACCAAACGGTGGAACTGCCTCTAACGAAATGTTTACCTTTGTTCCCACACCCGTCATTCAGTCGGTCAGTCCACAAATGGCTGGTCCCGGGGCGACAGTAACAATTACCGGACAGAACTTACAAAACGTAACGACACTGACCTTCGGCGGCGTTACGATTACGAACTTTACTATCAATCCTAACGGCAGCATTACGTTTGTTGTTCCCGCCGGGGCAATGCCCGGCGCTACCAATACGCAAATACGCCTGAACGCTGAGGGCGGTACGGTACAAGCAACGACATCGGTGGTCTTTGTTCCGCAACCCACCATTACCAGTTTTGCTCCGGCTATTGAAAGCACTGGAGCTATCATCACCGTACGCGGAACAGGCTTTACGACGGTTCAAAGTGTTCGTTTTGGAACTGAAAATGCGTCGGCAATAGCAAATTTCACGCGCAATGACTCGACACGGCTCACGGTAACGGTTCCGGCACGTGTGGCAGGCATGGGAACTGAGGTGCCGATTGTGATTATCGCGCAGGGAGGAGTGCGTGTGGTAAGCGCCACAAAGTTTGCGTACAAAAGTTTGGAAACAGGCTCCACAACGGGCAGTGTTGATTTGTCGCAGCGTATAGATGTGACGGAATTTCTTGATAAAATTGTCGGTAATGGCGGCGAAGTGCGAGTGCGCGGCTCCAACCTGAATGTGGTAACAGACATTTCGCTCAAAACAAGCGTCAGTACAGGGAAAGCGGAGTATCGGACTTCCTCGTCGGGGCAAATCACGCTGCTTTTGCCCAAGCAAAATCTGCTCTCCGGTACAGGTGGTACGGTCTCTTCTTCGGCTACGACGGTTGTGTTTTTGGGACCCTACAATTCCATTGCAGTACAGAATGCGTTCAGCATCATTAACACGCCCGAAGTAACAAAAGTTGCGCCCACCGATGCCGCCTCTGGTGAAGAAATCGTCATCACGGGCAGCAATTTGGATTTGGTCAGCGCCGTTACTATCGGCGGTACGCGGGCAACGTTTCGAGTAGAAGGCACGACGCGCCTTGTTGTGCAGATGCCGCCTTCCGCCAATACTTCTGGGCTGCCGCTTTCGGGACGTTTGAATTTGCTTTCGGTGGGTGGTATTAATACGGCGACCGGAGTGATTATCAATGCTAATCTGGCAGGAGGTCTGCCCGCAATCACGAGTTTTAGCCCTTCATCGGGCAACGGCGGTGCAATAATTATCGCTACCGGTGCAAACTTCAGCCTCGTGAGTGCAGTAGCAGTCGGGGGCATACCTGCGGCAACGTTCAAACTTCTTTCGCCAACGGAGCTAAGCATCAGCCTTCCCGCCGGAGTCAGCCGTGCAGCGCAGGGCTTCATACAGCTTACCTCACCGCTTGGCGAGACGGTCTCGCGCGAGCCGTTCCGATTTGTTCAATCATTGGAAGCAGATTCGTCACAGGTGGCGGAGTTTACCCGTCTCATGCCCGCAGGTGCGACCATGCTAAATTGGAAAGCAAATACGCCGATAACTGAATGGCAGGGCGTGGAAGTGGTCGGTAATCGCATTGTGGCGGTGCGTCTGCCGTCGTTGGGCTTGCGGGGAGCGCTTCCGACTGCATTGGGAGCGCTTTCGGAACTAAAAGTGCTGGATGTGTCCGGGAACGGCTTCACAGGTGGTATTCCGACAAGTTTTTCGGGACTTGTTCGATTAGAAGAGTTTGATGCACGACGTAATCAGTTAAGCGGTTCGCTTTCCGAAGTGGTATGTTCGTGGCGTAGGCTCCGCCGTTTCGATGTGAGCAGTAACAATATCACGGGCGAGATTCCCGTTTGCCTTTCGACACTCGACAATGGCGAAATTATTAACCTTTCCGGCAATCAGTTTAGCGGTAAAATACCGTGGCAACTCGCTGCAATGACGAATTTGCGCGAACTTCGCTTGAACAACAATCGCCTTTCCGGGCAGCTACCACGCGAGTTTGGTATCGTTGGTATAAAACCAACTGCTGCGAAGACAGCCGCAAGCGTAACACAAGCGCAGACGCTTCAAATCTTTGACCTGAGCCAAAACGACCTTGACGGCGCAATCCCGCCGGAGTGGGAGGGCATGGCGAACCTGCGCGAGCTGGACGTGAGCAGAAATCGGTTGTCGGGCGTAGTGCCGCGCGGTATTGCATCGTGGTCGGCGCTCACTATATTGCGCCTTGCCAATAACGGCTTGTCGGGCGAGCTTCCGAGCGGTGTGCAGTGGGGCAGTCTTGTGGAATTGAACGTTGAGAATAACCGTTTCACGGGCGCATTGCCGCTCGAACTTGCACAGTCCAGCCGACTCCGCACCATTCGTGCGGCTAATAATCGTTTTACAGCGTTGCCCAATCTTGTGCGCACTGCCATTGATACGCTCAGTGTGGAGAATAACTTTTTAGAGTTTGGTTCGCTAGAGCCTGTTACAAAACTTTCTCGTAGCCCTCGTTCCTTCGAGTATATACCGCAAGGACGCTTGGGCGTAGCGCGTGATACGGTGCTGGAACGCGGTGCGCTTCTGGAATTGCGCTCCGGCATCAGTGGCTCAAGCACCGTGCATCAATGGTACAAAGACGATAATCTTGTGCGCGGTGCTGCCGGACGTTTGCCTACATTCAAGGTGGATAGCGCTGTTCGGGTTAATAGCGGTACATATTTCTGCCGCGCTACCAATCCTGCCGTTCCCGGACTAACGCTGGAAACAGCGCGTGTGTCGGTCTCGGTGGCAAGCGTAGATGTGCTGTTGGCTGTACCGGAGGTGATTTCTCCGGCTCCGGGCGCTATCAACGTCAGCCCGAACCTGACGCTGCGTTGGTCGCGTGTGGAAGGCGCAACCGATTACGAAATACGCTGGTGGAAATTGGAAGGCACAACGCCCCTTCCGGCAAAAATTGATACGCTGGGGCAGCCTGATGAAGGCGAACCTATCTATGTGCTTCGGAATTTGGAGCGTGGTGCATCCTATGAGTGGAGCGTCCGCGCAATGATTCGCAATGACCGCGGCGCTGTGAGCGAGAATAGTAACGTTTCACCCGCCGCATTCTTCAAAGTGGTTACTGCCGGAGTTGACCTTGCATTCAGCACTGTGGACGCAGGGAAAACCACGATTGCGGACAACCGCGACGTGCCGGGCGGCATTTTGATTAACGTCAGTCCGAACCCGCTCACTATTCTGAAAAACGGCTTGACTATTATCTCGCGTGACCCCGCTTTCAAAGTGAAGACTGAGCAAGTGGCGGGCATCGTGAAAGATACAACGCTTTTGCCGAATGGCGAGCTAGTGCTGGGCATTGAGTTCACGCCGCAAGAAGCAGAGCCAATTGTGGCAACGTTGCAAGTGAACTACCGCGACGCACAAGGCTCACAGCGTGTGGCAACCTTTACCGATGCTCTTCGTGGTCGTGGCAGTGCGCTTTCGGTAAAGGCGGTAGATTTTGATACGATACGGGTGGGCAAAGCATCCGTGCGAAGTATTGAGGTAACAAACCGCAGCACTATCCACACGATGCAGGTAGATGCTGTGCGGATATTGACTGTGCGGGGTGCGCCGCGTGAGACGGCTTTTTTGATTAAAGATGCGAGCGGCTTGCTGATAGCGCCGCGCGAGACGGCATATATTATCATTAGGGCTGCCGCGCCGGAAGAGGGTGTGAGGCGTGCTGCTCTGCGAGTGGATGCGCACAGTACAAAAGACAGCAGTCTTGTTGATGTTGCTGTTGCTGGCATCACGGCATACGCTCGTCTGCCAAAGCCGGATGATGCCGCAGTCACGCTCCGCGTTAAGGCAGACCCCGAGTCCGCACCGCCCGGTACGCTTGTGCGGCTCAATGTGTTTATTGAGGATGCAACAAAAGAAAAGCTGGACGTGCTTTTCAAAGCTGCGCAGCCGGAAATTTACGCCCGTATCCAGTTCAACCGTCAGGTGCTGGCTCTGTCCTCCAATAGCGGTGGTGCAAGGCTTCTGCCTGACCCGACGGGAAGCACAACAGCAAATGTCCTTTTCAACACACGCTGGGACGGTAGGACTTCATTTGTGGCTACGGCAGAAACACGCGCTGTGGCTGGCTCCACCAATCGAACACTGCTCAATTTGGCAAGTGTGGAATGGGGCACAACGGCAAGCGCCCGTCTGCCGTGGGAGCGCAAGGTCTTTGTGGAAGAGCCTGCCGATACGACGCTGTTCGATTTTACGGCAAAGGTTTCCACTGCCGGTGGTCGTCGTCTTATTACCACAGCGGCTCAAACGGTAGCGATTACTGCCATTGCGCCCAATCCGGCAAAAGAACAAGTGGAAGTAACATACTCCTTACCGAAGGACGATTTTGTTACTCTGTCCCTCATAGACGCTCGCGGGAACGAGGTGCAGCGCCTTGCAAGTGAAGTGCAAGCAGCAGGTATGCACAAGATGAGTTTCAAATTGGGTTGGCTGAGTAGTGGTTCTTATCTGCTCCGTATTTCGACTTCGACGGAAATGGTGACGGGTAGGGTGGAAGTAGTGCGGTAAAATGTCGGAAGATTAAGTCAAAAATTTTGGTCGAATTTTGATAAAGAACTATCAGTTTTTATGACTTTAGCGCTTTATAATGCGGAAAATCAAGGCTTTCAGAATGAACCGTTACGTTTGGTCATTGCCTCACGGTATGTTTTGGGTGAGATTCCTTCATGCTTTTTGAAGAGTGTGCAGAAATAATTGACGCTGTTGAATCCCGCTCTGAAGCACGCATCGGTAACGGTTATGTTCGGCATGGCAAGATATTCTTTGGCACACTGCAAGCGCTCTTGAATGACGAATTCCAACGGCGAAATGCCGAACTCTTGCTTGAAGCTACGGAAAAAATGTGACTGGCTCATATACGCAATAGCGCTGAGTTTCTCAATAGTAAGCTGTTCAGTGAGGTGGTCTTTGATGTACTGCACCACTGCCGCAAAACGATGTGTATTGACATAGCGACCATAATTATCCAGAATGACGCTCCGTGCCTGCGTTTGCATGAGCCGAATAAGGAGTTCCTGAAGCGCAAAATTTGCGAGAATATCTTTTGCTTTATGCTGCTCCTGCGAGATGAAGACAAGGCGGTCTATCGCCCCGGTCATGGCGTGGGTGTTTTGTAGGTGGAATTGTTCGGTGTTAATTGCCCAACGGTCGTGCGGTTCTACTTTTGTGTGATGTTCATTCAAAATATCAAGTGTTTCCTGCACTTTTTGGCGGTCAATCACAAGCGCAATGCACTGTGTGGGGTTTTCGGGCGTGGCTTCCGGAAAATCAATGACCATTTCTTCATTCTCCGGTACAATCACGGACTCGCCCGGCACATACTCGAAATTATTTCTGCCATTAAAAAGGTGCATCACTTTTTTGCCGCGCAGCATAGCGGTAAAGGTGAGGCTGCCGAAGGTGAGGGAGACACGTTCACTCTGGCGGTGGGTCTCGAAGAGATTGAACTCGCAGTGATTAAGCGTATGCACAGAGCGATTTTCAATAAGCGTTTGCAGCTTGTCGGGAGCGGTCAGAGCCTGCACTTTTGGGCGGGAAAGTCCGCTCAGAAGGGGAGAGGATAGGCTGTTGGTCAGTCTGTTCATGGGAGGAATTCTGAGACTGTGAAAAGAGGATTACGACTACACACAAACAATCAAAAAATTACAAAACATCTTCGCTGTTTCGGGTTTACAACGCTCGCTCCTTCTCATTGCTGCGAAAGAAATTTGCTAAACCAAGCGGGGGGTAGTAGTGCCAGTGTTGGTAAAATACGTTGGTAAAATCATCAAAAGAATGAATTGCCGTTTCCTGACGATTACCGTTGGCAATAATAGAACACTGTGTATTGGTCAATATGATACTTCCTTCGTCGGTACGTTGTGAATATACAATATTCTGTCGAAACCACGAATCTGAGGAGGTTTCTTTAAAAAGACACATATCGGCAAAATCTTTCGCTCTACGTGGTTGTAACGTAAAGCGGTACTGCATTATTTCTTCTCCGTTTGGCTCCTGTCTTGTAAAAAAATACATATCATTATCAAATGTTAATCGATATGTAATGCCAAGCTCCCTATAACTACTACCATCGAAAAGTTGCATTGGTCGCTGAAACCATCGTGCATTTCCAACATCAGCTAGCCATACATCCCTATTTTCCTTCGACTTTACAGCGAGAATGAGGTGATCGTATTCTGGTCCCCATTTCTCGTCCTTCCATAGATTCGCAGAAAGTAATTCTACATCGAAATCAATAGATTCAAGCAAATGAGCAAACAAGATATTCAACTCGTAACAAAAACCACCGCGTCGTTGGTAAATAATCTTGTCAAAAAGATCATGTTCTGTAAGGCTTAATGGGCAATCTAAGATAATATCAAAATTTTCGTATGGAATTGAGCGTAAGTGCTGTACGTGAAGATAATGCAGTATTTCCGATGAGGCTATCGGAGCCGACGTTGCCGAGCCGATACGTTGTAGATATTCGTCTTTGTTTACCATGGATAATTGCGCTTGATAACGATTGTTTTGGTTTTGCTGGGTCAGAAATCTGTATTATGCTCCTCTGTAATGCTGATGGCTGCCTCTTATTACTCTACGAAGAGAGTTGGGCGGAAGTATTAAATAGCTTTGCTATCTTCTCAGCAAAAATACACAATAAACATCGGGAACGGACATTGTTTTCGTGCAAAATGATAGAATCACAACATTTTATGAGAGGATTGAGAACATTGTTTTGTAAAAATTAGCATAGTTTGTTGTCAATTCAAAGCAGTATGCCGGACTGAAGGCGAAAATGTGTCGCCACACCGCATATATGCGTGTTTGTTACCTCCTTTATTTGTGTGTTCATTATGGAAACAGCAGAAGTCCAAACAGCGCCGACAAAACATTCGGCAAAAAATCTCGTTGCTCGTCCGGAGTTCAAGAAGCAGTATGAAAATTTCATCGGTGGCAAGTGGGTAGCACCGAGAAAAGGTCAGTATTTTGAAAACGTCTCGCCTATTGATGGCAAGGCGTTTACAAGCGTTGCCCGCTCCACGGCGGATGATATTGAAATGGCGCTTGATGCTGCACACGCAGCTTTCCCATCGTGGTCGCGCACCTCGGCGGCATACCGAAGCAATATCTTGCTCAAAATCGCCGACATCATGGAGCAAAATTTGAATTATCTCGCTGCTGTGGAAACAGTTGATAACGGCAAGCCCATTCGCGAAACAATGGCTGCCGATTTGCCGCTTGCCATTGACCACTTCCGCTATTTTGCGGGCTGCCTCCGTGCCGATGAAGGTACACTGTCGGAGCATGATGCAAACACACTTTCTCTACAAATCTCAGAGCCTATCGGCGTTGTGGGGCAGATTATCCCGTGGAATTTTCCTTTGCTTATGGCAACGTGGAAACTCGCACCCGCGCTTGCCGCAGGCTGCACGGTAGTGATGAAGCCCGCCGAGCAAACACCAGTCGGAATCCTCTGCTTTATGGAGCTTTTGCAGGACGTTCTGCCGCCAGGCGTGGTCAATATCGTGAATGGTTTTGGTGTGGAAGCCGGTAAGCCGCTTGCAAGCTCACCTCGTATTGCCAAAGTTGCTTTCACGGGCGAAACCACGACGGGACGACTTATTTTGCAATATGCGTCGGAGAATATTATCCCCGTGACGATGGAATTGGGCGGCAAATCCCCGAATATCTTTATGCCAAGCGTGATGGATCACGACGACGATTTCTTCGATAAATGCTTGGAAGGCGCTGTTATGTTTGCGCTTAATCAAGGTGAGGTCTGCACGTGTCCCTCGCGTATTCTCGTCCACGAATCCATTGCCGATGCGTTCTTGAAGCGTGTTACCGAGCGCGTTCGCAAAATCAAAGTCGGACATCCGCTCGACCCCGAAACGATGATGGGCGCTCAGGCATCGAACGATCAGTACGAAAAAATTCTTTCGTACCTCAAAATCGGCAAAGAAGAAGGCGCAGAAGTACTGACGGGCGGCGGACCGATGCTGCTCAATAGCGGCTTAGAAGGCGGCTACTACGTTCAGCCGACGATATTCAAAGGGCACAACAAAATGCGCGTCTTCCAAGAGGAAATCTTCGGACCCGTTACCTCCGCAACAACATTTAAGACCGCCGAAGAAGCAATCGCTATCGCAAACGACACGCTCTACGGCTTAGGCGCAGGTGTGTGGACACGCGACGCGCATGAACTTTACACAATGCCCCGTGCTATTCAAGCCGGACGTGTGTGGGTGAACTGCTACCATGCGTATCCGGCGCACTCGCCCTTTGGTGGCTACAAAAAATCGGGTTACGGCAGGGAAACGCATAAAATGGCGATTAATCAATATCGCCAGACGAAAAATATGCTTATTTCCTACGACAAAAAAGCACTTGGTTTCTTCTAAAACTTCCACTAGATTCACCTTTCACCTGAGTTGTCGCTTGCGCCTACCGTAGGCGACAACTTTTTTTTACCGTATTCATTCATTTTTCTTCTGTGCTATGGAAACCATTCCTTTTGCTGAGACTGTTGCAATCGAAACCGTCAAGCGTGTTCTGGTAACAGAAGCTGCCGCCGCGCTTATAGACACGCTCCGAGCCGACAATGGCGACCTGATGTTTCACCAAAGCGGAGGCTGCTGCGATGGTTCGCAGCCAATGTGCTACCCGAAAGGCGAGTTCCGCGTGGGCGCAAACGATGTGAAGATGGGTACAATTCACGGATGCAATTTTTTTATGAGCGGCGACCAGTTTGAATACTGGAAGCACACGCAGCTCACGATAGATGTGGTGAAGGGCAGAGGCGCGAGCTTTTCGCTGGAAATTCCGCTTGGTGTGCGCTTTATTACGCAATCGCGCCTTTTCACCGACGACGAATGTGAGCGCCTTGAGCCGATTGAGCGAGGCGAACAGGAGGAGTAAAATTGGGAAAGAATACATGTAGTGTGTTGGTCTGGTATTTCGCCCGAAAACAGTCATTCATTTTCCGGCGCAGACGGCGTATAAACTTTAATGACTTTCTCTTTCCCTTTCAATTGAAAATCACCAAGCTCCCGAAAATGAAAGTGATTTTGTGCCATTGTGTAGGTGTTTTCTCCCAAAAGAATACGTGTGTTGTAGTGTTTGTTGAGTTGTTCTAAGCGGGCAGCAACGTTGACATCATCGCCAATGACGGTGTATTCCATTCTGTCGGCAGAGCCGATATTGCCTGCCACCACTTCGCCCGTGTTAATGCCTATGCGGGTTGTGAGTGGGTGCTGATTCCCAAATGTGCGCGTGGAAGTGATTTTTTCTATTTCTAAGGCGGCGCGTATTGCGTGAACCGCATGATGAGGGTCGTCAAGCGGCACATTGAACATCGCAAACACAGCATCGCCAATGAACTTATTAACGATTCCCTTGTGCTGCTGAATGATAGTGACTAACACCGAAAAATACTCATTCAGCATTAGTACGGTCTCTTTCGGCGAAAGCTCTTCGGCAATGCTCGTATAATTCGCAATGTCCGTGACCAAAATCGTGCAAGAGCGCACCTCACCTTCGAGGTTTATTCTATTCTTGAGAATAACCGTTGCTACATCTTTGGTAACGTACTTCCCGAATGTATCCCGCATTAACTCTCGTTCCTGCAAGCCGTGCACCATCTCGTTAAATTCTTTTGTCAGCATTCCAATTTCATCTTCCGTTATGAGAGCTGCTTGCGTGGAAAAATCGCCCTCGCGCACGTTGCTCATTGCGTGTAGGAGTGAGTTTATCGGCTTTGTGAAAGCACGAGTGATAAGAACAACAGCAATAATAGTCCCGACAAAAACGACAAACCGATCGATCATCAGCGTTTCCAGAGGGCTTAATTTCGTGAATTGAATGTATTTTTCTTCTACTCCTATTGCTATTTCTAAATGCAGCATCACCAGCAACGATGGTAAAAAGACAAGAAAGAGAAAGACAAAAAAGAGCATCAGACCTATCTTTTTCTTGCCGATGGCAAACAGAATTTTGAACTCTTTGTGAACCTTTTCTTTGAGGTCAAGAATGAAATCATTGATTAAAAAATACGCTATAAAGGCAGGAAAGAGAGCATAAACGAAGTATAATGACGGAATGATAGAATAGAAAAAAAGCTGTGGCGGAATTTTTTCAATAGCAAAATTGTCAGGGTTGGGGAAAATCGTCGGAATGAAATACAGCGGTAAAAGAGCTAACGCAACGTAGAGATTGCCAAGGAGAAAAATCCATGCACTCGCATACCACGGTAGTCGTGAGATTCTTTTCTTTGCCATGTCCATATTTCCCCCGATGCCGGTAAACACCCTATCAATCGGCTTGTACATGAAGTACGAAACAAGGTAATTCAGAAGTACATACAAAGCAAAGTGAACAGAACCCAGTCCCAAAAATATGGTTAACGACCGATGATACATGAAGTAAATGCCATCAAAAATGATAATGATGACGAAGAGGCTGAGCATTGAGAGATAATACCGTTTTTTCATAGCGGGTTGTACGTGAGGGAAAGACAGTGCAGTCAGGTAAAACTGTGAACGGATACGAAGGAGAAAATAAGATTATTTCAGCGCTGCGCACAGAGAAATATTTCTTCAGAGTTCCCAAGTACACTGGAAGCGTATTCTGTACTCTGTACTCACACGTATTGGTTGCCGAGATTCCGTTTGATTTTCTGCGCAATATCTTCTATATTTGCAGCCGTAACAATAACAAAAATTGGGACTTGCCCTAAATTTTAGTACGTTTTTCTGTGCGCCGGAGCGGGTGCGCTCCCCTCTGCAAACCGTGTACGTCCACTTCCCATAGAGACAATTCCTTGATTTCTCCATTTCATTTTTTTCACTTTTTTCTACAAATTATGATGCAACGTGTATTGCGTAAAGCGCTTCTTTGTGCGCTTTTCGTTTGGTGTGGTTTGTGCTCTGTTGACCGACTTTCGGCACAGGGAACAACGTTTGAAAAAAACGGTAAAAAAGGTCTCGTTCGCGCGAGCGATAACGTCATCCTCGTTCCCGCTAAGTACGATGATATTATTGTTTTTTCTAATGCTTGGCTTAAAGTCAAAGATGGCGGCAAATTTGGTATTCTGATGCCCGACGGCACGGAAGCAACTGCCCCAAAGTACGATAACATTGACCTCTACGGCAATGGTAAGTATGAAGTGAAATTGGGCGGCAAAATTGGCATCTTGGATGCGCAAGGGAAAGAACTTGTTGCCCCGAAATACGACGAAATTATCATGGCTCAAGATGGTCGCGCTCAAGTAAAACTGGGCGGCAAAATGGGCTTCGTGGACGAAAAGGGCAAAGAGCTTGTTGCTCCGAAATACGATGCTGTGGTGATGATGAAAAACGGTCGCGTTCAAATCACCGAAGGTGGTAAAATAGGCTATCTGGACGAAAAAGGTGTGGAAATCGTTCCTGCCAAATTCGATGCCGTCAAGTTCTTTTCTGTCGGCGCGACGGGCTATGCCGAGACGAAATTGGGTGCGAAAATGGGTTTGTTCACTGCCACCGGAAAGCAGCTTGTACCTGCCGAATACGAGACCGTAAAACTCAGCGCAAACGAACGCATTGAGGTCAAAAATGCCGGAAAAGTCGGCTTTTACGATATGCAAGGCAATCTGCTTATTCCCTGCAAGTACGATGCCATCTTGTTTGCTGTGGACGGTCGCGCACAAGTAAAATCTGGCGGTAAATTTGGTGCTGTGGCTCCGCAAGGCGCGGGCAAAGAGTACAAAGAATTTCTTGCGCCGAAGTACGACGATGTGAAAATAGCAAAGGTTGTTGCGGTGGCGATGCTTGCAGGCAAAGCCTCGTATTGGACGGCTGCGGGCGTGGAATACACCGCCGTAGAAGAACCCGTCAACAATCTTCTTCGCGCAAAACGTGCCGGAAAAACGGGTTTCTTGGACATGACGGGCAAAGAGTTGATTCCTGTGCAATATGATTCCCTGCAAGCGTTCTCAGAAGGGCTTGCGCTTGCGCAGATGGGCGGCAAATGGGGCTTTCTAGCGCCTGACGGTAAAGAAAAAGTTGCTCTGAAGTATGACGCAGCCGAAACGATGAAAAGCGGCATTGCGCGTGTGGCTGCTGCCGGAAAATGGGGCGTGGTGAATAAAGATGGCGCTGAGGTGATTGCGCCGAAGTATGATTCTCTCCGCACCTTTGCCGATAATCTTTCGCAAGCAAAACTCGCTGATAAATGGGGCTTCGTGTCGGCAGACGGCAAAGAACTTGTCGCTCCGAAATATGATGCTGCCGATGCGCACATGGAAGGAATGGCGCGTGTGGCAGTGGGCGGAAAGTTTGGTTTTGTGGACAAAGCAGGCGCGGAGGTGATTGCGCCGCAATATGACGAAGCAGAAGCATTCAAAGGCGGATTTGCCAACGTGAAACTCGCCGGAAAAGCAATGATTATTGACATGACAGGAAAGGAAAAAAAATAATGAGAATGTTCATCAACGCCGCTTGCTTGCTCGTTTCGGCAAGTACCTTGTTTGCGCAAGTACCTTTAACGCCGGACAAAATTGATAATGCCCGCAAAAAAATTCAAGCACAAAAAATTGATAGCGTCATCGTGTGGGAATATGCGCTCAAGGGCAATAAACCCGAGAAGAAGGGCAGAATGGATATGCTTATCCGTTACGACAAAAACGGCAATAAAACGCTGGAAGGGCGCTACAACAAGGACATCATTGACACGAAGCAAGAGTTTGTCTATAATGACAAAAACCAACTCGCCGAAACAACGTCGTTTATGGAGTTCAACACGCCCGGCTTCACGTGGAAATATCAGTATGACGAGAAAGGGCGCACAACTGAAGCCGTTTATTCGAGCAATATGAGCACCGCGAATCAGCGTCAGGTCTTCAAGTACCGCGAGGGCTTGTTTACGGCGAATGACGGCGTTTTGACGGAGGTAAAATTCTACATTACTAAAGATAAAGTCGGTTATCGTGATGTTATCACCTACGACGACGTAACGAAGCGTGCGCAGAAGCTCGTGCGCTTCCGCATTGACGACAGCATCGAGAAAAAAGAAGAGTATAAGTACGATGCCAATGGCAATGTCACGGAAATAGCAATCTTTGGCGGCATGGAGTTCGACGAAAAAACAGCAAAATTGCAGTCGAAAAAAATCTTTACCTACGATGCAAACGGCAACGTAACGAGCGAAGCGGAGAACACGGCGAAGAATGTACTCGTTTCCAAACTTGTTCATTCCTACGACGCAACGGGCAAGGTTGTTGAAACAACGGTCTGGTCGGCAAAGAAGCCACCGGCAAAGCCCGCCTATCTCCGCAAATATGTCTATGCGCTTTTCCCGTAAGGCGTGATGCTCTCTTCAAGTGTAGTCTGCTTTAGTTGGTAAAGCGGGCTACACGTTTTTGTTTCAATTCAATTTTTTTAACCTTTTCTTCCTGTCTATATGCGTAATCGTTTGTTAGTTCTTGTTGGGGCTTTTGTGATAAGCCTCTTGTCTCTGAATATGTCTTCCGTGCAAGCGCAGCCAAGCACAGTCACAACATCGGCAACGTTCTCCGATATGCTTTCCACCTTCCCGCAGGCGGTACTTTCTACTATCAACAGTGTCGTTCTGCAAAGCACGAATGCGTCATCTGCCACAACGCCCTTCGATTCGACGGCGCGGAAGGATAATCTGGCGCTGCAAATGGGAATGTGGCAGTCGGGCAGAGTGGGTGCGGGCGTGAAGTATTGGTTATCGGAATTGACGGCGCTGAAGGTTGGGGCGAATGCCGGATTAAGTCTTGGTTTGAGCGGCACAGGAAACTTTCTCAATTATGGAAATACGTCCCCCGGTAGTTATATTGTCTCATCACCTGCAGTTTCTCCGGGTGTGAATCTTGACTTTGGGCTTTCGGCGAGCATTGAAAAGCATTTATTCGCAAAACGTGCTTTGTCGCCATTTGTGGGCTTCGGTATGGGCATAAACATCACTTCAAGAAACTCTTCTGCCTTTAGTTCTTCCTCTCAAGGAAGTCAGTCAGGTACTATTCAGAAAAATCAAAACTATTCAACGGAAACGTTTGTAGATGTGAGCGCAAATGTTAGTGTGGGTGTGGAGTATTTTGTATTGCCATCGTTATCAATATCTGGTCAGGTTGCTGCATTTGGTTTTGTTAGTGGTGGACTTAGAACATCCGTATCATCAACTCAAGGGGAAACTGGTTCTCAAGGCATTTCCACTGCTAATTCTACAACAATTAGTCCGGGGGTGTTTGTTGGTGTGGGAGCAGGTTTTTCCTCCTCTCTCACACTCTCGCTCTACTTCGGTCGCAATGTACTGGGTGATATTGTCAATGCTTTTACGAGCGGTACGTTGTTTCAGTGGTAAGATTTGGGGCGGTATGGCAAGGCTGATTTGCTGCGGTGAATCAGCCTTATTTTGTTTGTGGTGTGGGGTATAAATTTCTCAGCATCGTTCAGAAGAATTTTATAATTTAGAGAGAGTAGTGATGTACGCTCATAAAGATTGATAGTGTAACAAAATTTTGCCGTCAAGAAAAAGCAATACTACCATGACAGACCAAACAACCGAACAAGCCACGCGCAAGCGTCTTGCGGAGATTGACCGCGACCTCTCGGATTTACGCGAAAAGCGTTCAGCGCTCCGCGCACGCTGGCAAGTTGAAAAAGACGCAATTCAGCACATTCAGGCGCTTAAAGCCGCCATAGAACTCTCAAAGACCGATGCTGCAGACTACGAGCGGCGCGGAGACTTAGGGAAAGTGGCAGAAATTCGCTACGGGCGCATGGTGCAATTGGAAAAAGAACTCGTTGAAGCAAACGAAGCCCTCCGCACGGCGCACAAGGACGGCAGGATGCTGAAGGAGCAAGTCGGCGCGGACGATATTGCCGAAACCGTGTCGCGCTGGACGGGTGTACCCGTAAGCCGTATGCTGGAGACCGAGCGCACGAAGCTGCTCAAAATGGAAGACCGTTTGCACGAGCGGGTCATTGGGCAGGAAGAAGCCGTGCGGGCGGTGAGCAATGCTATACGCCGCGCACGGGCTGGTTTGCAGGATGCGAACCGTCCGATAGGGTCGTTTATTTTTCTTGGCACAACCGGTGTCGGTAAGACAGAACTGGCGCGGGCGCTGGCAGAGTTCCTTTTTGACGACGAGCAAGCAATGGTGCGCCTTGATATGACGGAGTACATGGAAAAACACGCCGTTTCGCGTATGATAGGCGCTCCGCCCGGATACGTGGGCTACGACGAAGGTGGGCAATTAACGGAGTCCGCCCGGCAGCATCCGTATTCAGTGGTGTTGTTCGACGAAATCGAAAAAGCGCATCCCGACGTGTTCAACGTATTGCTGCAAGTCTTGGACGAAGGGCGGCTGACCGACAGCAAAGGACGCGAGGTGAATTTCCGTAACACAATTATCATTATGACCTCGAACATTGGAACGGAGATTATTCAGGATTCCTTGCAAAATGCAGACGACCGCAAAAGCGACGCTGAATTAGAGCATGAGCTGGAGCGTTTGAAAGAAAAAGTCGTGAATTTGCTCAAAACCCGCGTCCGCCCTGAGTTCTTCAATCGTATTGATGATGTGATTCTTTTCCGTCCGCTTTCACGCAAAAACGTCCGCCAGATAGCACAAGTTCAAATCAAACGTCTTGAAGAAACTATGCGGAACGTAGAACTGACGCTGGACATCACTGACACAGCGCTAGAGTGGCTGTCGGTGCATGGCTACGACATCAACTATGGTGCGCGTCCACTCAAACGCCTTATCCAACGTAGCATCGCCGACCCGCTTGCCATCAAAGTCCTGTCGGGCGAGATGAGTTCCGGCGACACGGTGCGCGTGGATATGGGTATGAATGGCGAACTGGAAATGAGTAAAGTATGAAAAACTTCCGCGCTCTTCCTCTCGGAGTGGTGGTTGTCTGTTGTGTAATCGTACTCCCGTTCAGGCTTCCTGTGCTTTATGCCCAAGAAGCTGTGGGAGCACTGTTGACGGGTTCGCGTGAACTGAAGTCCGGCGATAAGGGCTTTATTGCATGGCGTTTTCAGGGCTTTGAATCTGTGAAGATTGTTGGCGATACCCTGAGCGTTATTCGGGGAGCACGGGACATGATTACAATAGCTCCGACCAAAACAACAGTGTACAAGATAACGGCTCTTGGACAAAAGGGGAATCGCCTTGATACGCTTTGGCGCGTAGTGGTGCTGACCGAAGCACAGGCGGATAGTATTGCAAAAATTGAAGCCAACAGCGCACCTCCTGAAACTGCGTCACGGGGCGGTGCGCCACCCGATGCTGAGGCAGCGCTCCCGCAGAGTGTCTATGCGGTCTCTGAGGCAAGTACGAAGCCTTCACGGTATTATGCTGGAATTGCACGCAGTAATAGTATTGCAGTGGAGAAAGCGAAGTTGTTGAAGATAGTTAGGATTCCAGATAATAGCGTTGAAGGCTCGTTTTTTCATGCAGTTATACTAGATGAGTTGGGGAATTTCTTGCCGACATTTTCTGCTCAAAGCGCTGCCTTTCAGTTGACACTGCTTGGTGCGTCCGATACAAGTGCTGTGGCGGCAACGTCTGCTGCCGAAGGGCGTTTGACCCCATTCACCGCCGACCCGCCATTTCGCATACGGGAAGCCTCGCTCTATGACTCGCCTGATTTGGCGGTAACGCTTTGCCTAGACAATGCAGGGTATATGCGTTCCTTTGCCTCTCTGTCGTCGTTGTGTCAAGATTTTACACGTTCATTGGGTACACGGGTGGAGCAGCATCGTATCTACTTCGACCATCGTATCTCACTGAACGAGCCTCTGCCGCGAGGTGAAAACGCCGTCGGTGGGCTGACTGCGTTGTACAAAGCTGCGTACAAGGGGGTTCTGACGCTGAAGCAGAGCGGGCGGCGACATAAGGCGCTTGTGCTCATCTCTGGCGGCAAAGATGATGCTTCAATTCTATACACCATGCAAGACGTGATGCGCTCTGCAAGGGAGTTTGGCGTTGTCGTTTATGCTATTGCCGTCGGCTCCAATGCTGATACCTACGCGCTGCGCAACATTGCCGATTATACAGGCGGGCGATTCTACGCCATTGATGATGAGAAATCGGAAGAGCTTGCGGCTGTGTTGAAAGAGATTTCAATGTCGTATAAAGCCTTTTACGAAATTGCATTGACTGCCGGGACGAGTGTGCAGGCGCATTCAAAGGTGATAGACGCTACACTTGCGTTCAAAACAGGCGATGGGCGCACACTCAGCGAAACAAAGCCATTTGCCCTTAACGAACAAGCATACTATTCTGCGCACCAGATTTTAGCAACATTTGCAGCAAACTCATTCGAGCCGGATGAGCAATTCGATTCGCAAATCGGAGCTTTGGCACAAGTGCTGAAAGATAATCCAACGAAAGTGATTGAGCTTGTCGGGCATACCGATATGCAGGGCAATGACGGCATGAACCGCTCATTTGCGCTCAAGCGGGCGCAGTCTGTGAAGGCACGATTAAGTGCTATGGGGGCAAATCCCGCGCAAATACGCCTTCGGAGCGTGGGACGCGAAAAGCCTGTTTATTATTTCGAGAGTGCAGAGTGGCAAGCTCGCGTGAATAGGCGTGTAGAATTACGCTGGCTTGACCCTGCGCTCGTGCCGTATGAAATTTTAGCAGAGGCGGTTTCCAGCGAAGAAGAGGCAATGCGGCTGGAAGCAGTGTGGAGCGCACGTGGCTACGATGCATACTACGACCCATTTTTAGTGAATAGGATTCCTGCCTATCGCTTAAAATTATGGGGTTTCCCGACATACGAAAGTGCAGTGAAGGCAAAAGATGCTCTTGTGGCTAAGTATCGAATAATTCTAAAGGTTCAATAGTTAGGCTTCCTAATTGTTGGGCTGATGATTCAAAAAAAAACTCAACCAGTCTCTTTTGCACAATAATTATCGGCTCTTGAGCGTCTAAGAACCTGTAAACAATGTAAAAACCTGACAATAATATTATTCACTAAATCGTTCTATCAATGACTGTTACGATTGATTCTCACTCCGGATTTTGTTGGGGTGTTGTGCGCACGGTGCAGATAGCCGAACAATATCTCGCTGAATATGACAACGTCTCGGTTTTGGGGCATATTATCCATAATCCCAAGGAAATTGAGCGACTCGAAGCCAGGGGCTTACGGACTATCCATGCTCAGGACTTTGAACGGATTGCTGCTGAGGCAAAGCAAAACGGCTCCACGCCGCGTGTGCTGATTCGTGCCCACGGGGAACCACCGGAGACGTACCGTAAGGCGTTTGAACTGGGCATTGAGCTCATTGACGCAACGTGTCCCGTCGTAACGAAACTCCAAGAACGCGTCCGCAAATTTTATGACCAAGGCTATCAAATCGTCGTTTTTGGAAAGAAAGACCATGCCGAGGTTATTGGTGTTCGAGGCGTGTGCAATGATGAATGTATTGTCGTCAAAAGTGTTCAAGAGGGCTTAGACCAAGTGAATATGGAGCGTAAAACGGTACTCTTTTCGCAGACCACAATGGACAGACCTACATTCTATGCGCTCCGCGATGCTCTTCAAGCGCGTGTGAAGGAGCTGATTGTGGACACGATGCAAAATATCGCTGTCGGATTTCACGCCAAAGACACGATTTGCGGGCAGGTATCGGGGCGTGAAGATAAACTGGCGGCATTTGCTGCTGGGCAGGATATTATGATTTTTATAGCCGGACACGAATCCTCGAACGGCAAGGTCTTATACAACGTCGCTAAAGCTGCAAACCCGCGTACCTACTTCGTGGAAGACATTAGCGAGTTAAACGACGATTGGTTTGAAGGAGTAGAAACCGTTGGTATTAGCGGCGCAACGAGCACTCCACAATGGCTTATGGAAAACCTCAAAAAAGCGATTGAAGAGCGGTACGCTGAGGAGCGGTATGCTGAAGAGCGTTCAGCGCTTGCTGCGGCGGAGTAAAATTTTGAGGGCTATTGACATTCTTCTCTCCGCAAAACCCGCATAATCCTTATCGTCTGTGAATCATTCTCCACGAAGCAACGATTTATTTTTTCTCAACATTATACCACCACCATCATGGCACGAGCACTCTGGAACGGCACTGTTATTGCCGAAAGCGACAAATACGAGCTTGTCGAAGGCAATGTCTATTTTCCTGCTTCGGCAATCAAACAGGAGTATTTTAAGGAAAGCTCCACCCACACCAAATGTCCGTGGAAGGGAACTGCCAGCTACTTCACTATCGAAGTGGACGGTCAGCAAAACGCTGATGCTGCATGGTTCTATCCTCAAACGATGCCTTCAGCAAAACATATTGAGGGCTATGTGGCATTTTGGAAGGGGGTAACTGTAGAAAAATAGTCGTTGTTAGGACTCCAATATATTTTGTGCTTTTTACCACCACAACGGATTTCCGTTTTTCACCATCATTCTATGGCACTCTCCGTTGGCGCAGAAGCGCCAGACTTTACGCTGCCTTCCACCAATGGCAGCACCTTTCGGCTTCACGAAGAATTTCGTGGCAAAATTGGCATCCTCTACTTTTATCCGAAAGATTTTTCGGGCGGATGTACGATGGAAGCCTGTTCCTTCCGTGATTCGTTTGCAGAATTTCGCGGGCTGGACGTACCTGTGGTCGGCATCAGTGCTGATGATGTCGCAACGCACGTGCGCTTTCGTGATTCGCTCAATCTTCCGTTTCATTTGCTTGCCGATACAGAAAAAATAGCTGCTACAAAGTACGACGTTCTTGCGCCCTTTGTGGGGTTTGTGCAGCGCGTAACGTTTTTGATTGACGAGAATATGCGGATTGCGGCTGTCTATCAGAACCTCTTTGATTTTGGCGGTCACATCAAGCAGATGCTTGCGGAATTACGGAAAAATTCGCTGGAAGTGTAGGGGACTTGTCTTGATAGCAGATGATTTTGAGGCAAGTCCTGAAGGCTTCGAGGATTAGGTTGGATGAATGAATCAGGCATTTCAATTCTCAGTCAAGGAGTTTTTTCAGTTGGGAGTGCACTATGTTCTTTTATCTTCTTGATATACAGTCATTAAGAAAGTAATGAAGCTTCCTGCTAAATGGAGTCCGAGCATGGCATAGGAGTCAGGTACAGGTGATGAAGTTATTTGACCATGCCTTTCGGGGTTTGCAAGAGAGCCTAAACCATTCAGCAAATAACTATTGAGATTCTTTGCAAAATACCCTAAATTCTTACTAAAGAAATCAGACTTCAGTAAATCATCAATAAGGTCTCCTGGTCCCTTAACTTTTTCTTTTTCTAAATCTCTTAACCCAAGTTTAGTCACTATCACTTTAAGTGTGCTTTCAAGTGCATTTGCAGAATAGATTAATACTTCCCGATTTTCGCGGTTACGAAAACGCTCCGTAGCCTTCTCAAAATACTCAAGGCTTGCTTGAAAACCTTCAACACTCAGTATGCGCATAGTTTGGTTGATAACACCTGAGCTGCCCCCCATTTTTTGGACAGGTAGTGTAGATAAGTTTTCTGCACTATAT
>CALCNX010000120.1 GCA_937899715.1 uncultured bacterium | reverse complement strand
GGTTCCCGTCGTGCCCACTTGTGGCGTAAAATCAAGAATGTTCGGGCTGGAGGGTGGCGCAACATCGGGGTCGCGGAAATCAATCGTCAGTGTGGCAGGTGTAAGCCCCACAACAGCAGACGGATTGCCGCTCACCAGTGCTTCCGGCAGGAAGGTGATAGAAACGGACGCATCATTGATATTGGCATGGTTGGTTGCCGAACCCGTGAAGGAAATTTGAGCACCAGTGGAAGATGTGCGAGTCATCACCATAGTCAAGCCCGCCGGAACACCTGTTGCCGTGAAGTGCGCACCTTGTAAGAGTGTGGTCGGCAACCATGCATCACCGCCGAAGAGCGAGATAAGCCGTGTTGTCGGAACAGAACCGTCATTGGCGGGACCTTCGATGAAGTTCTTCGCAGAATAGGTTGCCGAGTACGGTGCGATAAAGTCAATAGACAACTTCTTCGGTGTCAGTCCAATAACGCTGGTAGCGTTTCCGGTTTCAATCGCAGCATTCAGGAAACTGAGCGTGATATTGTTGACATCGTTCACGTGCGCGAGTGCCGAGCCACTGAAGGCTATCTGCGCAACGGTCGGCGAGAGTTTCGTTACCGTCAGCGTCAGCCCCGCTGGAACACCCGAAGCGTTGAAGTGTGTTCCCTGAACGAGGGTTGTGGCAAGCGTTGTGAAGGTCGTACCAAGCAGCGTTACGGTGCGTGTTGTCGGGACGCTGCCATCGTTGGCAACCGATTCGGCAAACGTGGTATCGGAATACGATGCTGTGTAGGGGTCAAGGAAGTTCACGCGGAGTGTCTTAGGCGTTAAGTCTGCAACAGCGCCGACATTGCCTCCGGTCAAGACCGCAGGCAGAAACGTAAGAACAACATCCGTGCTGTTTGCCAGAGCATGAGCCGAGGCTGTCCCGGTGAATGCCAAGCGTGCCTGTGTTGCCGAAAGGCGTGTGACGGCAAGTGTCAAGCCATCAGGAACACCACTTGCAGTAAAATGCGTCCCGTCCACAAATGCGCCACTGGCAAAGCTGGCATTGGTGAGCGTAACGCTGCGGGTTGCGGTTATTTGACCTTTATTAGTGGAAGCTTCGGGGAAGACAACATCCGAATAGACAGCCGAAGCGCCTATCGGTGGGTCGTTGAAATCAATCGTCAGCGTTTTGGGCGTTAAGCCCGCAACCGCAGAGGCTGCTCCATTAGCCACAGCAGCATCCAGGAAGGTAATGACAACCGAGGCATCATTCAGATTGGCGTGTGCCGTTGCTGCGCCGATGAAGGCTATGACCGCGCTCGTGGGCGAAGTGCGCGTTATTTGAAGAGTCAATCCCGCTGGTACTCCGCTCACCGTATAGTGCGCTCCGGCAACAAGACCAGAGCCATCAGCAATGGCAGATGACCATGTCGTACCGCCGAGCGTTACGGTTTGGGTTGTGGTTATCGTACCATTATTGGCTATCGCTTCCGGAAACACCGTGCCCGTATATGTTGCTGCAAGCGGGAACTGTCCCGATGCACCACAGACATAGATTGAGCGGATACGCTGATTGAAGCGGTCACCGATAAACAGGTTCCCTGAGGCATCCAATGCAAGCCCCCATGGATAGTTAAAGGCGGCACTGGTTCCCGTGCCGTCAGCATAGCCCGCAGAATTTGTACCGGCAAGTGTCGTTACAACACCCGACGGTGTGATTTTGCGAATCAGGTTATATGGATAATAGTCCGCGACATAAAGGTTGCCTTGTGTGTCCACCGTTATCCCGACCGGCTGTCCAAAGGATGCTGATGTACCCGTACCATTGGCATTACCCTGTACACCGCTTCCCGCAACAACGCTTACAGCACCGTTTGGTGCGACTTTGTATATTTTATTGGCGCTGTATCCACCGACGTACACCGTACCAGAAGCATCAACCACAACATTGATTGCTCCGGCAACAGGGCTTGTACTCAGGGTACTGACGACGCCGTTGCTGATTTTACGGATGGCATTATTACCCAAATCTGCCACATAGAGATTACCGAGAGCATCGGCGGCAACATCGTGAGGAGCAAAGAACGTTGCCGATGCCGACGGACCATTCGTAAAGCCAGCACCATTACCACCCGCAACCGTCGTTACCACACCTGTTGGTGTAATTTTACGGACACAGGCATTCGCATAATCAGCAGCATAGATATTACCAACGGCATCAATACCAATACCATAAATATCGCTAAATCGTGCGGCTGTTCCGGTTGCATTAACAAACCCTGATGCAGTCGCACTACCAGCAAGTATTGTCACGACACCCGAAGGGGTAATTTTACGGATACAGTATTTGTCTGCTACATAGATATTACCCACCGCATCGGTTACCACATCACGCGGGTCGGCGAATGATGCCGAAAGGCCTGCTCCATCAATTACGCTTGCATTACCATTACCTGCAAGTGTCGTCACAGCGCCACAGGTCGGGTCGGCAAAGTCAACAAACAAGCGTTTTGGAGTTAAACCACTGATACTGGAAGCATTACCACTCACAAGTGCTGCATTAAGGAAGGTCAGCATGACCGTTGCGTCGTTTGTATTTGCGTGCGCCGCTGCTGTGCCGATGAAAGAAACCTGAGCCGTGCTGGATCCAGTGCGTGTTATGACGAGGCTCAAGCCTGCCGGAACACCTGTTGCCGTGTAATGTGTTCCTTGTGTGAAGGTAGAAACATTTGCAAAGGAAGCACCGTTCAGGGTCAGCGTGTTGACCGTAATGACGGAACCATTATTAACCGCCGATTCGATAAATGTCGAGTCGGAGTAAACAGCCGAACTCAAGGCTTGGGTATCAGCAAAATCAATTGTGAGCGTCTTCGGGGTCAAGCCCGTCACTGCTGCTGCATTGCCACTGGCAACGGCTGCATTTAAGAAGGTTAGGCTCACCGTTGCGTCATTGATATTTTCGTGTGCCGATGCCGCGCCCGTGAAGCTAATCTGTGCTATCTCGGACGAGGTACGGTTAATAGCGAGTGTCAGACCCGCCGGAATACCAGTTGCCGTAAAGTGAACCCCCTGCGTAAAGGCACCGGTCGGCACAAATGTATCGAATGCAAGCGTAACGGTACGTATCGTTGTAACAGTACCGTTATTTGCTCCCGCTTCCGCGAACATTGTTCCGGAATATGCCGCCGACGGTGGGTTGATGACCACAGGGGCATCAGCAAAATCAATCGTGAGTGTTTTCGGGGTCAGACCAGTCACTGCTCCGGCATTACCGCCTACGACCGCAGCATTCAGAAAGGTAAGTACCACACTTACATCATTGATATTCTCATGTGCCGCCGCCGAACCCGTGAATGCTATCTGAGCAGCCGATTGCGATGTGCGGGTGACCGTTAGCGTCAGCCCAGCCGGGACACCCGTTGCCGTGAAGTGAACGCCTTCGGTAAAGATGCCCGTTGGAACAAAGGTATCAAATGCCAAAGTCACCGTGCGGGTCGTTGAAACAGTACCATCATTAGCGCTTGCTTCGCTAAAGGTCGTTCCGGAGTAGGAAGCCACGGCATTGTCGTTGAAGTTTAACGAAAGACTCACACCATTCAAGCCAGCAATGCTTGATATTGCATGACTACTCAAGGCAGCATTGAAGAATGTAATTTGTACGTTACTCACACTGTTCGCGCTTTGATGCGCTATGGCGTTGCCCGTAAAACTAAGTGTCGCCCCGGTAGAACTAATTTTTGTTATCACTACTGTCAACCCAGCAGGAACATTGCTTGCGATATAATGTGCTCCGGCAGTTAATACCGAACCACTGGCAACAGTGCTCGTCCACTCGGCGGCAAAAAGAGTAACGGTACGGACGGTGGCGATTGTTCCGTTATTTGCCGGCAGAGCTTCCAAAAATGTCGTTCCCGAATACGATGCCGACGGGTTATCGTTGAAATCAATCGTCAGCGTTTTATTGAGACCGCCGACCTGATTACTTGGTGTGAGACTTGCCAGTGCTTGCGGCGTGAAGGTCAACGTAACAAGTGCGTCATTGGCATTTTGGTGTGCCAGTGCAGTGCCAGTGAAGCTAATCGTTGCAGCAGTACCGGATATTTTGGTAATGCTCATCAGCAAGCCCGCAGGAACGCCAGCTGCGCTATAATGTGAGCCATTGACCAACACCGTCCCTATACCAATTGCTGATGACCATTGCTCATTGAACAAGGTAATAGTTCGTGTCGTGGTAATCGTACCATCATTGGCGGCAGCTTCCGGAAAGACTGTGCCGGAGTAGAGAGCAGAACCGGGATTGAGGTATGCGATACTCAGGTTGACACCATTCAAACCTTGAACCGAGGAAGCAGAAACACCATTCAATGCAGCATCGGTAAAGGTAAGCTGAACATTATTAACATTATTCGTGCTCAGGTGATTCGCGGCATTGCCAGTAAAACTGATAG
This sequence comes from uncultured bacterium, assembly GCA_937899715.1. Classification (GTDB taxonomy): domain Bacteria; phylum Bacteroidota; class Ignavibacteria; order Kapaibacteriales; family UBA4661; genus PH2015. The sequence continues at coordinate 24,786 of CALCNX010000120.1, read as the reverse complement.
TTGCTTGTGAGGCAGAAATCTTTGTTACCACTGCCGTCAAGCCCGAAGGGACATTTGATGCTGTAAAGTGTGTACCAGCCGTTAGTGCTGTGCCGTTTGCAATACTACTTGCCCACGTTACCGAACCAAGTACGATGGTACTTGTTGTAGCGGCAATGCTGCCATTATTTGTGGTGGACTCTTGGAATCCTGTACCAAGATATACAGCAGCACCCGACAAAGCACCCGAAGCACCACACACATTGATACTGCGTATGCGATAGTTCAATCTGTCGGTAACAAAAAGATTGCCCGTAGTATCCAATGCAACATGAAGCGGGTAGTTAAACGAAGCACTTGTGCCAACGCCATCGGCATAGCCGACGGTGCCCGAACCAGCAATAGTCGAAACAACACCGCCAGGGGTAATTTTGCGAATACGACTACCCACATAGTCCATTACGTAGATATTTCCACTCGCATCCAGCGTAAGTCCAACAGGTTGATTAAACTGTGCCGATGTCCCCACTCCATCAGCATATCCTGCTTGCCCTGTTCCGGCAATTGTGGTAAGATTACCATTAGGGGCAATTTTATATACTTTGTTGGTATTATACCCACCGGCATACACATTGCCAAGCGGGTCAACTGCTATGCCAGCAGCAATAACGGGCTGGTTATTCAATTTTGTCGTTACACCAGTGGGGGCAATTTTGTAGATGCTGTTTAGTCCATCGCTGACGAATAAGTTTCCGAAAGCATCCACAGCAATATCGCTGCCATTGGAGAGCGTAAGACCCGATGTTGGAACCGTTGTCACCACTCCGGCGGGAGTGATTTTATTGATTTTTGTTTGCTCTATGGTGAAGATAGTACCTGAACCATCAATAGCAATGCCATTTCCACCGACTGATTGGGTTAGCGTAGAGACCACGCCATTTGGAGTAATTTTGCGCACCGTGCTGCCGTCGGCAATATAGACATTGCCGCTTTTATCCGTTGCAACGGCATAGGGGTCGATAAAAGAAGCCGCAACACCTGTGCCGTTCACGGATGCAGATGCACCGTTCCCCGCAAATGTTGTCACGGTGTTACACTCTTTACCGATAAAGACAATACTGAGATTAACACCGTTCAAGCCTTGAACGGAAGAAGCAGAAGCACCATCGAGAGCGGCATCGGTGAAGGTGATCTGAACATTATTAACATTATCCGCATTTTGATGATTTGCGGCATTGCCAATAAGATTAATAGCTACACGTGAGGCAGATATTTTCGTCAATACTGCCGTTAAGCCGACAGGAACATTTGCAATAGTATAATGTGTACCAACAGTCAGAGTAGTACCGTTTGCAATACTGCTAGCCCATGTTGCAGCACCGAGTGTGATGGTTTGTGTTGTAGCAGTGCTACCATTATTTACCACCGATTCTAGGAAGGTTGTCCCTGAAAATGTTGCAGTCGGATCACGAAAAAGAATACTGAGGTTTACACCATTTAAGCCTTCTACTTGAGAAGTAGTAAATGCAAAATGCAATGCTGCATTAGTAAAAGTAAGCTGAGCATTCGTAACATTGTTAGCACTAAAATGATTAAGTGCATTGCCTGTGAAGCTAATTCTTGCCGTCGATTGTGAAACTTTTGTTACTACTGCCGTCAAGCCCTGAGGAACATTTGTAATACTATAATGTACACCGGGCGTAAAAGAAGCAGCTGAATTTGACCAAGTTGCAGTTCTGAGTGTAATTGTTTGCGTTGTCGCTATGCTACCATTATTTGCCGCAGATTCTAAGAAGGTAGTACCTGAATATGTTGCGGAAATAATGTCTTTGAAATCAATCAATAATGATTTTGGTGACAAGCCTTCGACATTTTGAATATTCATGCCTAAAACTGCAGCATCCAAAAATTCTAATACTATTGTAGCATCATTAAAATTTCTATGAATGGTAGCATTCCCAGTAAATGTTAATTGCGCAGTCGTTGAAGATGTACGTGTAATAGATAATGTTAATCCATCCGGAACACCGCTTGCTATAAAATGAGTTCCTTCGATAAATTCGGCACCATCGGGGATACTAGATGCCCATGCCTCTTCACCCAAAGTAATGGTTTGCGCTGTTGTAATAGTGCCATCGTCTGCGCCTGATTCAACAAAAACGGAATCGGAGTAAACGGCATATGGGATAGCGCTACCGTTATCTCTAAATGTTATCGAAAGATCAATAGCATTCAAGCCTTCAACATTTGCTGTCGCAACGCTACTAAGGGCAGCATCAGCAAAGATAAGCTGTACATTGTTCACACTATTGAGGCTTTGATGCTCTACCGCATTACCTATGAAACCAATCGTTGCTTGCGCATCGCTTATTTTTGTCACTACGGCTGTCAATCCTAGTGGGATATTGAATGCTGAAAAATGTGTTCCATTTATTAATGTTGCACCTGTCGCAATAGCGCTTGTCCATTTCGTAGCGGAAAGACTTATGGTACGAATAGTGGCTATAGAACCATTGTTCGCCGGAATACTCTCATCAAAATTTGTAAATGAATAAAGCGCTGTAGCATTTTTAATAAAGTTAATCGTCAGCCTTATCCCCCCAGGTCTATCATTGTAAGGCGATAAACTTGTGAATGCCTGCGGAGTAAAAAGGAAGGTATTACTATAATGCCAAGCATTATGTTCTAGTGCTGCACCAGTAAAGCTAATAGTTGCTTCAGTATTGGATACCTTCGTGATATGTATCTGTAGTCCGTCGGGAATAGTTGGCGCACTATAATGGACACCATTTACAAACTCCATTCCAATACCGACCGAAGATGTCCATTCTTCATCTATCAAGGCAACCGTTCTTGTGGTAGAGATTCGGCCGTCGTTGGTTGTATCTTCTGGAAACGTGTAGAATGACCCCATAAAGCCGGGGTTCGAGAATGTAACACCTAGATTCACACCATTCAAACCCTGTACCGATGAGGCAGAAACACCTTCCAGTGCGCTGTCCGTGAAGGCTAATTGAACATTATTGGCATTATTAACACTTTTATGATTTGCTGCATTGCCCGTAAAGCTGATTGTTGCTTGGGTGGCAGAAATCTTTGTTACCACTGCCGTCAAGCCGGAGGGCACGTTTGCTGCGGTAAAGTGTTCATCGGGTGTCAAGACGGTACCATCAGGAATCGTACTTGCCCATGTCGCCAAGCCGAGAGTAATGGTATGCACGGTAGCAATACTGCCATCGTTAGCGGGGAGAGACTCGCTAAAGGTCGTAGCAGAATAGGAAGCGGTGGGCTGATCACCAAAGACAATAGATAGATTAATTCCATTCAAATCCACGACCGACGCTGCCGTCTGTCCATTCCAAAGAGCAGCATCTGTAAAGGTAATTTGAACATTATTGATACTGTTTGCGGCACTGTGGGAAAGAGCCTTTCCGGTTATCGCAATTTCTACATCTTGATATGAATTCTTTGTAAGCACAAGCGAAAGTCCCGCAGGAAGGTTTGCCACGGTGTAGTGAACACCGTTTGTCAAGGTTGTACCATTGACAACACTACTTGTCCATCGCAAATTATTGTTGAGCGTTATGATTTGCGTGTTGGAGATTGAACCATCATTCGTAAGCATTGACTCATTAAATGTTCTACCCGAATATCGTGCTGCAAAGGTAGAAATCTCAGCAAGTGTTGTACTTAATCGTGCGATATAGCTCGTCGTGGTATCATTATACGTTGTATGTTCTCCGGCGACTACGATTTTACCATCGGGCTGAATGACAGCACCAAAGACACGACCATTAAAGCCGGATCCAATATTCCATGTATCATCCAACGTACCATCAGCATTAAAACGAGTAAAGCTGTTAGAGTTGGTCATAGAAAAAGCACCGCCAACAAGAAATTTACCATCGGGCTGAATGGCAACGCACCAAGCACTACCATTAACTCCTACGGCGGTAGATTGAAACGATATATCCGGCGAGCCATCGGGATTGACAACCGCGACAAAAGCTGAACTCAGCCCCTGAAAGCTGGTAAAGTCGCCAATAACAGCATATTTCCCATCTGTACGCAAAGCAAACGATTGCGGACCATATCGATCTATTCCACCGCTAAAACCGCCACCGGCATTGAAGCTCTCATCAAGTGTACCGTCGGCATTAAGTCTGTAAATTCCTCCGTGAGCAATATCATTATAAGTTCCTGTAAAACCGCCAACCAAGATTTTTCCATCCGGAAGGGGCAGCATACATGCCGGCCATACACTCGCACCACTTCCACCTGCATTGAATGTAGCATCCACCGTACCATCCTGATTCAAACGGAAGAGATTGGCAGCAGTCTGTCCACCAAACGTTGAGACAGCACCACCAATTAATATTTTACCATCTGATAGGAGAGCAGCACTGCGAATTGATGAACCACCATTACAAGCAGCATTACTGGCGTTAAATGACATATCTCTTGACCCATCGGTATTGAAGCGATAGACCGTGAGAAAATTTGGATACGCACCGGCAACAATAATTTTCCCATCCGGCTGAAGGAGAATTTCAGCTGAAAAAGGATCAATCCTCATCGCAGGAAATTGAAACGATTGGTCTTTTGTGCCATTGGTATTAAATCGTACCAATCCCTGTTCTGCTGCAACAATAATTTTTCCGTCCGGCTGCAACAGTACACGAGAATAAGGAGCACTATGACCAGCTAAGGCACCAAGGGCATTACTTGTAAATTCTGTATCTAAGGAGACAGCTTGTGCCCAAGCACTCTCAACGGATAGCCTTATTAGCACAAGCACGATTGCCAGAAAGACGGCAAAACGATAGGGAGAACTATGCTGTTTAATCATAAATAACATCACAATAAATTAAAAAAACTAGAATAAGTACATATCAAAATTATCAAAAAACCAAGCCCAAGAATAGTGGGGAAAAGTAACAAATATCTCTGACGAAAAGTCATGTACAGTTAGGTTAATAGCCATAAATTACAGCAATGTAATATGGACCCAACATATAAAACGAAACGTGCAGAGGTTTTGAAAAATTCAAGATTGCTACAGTTTTTCTAAAAATCCCGCACCGTGGAACCAAGGAGAAAATGTAAAAAAGAACAGCCGCAAAGTCTAAACTTTACTTTGGCATTTACATTTTCAAGGCTTCAGAATGCTATCAAACACAAATTATAGCGCATTTCTCCTAAAAAAAAATTTCGGAAGGCAAAAAGCGCTGAGCGGGACATTTAAAACGCTGAGCGGGACATAACTCTCATTTTTGAGAGGAAAAATGTCGTTTTTTCTTGCCCCCTGTTTCGGCACATGAGGAGACAAAACCATTTTTTATACGTTGCTCTTGCAAAGCACAAGGCTCAATTCACACGATTATTTGCACCTCCTCTACAAAAGTATTCTGCTCAGTATTATTTTTACACGGCAACAATTTAGCACAATGTCTGACCGCAAGCGATAACCCCAAACGTCATCTTTTCCTCTACCTATAAAGTCATAGTCAAGGCTATGTTGTCAGCACTCGCACCTCACTTCCGCCAAAAACAATGCTCGCTCCATGAAAATCTTCACAGAGCGAACGCTATGATAAACAAGAAAAAAGACAAGGAAGTGCTTACGTGCCAAGGCGCTGGCTCATAATCGAAACAAAGGTGGGTTTCATTCGTTTTGATACATTGAGACGTTCCCCATTTGCCATAATAGCGACAGCCCCCCGCCCGCTTGGCTCCCAGCCTGTACAGTATGTGCAGTTAATCAATGTTCCCCGTTCAATTTCTATGCCGCCCACCTCAGCAAGAGTTTCAGCACATTCGGTGAGCGTATTGAGTAAATAGTAGGAAGCCCCATCTTCCAGTGCCACTTTCACATAACCACTAAATGCTTCGCAATACACAATACTTTGCACCGGCATTGCCAGCACACCACCATCACGCAAACGGGCAGACAAAAACGATGTAGTTAATCCCGTCTGCGTAACCGTAGCCTCCGTTCGTGGTCGTGCGTTCAGCACACGTTTTACCGCCTCGCGGAGTTCATCGGGGTCTATAGGCTTCAAAATATAGTCAATAGCTTGATACCGAAAGGCACGGGCACCAAATTCGGGGTAACTCGTTACAAAAACGACTGCAAATGTCAGCTCCGTAAAGGCATCCAAAACGTCAAAACCTGTACCTCCGATTAAATCAATATCCAAAAAGACAATGTCCGGCTCAAGATTGCGGATGGCGAAGATAGCGGTGTCCACAGAAAACGCCTCACCGATAATAGTAACGGTATCCGAAAAAGCCGTCTCCAGCTTGCGTTGGAGCGTGAAGCGTTGTGCTTTTTCGTCGTCAACAATAATTGCTCGCAGCATCAAACAGCTTCCCCCAGATGAGGTTGTGAAAGAATTGGAATGTGTAAAGCAACTCGTGTTCCTATGGCGGAACCATCGTCATCAGCCAAATCGTCATACTGAACGCTCTGCACCTGCATCTGTAAGTCCGAAAGCAATGTCAAGCGTTGCTCGTTAATACGAGTGGAACGTGAAAGACCTTGATGATGAGCACCGCGCGAAGCATAGACTTCCTGTGCTTTGGCGCGCCCCACGCCATTGTCCTCCACGACACACAGAATATACTCTTTTTCCTGCTGTTCGAGATGAGAAATCTTGACCGACAAATGTCCCATACGCTTCTGGGCGGGGTGCATAAAATTAAAATCTTGCAGTAGTCCCAGCCCGTATTTAATGGCGTTTTCCACATATGGTTGAATGAGCATACTTGGTATGGGCATTGCGAGTTGCTCCGGCGACAGCGTGTGCTCCACCACGTAGTCGAAGGTGTAGTCCATGCGTAGTTGCTCAAGCGCAATATAGACATTCAAGAAATCAATTGCCCGCTGAACCGATACCGTGCTGTTATCGCTGTGTTCAAGCACCATGCGGAAAAGTTTTGCCAGTACTCGAATGTAATGGGAAGCCATTTCGGTTTTCTTTTCGAGTACCAACGACTCCACTGCTGCCAGAGAATTATAGACAAAATGCGGTTTCATCTGAAGATGAAGCGTTTGCAACTGCAAGGTTGTGATTTGAAGCCGCAAAAACTCTTGTTCATGCTGCACGCGCAAATGCTCCTGTTCCACCTGCAACTGCTCACGCAAAGACCGCACTAAGTAGAGCAATGCCAGCACAAGGCAGCCAATAAAAATAATACAAAGGAGCAGAACAATCGGCGAGGTCAGTGCTGATGGCAAATACCGCAAGAACGAAAGTTCGTCCTGACGGGCTGAGGTGAAACCTTTTTGTACTCGTTCCAGCACCTCAACGCTTTTTATCGCCGTTCCTTGAGCATTAGTGCCACCGACAACAAGGATTCGCAACTCGTCTTGGCAGCCAAAACTATCGAACCCGGGAAGACCAATTGCCAAACATCCATAGCGAGGCTCTTGGAGCGTCGCACCCGGCAAACATTTTCCGGTCAGCAAATCAACCCATTCAGTTTGGCGAAGTATCGCGCCGTTTGCATCTCGACCACCCAACACAAGCAGCGAGTCATTATTCCATTGTACGGTGCAGTGCCCTTCACGAGCCGTTTTCATCGCGGCGGCTCGCCGAAAGCCCGTGTATGTTTCAATGCCAATATCACCCGATGCTGCGGTAATTCCGTCGGACAACGCACTTTTTATCCCGCCCGAAAGAACAAGACGATCATCGTAAAGCCGGAGAAGATGGGGAGCAAAGACAGAATCAAGATATTCCCCCTTCAGTTCCCATTGCTTCTTTTTCTCGTTGTATCGGTGTATCGCCTTATGCGCTTTCCCGTCAGCGCTTCTACCGGCAACGACAATAGCATCGCCATATGAACAATCCACCGAGACCGCACAGGCAGCAGCAGCAATGGAATAAGGGAATTGAGCGACAACCCGGCTGCGCCCGGTTTTAATATTGAAAATTTCAGTTATCGAAATGGGTTTATCTTCTGCGCTTGTACCACCCACGACGAGAATTTCATCATTGCTGATAAATGTTGCCAGTGGGTTACGGCGTGCTATCTGAAGCGACCCCAACACACGCCACGACTTGTAAAAACGATCGTAATACTCGCAGACCTTCGTGAGTGTGTTCATGGCGCTGACACCGCTCAGTATCACAAAGTTAGAATCACCATTTTGTACCAATGCTGCCTCTGCGTGCGGAACGTTCATCGCCAGTGCTTCGGTAATACGGCGGCTGCGGGTATCAATTACTTCGCAGCTACTGAGAGGTGTTTTTGTGCCTCCTTCGGCATTATATTCATACCCACCAGCAATAAGAACTTGATACGGGCTAATTGCAGCAACCTTCCCTTGCAAGTGAGTTTGCTGAAGAGAGCCAATCACCTGCCATTGAAGCTCTTGCTGTTGCTGCGCACACACCCTTTTGCCATGAAATAGCAACAGGACGGACAGCATGATAGCCGTAATACAATAGCGATAGTTCATTATCCTTTAACCTCCGGCATCTCTTTGCCCCAAACGGGAAGCGTTGCTTTTTGTTTAATGATGAACACTTGATATAAAAGATACAACAGCGCAGCAATCAATACAAGAATAAATATTGCTAATGTAGCAATCACGGTCGGCGAAGTCAAGAGCTTCTTGAGGCGTTGGGATGCTATCTCAGGGTTTGGTATTTCAAGAAGCTGTGGATTTATGGTTTCCAATATCTCTACACTAGAGAGTGAACGACCTTGCGCGTCAGCACCACCAATAGCGAGGATACAAACTCCTTGCTGTTGCCCTTGAGCATTGAATATCAAAAATGATACGGAAGTATGCTTAGTACGTGCTTCATTCATTGGCGGACCATCTATGGATTGGTACGTTCGAAGATCAAACCATTCTGTGGCATTATACGGTGTAAGTTTTTCATCATTGCCACCAAAAATCAGAAGTATATCATTATTCCACTGTTCAATACTAGACCAAGATCGAGGTTTAATCATTGTGCAAACAGGGGAGAAACCCTGCCGATTTTCGAGATAAATGTTAAGACCAGGAATTATGGTATTTCTAGTTGCGTTTTTTTCACCACCAGCCACAATAACGCGTCCATCAAGCAGTTCTTGTACAGATGTTATGCTCATTGCTTCGGGAAAGGCTCCCAAACAAACCCAACGAGACGAATCTGTACTAAAGTAATACAAATTTGACAAACGATAGCTATTATAGCGCTCACCTCGACCGCCCAAGAACAGAGGACTTTGTGGAAAGAAAATACGCGAATTTATACTTACCCCCAAGCAACATTTATCAGGAAAGTCATCCACAAATCGACTCTGCCCCGTGCGAATATTGAATATCTCTGCTTCTGCAATCGCTGGCGCATAATTGAATTGGGCTCGACCACCAACAACCATTATTTCTTCATCATTGAGAAACGCAGCAGAATAATCGTGACGACCAATCAGCAATGAACCCAAAACACGCCACTCGTTTTTCTTGCGGTCATATATCTCACAGATTGGTGTTGTTGTACTGTCGGTGTTCAGACCACTGATTATCACTACATTCGAGTCTCGCGTTTGGAGCATATACGCATCGGCATGGGGGCTGTGCATTGAAGGGACGGATGTGATTCGGCGAGATTTTACATCTATCATCTCACACGAGTTTGTTACCGAACCTCGTATCCGTTGATTTTGGTTGCCTCTTTGTTAGCTGAAACCACCTATCACGAACACCTTCCCATACCCAATAGCTGCGGCACAAAAGCCGACGCGACTTTCCTGCAAATGCCCAAACACTTTCCATTGAAGTTCTTGGGCATATATTGCCGGAATGATAGAAAAGCCGATATGGAGCATAAACACTATACCCATAATAACATGACGGCAATATCGCTGAGGTAGCCATCGCATCACTTATGCCCTCCTACGGCATTGCTCTGATATGAAAATTTCGATTGCCGCCTGATAATCAATACTTGATACAAAAGGTATATCAGCCCAGCAATCAAAATAAGAATAAATCCCGCTAATGTAGCAATCACGGTCGGCGAAGTCAAGAGCTTCTTGAGGCGTTGGGATGCTATCTCTGGGTTTGGTACTTCAAGGAGCTGGGGATTCGTGGTTTCGAGTATTTCCACACTGGAGAGTGAACGATTTTGCGCATCAAAACCACCGACAACTAGAATACAAGCTCCTTCTTGTCGCCCTTGATTATCAAATGTCGGGAATGATACAGAAGTGTGAGAATTACGTGCTTCATTCATCGCCGGACCTTCTATGGATTGGTGTGTTTGTAAATCAAACCACTCACAGCGACTAAGAGATACCCGCCCATTGTCTGAACCACCAATAATAAGAAGTATATCATTATTCCATTGCTCCAGACTTGACCAAGACCGAGGTCTTAGCATTAAACCAATAAATGAAAAACCACCCGGATTTTCCAAATAAATATTCGAGCTTTGGACAATATTGTTCGCAGAGACAGTATTATCTTTTTTTCTACCGCCCGACACAATAAGCCGCCCATCAAATAGCCGTTGGAATGATAATGCACACATTGCTTCGGGGAAGGTTCCAAGCCGTACCCAATGGGATGAGACTTTATCAAAACAGTACATATTCGATAAATGATAGCTGATTCCGCTTTCACCTCGCCCCCCGAAAAATAGCGGGCTTTGTGAAAAGAAAATACGCGAACTGATACTTACACCAAAGCAACATTTATCTGGAAAGTCATCCACGAATCGGCTTTGCCCCGTACGGATATTCAACACCTCTGCTTCTGCAATACTCGCCCCATAGTTGTACTTAGCAATACCCCCGACAACAATAATTTCTTCATCATTGAGAAAGGCAGCGGAATGCTGGTGACGACCGATAAGCAATGAACCCAAAACACGCCACTCGTTTTTCTTACGATCATACATCTCGCAGACAGGAGTTGTTATGCTGTCAGTGTTCAGCCCGCTAATAATCACGATACTTGAGTCTTTTGTTTGCAGCACACAAGCAAACGCATGGGGACTGTGCATTGAAGAAGCAGATGTAATTCGGCGAGATTTGATATCTATCATTTCGCATGAACTTGTTACCGAACCTCGTACACGGTGATTTTGATTGCCTCTTTGTTCACTGAAGCCGCCTATCACCAGCACCTTACCATACCCAATAGCTGCGGCACAAAAGCCGACACGGCTTTCCTGCAAATGCCCGAATACTTTCCATTGAAGCTCTTGGGCATACATCGGTATAGCAAAAAAACCGCTATGGAACATATACACTATCCCCATAATAACATGACGGCAATATCGCTGAGGTAGCAACCGCATCACTTATGCCCCCCTACGGCATTGCTCTGATATGAAAATTTTGATTGCCGCCTGATAATCAATACTTGATACAAAAGGTACAACAGCCCAGCAATCAAGATAAGAATAAATCCTGATAATGTAGCAATCACGGTCGGCGAAGTCAAGAGCTTCTTGAGGCGTTGGGATGCTATCTCTGGGTTTGGTACTTCAAGAAGTTGAGGATTCGTGGTTTCGAGTATTTCCACGCTGGAGAGTGAGTGCCCCTCTGCACCAATGCCACCAATGGCAAGAAGGCATACCCCTCGCTGAGTCCCTTGGGCATCAAATGTTGGAAATGAGATGGAAACGTGCTCGCTACGTGCATCATTCATTAGTGGACCCTCTATTGATTGATGCGTTTGAATATCAAACCATTCGGTAGAATTATAAGCACCTTGCCTATCCGATGCCCCTCCAATACCCAAGAGTATCGAAGCACTCCATTGCTCTATGCTAGAGGGAGCACGATGTTTAAGCATTGTACCCACACGTACAAAACCACGTTGGTTTTCCAAATAAATACTAGAACCAGAATTAGTATTAGTATTAGTATTAGTATTAGTATTATTCTCCGACAAGATGGCTTTCTTTTCATCGCCAGCCACAACAAGCCTCCCATCAAACAACTGCCGGACAGATACCGTACCCCCGGCTTCAGGAAAGGTTCCCAGACAAACCCAAGATGAGGAGCGCTCATTGAAATAGTACATATTTGATAAACGATAGCTCTTGTGTCCTTCACCACCGCCACTCAAAAAAATCGGGCTTTGTGAAAAGAAAACATGAGATTCTACGCTGACTCCACCACAAAGTTTATCGGGGAAATCACTCACAAAACGGCTTTGCCCAGTACGGATATTGAATATCTCTGCCTCAGCAATAGCCGGGGCATAATTGGATTTGGCTCTACCACCAACAACGAGAATTTCTTCATCATTAAGAAGTGCCGCCGAATGTGTATGACGTGCAATGAGCAACGAACCTAAAACACGCCACTCATTTTTCTTGCGGTCATACAGCTCACATATCGGCGTGGAGGTGCTATCAGTATTCAGCCCACTAATGATAATGATATTCGAATCTTGTCTTTGTACCATCGAAGCATTAGCATGAGGGCTGTGCATCGAAGGCGCGGATGTGATTCGACGTGATTTAACATCTATCATTTCGCACGAGTTTGTTACGGAGCCTCGGATACGATAGTTTTGGAAACCTCTTTGCTCACTAAAACCGCCTATTACTAACACCCGTCCAGAGCCGATAGGAGCAGCACAGAAGCCCCTAAGACCATTGTGTAAATGCCCGAACACTTTCCACTGAAGCTCTTGGGCATACAAAGCAGGCGCACCAACAATATGGAGCATCAATGCTACCACTATGACCAACTTGTGGTGATATTGTTGAATAGCCCATTTTATCATTTCGGTATCTCCACAGTATCGACTTTAAAAGAAAGTTTCGATTGTCTTCGGATAACTAACACCTGATAGAGAAGATATAGCAAGCCAGCAATTAAAGCGAGGATAAATATCGCTAGTGTAGCAATAATGGCTGGCGAAGTCAAAAATTTCTTGAGGCGTTGGGATGCTATCTCAGGATTTGGTATTTCGAGCAGCTCCGGGTTTGCAGTTTCTAATATTTCGACGCTAGATAAAGATCTATTATCTGTGCCCTCTCCTGCGATTGCAAGAATACAAGCGCCTCGCTGATTACCATGCTCATCAAATGTGGGAACAGAAACAGAAGCACAAAAAAAGCGAGCAAATTTCAGGGGAGGTCCTTCAAAACTCTGATAAGTTTTGAGATCAAACCACTCTGTGTATCCTTGCGCTGCTCTTGTTTCATCATGTCCACCCAAGAATAGTATAATATCACCATTCCACTCGCCAATGCCGCCTACGATAAGAGGCCTGATCTTTGTTCCAACGACCGAGAAGCCCGTTTCAGTTTCTAAAGCAATAAGTTGGTTTGCACTGTTTGTTCTCGCATTTGTTTGCCATTTTACTCCACCAGCGGCGATTAACCTACCGTCAAATAACCGTAAAACACTCATTGTATGAGCTGTTCTAGGCAAATAGGTAATTTGAGACCAATACCCAGAGGCAGTATCATACGAATAAATACCAGACGGTTGATAGCTTTCCTCTCCCCCACTTCGCCCACCAAAGAAAATTGGCTTGCTCCTCGCTAGAAAATGAGACTCTGTAGCGTACGACCCTGCAATTTTACAAGGAAAATCATTAATGCTACGGCTCTGACCAGTACGAATATTAAATATTTCAGCCTCAGCAATTCTAGGGGCATAGTTAAAATTTGGAAGACCGCCAACGACAAGTATTTCTTCGTCGTTAATGAATGTTGCGGAGTGTGCGTGCCGTCCCCAAGTTAATCTTCCCAGAACACGCCAATGATTTCTTTTCCTGTCATACATTTCACATATCGGAGTAGTTGTACTATCTGTGGCTAAACCGCTTATAACCACAATATTAGAATCTTTTGTCTGCGCTATGACAGCCCCCGCGTGTGGAAAAACCATTGAAGGGGCAGATAGTATTCGATGGAGAGAAACATCTATTACTTCGCACGAACTGCTCACAGAGCCTCGTAAGCGATCGCTCTGTATACCATTTTGTTGTGTAAAACCTCCTACCACCAATACCTTACCCACACCAATAATGGCAGTACCAAAATGTGCCCTGGCTTCCTGCAAATGCCCAAGTACCTTCCACTGAAGTTCTTGTGCTGACACCAAAGATGGGCACACACACACCATGACCACGAACACACTTATCCGAAAGCATCGTTGTATCATACCATTTGCTTGCAGTGGGAAATAGATAACCGATTAGCTGTCTAATGAGTAAATACCGTAGCTTGACAGGGAATTTACTACTTCGTTCCTCCATATACAATAGTTTTCTCTCCAAAACCAAAACACCCGCCGAATTGTGGTTCGGCGGGTGTTTGCTTTGTTCTCTTTTCTCAGTGCTACTTCCTCAATTCCTATTTTCCGTAATCCACCGGCGTTTCTACACGCACCTCGACCGTACGATTGTAAAAGCGACCTTCGGGCTGGTCATTGGTGTAGAGCGGACGACGATTACCCACGCCGAGCGATGTTACCTGACCTGCCTTGAGCGCATCGGCAACGCTTTTGGCGCGACCATCGGATAAGCGTTGATTAACATCGCCATTACCAAGTTTGTCCGTATAGCCTGTCGCCACGACTTTGGACTCTTTCGTCAAGTGCGGATTAACATACTTTCTTACAATCTCGTCGTTCAATTTACCCATCTGGACGCTGTTGAACGGGAATGAGATGAGACGAAACACGTCCACTGTTTTGTCTTTGATTTTGAGTTCTTTCTTCTTTTTCAAATTGAGCTGTTCTACGGGAACTTCATTGGTTTCCACAACTTTCTGAGCCGCTTTGTCATACACCTCCAGCTCAAAATTCAAATCATCATCTGCTTTCGGGATATTGAACGGCTCTTCTTGAACATTCCAATCATAGACGGCAAGCGGTCCGGCATCCATACGAACTTCTTTCAAGGTCTTTGAACCTTGATATGCCCGCATAATAGATTTCTCAAACCCTGCTTCTGCCTCACCTTTCATCCGAATACGGATTTTGGGAACATTACAAACCGAGAGCGTATCAAATACCAACAGTGGCTCTAATACCGAGGGATCAGCGCTGGTGATTTCTACCCGGCGGTTTTCTTCTGCGCCTTCGAGCGTATCAACGGAGGATGTGGCAAAGACAGGTAAATCCCTCGCTTCTAATTTGATACGAGTAGAATCCACATCCCATGTTTTCATCAGATAATTTCGTACGGTAACAGCACGCTGCATACTCAGTTTTTTATTACCTTTTTCTGAGCCGGGCAGACCGTCGTTGCAACCCGTGAGAGTTATTTTTGACGAAGGCTTCTCTTTGAGGCGTTTACCAATGACGTTTAGAACGTCGTAGTAAACACTCATCATGTCTGAGTTGTAGAAACGATTTTGGAAATTATTGAGTTCAGCCTCAATTCCGCTTGTAAAATCGTCCGGGTCGGGCTTCACAAAACGCTTGTACCGTGTGGGCAATGAGTCATTATTGACATCAAAGAATACAAACGGCAGAATCGGATAGAGCTGCTTTGAAGTAGTTTCCTCCACCTTAAAACGAATAAGCGGGTATTCAGCACCGTTGCTATCCACACGGAATGCTTTAATATCACCACTCAACCGCGGTGGCGGTGGCGGTGGTGGCGGTGGCGGTGGCGGTGGCGGTGGCGGTGGTTCGGGGATAACAAACCGTGCCGTCACTCCTGCTCTGAGAGCGTTCACGTTCCACTGCACACCCGATACAACGGGCGTAAAGGAATACGCATAGGTGGCTTCAGGTGCAATCATCACCCGTGCAGCACCAAACTTGAGTGGTATGTCGTAGCCAATGCCCGCAACGGCGGCAATCAGAGGCGAACCCGATGGAAGATTACCCGACTGGAGGTTACGATTTTTCTGGAGCGTCTGAAAAACGGCTTGCGGTTCATCACTTAAATTTTGAATCGTTTCGCTTTGCGAAAATGTGCGCGTTACAAATACCCCCGCTTCGGCACCAAGATAAAATCGTAAGTCTGGAAGTGAAGAGACAGGTCGTAAGAACGCAAGAATTTGTGCGGAAGCTAAACCAAGGTTATTATCCAGTTGCCAACCAATATTGGCATCACGAAAGGCGACATCCGTACCCGCAGCATTTAAGTACCCGATGCGCACAACCTCGGAGGCTTTTAGTGGAGCGCCCATACTGCTGAATAAGAGCCTCGTACCAATTCCAAATGATTGCGAAATTGGAAAATCACCCACAAATCCGAGGGAAAAGCCTGCTCCCACACCATTTCCGAAACGAATATTACTGCCTAATGGTGCTTGGGTACGGACATCAATCCCCGGCAACTGCGTAAAATTCGCAAAATGCTGATTCAAATTCCCGCCCAGAATCAAGCCCACACTGGGGCGCATCCTGAGCGCTGAATCCGGTATTTCCGGCAAACTACCTGTCTGTGCCGCAAGTAGCACAGGCAGCAGCCCGCACCCCACGACCCAAAGCCACAAGAGCGAGAGAAAGGGGCTTTTATTATTTTGGCATATTTTTTGCATAATCACATCTGCGATTGATTATCAAATTCTTGGTTTTCAGTTATTGCTTCAAACGATGCAAAATCTGTGCCAAGCATCGAAACAATGATACGATTAGTCGCACGGTATCAAAATCTCAGTCTTGTTGTTCGCAGTTTGTTGTTCATTGTAAACGCTTTACACGCAGCGATATTACAAAAAATATTCTGTCCACTCAACAATTTTGGCACTGACCATAGACCGTTTTGGAACAACTCAGCAACAAGTTGCGACGGCAGCCAAATGTAAAATCTCAGCAACTGTCCTTCAAAAACTGCATGGTTGCTTGGTCTAAGCCAAAGAGTTTGCTATATTGTTCGGTCGTTGTTTATCCGTTTGATTGCACGTTGTATTTTTCAACAGTTCATAACTTTTTATTCGTCCATCTTCGCCGAAAGCGGTGTTGCTATGTCCACCACGGAACCACTTATTGCTAACAATTCAGTAGCAGCTATTGAGCAGAGTTTTGAGAATTCTCTCATCGTTAATACGATAAAACTCTTCAGTGTGCTGGCTATCGCCGACGGCATTGTTTCCGATGCCGAGCGCAATTACGTCAGCAATTATCTTGATTCGCTCTATCTGCCGCCCATTGCAGACTATCTTTTCGGGCAGTTTGAGCGCTATATTGAGACCGGCGCAGAAGTGGAATCTGCTGCACGGCAAATACGCGAAGGCTTCTCCTACGAGAATCGCGTCTTTATCTTGATGAAGGTCTATGAGCTTGCCTCCACCGACCAGATGGAAGAAGCTGAACGCGAGACTGCACGCGCTATCGGGCAGGAAATCGGCGTGACGATAGAAGACCTTGCCTTTATTGAAAAAATCTTCGACGTACCCGATGCTGCCGACCTCGAAACAGGCAAACAAACGATTATTCAATCCCTTCGCGTGGGCGATATTCCGGGGTATTCGGACATTATTTTGCCCTACCAGCGCCTTGAACTTGAGATTCTGAAAATCAATTCTATCTACGTCGCTCTCCTGAAGTCTCAGCAGCACCCCGTCAGCGTCGGTAATGCGATGGCAATGGCAAAGAATCTCAGCCACAGACTGGCGAACAAAATTCAGCACAATCAGAACATCACGATACGCGAATACACGATTAACTACGAAGACCTCAATTTCTATTTCCAACTCAAAGCGAAGTTTGCTGTCCCGGTCACGCTCTACGTTGCGAAGGGAATGAATTTGGAAGGCAAAGAAGAGTTTATCATTTCGCAGATGTCGAGCTACGAAGACATTATGACGATTGAGTTTGCCAAACTCACCATTATGCTCCGTCCGCTTACGCCGATGACGAATCTCAGCGTGAACGGGATGCCAATAGACGAACAAATTTTTGTGAACCTGAATGACGATATTTCCGTTGACAACTGCCCCATCAATCTCCGCAAAGTCGCCTTCCAAGAGGGTTTGGCGAGTGATACCTTCCCGCTTGACTCGGACAAATTAGAATATCGCATTGGCAATCACAAAAAATGCGACATTATTCTTAATGATGATTCCGCCAAAGAATGGGACTTCCGTATCTTGCGCGTTAGTGGTGGCGACGGGCAAAATACCTTACTGCTTGAGCCAAAGGGCTGCCCCTACTCTGTCTATCACAATTCCCGCGTTATCAAGAAATCTATTCAGTTGCCGGAGCGCAGCATTGTGCTGGTGGATAAGTTTGTTCTCAGTCTGAACTTCCCCTCCGGCGTGTGCGCTATTGAGCCATTCCGTTTCAAAGACTTCATCGGGCGGCAAATCACCTATCAATTCCAAGATGGTACGCGGGGTCTGGACGACCTTACCTTTGAAATTGACTACGGCGACCTTGTTGCGGTGATGGGTCCGTCGGGCTGCGGCAAATCCACGCTGCTCAATATCATCAACGGCTACAACAAGCCCACGCAAGGCACGGTGGAACTGAATGCGTACAACCTGCACAAACTCTACCCGTCGCTCCGGGACTACTTGGGCTATGTGCCGCAAGACGACTTGCTCTTCGAGAACTTGACCGTATATGAGAACCTTTTCTATAACGGCAAACTTCGCTACCCGCGCAAGACCGATAAAGAAATCAACGATATTGTCAACGCCGTTCTCATAGACATTGACCTTGCCGACAAACGCGATATTCGCGCCGGAAGCCCCACGCAGCGCACCCTTTCAGGCGGACAGCGTAAGCGCCTCAATATCGGGCTGGAACTGCTTTCCCGCGCGGATGTCTATTTCTTGGACGAACCGACATCGGGCTTGTCGTCGAAGGATTCCGAAAAAATTGTGGAACTGCTCCGCCGCCTCAGTTTGCAGGGCAAAATTGTGTTTGTGGTTATTCACCAGCCGAGTTCAAAAATTTACAAAATGTTCGACAAAACGCTCTTCCTCGACAAGGGCGGTAAAATGGCGTTCTACGGCGATTCGATGATGGCACTGGCATACTTCAAGGCGCACTCCAGCTTGTTCCAAGGCGATGCCATCGGTGGTGAGCAATTCGATGTTATCACCGTTGCAGCGCAGCGTCCTTTTGTAGAAAATACCGAGCCTGATTTGCTTTTGGAAGTTCTTGAAGAACCCCTTCGAGACATTGACGGTGTGCCGCTTCCACAACGGAAGTATTCGCCGGACTATTGGAAAGAGCGCTTTTTGGACTATCGGAACAGTGTCAAGCGCATTACGGTCGAGGACGCAAACCGCGTACCGCTCCCACCTGCCCGTGAATACACGCTTGGCGATAAGTGGCGGCAATTTGTGAACCTGCTTTCGCGGAATTTCAAGAATAAAGTCCGCGACCGCTCAAACCTGCTCATTACGTTCTTGGAAGCACCTGTTCTGGCTATTGCCGTAGCGCTTATTCTACGTCTTCTGCCGGGCGCAACCTCAGAATACAACCTTTTCCAGAACGACAACCTGCGCGTCTATATTTTCCTTGCCACTATTATTGCGATGTTCCTCGCTATGACCAACAGCGTGGATGAAATCATCAAGGATGCAGCAATTCTCTTGCGTGAGAGGATGCTGAACATCAGGAATACTGCCTATTATGCCTCGAAGTTTTTGACGCTCTTCGTCTTTTGCGTCGCACAGAATATTCTTTTTATTGCCTTCTCTTTCCCGATTTTGGGTATGCACGAGTTATATTTTGAATATCTCGGCTTCCTGACCATTGTTTCCTTCAACGGCATTGCGCTTGGCTTACTTATCTCGGCGCTTCCCAACTTGTCCTCGAAGGCGGCGTTCAACATTGTTCCGCTCTTGCTTATCCCACAAATTATTTTTGCCGGAGCGCTGATTCCATACAGCCAAATGGATCACCTCAAAGTCAACAAAAAACATGAAATTCCGGAAGTATGTCAGTTTGTGCCATCGCGCTGGGCGTATGAAGGCTTGGTAACGCTCCAATACTCATTCAACAGCTTCCAACCAAGAGCCGACTACCTGCAGCGCAGACTCATTCGTGGTAATATCCTGTCCGACCTTGCAGACCAGACAGAAAAAGAACGGGACTCGCTCACTACTACTTTTGAAGCTCAATACATCGCCGACACGACGGCTCGCACTGCCAAAATCGCCGAACTTGACCAGAAAATTGTAGCAAATCAAACACAGCTTGCCGCGATGCAAAAGAATAAGTCGTCGCTGGATTCGGCAATAGAAGCGAATCGCGCGATGGTGAAGAAAAGCGGTGGCAATCCTGAAACGCTCAAGAAGCAAATTCAAGCACTCCAAGAAGAAGCACAAAAAACGCTTGCCTTCTACTCCAACTTCGACCGCGCATCGGTGGAGCGCACCAATGCTATTGCGTACTACGACAACAAAATCAAGACCGATAGTTTGAATTTCGTTGCTCGTATTGCTATGCTCAACGACCGTTTACAAAAAACCGAATTGGATTTGCAGGACTTCCAAGTCCAGAAGCAGCGTGTGGACTCCCTTCTCGACCTGCACCGCACGGCATATCAAAAGCAATATGGCAATCAAGAAATCGCCCGCGAGGTACGCATTGCCAACGACAGCTACCACGACTTGAAAGTAGCTGCTCTGAAAGGCATACAGCACGGTACGCCCGAAGCCGCTGCCCACGCAGACGCAGTGCGCGGCACGGACGTTGACGCGGAAATCAGCTGGTGGGACTACCCACTTTTGGTTTCAACAAAATCCGTTCCCGTCATCAACCTCTTCAACCCTTGGTTTAAGGCTGTTCCGACCGCACTCTACGATGCGGTGATGCTTTGGCTCATGGCTATTGCTGCCAGCATTGGCACGATTGCTCTTCTGGCGCTCCGCGACCCGATAGCAACGTTCTTCCAGCGCTTCCGCAGGAAAAAGCACGTAGCCGCGCCGAGTAATTAAGCAGGTACAAAACAATGAAAAAAAGCGAGCCTTTGACCGATGGTCAGGTGCTCGTTTTTTTTATTTCGGTTATGTGCCTGTCTATTTGTTAAGACACCCTCGTCCCACACCAAACACGAATCGCCCCGTGATAGCACCCAAAGATTCTCGAGTATTACTCGCTCAAAGTGCTCCCAGTACTGAGACTTTGAAGAAATCGGCTTGCCGATTTTATCTGTTTTATATGCGTCTCAAAAGCTATCTCGGCGCTGACATTCGGAAACTCGTCGGCTTTGGGTTTGTCAAGAAGACAAAAATATTGGCTTTATCCTTGAGTTGAAAAGCCGTTTCGGTAATTGTACTAGGTGAGCAAATACGCAAGCAATGACAACACTTCAGAGCCTTCCACCCGCAGTACAAAGATATCACTCTTTACAGCATTCTCACAGCAGTAGTGGATACGAAAAGAAAACCCGTTGGACGCTCTAAAAAAGCGTCCGACGGGAAAACAGTAATCAGCAATGCAGAGATACTTCAATCGGTAATCACTTCTCTTTTAATCTACTTCCCCTTCGCTACCCGCTCCACCTCTCGCCAGACACGAAACGTATTTTGATAGCAAATCTTCACAATGTCTTTTTCGGTGTAGCCACGCTTCAGAAGTGCGTGGATGAGATTCGGATATTGCGCCACATCCTTCAATCCCGTTGGCAGTGAGTTCCCCACGCCATCGAAGTCTGAGCCAAAGCCGACGTAATCCACGCCCACCAATTTCACCACGTGGTCTATATGATTCGCCACTTCTTCCACATCCGAAAACAGCAGAGGATGTTCCCGCTCAAAGTCCGCAATTATCGGCTTCGCAGCAGAATCTTGCCCCTTCAACCCCTTTGATTTCAAAAGCACGTTGAGTTCTTCCCCGCTCTTTTCCATGGCTTTTCGTTTTGCGTCATCCAGAAAATAGGTCGAAAAATTGATGTGAATAACGCCACCCTTTTTCGCAAGTGCTTTAATCATATCATCCGACATATTCCTGAGAAACGTCGGTGTAAAATAACGGCATGATGAGTGCGATGCAATAACAGGCGCTTTGGAAACCCGTAATGCCTGATAAAATGCACTATCCGAGACGTGCGACACATCCACCATAATTCCCACGCGGTTCATCTCCCGCACTACGTCTGCTCCGAAAGGACTAAGCCCTTTCCAGGTCTGCGTGGTATCGTAAGAAGAATCACAAATCAGATTATCCGTTCCGTGCGTAAGCGTGATGTAGCGCACACCGCGCTTGTGGAAATACGCCACATTGCGAAGGTCGTTTTCTATCGGAGCACCGTTTTCCATGCCAAGCGGCAGTGAAATCATGCCGCGTTTGAAATTGCGCTCAATCTCGGCGGGCGATGTTGCGAATGCATACTTATCCGGGTATGCCTTCGGAATCCCCATCACAAGGTCTATTACCGAATCGGCATACTGTTTTGCTCCACCTTTTTTCTGATAATCCGACGGCGTATAAACGGACATAAACGGTGCAGACAAACCGCCACGCTTGGCTCGCACGTAATCAAAATCACCGTCGCGGGTTTCAATCGGAATCCCGATAAATTCACGCACGAACTTGAAATTTTTCACACGCAGCCGATACGGCAAGTCCACGTGCCCGTCCACGATGATGTATTTATGAGCCAACTTATCGGCAAGCTCGCGCAAGCCCTTGTCTTTGGATGATTCTTGTGCAAAAATCTGTCCTATTGCAATAACGGAAATTATACTTGCAAAAAGGATGCGGGTAAGTGTTGATTTCATTGACGAAAAAGATAGAGGTGATAAAGATGAGTTGGTCGGGTGATAAACAAGAGAAGCAAAACGTATATGCAAGAGGCAGTGCAAAGATAGGATTTTGAGCGGGAATCGCGTGTTATTTTTCCGCATTTTGGTACAAGAAACAAAATACTTTTCACGCTCGAAAGACTAGACACCTGATGAGCTAGGAGTAGAGGGAAGCTCTATAAAAAAAGTCGCGCCCTTGCCAAATTCAGACTCGCACCAGACGGTTCCGCCCTGCGATTCGACTAAGCGCTTTACGATAGACAACCCCAGACCCGTGCGCTGTTCGCCACCAGTCGGCATTGCAGAAAGACGAGCAAATTTTCCAAAAAGTCGCTGCTTGTCTTCCTCGCTTACCCCTGCTCCTTCGTCTTTTACAGCGACGCGTACTTTTCCTTCCGCTCCGTAAACATCTATCCAGATATTCTTTCCGTGAGGCGAATACTTCACGGCATTGGAAACGATGTTATCAAAAATCTGCAAACACGCCAAACGGTCGGCATAGACCACTTGAGCGTCGGTATCTTCTATGCTGTGCAGCGTAATTTGTTTCGCGGCAGCACGGTCACTGTAATCATCCGTAATGTTCTGAATCAAAGAGGTAATATTGAATGTTTCCGGCGCGGAGTACGCCTGCCCGCGCTCCAATTCGTTCACATTGAGCAAATTACCAATCAGCGTCAGCATTGCGTCGCTTGAGGTTCGTACCATACCGCCAACACTCTGAACTTTCTCAGGCGCAAGATGTTGTGCGCCCTCCAAAAGCATTGCCAGACTACGAATACCACCGATAGGATTGCGTAAATCATGCGCTGCGATACCCATAAACTCATCTTTTTCGGCATTCAATGCCCGTAATTGCTTATTCAGAGACAAAAATTCCTCGTTCTTTTCTTGCAGCGCCTCTTCACTTTTGCGTTTTCGGCGATAGGCTACCACTGTAACTGCCAGTGCTATGGCGGAGAGCAGCAGTCCACCGCTCACGGCGTAAATAAGTGTTTTTCTGGCTTGTCCTTGGCTTTGCAATGTTTGAACTTGGTTTTCTATTTTTTCGGTTTCATACTGTGTTCGCATTTGAGCAATTTGTAATGCGCCTTTTTCGGTATAAACGCTGTCTTGAAGCTGCTTAGAACGCTGTTCCCAGTAATATGCTTTTTCAATGTCGTCAATTTCGCTGTATGCTGTTGCAAGTTCATCATACACATCGGGAAGCTCCATTCTCATCCCTTCTCTCAAGCCAAGGTCAATGCTTTCCAAGTAATAGCGAATTGCTTGCTCATACCTGCCACGAGAGGATTCCATCAGCCCAATATTTCTCAAAAAAAGTGATTGAAAATACGTTGCTCCGTGCTTACGAGCCTCAGCAAGGGCTTCATGGCTGAGACGAATAGCTTCTTCCGTACTTTCGACCGATGCAGCATAATCAGCGAGAATCCCTACGCCTACCCACGTCCAGTAGCGTTCTTGCAAGCGCCGAGCCAGTGCAATTCCTTCTCTACCGTACCGAATGGATTCAGCCTCTCTTCCTGCGTCCGCAAAGGGATAAATACTCAAAATATCAACTTCCATGAGCATAAGACTATCGGCGCGGGTGTTCTGTACTTGCTCTCGCATGATTTTTTGGGCATCCGACGATAGTTTTGCGGATTCCGCATAATTTCCCAGAGCGTAATATACCAGTGCCAAATGTGCTTCGGACAACGCTTTTTCTCTTGAAAAGTTCAGTTGCTCGGCGAGTTTCACAGACCGAAGCCCGGCTTGAAAAGCCTCTTCGTATCTACCCTTGATGAAATACGCCAAGCATAAAGAACGGCAACCACGGATAACGCCTAAATCAAAGTGTATTTGCTCTGACGTGCTTACGATACCTTGACCGTAAAGAATTGTTGTGTCGGGCTTGACTAATGCCAAGTCCTGAATCGCACTGCATACGGCAGACAGAGAAAGTGTATCATTTGCTCCCTTTTGCCTTACGGTGCGAAGAAGTACAAGCAAAGAATCGCTGTTCTGTGCTTGCATCGTAGGAGTGGTCTGCATACCCAACAAAAACGACGCGCAGGAAAGAAAAGTCGTCAGATACCGCATATTATCAACTGAAGTTACGCTTTGTCAAGAAATTCCCCTCTTTGGAACAAAGAGGGGTGTACGAGCGGCAGCGAGGACGGGGTGT
>CALCNX010000119.1 GCA_937899715.1 uncultured bacterium | reverse complement strand
CGACTTTTGCTCAGGAGATTGGCGAAAAAATGACTTTCCAAACAGACTCTTAGAATGTATATGCTTGAAGTCTGTAGCATTTCGTACTACGAGGAAAGGTACAATTTTGTTCTAAAAAAATGATGAGCGGTCTGAACAAATGACCGATGGCGGAAAATGAGGATGGGCAAAGTATGGAATGCTGGGGTGCGCATAGCCATTTCCGACTATTTCCGCGAGCGCTTTGTCTATACCGTGAGCTTTTGTATCTTTGTACGAACTTTGTACGAACTTTGTACGCACTTTGTACGAACTGCGATAGCGCGTGGCGATTTACGATAAATTCTCAAACCATACTCCGAACAATATATTTATCACGATATACTCACAAGGAATTTTCTATGGCAAAAAAGATGGAAATGCCCAATGTCCAACTGAAGCAAGCCCAGTATCAGGGAGCGCTTTTGGGTTTGGCAGTCGGCGATGCACTCGGAGCGCCGTTGAAATTTCGTGCGCGGGGCAGTGCGCCTGCGGTGAAGGATATGATTACAGGCGGTCCGCTTGATGTGGAACTCGGCGAATGGACAGACGATACCTCTACGGCGCTCTGCCTCGCAGCAAGCCTAATTGAAAAAAATGGTTTTGATGCTTTCGACCAGTTGACGCGGTACAGCCGTTGGCGGCGAGAAGGCTATTTGTCCAGCAATGGTGCTGCTTTTGATATGAGCGCCACGATGAAAATGGCACTTGATAAATTTCAGCAAACCAAAGAGCTTGAATGTGGCGGCACAAGCAAAGAATGGGCTGACAACGATGCTATTAGCCGCCTTGCGCCGATTCCGATGTTCTATGCACAAACTCCCAATCAGGCTATTGACTACGCGATTGAATCCAGCAAAACCACACACGCAGCGCAGGCATCGCTTGACTGCTGCGCGTACATGAGCGGCATTATCACTGGCATCTTGCGAGGTCACTCTAAGGAAAAAGTGCTCTCCGACCTCTACAATCCTTTCGGAGACGATTGGACGGACTATAATTTTGCCGATGAGGTTGCACAAGTAGCATCCGGCTCGTTCAAGCAAAATGTTCCCCACGACATCACCGGAAGCGGCTTTGTGGCTGATACGCTGGAAGCTGCGTTGTGGGCGTTCCATCGCACGACGAATTTTGAAACAGGTGCTATTCTTGCTGTTAATCTTGGTGGCGATGCCGATTCAACGGGCGCTGTCTATGGACAAATTGCCGGTGCGTATTACGGCGTAACCGCCATTCCTCGCCGTTGGCTTGATGTGGTGGTCAAGAAAGATATTATTATTGCATTGGCAGATAGGCTCTGGAAGCTCGCCCAAAGCCGATAAATACTCACTTGTACGCTTGTTATTATGGCATGGACAAAACGCGACACTGTTGTTTGTATTCTTTTAGCCTGCATTGCAGGCTTTCTTTTTATCCCATTTCTGGGGTCAGTGCATTTGTTCGATGGAGAAGAACTGAAAAGTGCTGAAATTGCGCGTGAAATGATGCTGACGGGCGATTATTTTCATACTCATCTCGATTTTCAAGCATCATGGGAAAAGCCGCCATTCTTCTATTGGCTCCAAGTGCTTTCCATGAAGATTCTTGGGGTGAATGAATTTGCCGCACGGTTTCCAAATGCGCTCTTGGGTATGATGATGCTTCCAGTGCTGTACGCACTGGGCAAACATCTGACCGGACGCGGCAATTTTGGTGTCCTCTGGGCTTTATCCTACGGCTGTTCAATGCTTCCCCTGCTTTCCTTCCGATTTGGATTCCCCGACTCGTGGTTCAATATCTGGATATTTCTCAGTGTTTATGCTATCTCCGGCTATTATGCACCACAAAACGGCAAAGTCCACTCAATGCGGCGCATTGCATTGGCAGGTATTGCGATTGGCATGGCATTACTGACCAATGGCGCTTTTGTGGTGGTGCTTATTGCCGTGTCATGGCTTCTTTTCTGGTTGCTGCGGCGGCGCGATGAACTGTTTCCGTTGACTGAACTTGCCGTGTATTGTGCATTGGCGCTGGCGGTCTCGTTTGCGTGGTATGGCGGTGAACTGTTGAAAAGCGGACTGGGGTTCTTCCGTGAATTTGCTCATTATCGCCTGCGTAATTTGGGGGCGGCAAGCGTCAGCAACGACTTGTTGTATCGCCCTCTACTATTGGTGTTAGGGTGTTTTCCCGCTTCAGCGTTTGTTCTTACAGGGCTGATGAGAGCGCTTCGTCAGTCGCGGTCGTTGCTGAAGGTGCGCGACACGCTCACTACGTTTACGGTATGGATGCTGCTTCTGCTTGTGGTGGCAGTGCTTACTGGTGTTTTTGTCCAGACAAACATTTTGCACTTTGCCTCGTTGGCTTATTTTCCGATAACATTTTTTGCTGCCCGCGCTCTGGATGGACTATTTCGTGGTGACTACTCACTTTCTCGTGTAGCAACTACAATTTTGTTTAGTTTGGGCTTTTTGTGGAGCGCAGTTTTAGTATTTATACCGCTTCTGGGGATGAATAAAGCGTGGCTCATAGAACGAGTGCATGATACATTTCAGCGCAGTAATCTTCAGGCAAATGTGCTGTGGAGCGCATGGACGCTTCTCCCGGCGGTTGGCTTCGTGATTGCATTTCTCGTGAGTATCTATTTTCTCCGAAAGCGGTGGTATTTTGAAATGGCGTTGACGTTGCTTCCTGCGGCTCTTGTAACAACGCTTTGCTTCTCGTTTGTTGTTGCCCAAAAGATAGACAGCTACACACAATCGGCAGCGATAGAATTTTATCAAGGTTTGCAAGGGCAGTCGTGCTACATTCAAACGCTTGGATTTACCACCTACGCCGATCTTTTTTACGCACAAAAGCAGCAGTTGCAAAGCGCGTCGGCAGCCAATATCCCGCCGGAAGAGTTTGAGCGATGGCTTTTGGAAGATGAAATTGACCGCACTGCATACTTTGTTTGCAAAATAAACGATGCTCAGACGTGGCGTAAACACCCATACTTGACAGAATTATACGAAAAAAATGGCTATGTCTTCTTTCAACGGGAAGTGAAAAAGAAGGTAAATCTGGCACGTTGGCATCAATAGGTATTTTTTTGTGACTTTTTTTCTCCTTTTGTCTCTTACTCTACAAACGCCCGCTTTCAATGTATGGGCAGTATTTTTTCTCCACTTCCAAAGGAAACCGACAATGAGTCGCAATATTATTTTCGCCAAAAACGCTTTTTTTGCCTGCGTGATTGGTATTCTCCTTTTTGCTTGTTCTCCGCTTGATACAGAGACCGTTGATGTCAAAACAAAGCTACAAGAGCGCTTTACGCTTGGCGTGGGGCAGATTGCAGAGATTCAGGACGAAAGCCTCCGGGTTCATCTGGACAGTGTGCCGGAAGACTCACGTTGCCCAATCAATGCTGTTTGCATTTGGGCTGGCAACGCCCGTGTACGACTGACGCTCACCAAAGGCGGCTCTCAGCAACAGCAATTAGAATTGAATACGACGACTGAGCCAAAAACAGCCAAGTATTTGGGATATAGCGTACAGCTTGTAGAATTGACACCATTGCCGACGGCAGGCGAGCCGACCAAACCCAGCGACTACCGCGCAACACTTCTCATAAGCAAGCAATAGAGGATTTGTGAGGTACGACACTGTACGGTAAAATTCACTTCCCGAAGCGTACTTCTTCCGCCATACCGAGCGGAAACCCCAAAAAGCGTTCGGCGACGCTCATAAAAGCCGTGGACTTGTCGGTGACATAACATTCCACGATACGGTTCATGCCACGCTGCATGGCGTGAATACTCTGTTCGTGAAGAATTGCATCAGCGACAGACACGGCTTCCTCGCCGGAATTGATAAGTGATACGTTTGGCAGAACGTCCTGAATCACATCGGTCAGCATTGGATAATGAGTGCAGCCCAGAATAAGCGTGTCAATCTGTGCTTTTTTGAGCGGTGCAAGGTATTCCTCTGCCACAAGCCGTGTGGCGGGGTGATAATGCCAGCCCTCCTCAGCAAAGGGTACAAAGAGTGGGCAGGCTTCGGCAAAGACAACGGTTTCGCGGTCAATGCCTTTTTGTGTGCATAAATGCTTGATGGCGCTTTGATATGCGCCGCTCTGCACGGTGGCGCGTGTTCCGATTATACCAATTCTTCCCGAACGTGTTTCCGCAAGTGCGGCTTCAGCAGCAGGCTCTATCACGCCTACGACTGGCACGGGAGATATACGCTGAATATCTTCTAGTGCCAGTGCAGAAGCGGTATTGCAGGCAATGATGACCAGTTTTATCTGCCGTTGAATGAGAAAATGCACACACTCCTGCGAATAGGCGCTCACGGTGGTGGCGGTTTTATTGCCGTAAGGAACTCGTGCAGTGTCGCCGAAATAGATGACACGCTCATTAGGGAGCATATTGACAAGTTTGCGCACCGCTGTCAGTCCGCCGACACCGGAATCGAAGACACCGATAGCCTGCTGGGTGCTATTTTCAAGAGGAAGAGTGTTTGGTAGTACTGATGTTGACGAAGCGTTCATTCGGGACATGAAGGGTTGTCGTAATATAGTTTGTGGTGCGCTTTGCCGCCTCTACTGGTGGCATAATCCATGACTTTTGGTCATAAGAAGTTCTGACTTCGGGCAACTTACACAAAATTTAGGAATTGCGTATATTGCTTATACCCAACGACAAGTAATGAAGCGGAGTATGGCTTGCCGTGCTTGCTTGCTGTTTGATATATGGGGACTTTGAATGGAGTGGGGTTCATAATCCCGCCATTCAGAGTAAAGGTGAGCCTTCTCCGCTTATTTTTTGCTGCTTGGGGTGCTCCAAGTGCCCATTGTGATTTGTATAAATTGATTTGTGCAAAAGCAAAAACTTCAATACATTTGTGACGTGTTTGTGCGCCTTCGCCACAGAACCTACACAAATAGAACGATTCTCCATCGAAACTCATTCAAACATTGTTTCACTCATATTCACAAACTATTATGGCATCAGCAGAAACAACCCCCAGCAAACTCGTCCCGCGCGTAATTTTCCCTCTGTTCATTGCGCTAGGCGTATCGGCAATTGCATATTTCGGCTTGCGCCAGTGTGACTGCGATGACCAAAATACCGCCCCAACTGCACAGGAAGCCCCAGCACACAAATAAAAGTACTATCGCAAACTCTTAACGTACGGCTTATTATTTCGCCGCATCAGTAGAATATACTTGATGCGGTGTTTTTTTATTGGTCGGGGGCATAAAACAGTACAAGCAGTACCTTTGTTTTCCACTATTAAGAGAAAATCTTATTGTATCGGTGTTGGGCGTACATTGCATAGTGATTGGGCATTATTAAACCTCTAAAGCAATATTGCAGTCTTGCTCACATCAGGTAAAAACAGTATTTTGCGGCATTATCACGACATCACCAATCAGGTACCATACTATGAAAATACGATTATTGCTCCTCACGCTTTTGTGTGCTCTTGCGCCACTACTGGCGGAAGCACAAATCAAAACAAACTACGGACGGCATCCGGGTAGAAATGGTGCCCTGTCCGATGAAGAAATGAAGGTTGCCCGCATAGCATGGAAATATTTTGAGCGCAATTATCAGGATACAACAGGGCTAGTCAATGCTGCCGATATGTTCCCCTCGACGACGATGTGGGATATTGCGGCATACATGGCGGCACTTGTAGCGGTGCGCGAACTGGGCATTATTGATGTTGGTACGTTCAATTACCGTGTCGAAAAAATGTTTGCTACCTTTATGCGACTTTCGTTCTTTCGGGGGGAAATGCCGAACAAGTGCTACAACACTATCACAGGTGAAAAAGTAAATTATGGCAATCAGCCGATGGAAATTGGCTATTCAGCAATAGATTTGGCGCGATTTTTGGTGTGGTGTAAGATTATCAAAGAACGCTATCCCGAACACAGCGACCGCATTGATGATTTTATTCTGCGCTGGAATTTCAAGAACGTGATAGACAGCACCGGAATGCTCTACGGGGCTGGAATAAACGAAAAAGACAACAACAAAACGCAGTATCTGCAAGAAGGACGCTTGGGCTACGAGGAATATGCAGCAAAAGCCTTCCAACTCTGGGGCTTCCAGACTGACCTTGCTGCAAAAGCCGAACCCTACGATACCCGTATGATATACGGCGTGGAAATACCCTACGACACCCGCGACCCACGTGTGCTTGGCGCACATAACTACGTTGTCTCGGAAAGTTATGTCTTGGACGGTGTGGAGATGAATTGGGATAAAGGCACAGACCGCGAGTCCGACGATATGCACAGCACCGACAAGACCATCGCCGACTTTGCGCAGCGAATTTATAAGGTGCAAGAAGAGCGATACAAGCGTACAGGCATTATGACTGCCCGCACCGAGCACCAATTAGACAGCGACCCGTATTTCGTTTACGATGCCATTTTTACAGACGGCTACCCGTGGAATACCATCACTGAAGACAGCCGCTATGTGCCGCAGTACGCCGCCGTTGCCTTGAAGGGTGCGCTGGGACTGTGGGCGCTCTGGGAAACAAAATATACCGATGCATTGTTTAACTACATTAAAGGCGCTTACGACCCCGAAATCGGTTTTAATGAAGGTATCTTTGAGCGAAAAGGAAACGACCGCATTAAAGCCTTTACCATGAACAACAACGGCATTATGCTCGAAACGCTTCTCTACAAAGTACAAGGTAAACTTCTACGATTTTCGGGACGCGACAGCAAATGGGATAGAGTTCTGCGCGAGCGCAAGGAACCGCCTGGAAGCTACATTTATGAACGACAGCGCAAACCCACGCAAGCAGCAACGACGAATCGCTAAATCTTTCGCTACCGAGCAAGGGCAAGCACAATGACGACCACGACGCATGAAACCTGCATTCAACCTTACAATCTTGCCTTTTTTTGCCTCGCCTTTCTTGAGCTTGCCTCCGCGGCGCAGTTTGGGCATGGCGATTGTAACGGTGCTTGCACTTATATGCGTGTCGTGTGGCGTGGCAGTGCGGGCTGTGGATGAAGGTGCTGAAAAAGTCGGTGCTGCTTTTCAAGAAGGACGGCGCGGGCGCTTAACGGAAGACGAAATTGTCTGGGCTAAAACAGCATGGAAGTACTTTGAAAACAACTATAATCCGCAATCCGGCTTGGTGAATATCAAAGATGCCTACCAACTGGTAACAATGGAGAGCACGGCGGACTATATCGTAGCACTGATGGCAGCACGAGAACTGGAAGTTATCAGCAAGCATGAGTTCGACAGTCGACTAAGCCTCGTCTTTGGATTCTTGAACACCATGCCACTTGCTTTTGACGAGCTTCCTAACGTGAATTACAATGCAGTTTCGTTGCGCCCAACAGACTTCGCTAATAATTACGGCACCATAGGCTGGGCAGTAAATCATTTGGGAAGATTGATGAATGTTCTCCGGCTCTTGCGGAACCGCTACCCACAATATGGTGAGTACGCCGACCGTGTTGTGCTTCGTTGGACGTTTTGCAATGTTGTGGATGCGCAAGGAAATCTATACAGCGCCGTCAATGTTGACGGCAAACCCGAAAAGTATCTTGATGCCAAACACGGCTGGAAAGAATACACGGCACGCGGCTTCAAAACATGGGGATTCCCAACCGATGCTTCCACCAGCATTGAGCCTGCAGAAACCATTCGCATTTACGACGTTGAACTCTATTTCGATGGCAAAGACGAGCGCGAAAGCGGCGGAAATAATGCAGTGAACAGTATGCCATATTTTCTCATGGCATTGGAATACGGATGGGAAAACATTCCATATCTTGCCATCGATAAGCGCTATTACGACCAAATGCAGGCCGTCTATGAAGTCCAAAAACGCCGCCACGAGCGCGAGGACATCTTCACCGCCCGCGCAACGCATGAAGTCAACACTGAACCCTATACGGTATTTGACGCTATTTTTTCTAACGGCTATAAATGGACAACGATTTCTAGCCAAGGGGTGTATTACCCATTCCTCTCTGCCGTTTCTACCAAAGCTGCTTTTGCTATGTGGGCGGTTTTCAAATCAGATTATACCGACCAGCTCATGCTTATCGTCAACCACCTGTTTGATCCCGCTCGCGGCTGGTATGAGGGTAGGCTTGAAAAAACAGGTGATGCCGTCCGTACCTTGACCTGCGCGACCAATAGCGCCGTTCTGGAAGCATTACTCTTCAAAAAAACAGGGCGATTATACACAAGAGCAAAAGAAGAAAACGACCTTTACAACATCTATCTACGCGACGAGTTTAAGGTTATCAGCCGTTGTTTTCCCGTCAAACCGAAGTGATTTTTTGCTGCACCATGACACACACGACTTTCCAGCACATTCGAGATAGGTTTGTCTGTTCTCGACTGCACCACCTCTGCACCCTTGAAAGGCTGCAGCAAACCAACTATGGGGTGATTGGTAGAATTTTCTTTTTCCTTATTTCCACTCTTGCAACGCAGCATACAATTCTTGCACAATATAAAACCGGCGCAAGTGCTCCCTCGCAGCCCAAAGTACAAGCAGTGCAAGACGTGCAAACCCGCACGGCAGTCAGCATCAATGCCGACAGCATCTACAATGCTGCCCAAACAATCACCTTTTCCGGCATCCGGTGGAAAATACGTAGTACCAATACTCAATCAGAACCGGGCAACAATTTCTTTTCGAGTGCTCGGAGCGAGGTTTGGATAGACAGCGACAAAAAATTGCATCTGCAAATCAATACCCGTGATAGATACTGGTTCTGTGCGGAACTTGTTGCCGATACAGTGCTGGGTTACGGTACATATGCAATTTTTCCTGAAATTAAGCTGGATACTTTGCCACAAAACATTATGCTTGAGTTTGGCTTGACACCCGACAAAGCACTACACAAATACGTTCCCGATGACGTTGCGATACAGTTTACCCGCATGGGCACTTTGAATACTGCAAACACGCTTCAGTACGTGGTTTCGCGTCCTCAAAATGCCAAAGAGCAATACACACCCGAACAAAAAGAACGGATATTTCGCCCCGATGCACCATTCCGTATGCAAGGTGCATACTCCACCCACGCCTTTACATGGCGCGAAAGCGCACTTGAATTTGCCAGTTATCACGACCACGGTCTGCCCACGCCGTATTTGGCAACGTTGTGGGAATTTACGGGTTCGACGGCACTTGACTTGCAAGTACCGAAAGCAAATGAGCCGTACCGAATGCGCTTACGTCTGTGGTCGGCAGGTTCGCCTATCGGTGGAAAGCCCTTTGAGGTTGTCATCAAGAAAATTCAATTCGTTCCGCTTAAAAAATGAACCACTCTTGCCAACATAGTGTATCGGATAAAATGCCTGTTCGTATAAGAATCTGCTTCAACGGCAGGTTCTTTCTGGCTATGATGTTCAGTATTACGGCTTCCCTTCCGTGCGCGTATGCACAAACGGACAAAGAAAGTACGATTCGCGCTATCAACAAATACGGTTTTCTCCAGCTCGACGGTCAAGGCGCAAAAGCCGTGAAAACGATTCCGGCAGAAAAAACAGCGAGCGAAGATGAATCGTGGGAAAATATCTGGACGAATATGCAAACGTCGTTCAGTCTGCCGTGGGAAGATTTTTTCAAAAAAGAAAAGCCTACTGATGGCTTGAGCGGTAGCCTCTCGGTAACGTATCCACTCAGCGATATTGCCTCGCGCAATGGAAGTGGTTCATCGTCGCAGGGTGTGCCGCTCTCCAGCGCAGTTGTTGGCGCATCGTTGTCCTACGTCCCTGTTGGGTACTGGTTTGTTAATTTCTCGGTGATGCGCTATTGGTATCCCGAGCGCAAGCAGTCGTGGAACCCCGATTTCACGTACAGTTTTGGCTACAATGACTGGCACCCGTACACGTTTAGCTTCACGTACCAAAACTACGGCGGAAACCGCTTTGCACCGCAAGCCGGAGAAGTGGTCTCACGCTTTTGGGAAGGAACATTTTCGCTTGGCTGGAAGTTTCCGTCGGCAAAGCTCATTGAGTATCTCTGTGTGGTGCATCCGAGCGGCGGCATCGGGCATAGCTTGAGCGCAAGCGTCACGCCGCAATACCGCGATGCAGCTTCAGGTGAAACTCGGTTTTGGAAAACAGACTTCGTGCTTTCAACCAAATACACGATTTATGAAAATTTTTACTTTAATTTCAACATAAATCTCTACCCGATTCCGGGACAGCAACAGCCATGGGATCCTGATTTCACCTACGGCTTCGGGTATTTCGACTGGCATCCGTACTCATTTTCCGTTCAGTACAACAACTTTGCGGGCGGGCGTTTTCCGTGGAACCCGACCACGCTCCAAAGCAAAGGATTCTTTGACGCTTTTCTTGATGGAACAATCTCCGTTTCATGGAGTTTTGTTTTCTAATTGTTCGTTTGAACGCCTCTTTTGTCTAAACCATGAAAATTCTTATCGCCGACGATAGCGAAGATATGCAAATGCTTCTGTCGCAGTATTTGCGCCAGTGGGGACATACGGTTGTCGTCGCCCGCAATGGTGCGGAAGCGCTCCATATTCTCGAAGAAACCGATATTCAGTTCGTTATCAGCGATTGGGCAATGCCGCTTATGAGCGGCGAGGAACTTTGCCGTACCGTCCGCGAGAAGATAGATCTTCAGCGTTACATTTATATTATTCTCCTGACCGCAAAGCAAGAACGACAAGACCTCGTAACAGGCATGGAAGCTGGTGCTGATGATTTTATCCGCAAGCCTTTTAATAAAGATGAGCTGCGCGTGAGGATTCGTGCGGGCGAGCGAACACTCCAAATGGAAAAAATGCTTGCCGAACAGAACACACAACTCAAAGAAGCACAGGCGGCTCTCAGAAACGACCTTGAAGTAGCTGCGCAGGTGCAACGCAATCTACTTCCGAATCCCAAGGAGCAACCTTTTGCGCACGCGGGCTACCGTTTTGATTGGCTGTACACGCCCGCAGCGTTTTTGGGCGGCGATACGTGTAATATTTTACGGTTGGACAAAACGCACGCAGGCTTTTATATGATTGATGTTGCCGGACACGGTATCCCCGCTGCTCTCAAGACCGTCATGCTACACCAAACGCTTTCCGCCGCCAACGGGCAGACGGGACTGCTCAAAGATGATATTTCCTACGCACCACACTGCTTCATTCGCCCGGCTGCGGAGGTGTTGTACGAGTTGAATAATGCCTCACAAGATGAAAATGATGCAATGCACTACTTCACGATGATTTATGGTCTCTTGGATGTAGAAACGGGGCAAGTTACCATCAGTCATGCAGGGCATCCCTCTGCTATTCTGCTTCATAGTGACTCATCTATGGAAATGACCGACACAGGCGGTGTACCCGTCGGGATGCTGCCCGAAATGGTGTATGAAGAAAGTACATTGACACTAACTGCGGGAGACCGCATTATCCTTTACACGGACGGAGTTACCGAGTGTGAAAATATTTTTGGAGAACAGTTCACGCTGCAACGTTTCCAAGATCTTTTGCGCGAACATGGTCAAAAGCCGCTCCGCGACATGATTGCTGCTATTCATCAGGCACTCGTTGCGTGGCGTGGCAGTTCTGGTTTTGACGATGATGTATCGCTTCTTATTATTGAACGATTTGCATAACCCCTCAACACCGCACAACGTCTATGCTCTCACCACAAAAACGCTCCTCGCTTCAACGGATTCAAACACCTGCATTTTGGGGTATTGTTACGTTTGTCCTCTTCGCCCTTGCATATATGCGGCTTGCGCTCAATTTTAATGCACCCTATTTGGACGAATGTGATTATATCTTCGTCGGACGCGCCCTGCTTTCGGGCGAACCGTGGATAACGAAAACCTACATGTTTAGCTCCGATATGCACCTGTACATCTACGGAGTGGCAGACCGCATTTTCTCAGGTGAGCAAAGTTATCTTGCTGCTCGTGCCTGTGCCGTTCTTATGGGCACAGCATCGTTGTGGTTTTTCTATTCTTTTGTGCGGAACTTTTACGGCGGTCATACCGACTCGCGCCGCATTGCAGAACTTGCCACTCTGCTTCTGGCGCTGACCGTACCACACGTGTTTATTAGCCAATTTGCCACCTACGATATCGTGTGCTTCATGTTTTTTGCCGCTTCGCTTTGGCTGCTATCGGCTTCAGTGTTGAACTCTAACCAGGCATCTTCTCAAAAGCAAGTATTCATAATGTGTGCAGGAGCGGCGCTCTACGCATTGGCAGTGCTGGCAAAATACGTGGTGATTGCTTACACACCGCTTCTTTTCATGGCATTGTTCCTCAAAAATCGCCGTGCCGCGCTTATCTTCACGCTTGTTGTGGCGGCAATGCTCGGCGGATATGTGTTTTTCTACCGCGTTGAACTCTTGCAGCTGTATCAAAATCAAATTCTCGGCACGCACAAAGCAAATGCGACTCTGTGGAATATTCTCTCGACGGCGCTTGAATACTGTGGTTTTACGGTATTGATGGCAGTAGCATTATTTTTTTTCAAAAAGGAAAAATCGCTTTCGGCTTGGTATTATGTCACTTTAGTACTTTTTGCCCTTCCGCTTGTGGCATATCACGTGCGGTCGCAGGATGTGATTTCGCTCTACAAGCACGTTGTGTATGCGTGTTGCTTTTTGGCACCGATTGCCGGAGAAGCGCTTTATCTCTTGCTTCTGAGGGCGGCAGACCGTGACAATAATTGGCTGCGGGCACTCGCAGCCGTACTTGTGGTTTTTGCTTGTGGGTTGCTTTCATGGCAACTACGCAAAGTACAAACCGCGTATCCGAACACCGATGCAGTGACGCAACTCGTACGAAGCAGTATGAGCGCTCAAACGACCATTTTAAGCGAAGATGCGTATTTATTTCGCTATGCCTGCTTCCCGACTATCCCTACGAAAAACCTCGAAGAAATGACGTGGTACGACAATAACCACGACGGCAAACGTGAAGCACAAGACGTGATTGATGCTGTCTGGGATGGAAAATTTGAATACGTCTATCTGAACGGCTTAATTCTGCGTGAACTTGGCGATGAACTAAAGCGTGGCGTGTTGAAGAACCGTTACGACTGCATTCTGAGCATTCCTTTCCATAATTCAACCGTCATGAACCCCATCAATACGGGCTTTCTCAGTCTTTATCGCCGCCGCGCCAAATGACTCTGACCATGCGCCACATATTGCTATTGTGCGGGCTGTGGGCGGCACTGAACCTTGCGTGTACAAACCGTGAAACGCTGTTGTACAGCCAGACCAGCGCGGATTGCCGTATCGTTGTGAATCAACTGGGCTTTTATCCGAATGCACAGAAAATTGCCTTAGTGCAAGGCGCTGTGCGTCGCGAGGATACGTTGCGCTTTGGAGTTGTGGCAGAAATCTTCGACACAGCGCGAAAAACAGTTGTGCTACGCGTCGCAATGGGGCTTCCTGCGGTGGATGCACAAAGTGGCGACACTCTCAGAGCGCTTGATTTTTCGATTTTGAATAAAGAGGGTGTGTACCGCGTGCGCTATGGTGGCGTGGAGTCTGCGCCATTTCGTATTGGAAGGAATGTCTATGACAGTCTTATTGCGCTCATGCTGCGCAGCTACTACCTTCAGCGCTGCGGAGTGGCTGTGCGCGACAGTATAAACGGCATTTATCACGAGGCGTGCCATTTGGCTGACGGTATTCTCGCTCGCAAAGATGAACTTCAGGCACAAGGAGCGCTCATCAAGGCGCACGGAGGCTGGCACGACGCGGGCGATTACGGCAAGTATATCACTACCACATCAGTGAGCGCTGCAAGCCTGCTCACGACATTTGAGGAGTTCGGTGCTGCCCTGCCACGCTTGTTCGGTGACAATTCGCGTATTCCTGAAAGTAAAAATGCGAAACCCGATGTACTGGATGAAATAAAAGTGGCGCTTGATTGGATGCTCAGGATGCAACGCAGCGACGGCGCGGTGTACAGAAAATTATCCGGCGCGGCATGGTCGCCGCTCATTGCCCCGGACGCAGAACAGCAGACGCGCTACGTCTATGGTGTGTGCACACCCGAAACGGCAAAATTTGCCGGAGCAATGGCACAAGCAGCACGTGTACTGAAGCCGTTTTGGGGGCAGTACGCCGATACGTGCTTGCGGGCAGCAAAAGCAGCATGGCAGTATTTGGAGAAGCACCCGCAAATGGCGGTGGACTGGCAAGCAAGCGATGATGGGGGTTCGGGCAAATATTTAGAATCGGAGGTTGATACGGAGAAATCACTTTTTGTGGACACGGATGATAGATTTTATGCGGCTTCAGAACTTTTTTTGACCACACGGGACAGTGCGTACTTGCGCATGAGTAGCACCCTCTTCACTAATGCAGAAACAACGCCCGAATATGGAATCGTCGAATGGAAAAACGCTGCTCCGCTTGCAATGACGAACCTTATCCGTGTAGCAAAGACTGATTTTAGCAAAGAAATCCACCAACGCATTAGTGTTCATGCCGCTCATGTGGAAAAACTTATCGAAGCAAGTGCTTACCGCTATGGGAATAAGCGCATCGTCTGGGGGTCGAACAAGATGATTGCGGAAGAAGCCATCACACTTCTTCATGCGTATCGCCTCAGCAAACACCGCGCTTTTTTGGATGGCGCACAAGACCAATTGGATTTTCTTCTGGGGCGAAATCCCTTTGGGTTATGTTTTGTCAGCGGCGTGGGCACTCATTCTGTGGAGCATATTTGCCATACGTTTGCCCGTGCAAAGGACTTGACGGGACGGCGAATGATTCCGGGCTTGCTTTCCGGCGGGGCAAACGAACTAGAGCAATCGGGTATTGCACCAAAGAACCGTGGTTTGAAGAGCTACGCAGACGATGAGCGCTCCTACGCCACCAATGAGAATGCGATTGACTATAATGCCTCAGCAATTGCACTCGTGGTAATGCTGGCAGCAGAACTAGAACGAGAATCTCTGCCCGCCGCGAGTCTGACAAAACCCAAGACACAAACAGGAAAATAAACGGGCATCGCAGATAAAATTTTTCGGGTAGAAAGCGCCACACTTCTACAATCGGCGGTGCCAGCCGATTGCAAAACGTGCTCCCACAATATATTGCCGCCATGCAGCGTCAGATGTGACGGTTTGTAACGGCAGAGTCGCAAACAGTTCCATCATCACCGCCAGACCTGCTTGTATGGGACCCGCATTCACTTCTCCACTCAAGCCCCACCCAAAAGCAACTTCGGGCTGAATGCGAAGTTTGTTTAACGTTGGCATGGGTGCGTTCCATAATTGGAGCGTATCGGAACCGTTGTTAATCGTTTCGCCCGTCTCAATATCACCGCGAGTGCCGTAGCGAAAGTCTTTATCGGGTTGAATGAGTTGCGCGTGCTGCACGGCACGGTTAAAAACGTTGTACTGCGCTTGCCCGCCGAGATAAAGGTAATAGTAAGAAGAGATACGTTGATCAAGCATATCAGCAAATGCGCCATAGAGAGGGATTTTCACACCAAACGTCCCTTTCAAAAAATGTTCCTGCATATCCAGCGTCTGCCATTCTTCAAGGGGAATGCGCTTGCCGGAGCCGTCTGTAGCGAGTCCACTCATGGTGCGGTCTTTTGAAAACAAGACCCCGCGCTGATACGCATACCCAACCCCCACACGCAGAATTGCCGGAATGGGCATGGAAATTTCATACATAATGTCCACATCATCGTATTCGGTGTTGTAGTAGTCGCCGGAACGCTCATCCTTGCTGCGCGGAATCGGCTTGCGGTCGTCGTCGTTGCTATAAGGATTAACGGGTGAAAATGGCTTATTAATACGGGGCAGCGAAGAAAACGTGATATTATTCGCATCGTTAATTATCCACGCCCACGAAGAAAAAAGAAAAAGACTTTGTGCCGGAAACGGCGTAGGCAGCCATCCGTGAGAATAAAAACCAAGAAAATCGTTCAGCATAGACTGTTCTTCATCTCCTGCGCTTCCATTCTGTGGCTTATTTGCTTCTTCCTTGAGCAGTTCTGATGCA
Source organism: uncultured bacterium (assembly GCA_937899715.1). GTDB lineage: Bacteria > Bacteroidota > Ignavibacteria > Kapaibacteriales > UBA4661 > PH2015. Next base: position 13,149 of record CALCNX010000119.1, on the reverse strand, counting down.
GATTTCGGCTTTGTGGGTGTGCGTCTGCCGGGAATCGGAATATTTAATTGAGCGACAGCATCAACAGAGAATAGAACTACCATGCAAAGCGCTAGAAAGCATAGCTTCACGTATAAAAAATTCATGCGAAAAGAGTAATGAGTAGTCATAGTTTTTGTGCTAAAGGTTCTCACTGAATAATACAACGTTGCCAAATCTCACCCGAACTACTCGAAAAGCGCACGTAGTACACACCTGCGGAAAGCGGCTGCAAGGGTGTCCATATCTCCTCGTGCGGACCGCGCGGTTGATTTTTGCGTTCAAGCCTCACCACTTCTTGCCCAAGCACTGTGTAGATGTGAAAAGTGATATCCGACGGCTCGTCAATCCTATACGCCCACTTGATGCTCCCTCCACGCTCGGCAGGATTGGGTGCGCTCTGCTCAAGACTTGGTCGGCGGATAATTGGCAGAGGCGCTCCAATAGAACCAATCGTAAGCGTGGCGTAAGTGCTTGGAATGATGCGGCTTCCACGACTGTCGGTCAGTGTCAGGCTATCAAGACGAATATCTGTTACCGAATCGGATGCCGCCAATATCTCTCCGCGCAAACGTACAAGTGTGTCGCAGCGTACACTCTGCGTACAACGCAGCGAAATGTCGAAGGCGTAAACAGAATCGTTGTCGCGGGCAAGAGAATCTTTCGTAAGCTGTATTCCTTGGGCGGCAAACCATTTTTCGGGATAAAATACCGTCGGGTTTGTGAGAAACAACTTCCCCGTCAGCCTAACATTCCCACTAAAGCTGATAGAATCTGCGCTGGCAAGGTTTGCTTTGGCAAGGAGTGAAACGTCCGTCCGCTCACCGACAAGTCCGCGCGTGGTTTGCAGAAAAACAGGTGAGACCTGCGCAACCAGTGACGACGAGGCAATGAGCAAAATAGCAACAACAAAAACGATGAACCGATGACGCATATTGGGTTTTCCTATCTTAATTTTTCGCCTTATTTCTCCACAATGGCAAATTCCGTGCGGCGGTTCCGGCGGCGGTTTTCTTCGGTATCGTTACCGGCAAGCGGCTTGGATTCACCGAAGCCTACAATGCGAAGTTGCGATTTTTGAACGCCCATCCCAACGAGTGCTGTTGCAACAGCCTGCGCACGGGCTTCGGAAAGTTTTTGATTGAGTTCTGTGCCACCACGATTATCGGTATGTCCCCGAATTTCCATCACCAGCCGCGGTGAGCGCTTCACGTACTGCGCAATATCCCGCAGAAGCGGCATTGATTCTTGGCGAATAGTGGCTTTACCCGTTTCAAATTCAATATTGACAAGTTGCACCGAACCAATGGTATCAAGCGGCGTAAAGACCGAGCGGTCATATTGCGCCGTTCCCGTGGAAACCGTGACCAATTCCGGCACGACAAGGCGCACTTGCACATAGTGCAGAGAAGCCGATTCGGGCGGACGATAGCGAATACGATAATAATTTTTTAAGGCTTTATACAAGTCAGCAAAGGCAAGGGGAAATTCTTTCACCGAATAAAGACGATACATCATACCGCCGGTGTACTGCGCCAAGTTCTGAAGCGGTGTCTCCTCGGTCATACCGTAGGCAATACTGTAAATGCGGACGTTGTTTTCTTTTGCAGCCTTATAGACCGCACCAATTTTTGTTTTTGACGAATTATCATCGCCGTCGGTAAAAAGAATAATCACCTTTGAAGCACCCTTCGGAGCTTTTTGAAGCTCTTGAATCGCCGCCATCACCCCATCATAAATAGCAGTTCCACCGCTATACCCCTCCAAACCATCAATCAAAAAATTATCGCGGTACGCATTGGAGTCGTTTGTGAGCGGTACTTCTATTTTTATTTTGTTGGTAAACTTGATAGCCGTGATATAATCTTGCTTCTTGACAATACCCATCGTTCTGGCAACAGCCTCTTGCAAGCGCCGCGCACGAGTATTGCCCATCGAAGAAGAGTGGTCGAGAACAAATGCCACAGCGTGCGTGTCCAAGCTGCCTTCGCGGACTTCTTGCACGTCGAAACTGCGCACTCGTGTCTGTGCAGTTGAATTCATCTGTGGGCAGGAGTCTGAAAGCGCCCGCCAATAGGAACGATAATTGCCCGTGCCTTGAAAATTTGGCGGTGCAAGCCCTGAAATAAAGCGCCCGGCAGTATCAATCACCGATACGTTCAGTTCAATTTCATTCGGGTATCGGCTGTCGTTGATGCTCCGTACCTGAACGTTAATCGGCATAATAGCAGGCTCGGCTGCAAGCCTCTTTGCTTCGCGCTCCTCAGCTTGAGCAATGCGCTCGTACTCAATTTGTGCTTCGCGCTCGACATACTCTTGCTGCATCCGCGCATAGTTCTTCTTCATTTCGCTCATTTGCGGCAGCATCTGAGCCATCTTTTTTGCCATGTCAGCAAACCCCTGTCCCGGCACTACGTCGTCCGGTTTCTGTTCAGATTTTTTTGCGGAGTTTTTAGATTCTTTGGGCGCAGAGGATTTTGACGATTTTCCTTTTTGTTCTGATTTTTCCTTGCCATCTGGTTTCGCAGGAGCAGCACTGGAATCTCCCATAGCGCTTGAAATCATATCCGGCAGGTTATTCAATATTTCTTCGGGAATCACATCGGGAATATTTTTGAGCATTTTTGCGAAGGAGGAATCCTTCATAAATTGCTCAATACCACCACTTGTCATGCCACCGCCCGTACTGCCAAAACCCTTGAATTTGCTGAATACACTGTCCATATCGCCCGATGCAAGCGTTTTTGAAAGCGCAGAATCGCCCAGAAGCCCCTTCATTGCTGAGGTTATGTCAGGCATACCATTTGGCAAGCCGGACGGAAATCCTTGAGGAAATCCTTTGGGAATCCCTTGCGGCAAACCACCTGCAAATGCTGATGAATCCATGCTTCCTAATGAGCCGGAAGTAACGGTCTGTGAAAGAGCTTTGCCAATATCGCCAGCGTAAGGAAACGACGCAAGGACATTTGGGTCAAAGCCCGACGGAGATGGTGCCGTGGTTGCATTTGTTGCCGAAGCGGAAGGAATTTTTGCCTGTTCGGTCAACTTTTTGAGCGACGTGCTGGAAGTGGTGTATGACGGTTTGTAGCCTTTGGGAGGAGCCATTTTTTCGACCATTTCCTCGATATGGTGCGGGCAAGCGGTCACAAGCAGGCACAGCGCAAGGCAGACTAGGCTCAAAGCAGTACGTCGCAAAACATTGGGTCGTACAAGGCGCATAAAATCAAGAGTTGGGGTGCGAAAAAATAATGATTGCACTCCAAAAGACGCACGGGACAAGGAAATGTTTCGGTGCGACCGTGAAAATATAAACGGTGAGACGTTAAGAAATGTTAAGATTCTTCGTAGCAGAATCTTTGTAGTAGATTCTACGACTCCTCGCGGCGATTGCACAGGTCTGATGCGATATTCCCCAACGTCTCAATAGCACGTTCTATGCGCTCCGACCACGGATAGCCACAATTAAGCCGAATGTAGTGATTATACTCATTGGTCTTAGAAAATGCCGGACCGGGAGCAATGCTGATTTTCTCGCGCATTGCCTCGCTGTGCAATTCGATTGCATCTACTTCTCTGGGACATTCTACCCACACAACAAAACCGCCATTCGGACGTGTCACCTTCGTCCCTTCAGGAAAATACTCACCCACTGCGCCAATCATTTTTTGCATCTGCACAGCAAATGCCTTGCGCAGCGCCCGCATTTGGTGCTCATAGCCACCGGTCTGAAGAAATTTTGCCATCACGAGTTGCGGCAGAGTCGGTGAAGCCAGTGTGGAAGCGATTTTCAGACGATAGACCTCATTGAAGAAGCGTCCCGGAATCGTATAGCCCACGCGCAACCCGGGCGACACCGTCTTGGAAAACGAGTCGCAAAGCATCACCCAGCCGTCTTTGTCGAACGCTTTCACCGGGCGCGGGCGCTGCGAACCGAAGTAAATATCACCATAAACATCGTCCTCAATGATAGGAATTTCGTGCTTTGCCGCGAGTGCGGCAAGTTTTGCTTTGTTTTCATCAGGCATACACGCGCCCGTGGGATTACTAAAATTAGGGACGACCATCACCGCCTGCACTTCATTGCGGCGCATTACGGGTTCAAGACTTTCAAGCGAAATACCCGTGCGCGGGTCGGTCGGAATTTCCAGTGCTTTCATTCCCATGCCCTCAATGACCCGTAAAATCCCGAAATAGCACGGCGATTCCACAGCAACGGTATCGCCCGGCTTGGCGACGGCACGAAGGCAGATATTAAGCGCTTCGGTGGCAGCTCCTGTCGTGATAACATCGTCAGGCGCAAAAAGTCCGCCCCAGTCCATTGCTCTCAATACAATATGACGGCGAAGCTCCAGATTGCCGCTTGGATGCTCGTATCGCGCAATGGTGTGCATCTCTGCGCGAGCAAGCGAAGCATAGAGTTTGGAAATTTTGGTAATCGGTAGAAGGTCAGGAGCAGGCATAGCTGCGCCCAACGGCACAAAATCAGAGTATTGGTAGGTATTGATGAGGTCTTCGACCAGCGTTACGACATTTTTGACAGGCTTTGCCATTGGCGCAAAGCGCTGAATGCTCGGCTCCGGCGGTAGATTGCGGAACTGCTGCCGCACGTAATAGCCAGACTGTGGGCGTGCTTCTATCACGCCCACATCCTCAAGATTCATATACGCTTGCAGTACGGTCGAAATGCTGACACCTTTTTGACGGCTCATCTTTCGTACCGACGGCAAACGATTACCGGGCTGCAAGACACGATGCTCAATCTGAGCACGAATCTCCTGCGCAATCTGCTCGTACAAGTGTCCGTCGGAAGAAAAATCCTTCAAAGGAGCGCTGTTTGCTATGATTGCGCCCGCTTTTACGGTTGTATGGGCTGCTGTTGTTACTGTCATGAGACGATTATTTTTTGTCGTCTGCTTCGTCATCATCCGCCGGATTCCAGACATTTTCGTCCTCCTCATCATAAATTGCTTCAATATCCTCGCCGTTAAAGACTACCACGTAGTCCGTTGGAAGTGCAAGAACCGAAAGCAGCATTGGACGCGACTCCAAAAGTTCATAGACATAGCAGGCTTCGTAGTCTTCTTCATCGTCGGAGCCTTCTTCGTCATCATCAGCGCCGCCAATATACCAGCCGGAATCAATGACTTCTGCGCCTTCTACGCCGCTTTCGTCTTCTTCTGCTTCGTCGCGTTGAAGAACAATGTGTTCTTCTTCAAGAACACCTTTGCGCAAAACAACGGTTTCATCAAAGCGAGGAATTTTGAAGGAGTCGCTCGTACCTGTTACTTCGCCGACCTCGTTCTGCATCACCACCACCCAGAGCGAGCGCGATACATCCTCAACAACGTTTTCAAACGGGTCGTCGTCGTAGTCGGGTTCGCAGACGACAAACATTCCGTCGCGCTCGACGAGCGCAAGCACAGAAAATCCGATTTCCAGCGTCCAGCCGTCACGAATCGTGTCTTTTGTCTCTTCGGAAATATCTTCGATTGTTTTCAGCAGCCATTCTGCTTGTGCTTCAAGGCGGCTGTCGCACTGGACAAGCACGGTTTTGCCGGCGATAACACGCTTGAATGCCCCTACTTCAAATGCTTCTTGATTATTATTGCTCATTGTGAAAAAAAAATATTGATGAGAAAAGATTGAAATTTCATGCTCTATAACTCGAAAAACCGTACAATGTTAACTGTACTGGTTGCGAAACTACAATATTGTATCTGTTTTGCAAAATTCTTTTGTTGTAATTTTGTATCGTGTTCAAGTTCTACTGCGTCAATCGTTGATTTTACAAATGCTCATCAACAATCTCAATATTCGTTCTGCCACTCACAATGACGTTCCCATCATTCTTGAGTTTATCAAAGCGCTAGCAGAATACGAAAAATTGACGCATGAGGTCGTTGCCACGGAAGAATCTCTTCGCACAACACTTTTCGGCGAAAAAACATTTGCAGAGGTTGTTATCGGTTATGACGCAAGCGGCGTTCCTGCTGGCTTCGCGCTCTTCTTTCACAATTACTCCACGTTTTTATCCAAGCCGGGTATTTACTTGGAAGACCTATTTGTCAAGCCGGAATTTCGCGGCAAAGGGTATGGAAAGTCTCTGCTTATTTATCTCGCACGATTGGCAGAAGAGCGCCAATGCGGGCGTTTGGAGTGGTCGGTATTGGACTGGAACACCCCGGCAATCGATTTTTACAAAAGTCTTGGCGCACAACCGATGGACGAATGGACAATGTTCCGCGTCACAGGCGAGGCGCTGACTCAACTAGGGAACATGGATAGATAAAAGCTCGGCATAGAAAACACACAAAAGAAAATTTGCCTTTCACGATAAAGCAATCATCTCACAATTCATAACGTATCCAAAGCACAACCATGAATACTGCACCCTTCAACCCCACGAGCCTTTTTGCCGAGCGCATGAGCGGCGTACCTACGTCTTTCATTCGTGAAATCTTGAAAACAACGGTGCAGCCAGACATCATCTCCTTCGCGGGCGGTTTGCCGAATCCGGCACTGTTTCCAGTGGAAGCATTTCAACGCGCTGCCGATACGGTCTTTTCCACAAGCGGGCGCACTGCGCTTCAATATGCTCAAACAGAAGGCTACTTGCCGCTTCGTGAGTATATTTCGGCACGATACAAAAAAGTTCAAGGCTTAGATATTAAGCCCGAAGAAATCTTGATTACAAGCGGTTCGCAACAGGGTATTGACCTTGTGGGGAAAGTTCTTGTTAATCCGGGCGATACGATTGCGATGGAAAGCCCCGGTTACTTAGGTGCAATTCAGTCGTTGTCGGTCTATCAGCCCAAATTTGAAGGCGTTACGCTCACCAACGAAGGCGTAGATGTGGATGAATTGGAAGCTCTCTACGATAAACAAGCCGTGAAGCTCTTCTCAGCGATTCCGAACTTCCAAAATCCAACAGGCATCAGTTATACCGAAGCTACACGGGAGCGTGTTGCATCGGCACTCATGGGACGCAATACCATCGTGATTGAAGACGACCCTTACGGTGATTTACGATTTGCAGGTGTTCGCGCAAAATCGCTTCGCTCCTACTTCGGCGACCAATGTATCATGTTCGGTTCGTTCTCGAAAATTGCCGCTCCCGGATTCCGCCTTGGCTGGGTGGTAGCAGCAAAACCGCTCATGGAAAAACTGATTATTGCCAAGCAAGCAACCGACCTACACACAAACTTTGTCGGTCAGCGCATTATGCACGAGTACCTTGTCAATAACGACCTTGATGCGCATATTCGCCGTATCACCGACGCATACAGTTCGCAGTGCGAGGCGATGCTTGGTTCTATCGCACGTCACTTCCCGGCGGAAGCAGTTTCCACCAAACCCGAAGGCGGTATGTTTGTGTGGGTAACAATGCCGGAACACTTCTCAACCGTGAAATTCTTTGATGCTGCTATCAAGCAAAAAGTCGCTTTCGTGCCGGGCGTACCGTTCTATGTCAATGGTGGCGGCTCGAATACCATGCGCCTCAACTACTCTTGCTCCGATGCAGCAACGATTGAAGAAGGAATCAAGCGCCTCGGAACGCTTATGCGCGAAATGCTTCCGCAAGGAGCGACAGCGTAAAGGAGCGGATGCGTAAAGCCGCGTAAGCGTAAAACCGCATGAAGGATATGGAAAGAACATCGACGAAGAAAATTGGTACAACGAAAACAACAACTCTCGAACCCGTGGCTATCTAATGGGGACGCACACGGCGAGGCAATTCCGGCAACGGAAAAGCCTCCTCTCTGAAGCATCAACGCCGCTTGGAACCTTGTTCCGGGCGGCGTTGGTGTTTTTGGTACTTCTCTCAACAATTTACCTCCATCAACAACCGTCTTCACTATTGTTTCGGGGAAGTGTAAATTTTGCAAATGATTTTCCATCGAATGTACAGACTCCCCCACCGTCGGTACCGAACCAAAGTTTTCCGGTTCTATCTTTGTAAATCGTCCAGATCGCATTGCTGCTCAGTCCATCTTTCGTTGTAAAATTACTTAGGGTTTTTCCGTCATAACGCCATACTCCGGCATCAATGGTACCAATCCAGAGGTCTCCGTTTCTATCCTCAGCAATAGTCCACACGCGGGCAAGAGTACCGAGTTTGCCTCGTAAGGTTTTCACAAAGTCAGGATTGCCTAGTCCTTTCTCTTCCGTAACATTGGTGAGAGTTTTTCCATCATATTTGGTCAAACCTGCACCATTGCTGCCGAACCAATAGCTCCCATTTTTATCCTGAAATATACAACGAACCGCAAACCCCACCTCTTTTTCGCTCATTCGAGCATTGGTAAAAGACTTTCCATCGTAACGGAACACGCCTTTTTGCTCGGAACCAAACCAAAGGTTTCCCGTGTTATCTTTTAATACACTGTAAATTGAATACGCAGTTCGGTTTGCTCCGGGCTGAGAACGGCGTAATTTAGCATCAGTCTCGTCAACAGGTAATGACAACGAGGTAAATAATTTGCCGTCGAAATGATAAGCGCCGTTAGCGTTCCCAAACCAAAGGTCTTCGCTGCCACCACATGAGCCTTGCCAAAACTTGCCCGAAGAAAAATTGTTCAGCAGTTCCGAATGAAGGACAAAACTGGTCATTGTAAAATTAGTAAAAGACTTGCCATCGTAACGGCAAACCCCATCTCGGGTTCCGAACCAAAGATTGCCGCGTCTGTCTTCCTGAATACTTCGGACAAAATTGCTACTCAAACCATCTCTCTGTGTAAAACTGGTAAATGATTTCCCATCATAACGGCACACGCCTTCGCCGTCAGTGGCAAACCAAAGATTTCCGGCTCTATCCTGCAATATGGAGCGTATATTGTTACTTGCTGCTACGGTAGCAGTATCAACGCTGAAATTGTTATTATTTGCTTGTATCGCTTGCTTAAACGGCATTACTTTTCGTTTGCTTGTGCTTTCATCAGGGTATTTCGTTTTATTATCTCCGTTGAAGGAAACGATTGATAATAAAACCAATACGAGTGCATGGATGTAAGTGTACATTGTGCTTAAACCTTTTTGTAAATGAATAAAAATTATTGGTATTGTAGTTGCTACTGCCTTGTCATCACGGTCGGTTTATCCATCTGAATTGATGGCATTGCGGCTTCGTGTAGGCGCACGTGTTTTGTTTATTGTATCCATTGTCGTAGTTTTTCGTAGATGACAATAGTGATTTGCACAAACATACTGTCTCCCAAAGAGAGAGCCGTGTAAAGAAGTGTCAAGCATTGTAAATTCACCGTAAAAACCATTTTTACACTTGATAAAATTTTATAGAACAATGAATTTTAAGCACTTCAGTCTAGTAACCGTGGTAATAGTGTACCTTCTATCTTTCACGAGCAGTAGCACATTAAAAGCCGATGATGAGAGTTTTTCGGAAGAAACTATGAATCTCGTCATCAGAAAAATCGGGCATCACATTCTACTGAGCGTAGGAGATAGTGTCTCAAGAGTGCTCCCTGTCCAGCGATTGAGCGAAAATGAATTTCAAATCCGATTTGAAAGCCGTTTTACATTTGTTCCTGATACACTTATCAAAATTGTAGAACAGACTATTATCGCACACCATTTATCGCGGGATTATATCGTAAACGTCTATGATTGTTCGACTAATGAAGTGGTCTTTGGCTATGCGATGCTGGAAAGTAGGCAAAACAATATAGTAGCCTGTACAGGAAGAACCCAGCCGGTACGATGCTATTACATCAATATACATTTTGCAAATGAGGCGGCTTTCGGTTCGCGCACCAGATATTTATTTATAGGAGTTGGCTTGCTGACGGTAGGATTTTTCTTTGTAGGAGCAAAACTATGGAAAAAAAATCGCTCTCAGTCACAACAACATACCATAGAAAACACAGTCCCCAATACCCCTACTGCACAGCGCCCGCTCTTGTGTCTTGGTAAAGCGCTTTTTTACTATGAAAACCAGTACCTTGTCATAGACGGAGAAACAATAGAGTTGACCGCAAAAGAATCGAAATTACTGCACATCTTTGCCAGCAATCCCAATCAAATCATTGAACGAAACAGGCTACAAAAAGAAGTTTGGGAAGATGAGGGAGTTATCGTAGGACGTAGTCTTGATATGTTTATCTCCAAACTCAGAAAAAAATTGAGTGGCGATTCGTCCCTGAAATTGAGCAATATTCACGGGAAGGGCTATAAACTGGAAACCTTGATGCAAGAAGAGCTGCACTAACTTGTCGTACAATGCTATGAGCCAATCTGACAAACGATAAAAAAAAAGTCGAAAACATCAGATTTCAAGAGGCTTTAGCGTTTTGCACACTTTTCTTACCACGCTAAAACACATATGCAATCGTGCATTGAATCATCGTTGTCGGGAAAGAGAATGGGGCATTGCGTTCAGGAAACGCACCCAAAATTGAAGAGACAATATCCTGCGAACTAATGCGCCCAATGCCCGGAATGGTAAGCGTTCCAGTCGCGCCACCGCGTGAGTCCACAACAGTTGCAATGCTGCTTGTGTAGGTCGGTGCTGCCGCCACATAGCGCACCCCCAGATTCACCCGCTCCGAGACGAGCAAACCACCGCCAACTGCCCACACGAACCCCACACCGCTTGTTTGCTTGACGGTGTTGATAATATCAGCGTTGATATTGAAAAGCGGAATAGTCAGGTTCACCTTCGATTCCGTTTGCGGATACACCCCATACATTGCGCCAATTTCACCCGACAGATACGCGCTTAGTATTGCGGGAACAATCTGAAAATCATAGCGCAAGCCGCCCGTCAATGTGCCGTTCCAATGCGCCTGCGCAGTGAACGACGACGAGGACTGAAGAATACTCGCCAGTGCTGAGGAAAGCAAATTGATATTCAGTCCCAGAAGGTTGATGGCACCAATGCTTGTGCGCAAATTTTTCTCTGCTTCGGCAGTATTGTACGGGTTGTAACTCACATCCAGCCCACCAATAACCGCCACGCTCGGATGCAGTCGGTACATTGTTCCCACACCAAAGGTTGCGCCGAGTATAGCTGCTCCCGCAGGCATTCTTCCCTCTTGCGGCGTGAAGTCTGCAATTGTTATTGGCAGCGAGGCAAAACCAAACATCGGCACCGACACGCCACCTCGCACGAGAATACGATTACCGATTTTCCATTGTTCATCGGGAGAATTATCGCCCGCTTTGGCAGATGCAGAAAGAATGCTTATCAGTAGAAGCGTAGTAATAGCAAGGATTCGGGAAGGTAGGAATAATGCGCTGTTCATGGTTGGTACAAGATAAATTCAACTTTACGCCAAACGAAAAACTATCTTTTTTCCAAGCTGTTCTTCTAAGAGCGGTGTCCGCCGCTCCGCGCTCCAAACCTCAATTTCCGGCGTGTCTTCGCACTCACGGCACTGAAGCTCAAAAACCAATTCCGCACCGTGAATCTGAACGGAGACATTTCGGATAATCATCTGCCGTCGCCTGTCCAGTCCCTCGGCGATGCGCAATATCCCTGCAAACAAGGACACAAGCGGTCGCTTGGCAGGCGGCACACGCTGAAAGTTCTCGTGCTTGGGCTTTGGGTGACTTTTGCGGTGATAGCGGGCAATGTTGGCAATAAGCTCTTCCTCATCGTTGGTAAAGCCCAGAAGCGGCGAATTTCGGATGATATAGTAGCTGTGCTTATGGTGTTGGTCGGATGAAATATGATACCCCACATCATGCAGCAGTGAAGCGGCTTCCAGAAGCTCGCGGTCGCTTTCGCTGAACGTATGCAAGCCCGCGTCCTTGAGTTCGTCGAATATCTGCACAGCAAGTGTGCGCACGTGCTCGGCGTGGCGTTTATCAATCTGGCAGGTATCGCAAAGGTTCATCACACTTTCGTAGCGCAGACGGCTCAGGTGATGATAGCGCTCAATATCGAATTGCTTTTGGTAGTAATCCAGCAAAATTCCCTCGCGCAGGGCATAATCCGAAATTGTCAACTCGCGTATGTTCAGCCGCGTCATGGCTTGTTCCAGAATCAGTGCGCCCCCGACGATAATATCCACACGCTTCGGGTCCATGCCCGAAATTTCACTTCGTTTTTTGGTCGTTTTTTCTTTCAAAATAGCTTCTATTGCCGACAAAACCTCACTCTGCGTCAGCGTAACACCGTTCAACGCTTCATCGTCGTCGTCAAAAAGGCGATTTTTCTGCGCCAATGCTACCGCCGCTATTGTTTGTGCCGTGCCCGAACTTGCCACCGCTTTATCAAAGCCACAGACCTGAATCGAACGAAAAACCAGCGCCCACTCACCACGAATAAATTCACGACAGTCTTTGATGGCTTTCGCGGAAAGCCTGTCGTTATTAAAAAAACGCCGTGTAAGCCTGATAGCACCGAGCTTTGCGCTGTGTCCGTAGAGCATTTCACCGCGATACCCCACAATGGTCTCGGTCGAACCTCCACCAATATCAATGACAAGGGCTTTTGTGTCCAAGATTGGAAGCGCCTGCAATACGCCAAGATAGATAAGACGAGCTTCCTCGTTGCCGGAGACCACTTCAATCGTGATGCCCGTTTCTTCCTGCACCAGCCGCACAAATTCGTCACGGTTGATTGCTTCGCGCATCGCGCTTGTGCCGATAGCTCGCACGGGTGCTTTTGCCACAGCAGACATTCGTGCAAAGCGTTTCATTGCTGCCACTCCGCGCTGCATTGCTTCCGGCGAAATATATTTCATGTCGCTTGTTGATTCGCCAAGCCGCACATTTTCTTTGTCTCTACTCTGAATTGTGAATACGCCTTTGGAACTAACGCTTGCCACAACCGCATGAAACGAGTTTGTGCCTACGTCAATCGCTGTAACGAAACCATGTTGAGGCGCTAACTCAGAAGAAGTATCTGTAAAAGCGACTTCGGGCGAACCATTTGATGGTGATGTACGCCGCACGGTTCCTTTACGCACCGCCTCCTCTGTGGAAACGTCGGGTAAAAATTTAGGCGGCGATGCCGAAAGTGTGATGTCGTCAATGCGGAAATTTTTGCTCATAAAGATTTGGTGTGCTATTGGATGGTGTTTGGGATGAGTGGTGGCGTGCTTGGCAGATGGTGGCAGGGGTATTATGTGGATGTTGTATTTTCTTTCGCATCGCCTTGCAGAACAACAA
>CALCNX010000118.1 GCA_937899715.1 uncultured bacterium | reverse complement strand
CTACACGACGCTCTTCCGATCTGCTTTTGAACGGCCTCGGTTGAAATTTGTCCTTCTACCTGCACAAAATAAGTGCGTTGGTGCTTGAATTTCGGATTCAGAAGTCGATTATTCAAAAACGAATCATTGGTCAATAAAAGAAGTCCTTCACTATCTGCATCCAACCGCCCTACCGGATAAATGTCTTTGGGAAATGAAAACGGTAAATCGGCTAACGTCGGTTTGTCGCCTTCTCTTGAAAACTGCGACATCATACCAAAGGGCTTGTAAATGAGGAAATAACGGGTTGTCACTCAAGAAAAAAATATATAAGGCGTTGAAATAAAGATAGTTACTTTTTTCAACGCCTGAAAATTAGAATTAAATTTTTTCAATTATCATTGCCGAAGCACCGCCGCCGCCGTTGCAAATAGCCGCCACACCATATCTTCCGCCTTCGCGGCGGAGAACCGAAATGAGAGTGCAGAGAATACGTGCGCCCGATGCTCCAAGCGGATGTCCCATTGCAACGGCTCCGCCGTAAACGTTGACGTTCTTGGGGTCTAAGCCCAGTATTTGTTGATTCGCCAGTGCGACAGCGGAGTATGCTTCGTTAATTTCAAAAAAACTAATCTCATTTATTGCGAGCCGTGCCTGCTTTAATGCTTTCGGAATAGCCACTGACGGTGCAGTGGTGAACCATTCCGGCGCTTGTGCCGCATCTGCGTAGGAAATGATTTTTGCCAACGGCTTCAGGTTGTATTTTTCAATGGCTTCTTTCGATGCCAGTACGAGAGCCGCCGCACCATCGTTGAGATTGCTTGCGTTGGCGGCAGTGATGGTTCCGTTTTTGTCGAAGGACGGTTTGAGCTTTGAAATTTTTTCGGGAATGATTTTGTAAATATCTTCATCGTCCTGAAGAATTACTTCGCCGCTTTTTTGAGTAATGGTGAGCGGAATAATTTCATCGGCAAACTTTCCTGCTTTTGTGGCGGTAGTCGCGCGGGCGTAGGATTGCAGCGCATACTCATCTTGCTGCTCACGGGTGAGGGCGTATTTTTGGGCACACAGCTCGGCAGCGTTGCCCATATGGTAGTGGTGATAGACATCGGTCAGCCCGTCTTTGAGCAGTCCGTCAACAAATGTTTCATCGCCTAATTTTATCGGCTTGCGAAGCATGGTGTAGTGCGGCGTATTGCTCATACTTTCCATTCCGCCTGTAAGAACGAGGTCTTCCAATCCCAACTGGATTTGTTGAGCGCCCAACATGGTTGCTTTTATGCCGGAAGCGCATACTTTGTTGACAGTGGTGCTATCGGTTGCGTCGGGGATGCCCGCGAACTTTGCTGCCTGCCGTGCTGGGGATTGCCCAAGATTGGCAGACAGAACATTGCCCATATAGACCGAAGAGATATTCTCCGGCGTGACTCCGGCAGCGCGGTAGGCTTCTTTGATTGCCGCCGCGCCCAATTCCGTTGCGGACAGCGAAGAGAGAGTACCCAAGAAGCCGCCAATAGGCGTGCGCTTTGCCGATACGATAAATACGTCGTTCATGGTGTTGGATAAAAGTAGAGTAAAAAAACGCCGGCAGTAACAAACCGTTCGGTCTTTTTATGAGGGGCAAAAAATTTTCACGCTTTGAATCGTGTTTCAATTTGTTGTTGCAGAAAAAGGAGCAGATTGTTCAGAATTTTGGGGTCGTTGCTGAGTTTGCTCATCATCACGCCGCCTTCTATTGTTGCAAAAATCATCGCCGCTTCGGTCTGAACGTTCAGAGTGGGAGAAAATTCACCGTTGTCAATACCGCGCTGAATGATATACTCCAGTGAGGAGAGCATTTTTTTGAGTGCTTTCATGGCGCGTTCTTTGAGAAAAGGAATGTTGTCGTCGGCATCCACCGCAGTATTCATCAAGGGACAACCGCCCTCGATGAGCGGCGCGACGGTGAAATTTTTGTAGAACTGCAAGACGGCAATCAATTTGCCTGCCGATGTTTTTTCCTGTTTGATTTTGAAAGCGATTGCATCCATTTGCACATTCATCGCAAAGTCGAATGCTTCGACGGCAATTTCATCCTTGCTCGCAAAATTTCCATAGATGCCGCCTTTTGCAAGACCGGTGGCTTGCAAAATATCCTGCATTGACGTGGCGGCATAGCCCTTTGTATTGAAAATCGGTGCCGACTTCTCAATGATAAACATTTTGGTTCTGTCTGATTTTGTAAGCATGGGGTAAAAATAGACCATTTGGTTTTATTTTCCAAATAAAAACTTCAATGCTCATAAAAATAGTTTGGGAAGAGAGGTCGTATCTCACGTAAGGTTTTTTATTTGCAGCAAGCGAAAAAATTTCTGTATTTGCAAACCATACACTATGTACTTCGGTTTATTAAACACTGATTTACATTAGCACACGGACAATGAGCACTTGGCTATCGCGTCTTTCCGTAGCAAGAACAGGTGGAAGTTCTTGTACGCATTTTCTTCTTGCACTGCCTTTTGTGAAAATATCAAATGTTCACGCAAATTTTTTTGACGATGCTTACATTGCTCTCGGTGGCAATGAATGTGGTTTCTGCACAGATACCACAACGGTTCAAGCGTCTGTCATTGGAAGAAGGGCTTCCGCAGAGTAGTGTACTTGCTCTGCTGCAAGACCACAAAGGATTTTTGTGGTTTGGCACTCAAGATGGTCTGGCGCGGTACGATGGTTATTCATTTCTTGTCTTTCGGAAACAACTTCGCTCGCCTCACACTCTCAAGGGGAATTGGATACAAACTCTGCATGAAGACAAGCACGGCATACTTTGGATAGGAACACTTGATGGTGGACTCCATTCTTTCGACCCGGTCACGCAACGTTTCTTCGTGTTTCCCTACAAAATTCATGGCGATACTCTCGGCGCAGTGGTGGGCGTGCGAAGTATTTACGGCGACGATGCTTCCGGCAATCTCGTGATTGGTACCAACGGCTACGGTATGCTCATTTTTGATACCAAATCAAAAAATTATACAGAGGAGTATAGGGTTGATAAGCGGAATCCCAAAAGTTTGCCCGGAAACGGCGTACGGAGTTTTTATGCCGATAGCCGTGGAAGTCTTTGGATAGCAACGAATAACGGACTATGCAAATTCGACATCCGTACGAAAGTCTTGACACCTTTTCACTATACGACACATAGAAACGAATCGGAGACCAATAATCTTCTTCATATTTGCGAAGACGGACGCGATACGCTCCTTCTTGGCACAAATAGCGGAGAGGTGCTGCGGTTTAGTTGTACCGAAGAAAATTTTCTGCCGTTTGCTGCGCGTGCAATCGTGCAACCGTATCTGGCGGGCTTTGCCGTGACTTCGATACAAAAAGATTCACAGGGAACATTGTGGTTCGCCACGCTTGGCAATGGGCTTGTACTACTGGACAAAACAGGTCGTCTGACACATTCTCGTAACATTAGTTACGATACCGAAACGCTTTCCAGCAATAACCTACGAACATTATTCCAAGACCGCTCCGGGATGATGTGGGTCGGCACAAATGATGGTGGTGCCAATATTTTTGACCCCAAAGCACAAGTTTTTTCGCTTATCCGGCATAATGATGCGCTTACGGGCAGCCTCAGCGCAAATTCAATTTCCGTGCTTCGCGTCGACCATACAGGAACAATTTGGATTGGGACGGGCGATGGGCTGAACGCATTCAATCCCGCGACAAGAGCAATGACAGTGTACCGCTACAATCTCAAGAATCCTTTTTCTATTAGCAATAATTCTATTCTCGATATTGCAGAAGATTCTCTCGGCACGGTGTGGGTGAGTACAAGTGGCGGGGGAGTGAATAAATTTGACCGCGCAAAAAATCATTTTACCCATCTCACCTATAACGAGAAACAACCAGAGAAAAGTGTTTTTGGTCAATGGGTAAGCCCGCTGTATGTGGACAGACGCGGTGCATTGTGGATGGGCGAAGAGCGTCCGGGTTTTCAATGTTTGAATCCTACAGCGACAACTATCACACACTATCATCACCGAAATGCTTTGTTGCGCCGACCAGCAAGAGTTTTGCTGGAAGATCCTCTGGGTTCGTGGTGGATGGGTACGCTTGGTGATGGACTTATTTGCTTTGACAGCACCACAGGACAGTACCACAAGTATCGTAATGATACCGTCCGTGCCGAATCATTGGCAGATAATACAGTCAATGCCTTGCTTTTGGATTCGCGCGGGTGGCTTTGGATTGGTACGAGTGACGGGCTGGATGTTTTTGACCGCATGACACAAACATTCCGGCATATTCGGAAGAATACAGACGGATATGCCGGAGTAATTTATTCTCTTGTCGAAGACGGTCGGGGTAGAATATGGTTTTCAGACAATCGTGGTTTGACAACGATAGCTATCGCTGATAGTACAAAAACCACCCCCGCGACCTTTAACTACACCGTGCAGCGCTTCGATAGTGGAGACGGATTGCAGAGCAATGAGTTTAACCAAAATTCGGCGTGTAGGGGTACAGACGGGCGCTTGTACTTTGGTGGTGTCAATGGGGTCAGTATATTTCATCCCGATAGCATCGCCCGGAATACTCAGGCTCCATCGGCGGTTATTACAGAATTCAAGCTCATGAACGCAGGGCGACGATTTGATACCAGCGCTTCGGAGATCGCTTCAATACAGTTGTCCTATAAAGAATCTTCCTTTACTATTACTTTTGCCGCGCTTGATTTTGCCAATCCGCAAAAAAATCTTTACGCTCACAAGTTGGAAAACTTTGATGCCGATTGGATATACACCGATGCCAACGAGCGAACAGCTCGCTATACCAATTTAGAAGGTGGAACGTATGTTTTTCGCGTCAAAGCAGCGAACAATCATGGTGTTTGGAACACCGAAGGGGCGCGGCTGCTGATTGTTATTGCTCCTCCCTTCTGGCGGACAGCGTGGTTTTACTTCCTTTTGGTTGTTGCCTTTGTAGGTCTTGTCTGGTCGGTCGCTCAACGAAAATTGCGCACCGCACTACGACGAGCGGAGGAACTGGAAAAAATACGGGAGCAGGAAAGTAATGCTATTCGCAAAAAAACGGCGAATGATTTTCACGATGAGTTTGGTCACAAGCTCACCCGCATTGCCTTTCTGAGTGAGGTGATGAAGCAGAGTACAAGCGCGGTTGGTGTGGAGTCACGCCCAAATGAAGTCCACGAGCAGCAACTCACCTCGCTCAATAAAATTATAGATACGGCAACGGACTTATCCGTCGGTCTGCGCGACTTTCTTTGGGCGCTGAATCCCGAAAATGACTCCCTTTATCAGATTGGTATTCGGCTCAAAGATTTTGGCGAAGAAATTTTTGAGGCGACTGATATTGCTTTTCATGTGCTTGGGGTATCGGAAGAGTTGGAGGACATTCATTTTTCGATGGATGAACGCCGTCACATCACACTTCTCTTCAAAGAAGCTATGACGCTCATTGCTAGACATGGCGAGTGTGAGACGGTAACGTTTGAAATCCTTTTTGAATACGGGCGTACCAATATTTTTCTCTATGATGATGGTGTGCAAGTTGGCAGCGATACTTCAAACGACGCTCCGCAAAACAGCAGCGCTCACGACTATAATCTCCGCCGAGGATTGTTTAGTTTGCATGAACGCGCCGAACGTGCGCACGGAAAGTTAGATATTATTTTTCATCAAGAGCAGGGAACGACGATTCACTTTTGCAAAGAATGACCCATTTGGGTCATTGTATTTCAGTAAAAATGATAGTATCTTATCAGCAAAATATTCTCTATTAAAAACACGCTACGATTATGCTCACTGTTAGTCTTGTGGAAGATGATGAAGATATACGTCAGAGTTTAGCAATTTTGATTAACGGTGCCAATGGTTTCCAATGTTTGGCGCAGTATGGTGATTGTCCCTCGGTGATAGCGGACATTCAGAAAAATACTCCGAACGTACTCTTGATGGATATTGGTCTGCCGGGGATGTCAGGTATTGAAGGGATAAAAATTATTAAGCCCATGCTCCCCACGCTGGATATTATTATGCTGACTTCGCATGAAAATGATAATTATGTCTTTGAGTCGCTCTGTGCCGGAGCCTGCGGATATTTGATTAAAGATACTAGCCCCGCACGTTTGCTCGAATGTATTAAGGAAATTTATGAAGGCGGTTCACCCATGAGTACGCAAATAGCTCGCATGGTTGTTACCTCATTCCAAAAAAAAACCGAAAATCCGCTCTCCCCGCGTGAAATGGACGTGCTGAACCATTTGTGCACCGGACGAAGCTATAAAATTATTGCCAAGACCCTCTTTATTAGTGAAGAAACTGTGCGCCGCCACATCAAAAGCATCTACCGCAAACTCCAAGTCCACTCCAATACCGAAGCCGTTGCCAAAGCATTTCGGGACAAGCTCGTCTAAAAACACGCCGCACGAAAAACACCTGAAGCCAGCATACTGTATTCTTTATCGAAGCACGGGCAAATTTGTCTGTGCTTCGATAAAATTTTGCCGTCTATGCCAATAATCATTTCTCCTTTGCACCGCCCGCTTTCCAAAAACTCCTTGAGAAGCCCGTAAAATGACCCTTTTGTGGCATTGTGGTATTTCTGTTTTCGAGCTAATATTGAACTCGCACCGTAAGAAAGAAAGTGCTCTTCTTTTGCGGTATGGCATCTCTCTACTATTCATTTATTGTACCAAGGAGTTCCATATGAAAACAACTGCTACTCGGCTTCTTCCCACTATCCGTGCGCTCCCTCAGTGGCATCGTTCCACGAACATATTTTGGCTTCTTCTTGTGGTCGTGGTCGTCTGCGGTCTCGCGCACGCAAGCCTCTATGCACAAGCTACACGCACTGTAACAGGTAAAGTAACCGATGACAATTCCCGTCCATTGAACGGCGTAAAGATTTTGGTGAAAGGCACTCGTGCCGGAGCGTTCTCTCGCAAAGATGGTTCCTACACGCTCGTTGCTCCCGAAGGAGCAAAGACACTGGTCTTTGAGTATATCGGCATGAAGGGGTTGGAAAAACCGATTGCTGATGTCGTTGATGTAACGATGAAAGAAGACGTGCTGAAACTGGAGGAAATCGTCGTCACCTCCATTGGTATTGAGCAAAAGAAAAAAGCTCTCGGCTACGCGGTGCAAGAGATAAAAGGAACTGACATTGTTCAATCCCGCGAGGTCAGCATTGTGAATGCGCTTTCTTCCAAAGCAGCAGGCGTACAGGTTGTGAGTTCTTCCGGTGCGGCAGGTGCGGGTGCTTCTATTCAAATTCGCGGCGCATCCTCCATCACGGGTACGAACAGCCCGCTTTTTGTGGTGGATGGGATTCCCATTGACAACAGCGAGCAAAATACCGGCGCACTCGACCCTAGCATTACCAACACCGGCGGCGTGGCAGGTTCTAACCGTGCAATGGACATCAACCCCGATGATATTGCTTCCCTAAGCATTTTGAAAGGTCCCGCTGCGACGGCGCTTTATGGTATTCGGGCTTCCAGTGGTGCAATTATTATCACTACCAAACGTGGCAGCACAATGGATGGCGGAAAGGTGAGCATCTCGGTTAATTCTTCTCTCGGCATTGACCAAGTGAATCAACTTCCCCAACTGCAATCAAAATTTTCTCAAGGTTTAGGTGGCATCGCGGCTATGCCCGACGACCCAAGTCCTGCTCGTCGGGCGCGGTCATGGGGGGCACTTCTGGACACACTCCGCCGCGACCCAAATCAGCCGAATCTTTGGGACAAAGGTGGTACGCTCATTGGGCAAACCGGAGCGCCTGCTGGTGCAACGCGCGTTGCACCCTACGACAACATGAACACATTTTTCCGCACGGGACTGACGTGGAATAATTCACTCAGTGTCTCCGGCGGCTCGAATTTCGGTACATACTTTTTCTCATTGGCAAACCTCAACTCCAAAGGCATTGTACCGGGTAATGAGTTCTCACGCCTCAATGTGCGCCTGAATGGTGATTACAAACTGACCAACGATCTCAAATTCACCGGTTCGGTGGGCTACACCAATTCCGGCGGACGCAGAATTCAGCAAGGCTCGAATCAATCCGGTGTGATGCTGGGGCTGACACGAACACCGATTACGTTCGACAACGCGAACGGTGGACCGACGGGCGACCGAGCTAATCTTGACGCATACCAATTTGTTGATGGACCGCTTACGGGCAACCAGCGCACATATCGCGGCACGGCAGGATTTGACAATCCGTATTGGGTTGCCAATAATATCCCGCACACCGATCGCACAGACCGTCTCATCGGTTCGGCACAGATTGATTATGCGCCAGCAGAATGGATTTCCATCATGTATCGCGCTGGCACAGACCTGTATCTCGACCGACGAAAACAATTCGCCGCCATTGGCAGCAGCCAATTTCCTGCCGGACAGGTCATAGAAGACCAGCACTTCCAAAACGACATCACCTCTGACCTCATAGTAACGATGCACAAAGATTTTAGTGAAGACTTCAAAGGCTCACTCGTCGTCGGTGGGAACATCTTTAGCACGACCTACGAAAACAGTTATGCTCGCGGTGACGGTCTGACGATTGCAGGATTTCAAGACTTATCCAATGCCGGAACAGTAACAAATTTTATTATCACACAACGCAAACACACCGCAGCAGTGTATGCCGATGCAAAAGTTGAATTCAAAAATTGGCTCTTTCTTGGTGTGACCGCTCGCAATGAATGGTCAACGTCACTTCCGGTGCAGAACAATACTTTTTTCTATCCTTCGGTGAACGTTGGTATCGTCTTCACGGAGGCGCTGGGCTTGACGGATAATGAAATTTTGTCCTTTGGTAAAATCCGTGCGAACTATGCCGTTGTCGGAAAAGATGCTCCGATTTATTCGGTACTCACCACATCCGCCCGCACTGTTGGTGCAGACGGCTGGACGGTGGGGTATAGCTTCCCCTTTAATGGAACGTCGGGATTTTCTCGCTCCAATACGCTCGGCAATCCCAAACTCTCGCCCGAAAAAACAACCGGCTGGGAAATCGAGATCGGAAGAGC
>CALCNX010000117.1 GCA_937899715.1 uncultured bacterium | reverse complement strand
GGTCGACGGCTCCTCCGCGATGGAGACCAGGCAGGTCTCACTGGCTCTTGCTGGCGACGTCGGTTACGGTGGCGCGAAGCCGCCGCGCGTGCAGCCGCCGCACCACGAGCCGCTGGGGAGCGAGCCGCCGAGCGGCGCGGCGCCCATTCTGCCCAAGAGCGGCCAGCGCAACGTGCTCATCACGTCGGCGCTGCCCTACGTGAACAACGTGCCGCATCTCGGCACGCTCATCGGCTGCATTCTCAGCGCCGACGTCTTTGCGCACCAGAGCGTCATCAAAGCCGACGGTGACCGCGTTGCCGTCGCTGTCGAAGCTGTCCTCGACCATGGTGCCCACCTTGCGCGACAGCACGCCGCGGTTGGCCATGGCCCTGAAGTCGTCGTCGGTCTTGCTGGCGGCCCAAGCAGCGAAGAGCTTGGCGTTCAACTCACCTTGCTGACGTCCGCTGCTCATGTTTTGGTCCCTCCCGGAATGTCCCGGTTGAGGCGCAGCCATTCCACGAACGGTGTCGCAAGGGTTGCATCGACAAGCACGTTGTTCCGAAGACGCGACATGTCCAACACCACCTCCCTTTCCATGTCCACCGACACCATCTTGTCGAAGTGGCGCAAAACCGCGAACAAGGCTTGGCAGGTGCGGGTCAGCTTGAGTTGGACATGGCGCAACTCCTGCTGCGCACTGTCATCGTCGACAGGCAGAGGCAAGCTGGCCGGCTGCCCTGACTGCTGTTTCTCCAAGTGAGCGACGTAGACCTTGAGACGGTCCACCTCTCGCCTGAGGTTGCTGGCCTCCAGCTGCGACGTCACCACCAGCGACTTTGCCTTCTCGTCGGTCACATCCTTTAGCCTCAGGCTCTTTGTCCCGCCGCCGAGATGGGCTGCCATGAACGTCAGCAGCAACGCCTTGTACCGCTTGTTGCGGAGCAAGGTCGCCCTGTTGCAAGGCTTCTGTTCTTGGTGGGAGATGTGCGTGGCAACCATCTCCGCCAGGCCGGTGACGTGCTGGAACTTCACTCGCGACGTCTTGAGCTGCTCGAGATACTCGACTATCAACTGCTCACGGCGCTCCTGCTTGGCCTGTTGGTAGCCCTCGAAGGTGTTTCTTGCCTTAGCCATTCGACTGCTCCTCGAGCAACAGGCGCGGTGCCGTCGACGGGAGGGCAGTCAGGCCGGCGTCACCTTCAAGGATGCTGAGGACGTCTTCGTACCCGAGGCCATTCGCCTCGACGACCGTCCGCAGCAGACCAGCGCAGGCATGAGCGATTACGGTTCATCCCCGCGGGCGCGGGAAACGTTCATGCTGCACCTCCCCCGCACCCTCGCACGGCGGTTCATCCCCGCGGGCGCGGGAAACGTACAATTACCAAAGGGGCAAGTGGTCTCAATGACGGTTCATCCCCGCGGGCGCGGGAAACGTAGCTTCTTGGGCAACCAAATGGTATCGCCACGCGGTTCATCCCCGCGGGCGCGGGAAACGTAGCTCTTCGCCTTGTGCGCCTCCGGCAATCGCCGGTTCATCCCCGCGGGCGCGGGAAACGTCGCCCACGTGCTGAGAACTGCCGTAACCCAGCCGGTTCATCCCCGCGGGCGCGGGAAACGTTCTTTGACAATATCGCAGTATTTTTGTACTGCCGGTTCATCCCCGCGGGCGCGGGAAACGTACTAATTCCTATCCTGTTGCAAAACAACCGTTTGTAAGTATAGAAAAAATCTACCACACTTCAAAGTCTTTTATACCGCACAAAACCTTGCTTGAAGGCATCATCTGAAAGCCGCTTGCTGCCCTGCTTCCAGAAAAACACTTCAAACGCTCTTCAAATTGCCTTTGTCGCTTGCTCTGCCAAAAACGACACCAGACGAACACCGTCGAACTCCGCAGGAATACGACGGTTTGTGCCGACAGTTTCAAAACTAAATCCCATTTCGGAGTTGTCTTGCCAGCAAATCACCGCATTTCCGTCATGGAGGTCATCGCTAATGCCCGCCACAACATTGTCCCAAATCATCTCGCGGACTTTCCGTCCGTACACGCCTACATACACGCCTGCTCGTACTTCCAGCAGCCATATTGCCAACCGACCCCGCAAGCGCGGTGGTGCGTTCTCAACCACGATGACCATCATCTCCCAAACCTCCTTTTTCGTAAAATGCGGGTAATACTTGTTCCGGTGCGGCTTCCGGCAATGGTATTTCTCCAGCGGACAAGATGTCTTCTATCATCGGAATTATTTTCTCTAAAATTCTGGATGTACGAAAAATATCTCTACAGGCAAGACGTACCGTGCGTTCGGGAGAATCTCGACGCTCTTGATGAATAAACTGCGCCGCCACACGAAACGCCGCAGGAACAACGGTTTCAAACTTCACCACATCGGCAATGTCATAGACGAATGAAAGCGGTTTTCCTGTGTGAATGAAGCCGATGGCAGGCGCATAGCCCGCTGCCAACACCGCCGCTTCGGTAATACCATAGAGACACGACGTAGCAGCACTCAAGCATTTGTTCGGAATATCGCCCGCGTTCCAATCGTCCACGTCATAATCCCTTGCCTTCCATGGCACACGATACTGCTGAGCAAGAAGTTGGTAGGTTTTGCGTACCCGTGCACCTTCCATGCCGCGTAACTGCTCCACACTTCGACGTTCCGGCGGCTTTTCACCAAAACGGAGTTCGTACATTTTTCGTACAACCTTCAGGCGTAGAGCATCATCCAGAGCGAGTTTTGCCTGATAAAGCAATTTATCCGACCTCGCCCCGCCCGGCTGTCCGCTTGAATACACACGCACGCCACCTTCCCCAACCCAGACCAACAGCGTTCCGACCATTGCCGCAAGTTGTACGGCACGATGCGAAATGCGTGTGCCGGGTTCGAGCATCAGACACGCCACTCCACCGAGCGGAATGTGGGTGCGGATTTCCTGCCATTCGCCGCTTGTGTTTGTACCATTATTTGCTTGTAAGAGTGCATCCATGCTTGGTTCCGGCGTGGTTGGTTTCGGAACTTTTGATTCATACCGCACCGATACAAACGCACCGTCCAGCACATCAATACGGCTTTTTTCGATAAATAGAATCGAAAGGCGGTCTTTCATCGGGATTGCACCGAGTTCGGGGAGATTGACGTTCATAAAAACATTGCGTATATTTGGTAAAGGAAATTTATTCAACACGAAAACCACCAAAACAATGTCTGTAACCCTTGATATACCGCCAAACATTCTTGAAAATGCCACCAAGTATGCTGCTTCTGAAGGAATTTCGTTAGACGCTTTGATTGCTCGTTTGCTTGAATCAACAGCAAAAGAACTGTTGCAAACTGCATTGTCCGATGAGAAAAAAAATCCGTTAGGACGTTTTCGTGGTACAGTTCTGTATATGGCAGACGATTTTAATGAACCTCTGGAAGATTTTAAGGAATATATGGAATGAAGAAGTTTTTGATAGATACGCAAGCCTTCATTTGGATGATGAATAGCCCGGAACACCTGACAAAAACTGCTCTTCAACATATCTCTCACTATAGTGCTTATCGGTATGTGAGTATCGCAAGTCCTTGGGAAATGGCAATCAAGGTTTCTATTGGAAAACTGCAACTTGCACATTCAATACAAGAAATTATTTTTGATTACGCATCAATTCTTGAATTTTTGCCTATTCAAGCACATCATTTAGCAGTCATTGAGAAGTTACCATTGTACCACCGCGACCCGTTTGACCGTATCATCATTGCCCAAGCCTTAGCAGAAAATCTGCCTGTTGTGAGTAGTGATGCAACATTTGACGCTTACGGCATTGAGCGGATATGGGAATAAATTATTCTTGTGGTTGCGCTTATCCCCGCGTGTGCGGGAAAAAATACAGTTACACATCGTGTTGTTCAGTTGTCAAAGAACAACAAACATCGGCTTCAGAGCCTCCGAATCAGCAATAATCCGCACCCGAAGGCTTTTCCGTGTCCAATGCCTTTGGTCAAGTTATCCTGAAATTTCGATACATCTATTACCTTCAGAATACCGCTCATATCTACACGGCTCATTATGGTCGTATGGTCTTTGTGCTTAAATCGCAGTTGGTCATACTGTTCCACAATCAATGTTTCGTTAGGTTGCACTACCTCAAATCCCAGATTCTGACGGCGCTCCAACCATTCTTTGCAAGCACGATGCTCGGTAATGGCGTGAGGTTCTTCACGCTGACCATGTTCGTTTTTGGTCATCTGGTAGCGCAAGTGCATAATCAAATCATAGCGAGTTTTCTGCTTTTTCGTACAGTCGGATTTGTCGAATGTTGGATTGATGCGCATGGAAAACCGAAACGTATCACCTATTGCGAAGAGTGATTTGTTGGGTTCTTGTGGTTGCAGATAGGGTTTGGGTTCAATGTCCCATAGTCCGCTTGTATCGTGGGCTTTCTGCTCAGAAACAACATAAAAGCGTGGCAAGCCACTTTTTTCCTCAATGTCATAGCGAAAGAGAAAATTACGTTTTTGTTCGGGACTGTGCGAAAGTAGTTGCCAAACGGTTTTGTGTGGTGCATAGCCGTCGCGCATGAGTGTGCGAAGAGTGCTGATGGGAGCAGACTCGCGGAGGGTGATGCGAGAGAAAAATAAAGGATTAGGCATGATGAGTTTACAAGAAAAAATTTGGTAAATTGTATGGGAAACACCGCTTCTTATCACGTATTGGAGCTATTATGACCGTCGAAATTCCCGACACACTAGCATTTGCAACTCGTATGACAGAGACGGACATTAAACGTGAACTTGCAATTGCATTATTTCAACAAGCAAAACTAACACTTGGTTCTGCTGCTGCTCTTGCATCTATGCCACAGCCGGAATTCCAGATGTTGCTTGGTAGCCGAGTAATCGCACCACACTACGATATGGAAGAATTTACCCGTGACATTGAAGGTTTGCGCCGTAGGGGTGTTCTATGACAACAATTGTTGTCAGCAATACTTCTCCGATAAGTAATTTGGCTTGTAGTTTTCTATCTCTTCCTAGCCTTCATATTCTTCTGTTCTGTACAAATCTTCTGGAATTATCAGGCTAATTTTCTGCTCAAATTCAGCAATCATACGTGTTGTGAATAATCGTTTGGCAAAACTGATTGGAACATCATTTCTTGTATATTGTGCTACTTCCAAACAATTTTGATCTTTTAATTGTTCTGCTAATCGTATATCAGCTATAATACGAAGTTGAAAATCTTTGCGTGGTTTGTACAAGCATAATGGTACACTTGTAAATGCTTCGCTTATCATCATTCCTTCACGAAACGACCCTTGTGTGACTACAGGATATGTTGGTGGGCAAGATTTTCGCCCTAAAAACAACATCCAATGCGGATTCAAAAGCGCATGATACAACAAACGTAATAGTTCGATATCTTCCGACTCTAACCCAACAAGAAAAGAAGCATTATGCAAATACCAGCGGTAGGATAGTTGTGTTGGTTTAATGCTGCCATTTGCCGTGATCACATCCATTGCCGTATGAAAATCTTCTTGCAAAAATCCTTGTCTGTCCACCCGAACTGCCATTTGAAGGGCTTCGGTGAGGTCATTGACAGGCTCGTGACGGTCTCGTCCCAAGGCAGCACAACATAACCCAATAACTCCACTAAGTGTAGGCTCTAACATAGTCTCACGATATTCAAATCGGCTTTCTATGCCCCATGATTGTATTGGAGCTTCAAGCCGTAAAAGAAGTGTATGTGGCATCGTATGTTATCCTTTTATTGGGGTGAAAGATGTACTGAAACATCAGCAATGGTGCTATTTATAAGACTTTGAAGAGATTCTTCGCATTTTGTCTGAAGATTTGGGAGATATTTTGCGGTATCTTCTTTGCCTGATAATTGAGTAATAACGTGGGTTGGGTTGTCAGTTCCGCCAAAAAGTTTGGTAAGGGTATGCCAATGTGTATCTAATGCTTTGATGGAATTTTCGACAAGCGAGCCGTTGCTATCGGCGCGAACAGGCTTTTCAAAAGCATTCGCCAGAGAGCAAGGCGCAGAAGTATTTCGGACAACCGTCATCACTAGCGATGGTGGTGTGTGAGGTGCAGTTGATGTCTGCTTTCCAATTGGGACAGCCAGTGAGTAGGCATGAATAAAGCCCTTGAGAGCATTCAACGTCATTTCGCGGTCGCCACCCAGATTTTTCAAAAGAAGCATAACATCAACGACGGCATAGCCGTAAAAACACGCTGAATTAAAGCCTAACAAGCCCATCATCCCTGCCCCTTGCTCATTTTCCGCTTCGTTTACATCATCAACGGCAGTGTAAAAATCGAATTCGCTTTTGAGTTGATTGGTAGAGATAATCTGAGCAACTTGGCAGGCAGCATCTACATGCAGTGCGGGAAATTCTGCCAGCATTCTTCCAAAAAGCGCAATATCAGGGCTTCCGACAGATTTGAGGATTTTGTTCTTTTTTCCGGCAATAACTTCTTGAATTTCTTTTTCCAGCTCGCCGATAGTTCCTTTCAATGCTTGTGTTATCGGTGATTTTTCCTCATCTTTTTTTGCTTTACCTTTTTTCTTTTTTGCATCGTTTTCTTCATCACTTGCCTTTGCTTGAGCGTCTGATTTTTCTGCTTCTACGGCGGCTATTTGTGGGCGCAAAACCCCAATCTTTTCCGCAATGAGGCGAGCAATTTCCTGAACATGAATTGGTGAAATATACACTAAAACCGACGTTTTCCCATCTTTTACCGTTCCAAACCCAACACCCTCAAGAACACTTTCGCTGAGTGTTTTTGCTTCCTGTTCAGAAATATGATGCGACAGGACAAGTTCATTCATCACTAATTTGGGTAAATGTTTTGTTCTTGTTCCGATTGCTTGCTGTATTGCCTCCGCAAATTCAGGAGCAAACCGTACAGCCCGCTTGTAGGATTGTGGAGAAATGCGTGAACGAGCGACAGTACCGTATTGCGCTGTTTTGGGCTGATTGCGTTGGTCACGGTTGAGATTTGCAGGAGGGAAATTGCGGAGAAAGCTGATTTCGACAAAAAGGCGTTGATTGGGGGTGTTCATGACGTATTTCCTTGTGTTTATGATGATATTGAATGAAGTTTATTCAGTGATTTGTTCTGTGGATTCTTGCTGTGATTCCTTTTTCATTTCGCTGTCGGAATAGACCCAAAAGTCTTTAGCCCAGCGTTTTTGCGGTTCTTCGCTATTCCACCGACATAGGTTGTGGTATAGTGAAATGTAGTCCACTGTAATATCGTATTTCGTTGCGCTACACCGACTAATGATTGCTTCTAAGAGTTCGTGCGCATCATCAAGTGGGGCATCCAATAATGCACCAAACCGCAGGTCAAGCGAATCAACGCCTACGCCTCCCATAGCAGCACGAAGGCGACGGCATGATGCGCCAAATGAAAATTCACTTTCAACCGAAGCTACTGTTTCAGGATACGTTGCAAATAAACCGCTTACAATCAAGCGTTGGCGAAAATGATGGTCGGTGTTGTCTCGCCCTATTTCACCGCCAAGCGTATTGCCCATGACCCGCATAATTTCTGCATCCTCTCCGGCTGCATGACCAAAGGCAAGGTGTGAAAATGCTGCACGGGCGTAGGAGTGTCCTGCTTGCTTATCGTGAAGCAATTCAAAGAGGCGCGTAAGAAAAGGCGGACACGTGTAATACCGCTTGGGTGCGGCTTTATTGGTTATTGTAAGTTCTTCAGGCATAAAGCCTCCAAAGTAAGATTGTTGTGAGTAAAAGATGTCACTATCAAAATTTTGATGATTCAATTTGAAAAAATCGCTGTGCTGCTGCAAATGCCCTGTACACAACGCTTGCGTTACCGCTTATGCTTTCTAATTGCCGCTCAAGGAGTTCTATTGCGGTTGATTTGAGGAAAATACGCCATTCGGCAATCAAATCGCCTCGCTCGTCCGCATCATCAAGTCGCGAAAGTCTTGCAATAAGTGAGTTGATGCGTGTTCCGGCATTTGCCCAATACTGCGCCGAGCAGTCAATGGATTGTTTGAAAGCCGTAATTTCCGCACGTTGTGTGTCGCTCAGGTTTTTTGTTTCGGGGTACAAAAATATCTGCGCAAACAGCCAAAGTGCTTTAGAGAGCGCGCTTGAAACAGTATCACTGTCTAAAATCATTTTTTGCAGTGCCGAGACTTTATTGTTATCACCAGCAATAGAAGGATAATACACTAGTTTTTCCATGCGCGAGTGCTCAATTTTACCCTTGTCCGTCTGCAACCCAAAAACTTCTAACTCAATACGCTGCCCTTCAGGAACAGCACGAATAGCATATTGCAATGTAGCAGGTTTCTGTGAGGACGTTGTTTGCTCGGCGTACAGTGCATAATAACTGCGCCACAACGCACGTTCACGATTGAGATTCAAAACAGTTGTCTCCCCTTTGTTGTTGGTAATATAAGCCATCATAGGGTCGTTGAGCGGCGAGATGTTTTTATCCCCTTGCGAGAGAATAACGGCTTTAACCGTGTTTTCATCGTGCCTCACTAAACGAAAACGCCTGGACAGAAATGTAAAAAGGTGCAAGATGCCGTTTGCCGGATATTGCAATGCCCGCACGGGTTCATGCTCCCACGAGGGAGTGCCGATAAAACTATCTCGGTCTAACCTTCTCAAGAGTTTAGGTCTGGAGTTTAATAATAGCGACTGCAACAAAGTATTGCCTCCAACCCAAAACACCAACCCACCCGAAACCAAAACACCGTGCGAAAAATTAAACGGCTTGGAAACACCGCCACCAACTGCATACGCTTGTGCAGTTATGAGCGCACGGGCAGCTTCTGCATTTGTCATCATAAAACTATCTTCCTCGTTGGAATGTGAAAACAAGACGGCATTATTGCCGCTCGCGTTTTCAAGCCGCAGTACGTTTAATGATTGCGGTTTGTCGCTTTCAGGGCTTGGATGCTGAAAAAATGGGTGCGTTGGGTGAAATAAATCGAAACGGTCTTCCCATTGTTGTAAATATTTTTCAAGCGGTTCAGTTGGTAAAACGCACGTTTGATAGACATCAAGCCACCAATCCTCGTGCTTCAGGTAATCTGCATAGACACGAATAAAGAGCGCCAACAAGAACCTACGTATTGCGGCGGCTTCTGTTACTGAATCGGAAACAATTTCAGAGATACGATGTGATTCCAAAATAGTATCCCTTAAACTCAATGTTTTTTCGGTGTTGTCTACAAATTGAACTCTAACAAATGGTTCGTTAGTGATGTTGTTTTTTTCTATCATAGCTTCAATCTTTTATTTTTAACTTGTACTTTTTCAAAAATATATAAACTGATGTTACTGTGCAACAAAAAAATAGCCATCCATCGTTTTTTAACGATGAATGACTATAAATCATTGCGTCAATCGGTTCATCCCCGCGTGTGCGGGAAACAAACTGCAAGTTATGATGCTTTTTCATTTATGACAAGCCCTAATGTTTGATTAAAAGACACGGTAACGTTTTCCTTGTGATGTTTCCATTGACAATGCTTGAATATCATTGGTATAAGCCCTAAAAGCCCTGATGAATTTTTTATTGTTGCCTGCCATTGTGCGAATATACCCGGTTCATTTTTTTGAAATGATAGCACTGCACTCACAACCTTCTCTGCTGAAACTGAGACAGTATTGTGTAGTAAGGTACGAACTCCCTCGGATGATTCCGTAAGAGATTGCTCAAACCGAATGGTACAATCCGCATCAAGATACCATTGCTCATGTTCGTCTTCATGAAAACAGATCAACCGCACACTGTTTATTTCCAGCCTTGTCGCTGCTCGCATTTGATTCTCAATGGCTTCATCATCTAGCAATCGCAAACCTTCGTCTGTTATATAATCCGCCTCTCTTGGGTCAAAAATAAGTACACTGAATGCGCTTTGTTGCTTACTTATTGTTTCACCGCTTTGTTTGAAGAAGGCTTTCTCTAGTCGGCTCTCCTTCTCAAACTCGGCTTGTGTTTCTTCATCATATACCGCATTAACCAACGAGCGGACATCATCGGGAATGTGCCATTCCATTCGCCAATTCTTGCTTGGGTCATTTTCTTGATGCAAGACGCGCCATGTTTGCTGCATAATAAAATCCGAATACACTGCTGCAACTGTTCGGAATGATGGTGCTTCGGTTTGTTTTGTCGAAGATTCGGGGATAACGATTTGAAGAGTCGGCGAAGAGTGTGCTGCGGGACGAAATGTTCTCCACAAATGGCGGTGTAATCTTCCTGCGCGTTGAAGCAGTAAATCAATCGGCGCAATATCGGTTATCATTGCGTCGAAATCTACGTCGAGAGACTGCTCAAGAATTTGTGTACCGACGACAATTCCTTTTCTGTCGCCTTGAAACCCCACTCCGAAACTATTCAGAATAAGGCTTTCTTTCTGGCTTCGTTGCCCGTATGTCATGCGTGAGTGTATCAGGTGAAGGTTGGTCTTTTCTGCTTCTTCCTCTTTAAGGTTCAATTTCTCACAAATTTTCTGAAAGACCCGCTGTGCCCTATCCACAGAATTACAAAGAACGGCAACGGCTGCGCCATTGTTATATGCAGCCACAGCATCTGCGGCAATGCGCTCTATTTGTTCAGACGCATTTGGGGAAACAATAATCGGCTCAAGGTGTACAGTCTTTTTGCTTGGACGCTCTTCTTTCATATTCGGCAGAGGAAGCTCGTCCTTGTACACGGGTTCAGTTTCAAGTTTGCCGCCTCGTACAAAGGTGAGTGCGGGATATTGTACGGGAAGGTTCGGTGATGTGTCGGTTTTGTCTCCCGTCCACGCTTGGATAAATCGTTTGCGCATTGTATCGGGAAGTGTGGCTGAAAGTAAGATAACATCCGAGCCGGAGGCTTTAAGCCATGCAATAAGCCTTTCGAGCAACGTGAGCATATAGGCATCGTAGGCGTGAACTTCATCAAAAATGATGGTTTTATCATGTAGCCCGAATAACCGAAGAAAGAAAAACTTTGTTTGCAACACGGCAAGTAATGCTTGGTCAATAGTGCCAATACCAAACGGAGCAAGCAATGACCGCTTTTTGGGCAAGAACCATGCAGCAGTACCGACGGTTGCCGTTTGGTTAAACTTTCTATCATCTCTTTCACCACCGCTGATACTTTCTATTTGAGAAGCATAAATAAATTTATTCATATTCTCTTTCAGCATTTCTTGCGTCTCATGCAGATTGCTTTGTCCATGTATGAGCAGCGTATTTGCTGGATGAGCACTTGCATCATGCGCTCGTTCCAGAAATGCAAGAAAACGTTTCAAAAGACCGTTGCTTGTTGCTTGAGTTGGCATAGCAAGATAGATTCCTCGCCGTGCTTTCTTCTTTGGCGATATTGCTTGCAGTTGAGCAGCAAGATGTAATGCAGCTTCTGTTTTGCCATCGGCAGTTGGGGCTTCAATAATTGCTAGGAGGGGTGTTGATTGTGTTTCTGACAACCGTTGCCGTTCGGTATAACGAACAACTGCTTTTTGTACAGCACGTGGAGTAAAACCTTTCCATTTGCCATCAGCATCAGTTTCACCAAAGAGTTGTCCAAATTTCCTACCCTGAATCTGTGCCGTGAGGTCGGCACCAATA
Organism: uncultured bacterium; assembly: GCA_937899715.1. Classification (GTDB taxonomy): domain Bacteria; phylum Bacteroidota; class Ignavibacteria; order Kapaibacteriales; family UBA4661; genus PH2015. The sequence goes on along the minus strand of CALCNX010000117.1, from coordinate 1,771 downwards.
TGTTTTATAGCTTGTTGTGCTGCCGCACGTGCTGTCGGTAAATATTCATGAGGCTTTTGAGTAAGTTGGTGTGGGAAGTTTCCCTCCATTGAAGCAATCCAATCAGCATAGCTCACAAGTCCCATAAAAAGGTATGTCCATGATTGCCAGTAATTTTTCTGAGCGATCTGTACAGGGATAAATGGTTTCAAAACTTCAACAGTGCAATCTATTAAAGCGTTTTGGGCTGCCTTCCAATCATTTTCCCCTATTACGTCAGATGCGGTGTCTTTTTCAGCATCAGATTTGGTGGTGGAGTGAGAATGATGAAACGCCAGCAAAAATGCTATGTCATCAAACCAACCTGTTCGGCTATATCGTTCCTGATACCAGCGTGTAAGCAATTTATAGGTTGCGTGTTCATGTCGCACTTTACTTGCTTTTTTCGGAAATGATAGCCCAGCATTTGCTAATAGTGCTTTGGAAAATTCGTGCTGTATTTGAAATGGAGGAATCGCTTTACCAACATCATGGACACCGCACAGCCACGTAATGAAACTTCGAGCCTCATTCAAGGTACAGCCTAATATTTGTACAATTTGTTTTTTTAACGTTTCAGAAAGAATGACATCCCACAATACTTCAGCAACACAAGCAACATCCAGTAAATGCGACCAAAGTGGACGTGTCCATTCTTTATCTTTGCCCGTTTGGTCAGTTTTTGCCCAAAAAAGAAGTTCCACTTGCTTCATGGCAATAACTCGCCTTCCGCTACATCCAGCAAAAGATGATAGTTCAAGACATCCTTATCGTTTGTGGCTTTTGCCCAATAACGATAGTATAATTGATGCAAGGAGTTTGTCGTGTTCATCATTACAAAGAAGAGAGTGAAAAACTATGACCGCAAGAACCTCAGAGACGTACAGTTTTTTACTGATGGAAACAATCCAGATGAGTATTTCATCATGCGGCACGAATATACAAAATCAATAATGGCAGCGCTAGTGTCACCTGTAACGAAAAACCCGTTACAATCATTGTTGCAACATTTAATTTTGAGCAAAAATCCTCAGTAAGACAATAACAAATAAGCCCTTACATTTTTTGACGTAAGGGCTAACTATTTTTACTTTTTTGAAGATTTTTGCAAAAAAGCTACATTTTTTGCCCCGGTCTCCAATTCCACACTGCCTCTTTGCCGCTCATTTCCGGCAAATAGATACCGTCTTGCTTATCCGGACGAACATATTTCACGACAAAATCCACCACCCGCTCACGCTCACCGCTTGGGTTTTGCTTCGGACTTCGTCTGACGAGTTCCTCGCGCTCCACACGCCAGACTGCTCCTTCGACTGTATCCAAAGCGCCGTGAAAACCGCTCGCACCCAATTTCTGCAACACTGCTTCAATACTGATTGCTCCGCCCCTGTGAAGCAACGTTGGCGTAATAAAATCGCCTGTCTGAATGCGACGCAGCATCTCGTCGTACACCGCTCGCTCCGTACCGCGCATGAGATCGAAAGCAACAAACGGTTCATGCCTAAGCGCATAGCGTGTGCCGTGCGCCTGCATCAGCCATTCACCGCATAAACGCTCACCATCCTGCACGACAGCCAAAAAGCGGTCTGCGTTTTCATACACCCAATCGGCAAAACGCCAATGCTGTTCATACTTCGAGGATTCGGCGAGATAGCCCGCGCGAGTGAGCGGAAAAAGTTGATCGCCAAGCCGTGCTACGCCGACATTGGAGCCATCCAGTTTTTCTTGCACAATGACTTCATCGTACTTATCA
>CALCNX010000116.1 GCA_937899715.1 uncultured bacterium | reverse complement strand
GGCAGTTCCACATGGATCTTGGTCCGCTCAAAAACGCAACGGAGCGCTATTACAAAGACAATTTCTTTTGGAATGAAATGGTTGAGCATCCGAACTATGACGAATTTTGGAAAAAACGCAATCTGCTCCCGCACCTAAAAAACATCAAGCACGCCGTGATGATTGTTGGCGGTTGGTTCGATGCCGAAGACCTCTACGGACCGCTCAATATCTACAAAACGGTAGAGAAAAATAATCCCGGCACCTACAACACTATCGTCATGGGACCCTTCGGGCACGGCGATTGGGCGCGTGACCAAGCACATCACCTGCACAGCAACATTTACTTTGGCGATAGCGTTTCAACGTTTTATCAGCGCGAAATTGAAGCCAAGTTTTTCCGCCACTTCCTGAAAGAAACAGGCGACGGTAAATCGGGCTTACCGGAAGCGTATATGTTCGACACGGGCAAAAAACTCTGGCGTACTTTTAATGAGTATCCCGTGAAAGCGGCGAAACAAACCAAGTTGTATTTCCATGAAAACGGAAAACTCTCGCAAATGCTACCGGACAGCACAGTAAAGCAGTCCTTCACGGAATATGTGAGCGACCCGAATAAGCCCGTTCCTTACACCGAAGACCGCACAACATTCTTCGGAATCACCATGCGCAAATACATGAGCGAAGACCAGCGTTTTGCCTCGCAACGCCCCGACGTTCTCACGTTCCAAACGGACACGTTGACGGAAGATATGACGCTTGGCGGCGAAATCACCGCAGCGCTGAAAGTCGCTACGACCGGCACGGATGCCGATTGGGTGGTGAAATTGATTGATGTCTATCCGGGCTGGGAACCGAATCATGCCTATATGCCGTACAAAAACATTGTTCTGGGCGGTTATCAGCAAATGGTGCGTTCCGAAATCATGCGTTCACGCTTCCGCAAGAGCTTCGAGAAGCCGGAGCCGATGAAACCGAATGAGATTACGCCGATTACCTTCCGCTTGCAAGACGTTCTGCACACGTTCAAAAAAGGGCACCGGATTATGATTCAGGTGCAAAGCACGTGGTTCCCCGCCTTCGACCGCAACCCGCAGAAATACGTGGACAACGTTTACAAAGCTAACGCGGAAGATTTTATCAAAGCCACGCACCGCGTGTACCATGCGAAAGACAATGCAAGTTATGTGCAGGTGGAGGTAATAGACTAATGTATGAAGCTACGACCACAGTGACGCGCTTGAAGCCGCTTATAGCCGACTATTTCCGTTCACAACCTGTCATGCGGGCTTGGCTCTTCGGCTCTGTTGTGCGTGGAGAAGCAGTTCCGACGAGTGATGTGGATGTTCTCGTTGAACTAGATGATAATGCGAAGGTTGGTCTTGTCGAATTTATTCGTATCAAGCAAGGATTAGAGCGGCTTTTAGAGCGCCCTGTGGATGTAGTTTCTACCAATGGTCTTTCGCCGTATATCAAGCCGCATATTGACAATGAAAAAGCGTTAGTGTATGAGCGGTAGTCAAAGCGATATAGCGCGTTTGCGGCATATTCAAGATGCAATTTGGTCTATCCAAAGCTATCTTGGCACAAGTAGTAAAGACAATTTTATGCACTCCCCCATGATGCGCGATGCCGTTGTGCGCCAATGCGAAATCATCGGCGAGGCTTCGCGTTATCTTTCGGATGACCTTAAAAAGCGTTATTCTGCAATAGAATGGAAGGAATTAGCGGACTTCCGTAATGTTTTAATTCATCAGTATTTCGGCGTGGATTTCAATATTGTATGGGAAGCCACCCAAAGTACACTACCCGCCTTGTTGCGGAATGTCCATGATATTTTAGATGACTTGACCAATGACGAATAAAGATTTTTGGAGCACATTCCGTACGCCCTGTAATGAAGAGCATTGCAGGGCTTTTGTTTGCCTAGAACCTGATAAAGCGCTAGATTTGTGGGTATTACTACTATACTCTTTGCTGACAATATGACCACACTTCTCCATACTTCACGTCTCGCTCTTCGCGCTTTTACCCCGAAAGACGCACCGCTCCTTGCGGCTCTGGATGCCGATACGGACGTAGTGCGTTATGCCAACCCAATGTCATCGTCCTTGCAGGGGTATGAAGAAATCATCGCTTCGTGGGAGCGTAAATACTATACAAACAAGGATTCGTCAACGCTCTACGGCTTTTGGGCGGTGGAAGAGCGCGAAACAGGTGTGTTCCTGGGGTGGTATTTGCTGCGCCCGGCGTTGGATTTTCGCTTCGCCAAAGAAGCCGGTTTTGAAGCAGGCGAAATAGAAATCGGCTACCGTTTCCACAATGCCGCGTGGGGCAAAGGCTATGCCACTGAAGGCTCACAGGAACTGGTGCGGCGAGCACTTGCGGAAGAAAACACAATCGCGGTTGTAGCCGTGGCGCTCGTGGAGAATCGTGCTTCGACGCGGGTGATGGAGAAATGTGGTTTAGTACCGGACGGTGAAGTTAGCTTGCCCGGCTATGAAATGCGCGGTGTGCGGTATAAACTTCTCAAAAATAACCTAAAAACCGTATAGAATAGTGAAAGAATCTTAATGTCATCGTTAGAATTTGCTATCAAACTCGCCGTCGCTTTTGGGCTTGGTGCTGCAATCGGTTTTGAACGGCAGTGGCAGCATCGCAGCGCCGGACTCCGCACGAACACTCTCGTTGCGCTTGGTTCGGCGGCGTATATTCTCATCTCGGAAGTGATTTTGGGGAAATCCGGCGACCCAACGCGCATTGCGGGGCAAATTGTCGTTGGTGTCGGTTTTTTGGGTTCGGGCGTGATTATGCGTGAAGGCTTCAATGTGCAAGGGCTGAATACGGCAGCAACTATCTGGTGTTCGGCGGCAGTTGGTTGTTTGTCAGGCTTTGGCTTATTCGCTGAAGCCGCAATGTCAGCATCGGCAGTCATACTGGCGCATCTTACCTTGCGCCCGCTTGGTAAAGTGCTCAATCGTCGTCCTTTGCAACGTAATGACATGAACACCGCGTATTATCTCATCATCACCGCCGACAAAGCCAGCGAATCTGCCATACGTGAACAAGTGATAGAACTTGTTAGTGATTCCGAGCAGTTGGCGCTGAATATGCTCAAGAGTGCGGCAAAAAGTGCGGAACAAAGCCTCATCAGCGCCGAGATACTCACGCGCAAGCCTGAAGAGCGCGTCATTGAGGCAATAACGGGCAAGGTTTTGCTTCAGCGCGGCGTGAGTGCTGCGCACTGGGAATTGCGTTCGCATGAGCAGGAGTATTGAGCAAGCCCATCCATTATCCCGTCCATAATTCGTAATCCCTCATTCATACCTTGAAGTTCACATCATGACCACATTCGGCGACCGCCTGTACACTTTTTACACCGCATTACGCCTCGAAGCACCCTTGCCAAACGGCATAGCGGCAATGAATCCCTACGTGCGCACGGAAACGCAGGCGTGTGTTCGTGCCTTTTGCGATAAATATTTTTCCGACAACAAGAACAATCGTGTTTCGGTTTGGGGCATCAATCCCGGGCGATTTGGCGGTGGTTTGACGGGACTTTCCTTCACCGACCCTGTGATTTTGCGCGAGGTCTGTGGTATTCAAAACACGCTTGGTACAAAACGCGAGCTTTCGGCGGAATATGTCTGGAGCGTCATTGCGGACTATGGCGGAGCGGAGCGCTTTTTCGGGGATTTTTTCTTGACTGCGCTGTGCCCATTGGGCTTTGTGCAGCAGAAAGAGGCGAGCGAAATCAACTATAATTTTTACGACGACAAGGCATTGTTCCAAGCCGTGAAGCCGTTTATGGTCGAAACAATGCGTGGGCAGATTGCAATGGGATTACGCCAAGATGTGGCAATTTGCTTCGGTACTGGCAAGCTCCATTCCGCTTTTGAGGCTATCAATAAGGAGTACGGCTTTTTTGAACGGATTTTGCCGCTTGAGCATCCGCGCTTTATCATGCAGTACCGTCGTAAAGAACTTGAAGCATATCGCCGAAAATATTTAGACGTACTCAAAGAAGCATTGGCTTCCTGAGTGGCTTCAATACTTCGTTGGTGAAATATTTTTTTCATTACGCAATTTTTCTCTTGACTCTCTCCTTACGTCATGGTGTAGATTTGTAGGTGAATATCGGTGCACCATATTCAATCACAATCAACACTTTTGAAGGAATCGTATGAAACCCCAACATAACACAACTGTACAAGCACATACAACCAAAGTGCTGCCGACAAATACAGCACCGGGTGAGCCTCGATCATGGAAGATTTGGAATATTGGCGAATTTGCAAAATTGACCGGCGTAACAATTCGGACTTTGCGTTTTTATGACCGCAAGGGCTTACTATCCCCCGCAAAGGTGAGCGAAGCGGGATATCGGCTTTATTCCACAAGCGAAATGTTTCGGTTGCAGCATATCTTGATGTTGAAAATGCTTGGTTGCTCATTGGAAACAATTCATCTCGTTTTGGAGCGCTCGTCGGGCGTGGAGTTGGCGAGAGTGCTGGCGGAACAACGCGCAATGGTAGAGCAGGAGCGCAAGCGGCTTGATGCTGTTTCCAAGGCGCTTGCGGCTGCCGAAGTCTGTTTGAAGCGCGATGGTGAGGTTTCATTCGATTTCATCCATACCATATTGAAGGCATTAACCATGCAACCAAGTAAAGAATCGCAAGAATGGATAGGACAATTTTACAGCGACGAACAAAAGAAATCACTCGCTAACCGCACACCTGCTTATATGCTGGACGCGGAGCAGGGTGCAAAAGTTGCTGCGGATTGGTCGAGCCTTATTGCAGAAGTAAATCAAATCCTTGATACGGATCCGTCATCCGCAAAGGCACAAGCACTCGCCGACCGTTGGATGGCGCTTGTGGGCTTGTTCACACAGGGCGACCCCGCAATGCTCGGAAGCCTAAACACCATGTACGCCAATGTTGAGAATGCAGAAAACCCGGCACCCGCAGATTTTCAGGCGTTCTACGGCAATATGAAACCGGCAATGGCGTTTATCCAAAAAGCAGTGGCTGCACGAAAAGCCACAGCATAAAGGCGACATGATCGGCTGTGAAAAATTCCGCTCATAGCCTGCCTTCACGGTGGGCTATGAGTTTTTTTGCTGATTGGGCGAAGTATTTGGGTGGGAGAAGCCTCGTCAAATCGTGCCTTTACAAAGCATAGCACTAACCCTACACAATCGGGCATCTTTTTTTTGCCGTAAAACCTGCTTATCTTTGTTTCGAGGACACAGAAAAATTCTACCTAACGAACCAAGAAATTATGCAGCATTTCGCAACCATCATCATTGATTTTGACTCCACGCTTGTACAGGTCGAATCCCTTGAAGACCTTGCCGCACTTGCTTTGGCGGATGCTCCCGACCGCTCCGAGCGCATCGAAGCTATTGCCGACCTTACTAATCAAGCAATGACAGGCACTCTGGGCTTCGACGAGGCACTCGAACAGCGTATTCCGCTTTTGGGCGCACGGCGTGAGCATTTATCGGCGTTGGTGGAAGTCTTGAAGCAAAAATATACGCCGTCTCTTTTGCGCAATGCGGCGTGGTTCCGTGCGAATAGAGAGCGCTTGTACGTGGTATCGGGTGGTTTCCGGGAGTTTATTGCTCCCGTGATGGAGCCGCTTGGGTTCAAGCCGGAGAATGTCTTTGCCAATACATTTATCTTCGACGACGATGGAAATATTACGTCAGCAGACACCACAAATTATTTATCGCAAGAAGACGGGAAAACAAAACTGCTCAAGCATTTGAATTTACCGCGCCCGCGCCTCATCATTGGTGACGGCTTCAGTGATTACCAACTTCGCGCCAGTGGTGAGTGCGAAGCCTTTTATGTGCTGACTGAAAACATCCATCGCCCCGAAGTGGTCAAGCGTGCAGACCGCGTACTGGCAAGTTTTGACGAGCTTTTGGCGTAATATTTTTACGTTACTTTTGCCGAGCGGAGAACTCGTGCAAATATCGTTGGCACGAAGCGCTTCAGGTACACGCCCAGCTTCTCGCGTCCTCCTATATATACTTCCAGCTTTTGTGCGGCAACCGCCGACACAATGCGCCGTGCGCACTCGTCCGCACTCATGCCGTTTGCTTGCGCATCATCCATGACATTTTGCGCGGCTCCGTCGCCTGTGAGCGCATTAACTGAAACCTGTGTTTTAATAAAGCCCGGGCAAATAATCGTTACCCGCAACCCTGCTTCATGTGTCTCAGCGCGGAGTGCATCGAAAAATCCGTGCAGCGCGTGTTTTGCGGCGGAATAGCTGGAGCGGAGCGGTGTACCGAACTTGCCCACGAGGCTTGATACCACGACAAAATGCCCCGCTTTACGCGCTAAAAACGAGGGCAAAAGTGCTTTAGTGAGTGCAACTGTGCCGAAATAATCAATTTCCATAATGCGCCTGTCCACCTCCAAGGTCGTGTCTTTGGCAAGCGAGCGCTGCGAAATGCCGCCATTATGCAGCATTACATCCACTTCACCCTTCCATGCAAGTGCCTCTTGTACTTTGCCATGAAGAGAATTGCTATCGGCAAGGTCGAGCGGCAGAATGAGGAAGCGTTCTGGGGAGGCATTTGCAAGGCGCATATACTCTGCTTGTACCCGTTCTAGCTCGCTTTGGCGGCGGGCAGAGAGAATGACATTTGCGCCTTCTTGAGCAAACGCATGAACAAGTGCCTCTCCGATACCCGATGAAGCACCTGTTATCCAGACGGTTTTGTTGTGGAATTTCATACGGAATCTTGAGGAATGGAGTGAGTGATGACATTGAATTATGAAAGTGCTTTGAAGAGCGTCTTGCTAAGGCTCTCGTTTCCAACATTTCACGCGCACATACGGGATGCTCTTGCGAATCGAAAAATCTTCTTGGTCGGTTCGCTCTGCCAGACCCCACGCAGCATCGTTTGTACATTCTTCAAAGGCGAAGGCTCCGTGCTGCCGAAGCGTTTCGCGCTGATAGATGTCCACATCCGGCACATCAGTCATTAAATAAAAAATGCCGTCTGGGGCAAGTACTCGTGTACACTCATCCAAAAACGCAGGTGTGAAGGCACGGCGATAGTGGTGGCGTTTTTTGAACCACGGGTCGGGGAAGAAGTAGAAAATCTTTTCAATGGAACCATCCGCAATAAACGGCAGTCCGTTTGCAACGCTATACCAAAGCGTTTCTGCATTGCCCAGCAAACCGCGTGGGCGCTCACCTTGAATGACGCTCCGAATCCAGTTTGCTGCGTACTCGCGCACTTCCAAGCCTAAAATATTCTTCTCCGGCTCTGCAAGCGCCGTTTCAAGGAGAAAACGCCCCATTCCGCAGCCAATGTCGAGGTACTGCGGCGCTTGCGCATTCAAAAAATGCTCTTCCCACTCAATGGTTGGGAGCAAAGGCGGGTAATACTCCAAAGCGATATGAATACGGTCTTTCGGCAAATATTGATTCGGGCTGACGTGTCGCCGTGAGCGGGGTTTGGGGTATTTGGTGAAGTTAATCGTGGTCATTGCAGAGTTTATGGTATGGATGCAGACGCTGTATATTGTGCTTTGGTGCGACGTAACGCCCCCGTCCTCGCTACCGCTTGGACAACCCTCTTTGTTCCAAAGAGGGGAATGGGGGCAGCATCGCAGACTTGCAAAGTTACGAAAAACGCTCTTGACTTATTCCATTGATATTGACAAAAAGCGTATGAAAGCCTCTTTTGCACATTTTTTGCGGATAAGTACATAAACGCCATGATGCGCAAAAAATCTGGCACGTAAATTGAATAAATAGAATTTGATATGAAAACCCAATTCGACGTCCGCATTTGTCCAAGACGCACACCGCGTTGTAACCGTTGGCACGATGCGGGGAAGAAGAGATGTATGCTCATTTTTTTAGGTGAATACTTTCTTCCTCAAGCATCATTTTGAAACAAGTGTTTTGGAGAGCAAACGCTTTCAAAACAAACGCTTGGCTTTTTGGGCGCATCAAACATTTGCTTGTTTGTCATATAAATTTTGTAACCTAAGTCGTTGTTTATCAAGTCAATTACCAACAACAATTTCATTCATTGTATTTACTGTATGGAGACGCTATGATCTACGCACGCTTTCTCCGGTTCGTGAGCAGCGCCGCGCTGGTGGCGGGGACGCTCGTAATGACCATTCATTACGACGGCTTTGCGCAGCGCAAGCAAAGCTCCAAAGAACTGAGCGCCCGCTTTATCAAACTCGGTATGTCCTACCGAGAGGGTGGCGACGCTGACAACGCACTATATTTTTTGAACAAGGGACTAAGCCTTGCGCGGCAGACCAAAAGCCGTTACTGGGAAGCAGCCGCTCACGAGATGATGGGGCTGGTCTATAAAGACCTCCGCGATAAAGACCGCTCGGTTGCCAATTTGCTGACTGCTCGGCGAATGTATGACAACATTATTCGTACCCCCGGCGGTAGCCAGATAGCCATTGAGCGCGAAATTGAGCAGGCGCAAACGATGGACATGAATCCTGTCTATGCAAACGAAAACCTTCTTGCACAAGAAGTAGAAGTATTGCGTAATCAAGTGGATTTGCTCAAGACGGAGAACGACGCGCTGCGTGAGGAAATCGCAATGCTGCGTGGCGATGTTCCCGGCTCCAGCCTTGACCGCATGAACGATGCGCGAAACAACGACATTCGTAATGATATGCGCAATAACGGTCCTTTCAACAGCGCTTTCAATGTCTCCCCGGTCGGGATGCTGGATGAAGACGCATTGGAAAATATGCAAGGCGTTACCTCGATTGAAGAAGGCTTGAAAAATCCTGATGCTGTGGTGAAACTGGATTTGCAAAATAATGGCATGAAGAAATTGCCGCCCGAAATTGGACGCTTCCGCAATTTGCAATACCTGAACGTTAGTCGTAATCAGCTTTCCGAGCTTCCACGTGAAATCGGCAATCTGACCAAACTTCAAGTGCTGAACGCAAGCGGCAACCAAATAGACATTTTGCCGCCCGAACTGAGCCGCCTGCAAAGCCTAAAGCAGCTTAATCTGGCAACAAATTTGCTCAAAAAACTGCCGCCTGAAATCGGTAAACTCACACGCCTCGAATTTCTTGATGCAAGCGAAAATCGTCTTTCGCAAATTCCGGCTGCGCTTGGCTTGGCAACGAATCTGCGCACCATGTATCTACGCACAAACTCGCTTGCCAATCTCCCGCTCGAAATTGGCAAACTCAAGCGTCTGCGCGATCTGGATATAGACGACAATTTCTTTACCGATGACGAACTAAATAATGTGTACAGCATCTTGCCCGACACAAACGTCATCACGCAAACCCAGCAAGGCGCACAAACAGGCGGTCAACAGCCCGCAGCCGAAGACCAACAATAAAGACATTAACTAAACATAAGCAATTACCCAATCAATCACCTCGGAGACGCAGGTATGAATCGTTCAGTCTTCTTCTGTATGGCGCTGCTCTGCCTTGCGTCGTACACTTCGTGGAGTCAACAGCAGCAACGCCGACCGACCACGACAACCAACAGAGCTACAACCAATCGCGGCACAGCAACACGTCCGGCAACGACGACACAGCAACCTGCGCCCGCACCTGCCGTAGCGAACGACCCGCCGCAAGGCACAACACGCATCAATACAGCGCAAACGCGCCCCGCGACGACCACTCGCCCCGGCGCGCCCCGCACCAATGCGACTGCAGCACGACCTGTGACGACTACCGCACGACCTGTGACAACAACAGCACGTCCGACACAACCACCGATTGACTACTGCACACTCTGCATTAGCACTCTTGCCTCCATTGAGCATCCGCTCCAAGTCGGTTCGTTGGCTCGTCATGCTGCGCTTGGTGGTGGTGGCTTCGGTATGGGCGGAGATATTCGCACTTACGCAGCTAATCCCTTCATTGTGGATTCCTACTCGCTCACTATCAATCCTGCGTACGCAGACCGCTTCCGCAATAGCATTTTCGTTAATGCAGGGTCGGTGGCAGGTTCAAGCTCACAACCGCTTAGTAACTTTGGCGGACCCTTTATTGGCGCAATTTTTGACATCAGTCCCCGCGTTTCTGTCGGTGGCATGGTTTCGTTTGAATCATTTCCGGGCATAACGGCGGTCAATACTGACGTTGTGAACGCGATTGCTCTTAGCAGTATTCTGGGGCTGGCAAGCCAGTATCCGGGCGGTATTGCGGCGCTTCCGGGATTCACACAGCTCAAGGCGCGCAATAACGGGCAACTACAAGTAACCTACAATACTGGTGACGGTAAGGGCGGCGGTGTAGTAATGGGAGCAGGCGTTTCCTTCACAACAACATCGCTTGCGCCACTGGCAAACGCACCTCGCTCACAGCCAACGGCAAATATCACACAGATTGGCTTTAATGCTGGTGTGCTTATCACCACCGGCACACAGTCCATGCTGGATTTGGCGGCGACGGTCTTGTTGCCTCGTGTGTCGCTTCCGGTGCCGGGTTCGACCAGTGCTTCGCTGGCTTTTGGTAACACGGTTATTGCTGTGAATGCACGATATATCGCACGAATTTCGCGGCAATTTACGCTTATTCCGATGGCAAATATCTACAATGTCCAAAGCGCATCGCCGTATTTTGGTAATGTTACCAGCGTTGATGTAGGCATGGGCTTTAACTATGCTGTTGGTCCACTCTTTTTTGTGGGTGGTCTGAGTTTATCGAACAATAGCGGTGGCAATCTGCCGAGCCAAAGCGTACCGGGCGCCTCATCAGTTTCTACCGAATTGATTCTGCCACGCTGGAATATTGGTGTTGAATACTCGGTTATTGACTGGCTGCGCCTCCGCGCCGGTTATGCCGGATACAGTTCTTCCGCACGGAGTAACGATGTTGTCTATCCGTCCTACTTTGGGTACGCGCTTTCAGAAGGCGTATCGCTTGGGTTCGGATTAGTCTTTGGCGGCTTTACATTGGATGTCACGACCGACACTCGCATTTTACGGCAAGGTTTAGGAAATATCGGTAGTGGTCAGCCCACATTTGGTTTTGTCTCGGCGAATTTCCGCTTCTAAAAAAACAGCAAAAAACGCTTGAGACCGTTAGAATACAATTTATACAAAAGGAATGTCGAAAACACATCTGTTGACGGCATTCCTTTCGGTGCTTGATTGAATGTCTTTCTACAATGCAGGACTTTTCCAAAAGACCGGAGTGCGGAATTTATTCCGCATAAAATAATATCTGGCAGCCATTCGTTGCGGAATAAATTCCGCACTCCGAGGATGTTTATTGTCGGTATTTGTGAAAGTTCTGCAATTATCTCAACGACGAAATAACTGTTTGTCATGGTACTATTCATCCCATTACCGCTCACTTTTTAAGGAAACTCCTCTATGCGAACGAATGTCTTTGAGGAAAAACCTCATGCAAAAGAAAAACCTCATTCTTACCGCTCCAAACGGAATGGCGGAAGCAATGCGCAGCTTGTGAGAGCAGCGTTTTTGATGGCACTCGTCTGGGCTGTCTTGCTGTTCTTTGCTCTCGGCAGACTCTCAGCGCAGCAACTGAACGTTACCCAGATTAGCGACCAAACAACGCCTCTGAATACGCCCATTTCGGTGCAACTTACCGTTGCCGATGTGAACCCCGGCTCTGTGGCGCTGCTGGGGCTGTCCGATAACCAAAGTCTGATTTCGGATAATAACATTGTCATTGCACAAGGGACTACATCCCGTCAGATGACCATTACTCCCACAACGGGGCAAAGCGGCACAACGCAGATTACGATTATTGGCACGAATGCGATGGGACAAAATACGTCCATGAGTTTTCGCATTACGGTCGGTGGTGCAAGTTTTGGTCCTAGTATTAGTCCGATTTCGCCCGTTACAACACCAGCAAATACGCCGCTTAACGTCCCTTTCACGATTACCGATGCCAGCCCGGGAACGGTTACGGTTGTAACAAGTATTGATAACACCATTCTTGTTGCGCCCAATGCGCTGGTTGTCAGTGGCTTCGGTTCTTCGCGCTCGCTTGCTATTACGCCTAATGCGGGGCAATTCGGTTCGGCGGTTATCACCCTTGTTGCGACCAACCAAAGCGGCTTTTCGGCGCGAACATCCTTCACGCTTACCGTCACACAGCCACCACCTGCTCAAGCGCCGACGATGACTGCCGTGCCCGACCTTGCTACGGCAGTCGGTGTGCCAGTTTCGGCATTCTTCAATGTCTTCGACCAAAGTGGTGCTCAGAATGTCAATGTGTTCGCCAATTCATCGAATCCGAGCTTGCTGCCGGACGCAAATATCGCTATTACTGGCACTGCGTCCTCACGGCAAATTACTTTGCGTCCGGCGGCGAATGTAAAAGGACGAGCAACAGTTTTCCTCCGAGCGTTGAATCCGTCGGGGCTGGGAGCAAATGGTGCTTTTACCCTCTACGTCGCTGCTGTGAATGATCCGCCTGTGGTCGAAGGGCTACGCGACACCATTTTGCCGCAAAATACATCCGTTACGATACCTTTCCGGGTACTCGATGCGAATCCAAACATGGTATTTATTACGCCAACCTCTGCAAACCCTGATGTGGTGCCGAATGCAAACATTAGCATCGGCGGAACAGGTATTAACCGAACGCTGACCTTCACGCCCGCACAAAATCGTTTTGGCGAGGTGGCTATCAATGTTGGGGTGCGTAACCAAAATAACATTTTGACCTTTGGATTACTGAGAGCAACGTTTGTTGCTCCGCCGCGTGTGGGGCAGATACCTCCGCTCACAACGCCCATCAACACGCCTGTTCGAGCCTCTTTCACGTTGGAGGATTTCAATACCTCAACGCTAACCTTTACATTTTCGTCATCGAATCCGGCGCTTATTCCCACGAGTAATATCGCCGTTAGTCCGCAAGGCACTGAAGGGCGCTCGCTCACAATCACGCCCGCACCGAACCAAATCGGCACAGCGACAATTACCATGACGGTAACGAATCAAAATGGACTTTCGACGGTAACAAGTTTCCCCGTTACAGTCTTTCAAAACCAGACACCACCTAGCATCAGCAGCATTGCTGGGGTTTCGACCGCACGGAATGTTCCTGTGGCAACGATGTTCACCGTGAGTGATGCGGATGTGAACAGTCTGCGTTTTTCGATTGCGTCATCGAATCCGAACGTTTTTCCATCGAACAATATCATTGTGAGCGGCTCCGGCACAACGCGCATCATTACGCTTGCACCTGCGCCGAACCAGATTGGCACATCGCTTATCACCATCACGGTGACGAATGCTGCCGGACTAACGGCTTCAACAAGTTTTGGCGCAAGCGTCATTCCACCGCCGTCTGCACCGACGCTCAGGGCAATTATCAACCTTACGACCCCGCGTAATACGCCTATTTCCTTGCAGTTCGTGGCGAGCGACGAGAACCTTGCTACGCTTCAGCTTTCGGCTTCGTCGTCTAATCAAACGCTGTTCCCGAATAGCAATCTCGCGCTTTTCGGCACAGGCACTCTTCGCACAATCACTATGACTCCGGCGTTCAATCAGCTTGGCGTGTCAACGATTACCATTACCGCCGTGAATCAGCAAGGGCAAAGCACCACACTGGACTTCACGGTTACGGTTACGCCTCCGCTTTTGCCGCCTGTCGTTGCGCCCATTGGTAACATTATCATTGGTCAAAACCAAGTAGCCACGCGGCAACTGAACGTGAACGACCCATTTGACATTACTTCATTGCGTTTTGTATTCGAGTCCACCAACCCAACGCTTCAGCCCACGAACAGGCTGCAAGTGACGGGCGGCGGGACGGCGCGAACGCTCACCGTTGCGCCCGCGCTGAACCAATCCGGTTCAAGCGACATTACGCTCACCGTGACGAACCAACAAGGACTGAGCGCAAACACGAGTTTCCGCCTGACGGTGATTCCGCCGCCATCGGCATCGGAATTTTTCCCGCCAAGCCTTGTAACACGCCCTGAGACCAGTACCTCGTCCGTTATCACCGTCAACGACGGGAGCGGCTTTCCGCTGACGTTCTCTATCCAAAGTTCCAACGAAAACCTTGTTCCTGTGGGCAATGTGCGCATAGAAGACATCGGCAACAGCCAATATCGCATCGTTGCTACGCCTCTTGCGGGGCGCACGGGGCGGGCACGCATCACAGTTACCATCTCGAACGGCTATTCGTCGGTCGTGCGAGTGTTGGATATTGAAGTGATAGCGCCGCTTGTGATTCCGACGATTCCTTTCTTGATTGCTCCGCCCAACGGCTCGACGGGCTTGCAGCCGAACAGCATCCGCTTTGTGTGGTCGAGTGTGCCGGGGGCATTTCTCTATCAGGTGCAAGTGGCAAACGATTCGCTCTTCGATCTCATCTACCTCAATAACGACCAGCTCACCGATACAACATGGCTTGTAACGGACTTCGGCGTGAACCGCCAGTATTTCTGGCGTGCCCGGGCGCGGTTCGGCTTGACAAATGGCGGTTGGTCGGAAACGTGGACATTCACAACGGGTCGCATCCGTCAAGGTGGCTTGCTGACAAGCGGAGAAAGTTTGTTGACAAGAAGTGTCAGCAGCGCTGCTGATGGCGGCATCCATTCCACACGGCTTCTGGCAAATATCCCGAATCCCTTCAGCGAGGGAACGCGCATCGAATACGAACTCACGGAAGAAACGCCCGTCCGGCTTGAAATCACGGATGCTCTGGGCAAAACGGTGGCGGAACTGGTGAGCGCTGTACAGCCGAAGGGCGCGTACGGGCTGGAGTTCCAAGCAAAGAATCTGGCAAGTGGTGTGTATTGGTGCGTCCTGCACACACCGCGCGAGGTCTTTCGGCAGAAGATGGTCGTTCAGAAGTAAGAATGGTATTTCATCCGTAACGAACACCGCCGCTTGAGTCAGAAGGATTCAAGTGGCGGTGTTGTTTTTTTGTGGTGCCGGCTGTTGATTGCAAGCGATAAATTGGTTAATTTACCCATGCAAAAGCAATCATAGCGGTCATTTTTTCAAGAGCATTTTTTGCAAACGCCAGTGTCTGTAACACTTGATATACCGCCGCATATTCTGGAACGTGTTCGGAATAACGCTACGGCGAAAGGCATTTCTTTGGATGAACTGATTGTTCATTTACTGAGTAAAGATACCGATGAATTGTCTCTTCAGCAACCTGCTCCGCCTGAAAGTAAATTTGGTCGTATGCCGGGCGTGGTTGTGTACATGGCAGATGATTTTGATCCGATTCCTAATGGTTTTGAGGATTATGTTTGATGAATATTTTGATTGAGACGAATGCTCTCGTGAGCGATTTAGTGTACTCCTCGCAGCTTTTTTCTTGCGTCAGGCGTACTCCGTACGAACAGTATTTCCTATGGTAGTGATTTCCTAATGTCACAAAGTCAAAATTTTTACTCGTGTTTTATCTTTGAGTTTGTCCAAACGAGGCAGTTTTTGTAGTTTTCTCCCATTGGGTTTCTCAATACTCACCTTTTCACCAATGCTAGCCATGGTAACTACCGAAAAACAAGTAAAAACAAGACCGATTATTGTTCAAGAGGATGAGCCGGAAGAGACAGGCTCAAGCCTCACAGAACTAGTGCGCTTTTGCATTCAAGAGATTCAGGAGCAGTATTGCGAAGATGGTTTGCCGTGGGTAATTGGCTTTTCCGGCGGCAAAGATAGTACGGCAGTCTTGCAGCTAGTGTTTGCTGCTATTGAAGGATTACCAATAGAAAAACGAATCAAAGAAATTCACGTGCTATCAAATGACACGCTTGTTGAAAATCCCAAGGTCATTGAGTATCTTGACCGTCAGTTGGGCTTGATTCGAGATGCTGGTAAAAACCAATTATTTGCTCATAACCCTTCCTTGTTTCACGTCATCAAGACCGTTCCCAAACTTGAAGATACGTTTTGGCTCAACCTGATTGGAAAAGGTTATCCTTCTCCAAACCGTTGGTTTCGGTGGTGTACTGAACGGATGAAAATCAACCCGACAAGCGATTATATTCTCAAAACGGTGAATAAACACGGTAAAGCAATCATTTTGCTCGGAACACGCAAAGACGAATCCGCGAACCGTGCCGCTTCCATGAAGCAATACGAACTTGATGGTGTGCGCCTCAGAAAACATTCACTGCCAAATGCGTTTGTTTTTGCGCCGATTGCAGAGATGACCAACAAGCAAGTATGGGCATATCTCACACGCAACCCGAATCCTTGGGGTGGCGATAATCAAGAATTGGTGCGTCTCTATTACAGTGCTTTTGATATTCAAGAATGCCCGCTTGTGATTGACACCACCACGCCAAGTTGCGGAAATTCCCGCTTCGGCTGCTGGACGTGTACGGTCGTTGATAAGGATAAATCTATGACTGGAATGATTTTGAACGGGGAGGAATGGATGCGACCGTTGCTCAGGTTTCGAGATAAACTCAAAGATATTCGTGATAAAGATGAGTTCCGAGAAAAACGTCGCAGATCTGGGCAAGATGGAATTGGACCATTTACGATTGACACTAGAAAGGAAATTCTTGAGGAGCTTTTGACGATTCAAGAGCAGATATATCCGAACATTCAAACACATCTGATTAGTATTCAAGAGCTTTCCGCGATTCAAGTGCAGTGGCACTATGACGGCAAATTTCAATATTCTGTTGCCGAAATCTATCAACGAATAACAGGGAGAAGCCTTATGCTTTCTGAATATTCCTCGCTTGAGCGTCGTAAAGAAGAGTTTGCCATGCTGGAATCAATAAGTGAAGAGAACGATGTGCAAGCAGATCATATCAAAGAACTGCTGGAACTTGAACGAGGTCATTTAGCGTTCTTGCGACGCGGCACTATCTTTGCCAGCATGGAGCAAAAAATTAAACGTTTCGTCAAAGAGAACGAGGAAGCGTCTTCACATCAGGAATTAGTATAGGGCTTATGAATATAGAATCAGTAACGTTGCAGAATTTTAAGTCGTTTTTAGGAACACATACTATTGATGGCTTGACAACAGGGCTTTCGCGGAACAAACGAATTATTTTATTCGGTGGCTTAAATGGTGCAGGAAAGACTACTTTTTTGGAAGCTATATTGCTTTGTTTGTATGGTAAAAGGAATCGTAATTTATTTCCTTCCAAAGGGGCAAAACGCGAAGATTACCAGCATTATATCGTTTCGATGACGAATGATGAAGCAAAGCGTGATGCGGTACAACTTCAAATGTCTATTGAGATTCAATTTGGGAACGTGGAGATAGGAAATATTTTACAGGATATTATTATCAAACGTTCATGGAATTTGAATTCCTATAATCATATACGAAATGAAGAGTTTACGATTAGAAAAACTGATGGTTCGAGTTTTGAAATAACGGCACAGGAAGAGTATGAAAGTTTTATTGAAGAATTGTTGCCTTATGACGTTTCCCAGTTTTTTTTCTTCGATGGGGAGAAAATACAAGATTTTGTTAAAGATGAAGACGAGGCTTTTGCCGATGCACTGGAGAAAATTTTAGGTATCAGCGTGTACAGAACTCTTATTGAGGACTTGGCAACAACAAAAAGCCGTATTCTGACAGGTTACAAAGCGAATCAAGGTATTAAAAAAAGAATTGCCGAGATTGATGCCGAGATTGCCGAATCGGAAGAAAAAATTATTGAGTCGCAAGAAAAGACGGATAGTTTGCAGAGCGAGATTCAGAGTTTTCAAGAGCGTCTTGATGTTTTGGATAGAGAAACGCAGCGTATTACACGTATAGATGCGGATACAGCAGAAGGATTTCGAGACCAACGCGAAGAACTACGCACTGAAAAGAAATTTATTGAAGAAACAGTTGGAACAGCTATTTCGAGTGATTTGCCTATTCTGATGATGGCAAGACTGCTCAAGTCGGTTTTCAATCAATTAGGTCAAGAAGAAAAAATATCCGAATATCGCACGTTGCAAAAAGTTCACCAGCCAAAGATTAACAACGTTATTGAGCGCATTTTTTTTAGTGATATAGAAGCAGTACCTCCACTATTGGAGCGGCAAAAACAATTCTATGTGGATGCGTTGCGCGAAGTGTTAAACGACACATTTATAGAGCGGCAACCTATCTTTGATTCCGCAGAAATACTCCACGATATTACCAAAAGTGATGTGCAAAGGATTGTTCTTCGGACGGAGCAGAGTTTTGAAACTTTGTCGCGTTTCAAAAAGCAGATTACCCGTTTGAATGAGGTAAATACAGAGTTGGTGAGGTTGGAAAAGAAAGAGCGTTTAACTCGTGATAGTCAGGTCGAAAAACTATTTGAGGAAAAAGGAAAGCTCAAAGCTGAAATTGATGTCAAAGAGCGTGAAATTCGTGAGATATGGATGGTGCAGGCGCAAAAAAATCGTGATGAGATTCAGGCTTTGCGCAAAGAAAGAACCAACAAGGAAGAATCTGCGAAAGCAACAGATTCTATGCAACGTCAAATAGAGTATTGCGATAAAGTTCGAGCTACGTTGGAAATCTTTTTACATGATTTTCGCGTTAGTCGAGTTGAGCGCTTGGAGGAATTTGCTCTTAAAACGCTGAAAAAACTTGCTCGTAAGAAAGACCAGTTTTCATCTCTCAAAATTGATGCTGAGAAGCAATTTGCGATTACACTGTATGGTGCAAATGGCGATGCAATAGACAAAACGAAGCTATCTGCGGGTGAAAAAGAATTACTAGCGATTTCCCTGATTTACGCGCTTTCCCAAATTACCGACCGCTCATTGCCGATTGTCATTGATACACCGCTTGCACGATTGGATTCCCAGCACCGTGCTCAAATTGCGAAACACTACTTTGCAAATGCTGGTGAACAAGTCATTTTGCTCTCAACGGACGAAGAAGTTGTGCGCGATACCTACGAGGTTCTCAAGCCTCACATAGCGCAAACCTACATGATAAACAAGGACACTGCTCGCCAAACTGCTCGTGTTGTGCA
Source organism: uncultured bacterium (assembly GCA_937899715.1). Classification (GTDB taxonomy): domain Bacteria; phylum Bacteroidota; class Ignavibacteria; order Kapaibacteriales; family UBA4661; genus PH2015. The sequence continues at coordinate 20,494 of CALCNX010000116.1, read as the reverse complement.
AGGGCAGTATTTTCAGTAAATCACAAACTTATTGAAGGTCGACCATGAAAAACAACGATAATTCTTGGGAAACACTCAAGAATTCTTTAACCAAACGTTTGCGTGAGCCTTGGCAAGAACCGGCTTTTGTTTTTTACTTTTTTGGAATTATATGTGTCGCTGGCGGTTTAGGAGTTTGGCTGCCGATTCTTATTGATGTGAGTAAAGGCTCAGAAAACCTACCTGGTAATTTGGCAACATATTTTGTTGCGCTCTTGACGACTGGCTGTGCGGATATTTTACTGACCACAGACCCCAATAGTGAGTTTAAGATAAAGCAACGTGCATTTGCTTCACTCGCCGTTTTTGTACTTATACTGGGTATAATTACCTCGCTGTGTTCGCTGCTCTTGAGTAAAAATTGGTGGGTTGCTTTCATACTATCTGGCTTAGGTTCTCTCGTTTCTTTGTTCATTTGGTGTATTGCTAATGCAGACAATACCAAATTATTTGGCGACAATATGACACCGACTACTCCTCTTGGGGGAGATACCTCAGAGCCAACAATCGGAGATTTAACATCATTCACAAGCTAAAAAATAAAAATCATGGATAACAAAGAACTTGAATTCAAGGGATTTCCTCTAAGAATTCCTGCACTCAAAGTTATACAACCGTTCGGCGAATTCTATGTATGTACTTTAGAAGCAACACTGATTTCAAGGCTCATATTCAGCAATCCTTTGCGTTACACTGATGAGTCTGGTACACTCGTTGGCGGTCAGAGAAAATTAGATGAGGATAGATGCAAAGAAATTGCTAGTTACATTCAAACCGTGGATGCGGCTTTTCCCAATTCAATTATTATTGCCGCCAATTACGATGAAGCGGGGGATTTGCACTCGAATCCGTCTGAATGTTGGAGTGTTGAATTACTACCAGGAAATAATGAAATGTACTGTATAAATATTCCTACTGAGAAACGATTAGCCTCAATTATTGACGGTCAGCATAGAATTAAGGGGTTTTACTATGCTCCAGAAACATCCCAAAATATGCAGATGCTTTGCGCAATTTACTTAGATTTGCCAAACTCATATCAGGCATCTCTTTTTGCAACCATTAACGGGAATCAAAAAAAGATAGATAGAAGTTTAGCGTATGAGCATTTCGGTTACAATCTTGACGACGAAAAAAATGAAGCGTGGTCGCCTGAAAAGTTGGCGGTTGCCCTATGCCGCAAAATTAAGCAAGACGATTCATCGCTTTTCTACAAACGGATAATTAACGCACCTCAAAACAGCCAAATACTTCAGGCAAGTAATTCAAAAGAAATGGGCTGGCGTATTTCAACGGCAACGATTGTGGATGGAATTGTTAAACTTTTTAGTTCCAACCCTAAGCGTGATATGTCTCATTTGCATAAGATGTCATTAGCAAATCGTAGTCGTAGTAAATTGAAAGAAATTTCAGAAACTAGTAAAGACAAATCGCCTTTTCGATCCCTTTATCTTGAGCCTAATGACTTAGCTATTTATACCGCAATTAAAAATTATTTTGAAGCAGCGAAGGACGTTTTTTTTACTCAGAGTGATGATAGCTCATACATAAAAAAAACAGTTGGTATTCAAGCCTTATTTGATGTACTACGAAATCTTGCGCCGCAGTCATTGGAAAGAAAAGATATAAGCGTTTCTTATTACAAGCAACAATTAGAAGCAGCAGCATCAATAAATTTTTCTGATGCCTATTTTCAGGCATCTGGCATAGGTAGATCCAGGATAAAGAGTATCATTCTCTACGCAAACGGTTTGTTGCCTGAAGATGAAAAAAATGCAGAAAGCATAGAAGAGTACAAGCGTTTATTGAACAAAACAACAAATCATTAAGCACGTAATGGCTCGAAAAATTAAACTTTCCACCCAAGCAACAGAACACCTAGAACGCGCCCGTATCAATCTCGAAATGCGAAACAGAGATAAATACGAACCGTTACGGATTGCTTTTGCGCGTTCTCTGCAAAAAGAAGCTCCACTTGAGCAACTTTCCAGTACCGACAAAAAGGGCTTTGAAATAGAAGTACCAACGCTGGAACAAAACGACGGATTGCTTTTCCTATTGCTTTTGCAGCAATTATATCAGCGCCGTTTGACGGATGATGAGTATGATGATTATCTCAAATGGCACCTTGAAGATGGCTTAAAAACTATCAACGCCGAAACAGATTCCATAAATGGATATGAGTATCTTTTGCTCCTCGCCGATAAGGGAGGGCGCGACGGCGGATTACCCAATCAATATAAGAACGAAACGGATGGCTCTGTGCCGAAGGTCACGGGATTCGATGGCACAATCAAGTTGCAGGTAGGTATGGTGCAATCCAGTAAAGCGGCACATCATATCAATTTCAACAACGTCAATGAACATAGTAACAATCACGTCGCCATCATCGGCAAGCCCGGAAGCGGCAAGACAACGTTCATCAAGCACTTTATCACCGAACTCAGAAAAAAATCGAACTTTCAAACGCAGTTTATCATGTTCGATTACAAGGGCGATTTGTGGAATGCGTACGATTTTCACCGCGACACACGCGCAGAAGTGCTGAATGTGAGTAGGCAGCCCATTCCACTCAATATGTTCAAACTTGAGGAAAATACCGAACAAGAGCGTAAAGGGCAAGCAGAGCGTTTCGTTCAAACGGTGCGCGATGTGGAAGCCAACATCGGCAAGGCGCAGGAACAGAAGCTCTACGATGCGGTGCTGGCGGCGTACAATCGTGTTGAAGGCGAGGGATTTGAGTATCCTGATTTTACCGATATTCGCGCTGAACTTGAGCGCACAGAGAAAAAAGCCGATTCGCTCACGTCCGTCTTTCGTTCTTTGACCGAACACAATCTTTTTGCCGAAAAAGAAATGCCTTTGTGGGATTCGCCATTAAACCGCAGTGTGATTTTTGATATTCATGCACTGCCAGCAAAAAAAGAACTCTGCGTGTTCTTTATTCTCAAAGAGTTGCAACGAAAAATTATGGCGTTACCCGATTCTCCGGTTCATCCCGGAACATCGGCGCGTACAATGCGGACAGTTATCGTGATTGACGAGGCACATCACTTCTTGAATGATAAAAAGCGTGTGAAGATTTTGGCAGAAATGATTCGTGAAGTTCGGTCAAAAGGTGTTGCTGTTGTGCTACTCTCCCAATCTCCTGACGATTTTGACCAAGCAGATTTTGACTTTTTGGAATTGTTGGAGTTTGTTTATGTGTTGAATTGTAATGCAGCTTCACACAAATTTTTAGAACAAGTGTTCGGTATTTCTCCTCAAGAAGCACGTGGGCTGAAAAAAGATGTTGCTGCACTGTCCGTTCATATGGCATTTGCAAAAACTCCTCAGGGTGTCGAGAAAATCAACCTTGGAAAAGCCTGATTTCTGTTCCTGTACTATTTTCCTCATGCTCTTCGGTCTGTCTCATTCTCGGCATATCTGATAAAAGAAAAAATATCACCGCATCATCGGCGGAAGTTTTTTCGGCAAGCGCGACAACACCTCAAAACATACTCACCGTCGCATCCCGCCAGCCCACCACGCACCCCGCACTGCGCCGTTGTGCTTCATCACCGCCATAGACCACAAAGGAATCGTCTGCCGCGTCGCCGCTCATAGACTGCCACGCCCGCACGCCGTCGAACATTTCTCCCGTGAGTGTCCGTGCGGACTTGATTTCAAGTGCAATGCGGCGGGGTGGAGCGTTTGGGGAGGCTTGCTCAATGATAAAGTCTGTTTCTCTGCCGTTGCTATCTCGCCAAAAGCTGATGTTGGCTTGCTTCCCACGATGAATAAACCACTTTTTGATGTCGGTGGCAATCATCGTTTCAAACAGCGCACCCCGCGCGAAATGGCTTTGTACCTGCTCCGGCGACTGAATGCCCAAGAGCGAGCAGGCAAGCCCCGTGTCGTAAAAATAGAGCTTCGGCGCTTTGATAAGCCGTTTGTTGAAATTCTGATGATACGGCGGCACTTTGAAGATGATATAGGACGCTTCCAGAAGGCTTATCCACGCCTTTGCTGTGTTTGGGCTGATACCGCACTCGTTCGCCATTGCCGAAAGATTGATAATCTGTCCTGTTCGCCCCGCACACATCCGCACAAACAGCGTAAATTGTGCGAGGTCGGTAATCGCTTGAATTTGGCGCACGTCTCGCTCAATGTAGGTGGCGATATAGTTCGGCAGCCATTCATTTGCCGGAACGCCATGCGCAATGACGCGCGGATATGTGCCGCTCCAGAGAATATGTTCGTACTGCATCGGCAAATAATCGTGTGCGGTTGCTTTGGAAGAATGATTACTCGTTCGGAGTTCTTCAAAACTAAATGGTAGCAGCGTCGTAAGCGCAATGCGCCCCGCCAGTGATTGCGTAATTGCTTCGTGAAGCAAAATATTATGCGAACCTGTCAGCACATACCGTGCGCGGCTTGTGCTGCTTGCTGCATCGACAACGCCTTGAAGATACGAGAGAAGCAAGGGAACGCGCTGCACTTCGTCGAAAATTGCGCCTTTGGGGTAGGTGGCAAGAAAGCCACGCGGGTCGGATTGGGCAAAATCGCGGGTGTCGAGGTTTTCCAACGAAACGTAAGGTAGTTCACTAAATGCTGCACGAACAAGGGTCGTTTTCCCGGATTGACGTGGACCCAAACACGCCAGCACCGGGAAATGCGCTGCAGCATGGTGAAGATAGGTATTCAATGTGCGTGGTATCATGGTTTTGAAGTGTTTTATGTAAATCTGCAATGCGATTGCAAATATACATAAAACTACGATGACAAATATCCCTGTCTGAAATCAAATATAATAGTCAGGACATTATCTTAAACTGGAGTACGGAATTTTAATTCCGCAAAAATATATCCAGAATTGAAGCGTGTTTGAGTATGCCCGCGGAATTAAAATTCCACACTCCATCTGCACCAGACTGTTGTAATAATTAAAAAAAGCGATAGCACGGCTACACACCGCACTACCGCTTCCCTCATTCGGTTGAAAACTTCTTAACTTGTCAATTCGATGAATACTTCTTCCAGCGATTGCCGTGCTTCCGACAGGTGCGACACGTACACGCCTTGCCCAGCAAGATGGCGGTTTAGGTCGGACAAGTTGCCGCCCTTGAGCGCTACGAAGACCGCACCGTCGCGCATATCCGCCGAAAGTGCGCCGTCGTAGGAGCGGACTGCCGTTTGGAGCATATTGGTGTCATCAGCCTCCAAGCGAGCAATATTGCGGCTGGTGAGTTCTTGCACGGAACCTTGCTTCACAAGTTTACCGTTTTTGATGACCGCCACGTGCGTACAGGTTTGCTCCACCTCGTCCAGAAGGTGACTGGAGAGAAACACCGTTTTACCGCTCTTCCCAAGCGCTTTGATAATTTCGCGGATTTCGCGGATGCCTTCGGGGTCGAGACCGTTAGCGGGTTCGTCAAGAATGATAATGTCGGGGTCGGAGAGCATCGCTGAAGCAAGCGAGAGTCGCTGCTTCATGCCAAGCGAATAGGCTTTGAAAGCATCTTTCTGGCGGTCGGCGAGCTTGACGATGCCTAAAATTTCCTGCACACGCGCTTCGCTGATTTTTTTAATTTTTGCCACAATCCGCAGGTTATCATATCCCGACAGATACGGGTAAAAGTTTGGCGTTTCCAGTGTCGCGCCGATGCGCTTGCGGGCGGCATTCAAGTTTGTGTCGCCGAAAAGTTTTATTTCGCCGCTTGAGCGGTTGATGATGTCCAAAAGCATCCCGATAGTGGTTGTTTTGCCGCTACCGTTCGGTCCCAAAAAACCGAAAATTTGTCCTTGTTCCACGCTGAAGGAAATGTCGTCCACAGCGCGTTTTTGCTTGCGTGAGATGAGGTTTGTATAAACCTTCGTGAGATTATTAACTTCGATGATTGGCATAATGATTTTTTTTGTAGTGTTGAGTTTTGAGTGTCGGTTTTTGAATGAAAGATGTGGAAGATCAGGTTTCAAGAGGCTTTGAAGCCCTCACGCGAGAACCGTTTTATCATTTCATGGTTCAATCTTCCATACTTTGTAATTCGTAATTCTTCATTCGTAATTGATTCTTACAGGTCTGTACGCTTCAAAAGCAGATACGATGCTGCGCCCAGAAGAACTATGTAGAGCGCTGCACACGCCCAGACGGTCTGCGTGGTGAGGTCGAAGGTTGCAGCTTGACCGGACATTTTTGCCATTTTTGCCGCAAAGAAATCGGGATCGTAGCGACCGGGTTTGACGACTTCGCGGAAAATGTTGATGGGCAGATAATGGAAATAATCGGCAAAGGGACGAAGGGATTCTTTCAAGCGCAAGAGATTAGGCGCTATCTGTTCTACAACAGTCGAGTAAAAGAAGAAAAGACCGATAGCAGTGCCGGTATTGCGCGATGCAATGCCGAAGAGCGTCGCAATCAAGCCAAAGCCAATGAGCATCACGATAAATGCACCCATCATTTGCAAGTCCACGCCGCGAATAATTGCACCTGTAATCTCGCTTTTGTCAACGATGATATAGCCGAAAGTCAGCACGAGCACAAGGTAAATCACAAAAAACACCACCGCCATAAAGAGCACGAAAACCATTTTCGCAAGGAAAAACTGCTCGCGTGAGAGTCCGTCAATGATGTTCTGGCGCGAGGTCTTGAAGACAAATTCGCTACCCACAAAAATACAGACGATGACGGGCAAAAACAGACGCGCCATCGAAGCCACGTCCAGCCCTTGCAGGTCGAGCATCAGCCCCCAGCCTTGAGGGACGGCAATGGACATGAGTTTTTGGTCGTTAATCATAATATTGCCACCACGCCCGAAAGCAGCCGCCATAATCGGTATGAAAAAGAGCAGAAACAATCCCAGCGACACCCAGAAGGCACGTCGTTTCAGGGTTTTGATAAGTTCAATTTGGAGAAGTGCAAGCATATTGCCGAACAAGTGAGTGAAAAAAATACGGTTGTGGTCAAATATACAGACTTTGCGGAGTTTTGTTGCAGCTATCGTGAAAAATCTTCGTACGTATGGTGTTTGGTTTCCAGTGGAAAAGCGTGTATTTTCGGCACGAAATCAAAGTGTTTTTCCAATCAAGACTTACCTTACGCCAACACCGAACCATGAAGCGCACTATGAAGACCCCCGCAAAAAAGCCATCATTGACGACTCTTCGCAAAGCCGTGTTTGAGCAGACTGCCGCCGGGATTGTTATTGTTTCCGTTGGCGAGGTTATTCCGTCTCAAGAAGGCTCCGGCGTTTACGAGAAAGATGCTGCAAGATTGCCATTATGCCAGATTAGTACTGCCAATCCCGCCTTTGCTTCTATGCTGGGCGAAGGTCAAAAAACCATCGTCGGCTCAAACCTTTTGGACTATGTTGACGAAAAAGACAAAGACGTGGTTGCCGATGTTTTGTCATTAGGGGTTGCGCAACTACTGACTGCAAAGCACATTCACACTGACGGTACGCCTTTTTATGCGCAAGTACAAACCACACCTCTTGGTGAACTTGCGGGCGGCAAAAACTATGTCCTTTGCACGTACATGGATGTTACCGACCTTATCCAGACGAATGAATCGCTCACCGAAGATAACGAGCGGCTTGCGGGCGACGTAAAGCAAAAAACGCAGGACTTGCAGGAGTTTATTGACGAAATCCGTGTGGAACTGAATGCCCGCAGTGAACTGGAAGCTGAACTCTGGCAAGCCGAGAAGCGCTATCGGTCGCTGGCGCAGAATTTCCCGAACGGCGCGGTTATTCTGTTAGATAAAAAATTGCATTGTATTCTTGCTGAAGGCACGCAGGTAGAAAAGTTGCCTCTCCATGACGACGGTACCGTACGCACTCTCGCCGAGCCTCTTGCATCTGCCGCCGAAGCTGCGATTATGCAGGCATTCGAGGGAAAATCACATTCCTTTGAGATTGCGCTGGGCGGTGAGCCGTATCTGGTGTATTCGGTGCCGATTACGGCTGCGCGGAAGATGGTTGATGCGGTAATGCTGGTCTGTCAAAATATCACCGACTTCAAGACCCGCCAAATGCTGGAGCAGGAGCGCGAGATGACTGCTCTGAAATATGGCTTCGTCACGATTGCCTCGCATGAACTCCGCACACCGCTTGCCGGTATGATGCTGGCTTCGGGGATTCTGCGCCGCTATTGGCATACCACTACCAACGAGGATAAATGGGAGTCCGTGCAAGATATTATCACGGGTTTGGAACGGATGGCAAGTTTGCTGGATAATATTCTTCTGGTAGGGAAATCCGATTCGGGCAAGTTACCATTTGACCCAACGGATATTGACCTCGTGTTTTTCTGCCGTGAACTCGTGCGCGAGCACGAAAAAAGTCTGGGGCAGACGCATATCACACACGCCGAGTATGCCGTCGAAACATTGCCATTTTACGCCGACCCCAAGCTCTTACGGCTTATTTTCGGCAATTTACTTTCCAATGCTTACAAGTATTCTCCCTTCAACACCGAAGTACGCTTTGCCGTTGAAGCTACGCCGGATGCCGCCGTCATTACGATTCAAGATTCGGGCATCGGCATCACGCCGGAGGATTTGCCCAAGCTCTTCGCTACCTTCCATAGGGGAAAAAATGTGGGTGAAATTCAGGGAAGTGGCTTGGGGCTTGCTATTGTGGAACGCGCTGTGAATATGCACGGCGGTACGATTGAAGTGGAAAGCACGGTAAACGTAGGTACGACTTTCCGCGTGATTCTGCCATACACCTCGCCTACGGACGTAGCGGTGTAACCTTGAGCAATATTTTGCGTCCTTAGTTCTCTACCCACATTAGGAAATGGAAATCTTGCTACGATGCTTGCATCAAGCGGGTTTGCGATTCCTCCTTTCTCATTTTTACTTTTGTTCATGTCAATACCGCATCAATCGCCACTCGCAACGCATTTCCTCCGCTACGCCTCGCACTACCGCACAACGATTGCCCTTGCCGTACCGGTGATGTTCACCCAAATCGGGCATATGATTGTCCAAATCACCGACAACATCATGGTCGGGCGCATAGGCACAGTGCCGCTTGCAGCCTCGTCGTTTGGGCATAATGTCTTTATTGCGGGTTTGCTCTTTTGCATCGGTTTTTCGGCGGCGATGACTCCTTTTGTGGGGGCTGCCTCCGGCAAAGGCGACATCCGTGAAGCCGCATCATGGCTCAAGAACGGCTTCATTGCTAATGTTTTGATGGGCTTATTGGTAACATCAGTGATGCTTGTTGTTGGTTTTTTTCTGGAAAATATGGGTCAAAAACCTGAAGTGGCAAGGCTCGCAAGACCATTTTATTTCTTGATGATTTTTTCTATCCCGCCTGTGATGCTTTTCCAATCGCTGAAACAATTCTCCGAAGGCATAGGAAATACAAGGGTTGCAGCCATTATCACGGTGCAGGAAATCATTATCAACATCGGATTGAACTACGTTCTGATAAACGGTAAATTGGGCTTTCCGGCGCTTGGAATCACTGGTTCGGGTATTGCGACGCTTGTTGCGCGGTGCTCCATGATTACGACCTTTGCTCTTATTTTCCGATGGAGCAAATTTTATGCACCATACCGTGCGGCGCTCCGCGAGGTGCAGGTTGATAGAGTAAGCGTTATTCGCTACATTCGGCTTGGTGTGCCGCTTGGCGGGCAGACGATTCTGGAAGTGGCGGCTTTTGCGATGGGTGCGATTATGATGGGGTGGCTGGGCGCAATCGAACTCGCGGCGCATCAAATCGCAATGGGGGCGGCAGCGCTGACGTTCATGGGTGCAACGGGTATTTCGGCTGCGGCTACCATACGCGTTAGCCAGTTCTATGGCGCAGGCGACCGAGCAAATATGCGCTCTGCGGGCTTTGCAGCATCGCACGTTGTGCTGGCGTATATGTCGCTCACGGCGCTGGCGTTTGTTTTGCTTCGGTTCTGGATACCAACCGTGTATATTACCGACCCCGCCGTGATAGCAATGGCAGCAAGTTTGCTGATGATAGCTGCGCTCTTCCAGCTGTTCGACGGCATCCAAACGGTGATGCTGGGCACACTTCGCGCCCTTGCCGATGCGAAAGTACCGACGATTATAGCGTTTGTGGCGTATATACTTGTTTCGCTGCCCATTAGCTATATGGCAGCGTTTGTTTGGCAATGGCGTGAAATCGGCATTTGGACGGGATATTTAGCGGGCTTGAGCGTTGCTTCCACATTCTTCTATGTGCGCTTCTTCCGCAGAAGTCGCACAATTCCTTTTGCATAGAAGAGATTGCAGCAAAAAAGATTGTCATAAAAAAACCTCACAAGAACAGGTCTTGTGAGGTTTTCCTTTGATGCACCGAATCACCAAACAAACGTGATTCTATGCTTTTCAAAGGCGGAGTGTGTGTGAATTTCCCCTAAAAATTGTCGTGTATTTTCTCCATTTGTGTTTGTTCATTTGCTAATAGTGTTTTTAAGAATCTACCTCTTCGGATACCAGCGCGCGAACTTTTTCCATGAGCGTTTCGTCGTCGCTGTCTATCATGCTTTCGCCGTGCTGACTCATGTCCAGACCCATTTCTTCTTGGTCTTCGCTGACACGGAGTGGCGTAATCAAGTCCACCAGTTTATAAAGCAGGAACGAGCCGCCAAAAGCAAACGTGCTGACAATGAGCAATGCTGCGAGGTGCATTAGGAATGTATGCGTTTGTCCCGTCATCAAGCCCACGCCCGAAGCAAATACGCCTGTGGCAAGCATACCAAATGCGCCGCCGATACCGTGGCAGGGGAATACGTCCAGCGTGTCGTCCAGCGTAGATTTTGATTTGAAATAGACGGCGATATTGCTCACCACTGCTGCCAGCGCGCCAATAATAATACTTGCGCCCACGCTCACATAACCTGCCGCAGGTGTGATTGCCACCAAGCCCACAACAGCGCCAATACACGCGCCAAGAGCCGACGGCTTCCGTCCGCGCATACCATCGAAGAACACCCACGCCAGAGCTGCTGCGCCCGAAGCGGTATTTGTGGTAGTGAAAGCCATTGCTGCGGTTTCGTTTGCCGCAAGCGCCGAACCTGCATTGAAGCCAAACCAGCCGAACCAAAGCATTCCTGTACCTAAGAGAACAAATGGGATATTGGCAGGGGAATGTGTTTCGCTGTTCACGTGTACTTTACGGCGACCAAGCACCATTGCGCCCGCCAGTGCCGCAAATCCTGCGGACATATGGACAACGGTACCGCCCGCGAAGTCCAGCACACCCCATTTGCGGAGGAAGCCGTCGGGATGCCACGTCCAGTGTGCAAGCGGTGCATAAACAAACAAACAAAACAGGCACATAAACAGCAAGTAGCTCGAAAAGCGCACCCGTTCTGCAAACGAACCCGTAATGAGCGCCGGGGTGATAATGGCAAACTTGAGCTGGAACATTGCAAAGAGCACAAGCGGAATCGTCGGTGACAAGCTGGGGTGCGTACCACCGCCGACGTGGTTGAACATGAAGAACGTCATGGGATTGCCGATGACGCCGCCAATACTGTCTCCGAAGGACATACTAAAGCCGACTACCACCCACAAAATGCTAATCACACCCATTGCAATAAAGCTCTGGAGCATGGTCGAAATCACGTTCTGACGACGAACCATACCGCCGTAGAAGAACGATAAACCGGGGGTCATAAACAACACCAAACCCGATGCAGCAAGCATCCACGCTACGTCGCCGGTATTGATTTGACCACCCTGCACGAGTGGTGCAGAAGGCGGAGTAAAAACGCCCATAATGCTGACAAGCATCAGCAAAGCAAAAGGGACAAGCCACTTTTTGTTAAACGATGTTACCATGACAAAGTCCTAAAAAAATGAAACAATTTGAACATATCTCTGAAGAAAATTCTGAACAACTCTCTTAATAAATCATTTTCTGAAATAAAGCCTGTTGTCATGTGCAAATAAAGTAAAAAAATAAGATAATGTCAATAAAAAAGTAAAAATATAATGTTTTTAATAAAAATACTTAAATTTTTAATTCGCTTGTAGCGAAATAATTGACAAAATGTGGTGGGAAAGGCGATGGATTTCCGTAGCTTGTTTTCTTATTGTAATTCGTGTGGGTTCTCGGAGGGGAGGTAAAATGGTGCTGGGGTGGTATCAAATGAAAATTTTGCTGGTAAAACCAAACACCTTTTGTATTTTCGCAAGTTATTTTTCTTCAATAAGCAATACACGTCCTTCGGCACATTTCACAATTTCAATAAGCGAAAATATGATTATCATTTTCTTTGGCGCTCCGGGTGTTGGCAAGGGTACGCAAGCCGCGCTGCTGGCTGAACGCATGGGTTACGGTCATCTTTCTACGGGTGAGGCTCTTCGCACTGCCATTGCTGCGCAGACGGATATCGGCAAGGTTGCCAAGCAAGTTGTGGATGCAGGTGGTCTAGTTTCGGATGATATTGTAACAAAAATTGTCGAAGAAACCCTGATGCTGCCGAAGTTTCAAGCCGGAGTAATTTTGGACGGTTATCCTCGCACGATTGGTCAGGCAACGGCTTTAGAAGAAATTCTCAACGCCAAAAGAAAAAAAGTCGCTGTCGTTATCAACATCACCGTTGACCAAGAAACGCTCGTGCAGCGCCTTCTGCTGCGGGGTCGCAAGGACGACAACGAGGAAACAATTCGCGCTCGCTTTGCGGTGTACGAAAAAGAAACCGCACCATTGCTGGATTTTTATGCAAAAATGCCCAATCTGATCCACACTCTTGATGGCAATGCAGAAGTCGAAACGGTCTATGCCCGCGTGAAGACTGCTGTGGAGAGTATTCAGTAAAAAAGTGTTGTTGTGAGTATAAAACAAAAAGCCGCTTGAAATATTCAAGCGGCTTTTTTGTTATTTCCTTTGATGAACCCTCAAACACCAGCTTTGACAATAATCGGTTTTTGCTTTAGCCCAAGGGACTGTCGGTTTTTCCAGAGTGTTCCTTCAATCGTGGATTTCGCAAGTGATGGGTCAATATAGGAGCCGGAGCGCAGGCGGTAGTATGATTGCCCGAATTTATCCACATACACTTCCACACGGGCATCGCGCACACCGTTGCGCATCAGGAAAGACCGTGCTTGCAAGGCATCATCCTGACTTTTCAGTGAACAGTATTGAATCACGTAATAGTTTGGATTAGAAAGATTATTGCCAAGATTGAGCGGGGAGCCGTATTTTGAAAGGCGAGGCGGCATTCCTACGGGCATTTCCGAAGGAACCCCTGAAGGGGCAGAATTTTTCGTTGTTGTGCTGCCTGAGAGAGGAATATTTCTGCCCATTTCGCGTTGGGAAGCGGCTCCTGCGGCTGAACCCGGACGGCTGTTCAACACAAATTTTCGTTCAAACATAACATCATCGTCGCCCGCGCTCTTGGGAGTGCGAATAATTTGCGTTTGCTGTCCGGCAAGACGAGTTGCCATGCCGTAGCTTTGCGGCACTTCGGAAAGCACAATGTAATATGTTCTCCGTGCTTGCAAGGGTATGGTTTCGCCAGACCGCACAGTGCTGGCACGGTTTGTGGCGCTGTCAATGACTTGTAGGTCAATATCGGAGCGGTATTTCTCCTTGCCCACCTCATTACCGGAACTGTTGTACTGATGCTCCACCACATCCAGCGAAAGCCAAATTTTTCCTTCCTGCATTTTACTGATAGCACTTGCAGGCGGGGCGGCGGTTGATTTTTTCACGGTTGCGCTCGTCGGCTTTTGTGCAAAAAGCTCCATGCAGTTGAGCGCGAGTAAAGCGGACAACGCAATAAGTGAGCGTCGGAGGACTAAACGGCGGACTATTGTTGAATTCATAGCAGTGCAAAAAACAACACGGTAAAATTCGTTTGTGGGGCGCACATTTACGCATAGCGCGATGAATTATCCGAAGAATTTTCCATCGCAAAATGTGTATATTGTGTACTCAAATCTATTCATTCAATTTCGGTGCCAATTTTTATCCTCTTCGCAGGTTTGTACTATCTTTTCCAAGTATGCACCCGAAAAAACTCACTATTTCTCAACGTCTTTTTATGGCGGCACTGGCAATTACCTGCGTTGCTGTGGGAACGGTGCTGTTCTTCTACGACCGCGAGGCGGAAGCGGCGATTTTTCAGCGCTCCTTCGACCAGCTTGCGTCTGTACGCACTCTAAAGCAAAGCAGAGTGGAGAGGTATTTCGAGTCGCTTGGCGCAATGCTCTCGGTACTTGCTTCGCACCCCACGACCGTGCCGACCGCCGCTCGTGAGATGCGCTTGCGCTACGATGTTGAGGACATATTGATTCTTTCGCCGCACGGCAAAATCGTCTATGCACAGCACGATTCTACGCGTATTGGCTTGCAGATAAGCGATACCGTCTGGAATATTGCGCAACAATCTCTCTTAGGCTCGGCACAGAATTCAAGCACACAGGCTCCATCTGTGGCGTTTAGCGATTTTATGAAATTTCGTGGAACGACTGCCGCCTTTGGTATTGTCGCTATTGATTCTCTGACATCCAAAGCAGAATCTATCACTGCGCACGGTGGGGCTATTATTGTTGTCCAGATTTCTGTTCAGGCGCTGAATCGCATTATGACGGAGCGTACGGGATTGGGCATGACCGGGGAGAGTTATATTGTGGGTGAAGACAGTCTTATGCGCACTGACTCTCGCTTTTTACCCTCACCCAGCATTTTGCGCGTTGTAGTGCCTACTGAACCTGTTCGCTACGCTCTTGCGAGCAAAATAGCGTTGCTCGAAACAAAGGATTATCGTAATGTAGAAGTATTGAGTGCGTGTGCGCCTTTGCGTATTGGCGAGGTGCGTTGGGCGATTATTTCGGAACTAGATGTGGAAGAAGTTACCATTCCCATCAATGAAACTCGTAAAAGAATCCTTGTACTAGGGCTTATTATAATTCTCTTCATGGCTGGCATTAGTTGGTATGGTGCGCGTGCTATATCGGAACCAATTCTGAGGTTGCAAGAATCTCTTTCGGCAATGGCACAAGGGAATTTACCCGAGGAGCCTCTTCCTATCGGGCGTGCAGACGAAATCGGTGCAATGACAATGGAACTGAATGCCATGGCTGCATCGCTCCGTCAGGCTACACTCTTTGCACGAGATATTGGGGCTGGAAAATTCGATGCTGAATGTACGCCACGAAGTGAAAACGATATGCTGGTTTTGGCACTCAACGACATGAAGCGGGAATTGCAACGGCTCCTTGCCAGCGAACAATCACGCGCCCTTCAGCGCACCTTTGGATTGGTCGAGGGTGAGGAACGAGAAAGAATACGGCTTGCGCGTGATGTTCACGACGGTATCGGGCAGACGCTGACCGCATTGCGCTTCAACCTTGCTCGCGTCGCCGACGAGGAAATGCGGAGCGAGCTGTTTGATTTGCTTGATGATGCTATTGCGGAAGTGCGTTCCATTGCGTATAATCTTATGCCCGGCGTTCTGCTTGATTTTGGCTTAGAAGCCGCACTGGAGCAGCTTTGTGCGAAAATGTCTGATGCTTCGCACGTACGGATTCAGCGAGAAATCGTCACGCTGCCCGCCCGTATGGATGCCGCACGAGAAATTGCACTTTACCGTATTGCACAGGAAGCGCTGACGAATGCGTTGCGGTATGCCGAAGCGGATGTGATGAGGCTAAAATTATGTCTTTATGTCGAAAATACTGCGTTACGATTAGAGATTCACGATAATGGGAAGGGATTTGATAATGCAGCGTCCGTTCACGGGAACGGATTGAGCAATATGCGGGAACGCGCGGCACTTTTTGGCGGTAATGTGCAGGTTGTATCAGCACTTGGCTCAGGAACGCACGTTGTGGCGGAAATGCCGCTTGTGTGAGGAGAAACGGTTCTCGTTTCTTACGTTCCCATTTTTTCACATTTTCGTTACACTCAACTATCCTCACCACGAATACTATGGCAAAGACTATTCACCTTCTTCTCGCCGACGACCATCGGCTTGTGCGCGACGGTATTCGCTCGCTGCTTTCGGACGTTGAGGACATTCAAATTCTTGCGGATGTTGCTAGTGGCGATGAACTTTTGGCGATACTAAATGACTTGCGAAAAGCGTCAAATGCTGCAAACGCTGGGTTGCCCGATGTCGTTCTTTTGGATGTGTCCATGCCGATGCCGGCGGGGCAGATACAATCAGGCTTGGAAGCCGCGTCCTTTATTGCCAAAGAATATCCATCGGTGCACATACTCTTTCTTTCGATGCACGAAGAGGCAGAATATATCATCAATGCTATGAAAGCAGGAGCACGCGGTTACGTGCTCAAAAATGCCGAGAAAGCGGAACTTGTGGAAGCCATTCGGTCTGTGGCAAGCGGGAATCGCTATTTCAGCAAGGAGGTCGCCGAGCGAGTGATGGGGAGTTTTGCGCCGATACCTGCCAATTCAGACAAGCAAGCCATAGCCGACACACCAACGCTTACGCAGCGAGAACAAGAAATTTTACAGCTTGTCGCCGAAGGGCTTTCGACAAAAATCATTGCCGAGCGGCTTATCATCAGTCCACGCACAGTGGAGACGCATCGCACGAATATCATGCACAAACTCAACGCTGTGAATTCTGTTGAACTTGTACGTATTGCGCTTCAATATGGCTTGATTAGGATGACTTCGTAGAAATACTCCCCCAAAAGTTCGTAGAAATACTCCCCTAGCTCCGTATAAATACGTAGGCAGTTGTTCGCGTCAAAATACCAATTTTCGCCGATTGAATCCCATGCGATAAATCCATAGTTTTGCTCTTGATTATTAAATATTTACCCTCTCTCATTATTTAGGAGCAAACACCATGAAATTTAGCATCATCACCATCATTTCTGCGCTCTGGATACTTGTTGCTGTACCAATGAAGGCGCAGCAGACGACCTCTGTCACATCTGTTTCTGCCCTTGAAAAAGTTCGCTCGTTGCCTACAAAAGAAGAGCGTAATGAAACAGCCGTACTATACACTGTTCCGGCAGAGGAGTTGAATACGATTGCACCGGAATTAGTACAAAAGCGCAACGAGATTCTTCCCAGTCCCCACGCCCGCCAACCACAAATGACGCAGCAACGAACAATCCACAGCGTTGACCACGCAGCAATGATACCGCTTCTTGTGAAGGCAATCCAAGAGCAGCAAGCTGAGATTGATTGTCTTCGCAACGAAATGAGCGCCTTAAAAGCCCAGGCACGGAAATAAACGACGACGTAAGACTAGCCAGATTGATACAATTACAATACGACAAAGCCGAGAATGGTTCTACCATCTCGGCTTTTTTACGTGGTCTTGCCAAAAACGACGGGAATGGAATTTACCAAAAGAAAATACGGTGTATTGCCGTTGGTGTGCTATCTTTGTAAGTGAAGTTATGCTTTAAGAAAATTCCCCTTCATTTATGAAGGGGTGGCAGTCCAGCAAAGCGCAGGCTGACGGGGTAGTGACTCTGTGCGACGAAGAAACACCCCGTTCTCGCTATCGCTCAAACACCCCTCTTTCTGCGAAAGCGGGGAACTTCGAGACAAAAGCGTAACTTCAGTTTGTAGTAAGTGAATTGAAGTATTCGTCGGCGATGGTTGGTTGTTTTGTATCATTGTCAGAGTTGTATTCAGATGAGAGACACACTTGGTTTAGATTGGGATGGGGTGATTTCACACTTTCCCGAAGAGATCAGAATTTTATCAGCGAAGTTTGAGGCGGTTGTTGTTATTACCTTGAACAAGTCCATTACGCCCGAGAAGGCTGAAGAAGTCTTGCGTCGCGGGGTTGCCGTCGAAATTTGTCCCGACAGCGAGCGCGACAATCACGGTGCATGGAAAGCTGCAATGTGCCGCAAGCACGGCGTAGCGCTGATGATTGATGATGATGGCTTTGTGGTTGCGGAGTGCAGATCGCTTGATATTCCCTCGCTTGCGGTGAATGCCATGTTTTTTCAGTCTCTCTTGCATGAGTTTTGAGGTGCTATTGCACTTTATTCCGACCAAAGCTTGACCTGTTTATGCCCGAAAAGTCCCATAATACCTTCAGTAGCTGCATCATCAAGAGCAAAACGAATATCGCGTGAAAGATACCGTGTCAGTGGTTTTGATGGGCTTTGCCCGCAAGCTACGCTTTCACTTGCTTACGGCATCTCCATACTTTCTACGCGCCTTCTCCCTGAGCAGAAGACTTGGAACGAGACAACCGTCTACGAAGAAAGTTTTCCAGCATCGCGTGAAATGGTGCGAGAAGGAGAGCTATTCCCGCACTGAAGGCAAAAAGATACAGAGGAATGTTTTGCGTCTTCTCTTGAATAAACGGGTCTAAAACGACCTGCACCAACTCAAACACCATAATCAGCGACACCACCAACAGCAGATTCAACCAGCGAAGGCTTACCTCAAGTTTTCCCAAGAACACCACCGCAAACAAAAAGCCCATCACCACTAAAAATAACAACGAATACTGCGTCAGGTTTCTACGGTTTTCGGCTTCGCGGGCAGCGTGTTCGGCTGCTTGGCGCACACGCTCCGCTTCTGCGGCATCGTGCCGTTGCTGAATGAGCAAAATTTCCTTCGCCTTTTCCGCGTTGAATATTTCGCGTTCCAGCGTGTATGTTTGCTTGTAGTATTTCAACGCCTCTTGATACTTGCCAAGCCCTTCCAAAGCATCCGCAAGCGTTTCGCTAAAGGCAGCAATATCGTTTTTATCGCCGGATTGTTGTGCAAGAGCCAATGCCTGACGCACAAGCGGCTCGGCGTTGGCGTATTGCCCCAAATGATTGTACGCATCGGCTATGTTGTTCAGTCCGTATCGTACATCGTTCGAGCCAAGAGCCTGTTCGATAGTCATGCTTTTTTGAGCATATTCAATCGCTTTGAGGTAGTCTTGTTTGTTGAGATAGACTAGCCCAAGTTCTTGAAAACAGGCAGAGATTTTTGCAGAATCGTTGGCAATGACCGAAAGCTGATTCGCTTCAAGAAGGTATGTGAGCGCAGAGTCAAGGTTGATACCTTTGAATGCATCTCCCACTCGCAGCACAGCGCGATGCAAACCTTGTGGGTATTTTTCTCGGCAGATAGCAACACTTTTTTGAGCATACTCCAAAGACTTTTGGTAGTTATTTTGTTGGCGATAAAATATACTCAGTTGAGCATTGGAGAAAAACTGTAAATAGGCAAAATTGTGTGTCCTGCTTTGCTCTACCGCCATAAGCCCATACTTGAGGGCTTTGTCATGGTCGCCCTCAGCGGCATACTCTGTGGCAATATCAATGAGTGTATGGATACGACTGCTATCGGAAAGTTTTGGGAGTTCACGAATGAGAGAATCCACCTGTGCAAAGCCTTGTGAGGAGAAACCTTGTGTGAAGAATAGGACAACAGCGAGAAAACAAAGGATATACAGCCGTTGGCAGCAGGTAAGCGGTATTCGCATAGTGTTCGTGGATAGTGTTGAAGAAGTGTGTGGTATCAAGGTTTGTCGGTTTACCCGTCAAGGCTTTTGTGCATCGTGTTCGCGGCGCAGGCGTTGTATTTGCTCTTGGTTCAGACCTGTCGCAGTGGCAATTGTTGCGTCGTCCAGCCCCAGCGTCATCAGCTTTTGAGCGATTCCGTGTTGTGTCTTTCGTTCAGTTTTTTCTACCGCCTCTTCCAATGCCGTTTTCATAATACTGTACCAATCGCGGTAATTGAGCAAACTTTGTTCGTAGCGGTCGCGCTGTTCGCCAGTGAGATTAGCTAATTTTGCGGAGTTGAAGGCACGTTGGAAAATCGGCTCATTCAAAATTTGTGGAATTTCGTCGAATCGTTCTAGGTTTTTCAAGAAGTAGCACCATTTGTCAAAGCGTGTTTCCAACTCATGTTCTTGTTTTGTAAAAAGCGGCATTTGCAAAAATTTCAAATGCAGTTTATCAAAAAACACGGCTCCGTCTTGGTCTTTGAGCGTTACGTCGCGGCGGAACTTGCGCAATTCTTCCTCTTCGTCGTATTCAAAATCCAAAATGGCGATAAAATAAATCGGCTCTAAGCGAAAGTCCCAATCGCCTTTCTGCGCTTGGTCGCGGATGGGAAAGGTCAGATAAAATAAACTGCGGTCTTTGAAATACTTTACTTTCGCCTTTTGCATTTCCACAATAAACATTTCTCCCGACACCGCCTCACAATGAATATCGAAAATTGCGTTCCGCTCCACAGGCAAATCCGCCAACTGCTCAGGATTGCGAAACGTCAAATCCTTGATGTGATGATGCTCCGGCAAAAGTTGGTTCAAAAAATCTATGAGGATATCTTTGTTTGCTTCTTCGCCAAAGAGTTTTTTGAAACCAAAATCGGTGTAAGGATTGATGTAGGTTTGCATTGAAGGTACCTGATGAGCATGGGGTTTGGAAAAAACGGTGGACATTTCCGCGCTACTCTTCCAACGCGATAGAGCGAATATGCGGAGAGTGTAAAATGTTTTGTGTAAACTTCCCTCACCCAACCCTCTCCCAGAGGGCGAGGGCTTCAGA
>CALCNX010000115.1 GCA_937899715.1 uncultured bacterium | reverse complement strand
GGGCTTTGCCCGCTTTTTTTACCTACTTTCCGACTTTTCAAACAAGCTCTAAGAATTTATAGTTTCTTAATGCCCGTGAACAATATCCCAATACGCATTGGCTGATTGCATTATTGAGACAAGGCTGGCAATGATAGCTAATTCCTATAGAGATGGAGCAAAGGTAGTTTTTCATCCAGATTGTACCAAACAAAAAAAAGCCCCACAAAGAGTGTTGAAGCTATGAGCATGGACGCTCCTTGTGAGGCTTTAGGGTTGAAAATATACGTCACTTTGCGTAAGTTCACAAGTTTGTCGTACTTTAGTGTAGATTTGTTCCCTTTTTATGCCAATACCCAATGACCGCAACCAAAGACCAAAACCTCGTTCACGCTACAAAACCTCAGCTTCTGGCATTCGTGCAAGGCATTATCGGCTATCCGATTGATACTTACGCCATTGTTGCCGTCCTGGAGACCTACGGCTTACGCGATGTGGATGCACGTGAGCGCTTTGGCGCAGAAAATGTCTTTGACTTGGCAGATGAGCTGTTCGCAGAATTTCAGATGCGAGCAAAACGGTATCCGCATATTCCCGAACAGTCGAAGAAGAAGGTTGTTCCGGCGTGGCAAAAGTTTTTACTGTTCTACGCACGGGGATTGTTTTCTAACGCGCCGTGGGCACTGCAAATCGCTTCCTTGCTACTCTTTGGCTATGCTTTCGGTATTTATGCAAAGTTTGACGGCAAGCAAGTAACTGTTGCCGGAGTGGGTATGATGCTCAGTTTTCTGGTGAGCGGTGGTTTTGTGCAGGCGCTGGGACGTATGGCTTCGTTCTACAATGGGCAGGGCAGCTACGCGCTCACGCGGCAGGTATATTACCGCATTTGGATGCTTGGCGTATCAGCAATGATTGTGTCGGCGTTCTTGCTTGATGGCATCAACTGGTTTATTCCGCTTTTTCCTGAAGATTTTTTGATGATTGGGCTGGCGTACTACGTCTGCTGCGGCGTGATGTCGCTTTCGCTGACACTTTTTTACACACTGAATAAACACGCAGGCTTGCTTGTTTCCACACTGGCGGGCGTATGCGCAATGATTCTCGTGATGGAGTTCACGCCCCTTAGCATATACGTGGCGCATTGGACGGGCTTTCTTGTAACGACAGCGGTAGGCTTTACATGGATTCACTTTATCCTCAAAAAACTCACCGGCTCAATGAGCAAGCAACAACGCGATGTGCAGTTGCCGCGCTTGTCGGCATTGCTACCGTCGGTTGCACCGTATTTTCTGGCAGGAACATTGTATTTTGCATACTTGCTCACAGACAGACTCGTGAGTTGGTCGCTCACCCCCGATGGCATTTCACTTAAACTCTGGATTCATGCGGGCTACGAGATGCTTCTTTTGTGGGCTTTTGGCGCGTTTTCTTTCATGCTGCCGCTGTTAGAATATATCGGCGAAGATTTTGCGTTACGGATTCAGCGCACACAGGAGCGCTTCACCATTCGCAGCCGCGCCGAGCATAATAACATCTATGTTGACCGCTATATGCAATACTGGCTCATGGTGGTCGGAATGTCAATTCTTGTCGGGTGTAGCGTTTATGCGGCGTATATTCTCACGCGCACTGCTGCCACGGATGCTATGTTTCAGCGTGTTCTGAACGCCACGCCTACGCTGGCGCGTCAGGTCATTGTCTGCGGGCTTATCGGATACAGCCTCATGGTATGGGGACTAATGAACAACATCATCCTCTACACGCTCTCCCGCCCCTTCGATGCCGTTCGAGCATTCCTTTGGGCAATAGCTGCAAATGCAATGCTGGGCTTTTGGCTGACACGCTCGTTTGGTTATTGGTATAGTGTGGTCGGGATGACATTTGGAGCGTTAGTTTTTGCGGCGTTCACTACCCGTGCGGTTCTGCGGGCGCTCCGTCAGATGGATTATAGCTGTTATGCGGCTTGAGGCAATATTCTGATTCTTGTAAAAATAATACTCACAATTAAACCAGTCAATCTTGGGGGTATATATGATTTCTTCACAAGAGCAGCAGCCCGCTTCGGGCGCTCCGACACTCGACGGCGACGCTGATTTTCTTCACGAACTTCACAGCCGAAGTTGGGAAATGGAGCTTTTGTTGTCGGCAGCCGTGATTTTTTCGCTCTTCCAGCTTCCTTCGCTTTTGGATACTTTTGCCGAGTACATCCATTTCACAATAGGCACACCGTCAACACTCTTTTTTGCTGACACCAGCATTTTGACGCTCTACTCCGCGTCATATATTCTTATTGCAAATTTTCTTGCGCACTTAGTCATGCGCTCGTTTTGGATAGGTTTAGTGGGACTCGACCGCGCATATCCGCTTGGTATCAGAGTGGAGCGCCTAACCTATTCCGGTTTTTTGCGAGACTATGTGCGTTCGCACGCCGGTCAGCTTCAGCATCTGATTACTACGGTTGACCGCGTGGCGAGTATTATTTTTTCGTTCACGTTTTTGATTGTTGGGCTGCTCGTTTCGATTGCAACGGTTATTGCCGCGATGATGTCCATCGTGATTCTTCTTGATATACGAGGCATGGCGGTATTATTTGTAACCTTTGTACCCTTTGTCGTTATTTTGCCGGCGATGACAATCATAGCACTTGATAAATTTACCGACCGCTTCAAACCGGAATGGAAGCAGTCGGAGCGCCTTGCCAAGACATCCGAACGAGTCTATCATTTGCTGCATACCGTCACACCTCGTTTTTTCATGGGACCTATTCTCTTTGTGCTCAGTACCAACATGAAGCGCTGGAAATTCATTGCCCTGACATGGGCGTATATTCTCGGTGCAACGTTATCGGGACTGGCAAGTGCGGCAGGATATGTGGAATACAAGAGTGCTGTTTTCTATTCGGACAATGCGGGCAAGAACAGTATGAATGCGCTTTTCTACGATAGTCAACGCCCCGAACGAAAGTATGTTCTTGAGCCTTCTATTCAGTCCGACATCATTGTTGATAAATACATTCGCCTTTTTATACCCTACAACGTCCGTAATAATGACAGTCTTTTCAAACACAGCGAGGGCGTGCAATTCTTCGCGCCGGAGGGTGTTCGCTTCCGCATATCCTCTTCCGGCGTTTCCGAAGAAGTACGCGATAGAGCCGCTCTGGAGACCATGAAAAAATTCTATGCTGTGGCGCTGAATGATTCTCTTCTTACCGATTGTGAATTTGTCTTTTACCAGCACCCTAAAACGACGGCAAAGGGCGTTATCACCTACATCCCGACAACGCTTGCCCGTCAGGGGCGCAATATTCTGTCCGTACAAGAGCGTTTTGCGGCTCATCCGCAAACGTGGTACATCTCTTTTTGGCAATGACACGCTGATTTCCTATATCCATTTTGCTTGAGCATTATGAAGCATTTTCACGACACCTGTACACTCCTTGCCATCGAAAGCTCCTGTGATGAGACTTCGGCAGCAATTTATCAAGGCTCAGAGTTACGAAGCAATATCATCTCCTCGCAGCTTTTCCATACCAAGTTCGGCGGCATCGTGCCGGAATTAGCTTCGCGGGCGCACGTGCAGGGCATTTCGGCGATTGTCACAGAATCGCTTCGTGAAGCAGGCGTGAGCATGGCGGACGTAGATGCCATTGCCGTGACGCAGCGCCCGGGCTTGGCGGGGTCGCTCGTGGTAGGAACAAATTTTGCAAAGGGCTTGGCGCTCAAATACAACCTGCCCATTGTGGCGGTGAACCACATCGAAGGGCACATTTACTCGGCGTTCATTGAGAATAAAAATATTCGGTTTCCGTTTTTGGCGCTCATTGTCAGCGGTGGTCACACGTCGCTCTTTCATGTAGAATCGTTCGAGCAATATACTGTCATCGGTTCAACAAGAGATGATGCGGCGGGCGAGGCATTCGACAAAATTGCGAAACTACTCGGACTCGGCTATCCGGGCGGCATTCACATTGACCGTCTGGCAAAGGAAGGCAACGCCAGTGCAATAGCCTTCCCGCGCAGTATGCTCCGCGAAGACAATTTCGACTTTAGCTTTAGTGGCTTGAAAACTGCCGTGCGGACGTATTTGCAGAAAACGCTTCAGCACACGCCCAATGAAGAGGAGCTTCGTAACATTTGCGCTTCTGCGCAAGAAGCAATAGCGGATGTGCTTGTACAAAAGACACTTCGTGCTGCGGCGCACTACGGAGCAAATGATATTGTCGTAGCGGGCGGTGTGGCGGCAAACTCACGCCTTCGTGCGCTCTTGCAGGGCGAAGCACAAAAGCAGGGACGACAAGTATTCATCCCTGCCATGGCATACTGTACCGATAACGCCGCCATGATAGGCTGCATCGGGCGGCAAAAGCTGCTTCACGGTGTGCGAAGCCCACTCACCTTCACGATTGGCGTTGGATCTCTCAGAGCGAAGTATCGCGGATAATTCAAGAAGGTTTTGAATTTTGAGTGCTGAGTTCAAGCGCCCTCACAGGAGCGCATGGCGCTTCACGTCATCAAATGTATATTCCTGCTTTACAACGCCGTTTTCAAAGACCGTCTGCAAAATATCTAAGCCAACAGTGTCTTCGGAAAGCGTTACAAAACCACCTTCGGGTGTGCGCACAAGTTTCAAGCGCCCGCGCTTCGAGTTTTTGCCGCTATCGGTGATGGGTTGCTTAAAGACATCGCGCTCTTCGCCGTCCACGACAGCAGCACTGCATTTGAACGCAAATTTCTGTGTGTCGCGGTCAAGTTTTTGCAAGAGCGCTCCGCCCATACCAAACGCGATATTGTCCGCCGACCAGCCATGCTCCTTGAGTACGCTGAGAATCTCGCCAATCGAATCATAATCCACGCCATCGCCCTGAATGACGCGCACGTTCGGGTGTAGCACTTTGAAGCCCTTCTCGTTCGTGCTTGTCCCGAAGCGCTCGCCAAGAATTTCCATTACTTTCAAGACAACTTCCGACGGCTTACCCGAATCCGGGCGCACCACAAGCGTACCTTTTCGCGCCAAAACTGCATCGTGGAGTTCCTGTCCCCAAATGCGGTCGCAAGCGGCATAAATATCATACGAATCGCTCACACACGCCACCAGACCTTCGGGGTACTGAGTGAGCATATTTGCGTATGCCCTCGCCTCGTTCTCCCGCCCCCACGACGTAATGGTGCTGTGTTCGGCGGCAGGAATCGAGTAGCCGTAGCAATTCTGTGTGTTGTAATAGCTTTGAATAAACGTGAGCGCCGCTATCGTGTCGGTTCCCATAAAATTAACCAGATGCGCCGCACCGCCCAGCCCCGCCGATTCCACCGACGACACACCGCGAAAACCAAAATCGTGGAGCTTAAAGTTAATCAACGCTGGGTCGCCGGTTTCTTCCAAATACTGCGTAATGACGCGCTTGATTTCACGCGAAAGTGTTGCCACTGTGCAGCCGTACCAGGCCTGTACAAGCAAGGTTTCGAGGGAATTCGTCAGCCAGTAACATTCGGGGTCAGTGTTTTCAATCGTCATCATCACGTTATGCACGGGTATAGCGCTCCCCTCCGGCACAGCTTTGATGCGCACAGGCAAGCGCCCGCCGTGATGCTGAAGGATATATTCCCATCCGGCGCGATTAAAGAGGTCGGTATTATCAAAGTGTTTTTCGTACAATAACGCTGCATCGTTGATGCCTTCTTGTGTTACCACCTGTCCCGATAAATATTCCTTCAAATAGTATTGCAATCCAAAAAAGACGACATTCTCAAAGCGCCCGCCCCGCGATTCAAAATACGAGTAAATTGTGCTTGTCATCGGTGGGTATTGTTTGTAGTGACTGATTTTATAGCTGTCAGTCAGAAGAATGATATTGTGCGGTTTCATGGCAGTTCCTTGATAAAGAGTAAAATTAGATTTATTGTATTTTGACTAAAAAAGTAAAATTTACACGATTGTAAAAATTACACTATAAATATCGCTCAAAAAACAAACCCGTCGAAAGCAACTATATACTAAAAAAGGTCGAGACACTCTTCCCGTCCGACAGCTGAGGAGTGCAAGAACGCTGCCGTCGCATGGGTTTGACCTAAAGCAGTTTTATTCTCCACCAACTGTTGGAATGGAGAGCTTGAGAAGGTCGTACAGCACGCCGTGTTCTGCAACAATATCATCGCGCTTTAGCTCGGCGAGCCGAAAAAAGCGAAGTTCACTAATGTCGTCTTGAGGCTGAATACGACCAAAAACATACTGCGCCGTAAAAAAAAGCGTCATAATTTTATCGCTTTCGCCCGCGTAGCGCCAGTCATCTATCTTGGCGCTGCCCACATAGCGAACGTCGCCTACTTCTGCACCTGTTTCTTCGAGTGCTTCGCGGGCTGCACTCTGCTCGTAACTATTATCTCGTGGGTCGGCAAAGCCACCAATGAAGCGGTATTTCGCCTGATTTGGCTTTTTACCGAGCAGTACCGTATCATCACGCAGAATCGCTATATCCACCGTCGGATACACTTTGTCGTATTGGTTGTATGCCGCATAAATCACACCCGCACGGAAATCGGAGGTAGATTTCACCTCGCTGCTGACGTTTTTACGCACTTCGGTTCCCGACACAAACACATTTTGTTCTAGTTCCTGCGTCTGAAAATCCCCAAAATACCGTGAAATAAAGCTGTCGCGCCCGCCATAGAGTGTCACACCGCCCACGGGCGCAACCTCACGTATGCGCCCGTCGAGCGACTTGCTCCAATCCTTATCCGACGGCATATCCGGCAGCGCCAGCACCGTCAGTTGCGGGAATGTTTGGAGCATCATTTCTTTGCGGGCAACAAAATCAAGCGGGTTGTGCTTCGTAACAAGCGTTGCGGATACACCCAAGAACATGATTACTTTTCTATGCCGAGCCAGAACGTTTTCAATAATAGCGCGGTGCGCATCGTGCAGGTCGTGGACTTGAAATCGCCCGACGATGACACCCGTATCGGTAGTTTGCGCTGCCATTGTAATTGCCCTTGAAAGTTTGTGTGAAAAATACTTTTTTTATTTGCCCATGTTTACTCGCTACAACTCAAATGAAAACCCGCGTTTTTCAAGTGTTTTGTAGCGCTTGCCGTCAAAGCGATAGAGCTTTGCAGCGCGGTTAGGCTTACCTCGGCGCATACCTCCGGTATCAATAAGCAGCCCATAACTATCCATTTTTTTGCGGAAGTTTCGTTTGTCGAATGTTCGCTCCAAGATAGTCTCATAGAGGCTTTGAAGCTCACTAAAGGTAAATTCATCCGGCAGCAGCTCAAATCCTACGGGCTGATAACGAACCTTGCCGCGAAGACGTTCCAGTGCCGTTTTGACGATAGTTCTATGGTCAAACGCAAGCGCAGGAAGTTTATTCAACGAGAACCATTCTGCGGCTTCGGCATCTGTTCCCGCACTTGGGCGGTGTTTCTCCAAATTGACCAGCGCCACGTAGGAGACCGACAGCACGCGCCCGCGAGGGTCGCGGTCGGTTGCGCCGAAGGTGTATAATTGTTCGATATACACTTTCTCAATGCCGGCTTCTTCTTTGAGTTCACGTGCTGCCGCCTCATCCAGCGTCTCGCTCATCTGCACAAAGCCGCCCGGCAAAGCCCATTTTCCTTTGAAGGGGACAAGTTTTCGTTCAATAAGCAGAATTTGTAAATCCGGCTCTTCCAATCGGTGGTCATAGCCGAAAATGACACAATCCACTGCTACGGCGGGGCGAGGATGTTTATATGTGTAACTCATTGTTTTTGCTCGTGTTTTTTTTATTCGTGTTAATTTTACACTAACATAAAAAACTGAATGATTACTTGCAAGAAAAATATTGCAAGCACAAAAAATAACGTAAAAAGCCTCTGCTTCGGTATCGAAACAGAGGCTTTTGTACCTGATTGAGCATTGTTTAACAGCGAAACGCAGATTACAGGATGGACAGGATTTTCAGGATGTCCAACGTACATCAACTTTATGTGATGGAATGCTTTTTCTGAAAATCCTCTTTATCCAGAAAATCCTGAAATCTGCGTTCCGCCGCACAATTACGTTAGTCCCTCGTATTAACAGATCTTGTCCACTGTGGTTTTTACAGTAAATCGCTCATACTCCCAAACCCAAGCGGTTCCACCGACGTAAAGCCCTCGGCGTACTGTACAGCGATTTTTCCGCCAAAATGCCGTGCTCGTGCCTTGAGATATTCCAAAAATTCGGGACTGGAAATCAGTGTTTGCGGCTCACTCTGATTTTGAGCGGCTCCAGGCACAAAAACTTGCGAGGCATGGGCGTAGTAGGACTGTAGTTTGGTTTCAAAATGTGCCGACACATCCACATAAAAATTTGGCTCAAATTCGTAGGTCTGCATATAGGTGAAAAGCCGCTTGGGACGGTAGGTAGGAAGTTTTTGCCCAAACGCCTCAATCTCAATTTTGGACAAGCCACTTTGGAAGTATGCCGCACGCACAAGACGGTGTGCGTTCTCATGGTCGTGGTGGCGCTCAAATGCTGGTGGGAACAGAAGAATGTTGGGGCGAAAATAGCGCATAGCAGCAATGACTTTCGCCACATTTTCCGGCGATGAATCTATTGCGCCGTCAGGGATGTGGAGATTCCAACGCTCCGTAAGATTCAGGATTCGTGCAGCTTCGGCAGCTTCTTGTCGCCTAATTTCGGGCGTACCGCGCGACCCCATCTCGCCTTGCGTACATTCCACAATCCCCACACGCTTGCCCTCGCTTGCCATTTGCGCAATTACGCCGCCGCAGGAAAGCTCCGCGTCGTCCGGGTGAGCTGCTATGACAAGTGCATCCACTGGCGTTTCGGCAGCTTCCGTACGGCGATAAATGAGGTCGGGAGTAATGGTGAAATTCATAAATAGCATTGATGTTTCGTGACTGGATAATTTGATTATTGGCGATTGCTCTAAAAGAAAAACCGTACCGCCACATTTGCGGACGTAAGAACCGCATCGCTGGTGCGCCCTGCGGGGAAACGTGCGGGGTAATTGCTCGGCAGAGGACTTGAAGAATAGACTGCGCCCGTCGCGTAGCTTGTTAATTGTGCCTCTGCGCCAATGGCGATATGATTCGTGAAGCGGTATTCAAATCCCACCGCACCACCGAACCAAAATGAGCCGATGTTTTCATTGTAAAGATACGGTGCGGTCATATTCTGGCCTACCACATACGATTCCCATGTTACCGAAGACGTTACCAAACCGGAACGTACCCCTGCGTACAGCCTCGTGGTGGCATCAAACGGATGTGTATAATATACACCAACACCGCCACGCGCGAATGTGCTGACGCGATAGTTGCGGATGCGTTGGTTGTTGTCGAGAACGAGCAGCAGCGAATCGTTCGCCTGTGCGTAGGAAAATTCAAGTTCGCAGCGAAAGTGTTGCCCAAACTGCACAGGAACGTACCACGACAGCGCTCCGGCGGGCTGCACAAGATAGGTATCGTTGTTGGGGAAAGTATAGGGCAGCAGACTTATACCCAAGCCAATATGCGGTGCTTCGGAGCTGTCGGCAGTCTGCGCCGGTGCATGAACAGTCGTTGCTTGAGCAAAGTAGGTTTGCGGCACAAGGAATGTCAGCACCGCTGTAAGAATGCCAATGCGTAACGAGTTACAAAGCGCTTTGCAGGTTGTACCAACGGCGCGGTAATTTTTCAGTAGCAGATTCATATTCTAAAATTTGATTGATGCAATTTTGAACGGGAACACCAGATATGCCCGAACAGGCATTGGGGTTAGATGACCTTTGCGGTCGTCGAGAAAGCCAAACTCAATCGCAGGCGCTGGCAGCTTGAGGACGTTGAGATATTGCCTGAGCCAGTTCCAGAAGGGCGCTCCATCGGGTAGGATTTTTTCGAGGTCGTAGTCAAGACTGATGATGTAGCGCCGCGATTCTTCGCCCGTCCACTCCAGATTGCGTGCGGCATAGCCGAAGGAAAGATTGAGCCATGATGGCCAGTAGGGCTTTGCTTCTTCGGGCAAAATGCCATGTACATCCAAAGACAACCACCACGTCCATGCGCTGTAATCGTCAATTACCGAGGCTGCATCTTTGCGTGTCTTTTCCCCTATCCATTCGGCAGGATAGAACGAGGCTTTCATTTTGACGTATTTCATACCGGGCACGTATCGCTGGGCAATGTGCAGCCCTGCTCCAAGCGTATTAGCAAGCATATCACTTGGGGAAAAGCCCCATAATCTGCCGTAGCCGTCTTGCACTTCCACAAAAAACTGATAACCCAAGCCCATCAGCCCACCGCCGATAGTGGCAAGGTCTTCGCTCATGCCCGCGGTCAGAAGTACATCGGTCGAGAGTTTCGACATAAAATAGCCTGAAAACATATGCCCACCCTTGTCCGCGCCAAACTCATAATCGCCGTCATCAATGATGCGAAATGAACCTCTGTCCGCCCAAAATGCCTGATATTGGTATATCTGTGCGGCTCCTACTGCTGCGCTGTAAACTCCGCCATACAGCAGAGCCTTTCCGACATCAATTTGCGTTGTCCGTCGCGTTGGCGAACCGTCGAAGGTGTAGCGGTAAGGACGCTCCGAAGCACTCGCCGGCAATGGCGCGTACAACACAGAACGTTCCGGCATTGGTTCTGCAATAACGGTGCTGTCGGATGTTTGGTAATGATTAAGCTGAGTTGATATATCCTCTTCTGTGGCACAGACATTCTTGTCTGTGTCCCTTACCACACGATTCAGCACCGAATCGGGCAGGACGATATGGATGGGCGGGATGGTTGCTGCCGTGAGGGGAGAGCTTTGCAAAGTGATTCCCACTGCAATCAAGAGCGCAAGCCGCATAAGCCGATGCAAGGAACACAAGCGTAAGGGAGTGAAGCGGACAACGATAGAGCGCATAGATACTGGAATGATAGCAATAAGTTTAGGAATAGCGAAAAAAACGGAGTGCGAATGGAAGTTCGCCAAGAGCAACTCTATACGACAAAAGCCTTAAAAACTCCGCCCCCCGCTCAAATTCAAACGCAAATCCACACCGAACATCGTTGTGGTGCTTCCCGGCGCAACTGCTCCTTCGGTCAGATTTGCTTCGTAGCGGAAGAATAAACGTGCCGTTACCTGCTTGCTTACGGTGTAACGCATGGATGGCTCGAAAAGGATGTTCGTCGTGCCGTCTATGCGGCGTACTGAGCCTGCAGGGATGGTATTGTTTTCTCCCGATGCGCTAAGGACGTTAATGGAGGTACGCTCCATCCTACGGTACGTGGCTTGCAAGCCAAATTCTATATCATTGGTAAATTCAAAATCAATCCCGATGAGTTTGAGCAGACCCAAGCCGCCAATTTTGGGCAACTCAAAGCCGCGCCGCGTGTAGGTAACTTGCATGGTGAAATCAAAGGAGTTTTCTTGCTGTACTATTCCCTGTTGCGACTGAGCAACGCCATAGCTTGATTTTGTACCAATCCGCATATTACCGGACATGATGCCTTCTACGAATTTGTCATCAAATTGTGCCGTCACACCAACGAGAGGCTCAAATGAGCTGGTAACAGCTTGCTGGTCTAGCGTTTCCACGCCTGCTTCTAAGCGGCGTGTGGCGCTGTATCGCCCGACGTATTTGCTCTCCAGCGAACCGCTGCGCAAAATACCTTTGAAGAACGGTAATTGGTCTAAGCCGTTCCAGCGGAGAGCATAATTGAAATTAGGAGCAATGCGGCGTGTATCACCCGACCAGAAATTAAAACCTTCCAAGCCGTCCACAAAAGCCTCATTGAGTCTTTTTTGCTTCAGCTCTGCTGTGATTGGTTTTCCACCGCTTGTATCCTTCTTAATTCCTGTAATATATGCGCCTGCTACGCCGTTTAATGGGTTAATTGGGTCAGTAAGTACAAAGAACGAGCGCCCATACGTCCATAACCGCACTTCGTTAAGGTAATTAACAGTGGTCTCGCTTGTTTGCTGCGTAATACGATTACGGTTATCCTCAACTTTTGACAACCACGAAAGTTCAATTTGCAAACCCGGAATAATCTCGCGTTGTGTTCGCATATCAATCGTGGTGGAGCGCTTCAGAATATCAGGCAAATCTACACCGACGGGGCGCGCTCCATGCTGCTCTTGAATCTGCAAGTACGGGAACGTTGGGACAATTCGGAAAAGCGAGTTGTGCGGCTCTTCCACAAGACCCAACTGATATTCCGAACTCGGTCCTGCACCAAACCAACCCGTTCCGCCGCGTACACCCGGATTATTCGCCGTGTTCTGTTGCGTGAGCGTAACCGTAAATTGCTCCCAGTCGAAAATTACGCTTTTTACGGTGCGGAAGATAGCATCCGAAATAGACGCAACGGTGCTGCGCGTGGGCTGTCCGATGATGTTCGGCTGCCCCTGCATAAGCGTCATACCGCCCGCTTGTCCGGTGCCAAGCGCGGGAAAGAGCGTATTGCCGAGGTCTTTCAGGCGAGCGCTGAAGGTGGCGTTGATGGTGCTTTGGTAGCCGGCTGCTTTGTTCAGGTCTTCCGACCCCGCAGGCAGAGGGCGCAGCAGCCGTTCCCAGCCGTATTGCGTTCCGAAGCTGCCTGTCAGATTGAAAAACTTACTGCCGCCCATAAAATCCGGCAGTTTCGGACGGAAAGACAAACGGAAATTTTGCCCGTGTTTGGTGTTGTCGCCTAAATTCAGCGCATTGTTCCCACCAAAAAGACTGGAAACGTTGCGCCATACTTCTCGTGCGGGAAGGATTTCGGTGGTGCTGGTCGGCTTCAACCACAGTGGCACCATCGTTCCAACCGTATTCACGCTGTAATCGAGGGTTTCATTCAGCAAACCGTTTTCTTCCATCTTCCACGAGAATTGTAATTGCCGCGAAAGGTCGAAGTTGAAGATTGGGGGAATGACAATGGAACTCTCTATACGCGATTGCTCGTACTGCTGGCTTTGGCTCATATCCATGCTGGCACTGAGCGTATTGAAGTAGGGGAAAATTGTCCAGTCCTTCAGCCACGACAGTGCCGGTATCGTTTCCGTCCAACCGAATGGTTTGACGGGGAGCGGCTGAAACGTGTGTGTGTATGCGGTGCGGAAACGCCAGCCGTAGGCATTCTTCAGTATAACCACCGGAGAACGCTCTTCGCGCAGTGCATAGCTGTAGTCAACAGTGATGCGGTTAATGAGGTCGCGGACAAGAAAGAAATACGAAGGAATGTTCAAATGCGCTCCGGCAACAGCGATTTGCATTTCTCTGATGTATGTTTCTTGGGATTCCCTAATTCCTTTAGCAATAGAGTCTCTTAGCTTTGCAACTGAGTCAGGTATATTTGTTGCTGTTGATGGAGCTAGTCGAGATGCTTCGTTGGTAGATGCAGAAAACAAATTCACATCGTTCTGCGCCAAAAAGCGTGGCTTATCCAAAAGTTCATTGTAGGTGAAGGAAACGGGAATGGACGTGCCTTGCCAGCTTTCGGGGAAGAAGCGAGCAAACTCAAATTGCCCCGTTAGTCCGATTGCCGTGCGGTCGTTACGGTTCCCGAAGCGTTCTTCCAACTTGTGAAAGTACGGCGTTTGCTTATTGATCGTCGCCGAAACTGTACCCAAATCTGCCAACTTCAAGGACGCAGTACCGACAGCCGCCATCTTTTGGTCCCACTCGTTCGTGAGGTCGGGCTGCACGAGGCGGAGTTCGTTCACCCACATAGAAGTTTTTTCAATATCAATGTTCGGATTAGGATTACGAACGCCGAAACTGACGAACTGAATGCGCGTCAGTGTGGGACTGCCTTTTACGCGATACTCACCGAGATTAGATGCAGGTATAATTTTCAGCCCCGGTGCTTCTCCCGTCAGTTGCAACACGGGCTTATTGCCCGTAAGTTCTGCCAAGTCCAGAGCGATTTCCTGCCAGCCTTGCTTGAGCGGAACATTATACTCGTAATAATTCAGCGTGTCCACCCCAAAGCGGATAAATGCTATCGCACGGGCATCCTCGCGCTTCGCGGGAGGCGGATAGAGCAAGGCATCGTCGCCATAGAGGAAGAACTTCATCTGCTTGTAGAAGAAGGCATCGAAGGGGCGGAAGAACCGCGATACAGAGCGTTCCTGCCCTCCACGCAGATTGTTGAAACTCATCAGCAGCGATTGCTCATTGCGGTATTGGTTCGGGTTTAGGAAGTTATTGCGGTCGGTGGGAGGCTGCACACCCGGCGGCATGGTGTAGAAAAAGGGAGCACCTGCGTTTTCTTCACGCCCGACAAAGCCCACACTGAGCGTGGCAGAGTCCAGTTTATTCGGCGCAAGGTACACAGGCTGCCGAACCCACTGCGACCCCACGAAGCGCCAGTCGGCGATTTGCCCTTTGAAGCGCCCGCCCATGAAAATTGTCCGCACGTATTGAATGTTCGTGAAAAGCGGATTGCCTACATTTATTCGTGCGCCGCGCAGAGGAATACGCAGCGTGATAAATCCCGCCTCGGTACGGTTCACAAACTGAGGATTCGAGCGGTCGGGGGTCAAGTTGACTTCGTAACGGAAGTAGTCATTCGCCTGTGCAAGCGTCTGTCCGTTGTTCGCGTTCAGTATCTCGGTGTCGGGGAACTGCGTATCGGAGAATTTACTATTGCCTTCCAAGCCGTTGTAGGCAGCAAAGTCTATATCCTTCTGCTCAATATTCGCTGCTGCCGTGGAAAAGCGTTGGTAGTCGTAGTTAAAATTATCGCGTGCAGGGTCTTCTTCTTTGGCAATAGCCCCTTTGTACGGTGTACCGTTCGGATATTTTGCCTTGATAATGGGAGGCAGATTAGCATCCGTGCCTCTTTCTTGAGCTCTGTTCAGTCCATCCAGTCCGACATCCTCATCTGCCTCGCCCTCAGCGATGCGCCCATTGGGTGTTTCTTTGCCGGGCAAGATGCCGTCTTCGGTGTCGAGCAGCCCGTTAGGTATCACATCCTCGCTAATTTGCCCTACGTCAATGTACATCTTCGTCGAATCATCTTTTTGAAGCGGACGCACCACAATCTCAATAAAATCCATGTTCTCATTATCAAAATTGAGATTGAACGCCGACAGCGCCCGCATGAAGCCACCCCAGATTTTAGGCGTGTTTGTAGGAATTGTGCTAAAAACTATTTTGCCTGTACTATCTTGGATGTATTTATTCAATCCTAATGCCGCATTATTACTATCGGGGGCGGTATAAGTGATTTTGTCCTTAAACTCAGGATTCGGATTGTAAATCCCCCGCTCGTGCGGATTAAAGTCCAGTTCCAGCACCCGCGTATTTTGGTTCGTTCCCAAGCCAACTGTAATGGCGCGGTTCGGGTAAATATCGGTAGTCTTGACGCGCAGTTCATTGAAGGCAAACCACCGCATTGCGCCGCGATAGTTTTGTATTATTGCGGGGTGCTGC
Organism: uncultured bacterium; assembly: GCA_937899715.1. GTDB lineage: Bacteria > Bacteroidota > Ignavibacteria > Kapaibacteriales > UBA4661 > PH2015. Next base: position 26,910 of record CALCNX010000115.1, on the reverse strand, counting down.
TCTGTGTTCGGATTATTTTTCACTAATTCTTGCAAGGCAGGAATACCGATAGCATTCGGCGGTGAGGCATAACGCCACTGTGAGGGCTGCAAGCCCAGCGCATAAATACGCTGCGTCGCCTCGAAGTCGTCAATATAAACCGCCGGAGCGCCTTTGTCGGACTCAACTTCCGAAGCACGTGTGTTTGGTGTGGGCAGCATCCACGCCACTTCGCCCTTGACGCTGAGACTGGAAGGGGCTTTGGTGTCGTAAAAGGGCAGCCAGTCGAGGGCTTTGGTGAGCCAGTCGGCGTTGTAGGATAATTGCCCGTCCACGCCCAGCATCGTGTTACTGAGCGGCTCTTCGCCAAGGCGGATGCGGGCGGAGGGGTTGTCTTGCGCATAATTCACCACCGTCATTCCCAAGTCCAGCTTCATGTCGCGGGCACGCAAAAAGGACTTCGTATCAAGGTCTAGGCGCACACCAAGCATGGAGCGCGTTGCGAGGTTGAAGGCATCATTTTGTTCGTATTCCACTTCCACGTTTGCATTCGGAAGCAGTGCTTGGGGGTTCAGAATTTCCACCTGCCCTGTGAAATACTCCACGCGGTAGTCTTGGTATTCCACAAGTGTCTGCCCGTTCAGCTTCACTTTCACGCCGCCGGGCGCAAGGTTGAAAGCGTTCGGCAGATTGATACGATTGCTCGCCTGACCTGACACCTCGCCCGAAATCACAAAGCGGTCGTGCTGCGCATCCAGACGGGCTGCATCGCGCGTGGTGTCATAGATGGCGGCATAGATGTACTGCGCTGCTTGGTCGGGTGAACCTTTCTCGGTGAAGTAGTCTTGTATTCCGCGGCGAAACGGTTCCAGACTGGGGAACGTGATTTCGCCTTTGGCAGCGTCGAAGATATAGGGCAATTTTATATCAAACAAACCGTCCGGTGTGCCTGCTCCGCTTGTGTTATTCACCCTGTCCACGCCTAGAATGGTAGCGAGTTTGTCGTTCGCACCCTTCAGCACATCGGCGGAATCATTGTTTTGGCGCAAATACCAAAAGTTCAGACGTGTATCTTTTGGGTCGGTGCTGACGTTGGTAGCACCGATGAAATAGACATTCTGACGTTGGCGCGCCCATATTTTTTTGAACGCGGGCTGCATATTGGGGCGATAGACCAGTTGCAGCACGAGTTTGTTGTTTGTGCCGGTGGTGTCACCGGGTTCGAGGGTGCTGAGGAATGTGCCATAGACAATATCGTCGTCATTGCCCTGCGTCGCGCCTTGCATCTTGTACGCCACAGCGTAGGAACGGTCTTTGCGAAGGCTCAGAATACGGAGTGTTCCTAAGTTTTGGTCGAAGGTGTAGCGGTCGGCGGGAAGTTTTTTGAAGCGTCCGCGCTCAACGCTTCCGGCGTTGATTTTGGTGGTATCGAAGATAATGCGTTTTTCGGCGCTGCTGTATGTCGGTGTGCCGTTGACCACCGTTGCACCACCACTTGCGGTAAGCGGTTGCAGTTCATCAATGGCAATAACTTCGGATGCCTGTATCTCGCGCAAGTCTGCCGTGCTTTCCCATACTTCTAAGGATTTGACGGTGTACGCCTGCGTATTGGGAGTAGCTTGAAGCGGGTAACCGCCTTTTTCAAACACGGGCCACACAATGTTTTTGTGCGCAATGTTGAGGAAAAAGTGGTTGTCGGCGTAGTCATATGCACGAAGCGCGACTGCTTGCTTGACCGAACCGCCCTTGACGGTTGCTACTTTGCTTTGACCGCGCTTATAGGACGCAACCGTTTTGACGTACACCGGACCAAATTGAAAATCCGTGCGCACCCCGAAAAGCGCTTGACTGCCGCTAATGAAGGCAGAGGGCGAATTGAGTGTTACATTGCCAAACTCAATGCGACGGAAAATCTCGTCCGGCTCGCCGTCGTAGGCAATGCGCGTGAGGTTGTCGAACTCAAACTGGCGGAGCGTGTTCATGTCGAGATTGATACCGAGCTTATCGCCAAGTTTTGCATCAATATTTGCCTGCACGTTTGGTTGAAAAATCGGCACCCACTGCACTGCACCGGTCGTAGAAGCCTGCCCCACCCCGATAACACCATTCCACTGCGAACCAATGCGGAGGTTAATTTCAAAATTTGCATTCAGACTCAAACCCGGCTTGCCGAATAAGTTCGTAAGCGGGTTCTGGGGAAAGGGGATATTGAAATTATTTGCCTGCCCCAGAAGGCTGGAAAGTTCGAGTTTGAAGGGGCGGCGAAAATCGTAGTGATGCAGGATAGAATCTTGTGTTTGCAGCCGGAGATACTCGCGGCGCTGCGTGAGGTAGTCGTCCAGTGCTTGCGTCTGCTGGGGTCGTAGCTCTGTTCCCAGCAAGCGGTCTCCGAGTTTCATGCGAATAGCATTGGAGCGGGTCGTGGAGTCGAATTGTGCTTGAAAATTATAGTTCTGACCGCTAAAGGGAATTTTGTCTATGCCTTCACGGCTAATGGCACCACCCGTCGCACCGCGCCGCACACCAAGCGAGTCTGCCAGTGCATTAAGATTCAAAGCGGGTTCGGACAAAAGCGGGATATTTTTCGCGTATCGCGCCCGAAGTATTGCCTCGGTGCTGAGAGATGCGTCAGTGCTGAGTGTAGCAACTGTACTTATGGAAGCGCTCGTGTTGAGACTTAAAGTAGCCGTCGTCGTGAGCGATTTGGTGTTGCTTTTGGAAGAATCTTGCGGAGCGGCGGAGAGCAGCGCAAATGCGTCGTTGTGGTCGTTGTTCGGGTGTTGCAAGTTGTAAGCGCTGCTTTTGCAAAGATAATCCAGCCCGGTTGTGAGTTGCTCTTTCGGTTGCGTCACAGGCAAGACAAAACTACCGCGTTCACTCATAGTACGTTCGCTCATCATACCTAGAAAACCGAGAGCAAGGTCTAATTCGACAAATTCAGTTTCTGCAAGTATTTCAAGCGATGCAAGAATGGTGGCGGGCGTGGCGGTGCTGATACCGGCGAAACACGTACCTGCAAGCACAAAAGCAAGTGCGCAAGCAACAGCATACAAGCGTATCACGGGCGAGGGCAACGGGAAATAGGACACGGAAAGCATGGGCAGACGAAAAACAGAACCATTGCCGCCGAGACGAGGCAAAATGATATGGCGCGAGGGGAAGAGCATCGGACTATCGGAAAGTGCAACAGGAACGAATTAGGAACACAAAACATCGCATTTGTACCACTGTTATCGTGGGTATCTATCTGGGCAAAATGTGGAGAAAACTCCGCGAGCACTGCCAAAACAGATGCGTTTTTTGAGCGATGTGAGTAGCGATGCTGTCCGATAGGCTGATATATTCAGGATGAAAGAAGGAAAGTGCCGGAGTTTATTACAGCGACAGAATTCAAATTTACGTGTAAGGAATGGTTTTCGGAAATAAAAATTGTTAAGAGGCAAAAAAGATAAGTCTTTGGATTGCCGGGAACGCGGATAACGCTGATTGAGCGTACGTTCATTAGCTGTAGCACAGTTCATTCCTGTCTGTGCCCCAAACGCCGACAGGCGTAATTTTCGAGAGCAGCGACAAAAGCAACAGACTCTTTATCAGTGTGTCCGCTAGTATCTGCTGAAATCCGCGAGAGTGTAAATTGTTTTGTGTAAACTTCCCTCACCCAACCCTCTCCCAGAGGGCGAGGGCTTCAGAATAAATTGATTGTTTTTGTCTTAGCTCCTTCTCCCTTTGGGAGAAGGCGGGGAATGAGGGCTGTTTACACAAAACTCTGCACACACTCGAATCCCGCCGTCCGCGCTCAAGAAAAAATCACACAGCCAACCGCCAAAAAACCGCAAATGTATTTGCTTGTTGTGAATCACGAAAAAAATGCTATATTTGCCCGTCTGCTTCAGCACATTACAGCAGCAACCATAGACATAGTAAGCCTTGCCGTGCATGAGTCGTTGTACTCGCCAATGCACATCTATTCTGCGAATTTGCTCTACATCCCCTTTTTCGCACCTTTCGTCGGGGTGCATATCTTTACCGAACATTACTTCTTCCCCTTGGTGATTCTCTAAACGTTTTTATCAACGTTTTCGGTGCCGTCCTGTGTATCGGGCTTCCGCAGTTGTGGGTAATGAGAAATCTCATACCTTTTCGGTAGGTCTTCCGATGATGGAGATGAGAGCGTTTGCGTAGAGAGGAGCAACAAGAGAGCATACCGACGGAGTGAATACAAGCACAATACTCGAAGCATCCCAATAGCAATAAATCCTTCCTCATTTCTTTTTATTTCCTTCCACGTAAGGTTCTTTCATGCCACAGCCCCAAACGCAATTTGCCGATATTAACACGGCACATCTCGACATTGGCGATTTGCAAACCAAAAAAATTGCCGAACTCACCCGCATCGCCGTCCAACTTGGCATACCGGATTTTTCAGACTTGCGCAAGCAGGATCTGATTTTCAAAATCACCGAAGCTGCTGCTGCCGTGCAAGCGAAGCAATTCGATCCCTCCAACGGTATGACCTTCAATGAAGGCGTTCTGGAAGTGCTGCCGGATGCTTACGGTTTCCTTCGCTCGCCGCACTACAACTACCTTCCTTCGCCGGACGATATTTACGTCTCACCCTCGCAAATCAAGCGCTTCGGGCTGCGTACCGGGGACACCGTTACGGGGCAAGTCCGTCCCCCGAAAGAAGGTGAACGTTTCTTTGCCTTGCTCAAGGTTGACCGAGTGAACTATGTTGACCCTGAAGTGATGCGCGACCGCACAATTTTCGACAATCTAACGCCGATTTACCCGCAAAAACGCTTCAAGCTGGAAACTACGCCCGGCGATTTGGATATGCGAATTATAGACCTCCTGTGTCCGATTGGCAAGGGGCAGCGTGGATTGATTGTTTCACCACCGAAGTCCGGCAAAACGGTACTTCTACAAAAAATTGCCAATAGCATCACACGCAATCACCCCGAAGTGAAACTGATTGTGCTCCTCATTGACGAACGCCCTGAGGAAGTAACCGATATGCAGCAGTCCGTCAAAGCAGAGGTCGTTGCCTCCACCTTCGACGAACCGCCGGAGCGCCACGTGCAGGTAGCAGAAATGGCAATGGAAAAAGCAAAACGTCTTGTGGAAGCGCGTCAGGATGTGGTTATTTTGCTCGATTCGATTACACGCCTTGCGCGGGCGCATAACACGGTCATTCCGCATTCAGGCAAAATCCTCTCCGGTGGCGTGGATGCAAATGCGCTTCACAAGCCTAAACGCTTCTTCGGCGCGGCAAGGAATGTGGACGAAGGCGGCTCATTCACGATTATCGCCACTGCGCTTGTGGACACGGGAAGCCGTATGGACGAGGTGATTTTTGAAGAGTTCAAAGGCACGGGTAATTTGGAGCTTGTGCTCGATCGTAAACTCGCCGAGCGCCGCATTTATCCTGCTATTGATGTGAACCGCTCCGGCACTCGCCGCGAGGAGCTTCTGCTTTCGCCCGCCGAGCTAAATCGCATTTGGATTTTGCGCAAATTACTGAACGAATACAGCCCCAGTGAGGCAATTGAAATGCTTCAAGACCGCCTCAAATCTACTCGGAGCAATGCCGAGTTTTTGGGCAGTATGAGCAGCTAATCGTCGGAACTAAGCACGGCGAAAAAACCATCATTGTCCATCAAAACAAATAGGAGAGCGGTATGCTCGTACTCGACAACGTTACCAAACGTTTTAGCTCCGGCGTTACTGCCGTCAATGCACTTTCGTTGCGCCTTGACAAAGGAGTGGTAGGGCTTCTTGGTCCCAATGGTGCGGGCAAAACGACCCTTATCCAAATGATAACGACGGTGACAAAACCGAGTGCGGGTACGGTTTTCTACAACGATGTGGATATTGTCAAATCTCCCGATGCTATGCGCTCACGTTTGGGCTTTTTGCCGCAAGATTTCGACGTGTACGACAACCTCACTGCGTTTGAGTTTCTCAGCTATTTTGCTGCGCTCAAAGGTGTTCGCTCTAAAGCCCGCGTTGGCGAATTGCTCGAAATGGTCAATCTCCATACCGTCGCTAACCGCGTTGCGTCTGCCTTCTCCGGCGGTATGAAACAGCGTTTGGGCATCGCTCAAGCACTCATCAACGACCCCGATGTGCTTATCGTGGATGAACCGACCGCCGGGCTTGACCCCGAAGAACGCATCCGCTTGCGCAATATTCTCTCCGAGATTGGTGGCGAAAAACTCGTCATTCTCTCGACGCACATTGTGTCCGACATTGAAGCCATTGCCACGCATATTGCCATCATGGCGCAAAGCCGATTGCAGTCATACTCCACGCCGGAGGAACTTCTCAGCAGCGCAGAGGGAAATGTTTGGAAAGGAATCGTTTCTTCGGAATCCTTCGATAGCCTACGCTCGCAGATTCGCATATCCGGTGCTGTGCGAAAGCCCGACGGTGTACACATTAGCGTTGTGTCGGCACACAAGCCATTTGAAGGCGCTATGCAGACCGAACCAACGCTTGAAGATGCCTTCCTTTTTACGCTCCAAAAAGCAGGAGCAGAGACGGGAACAGAAGCTACGACTGGCAAAAGCGATAAGGCGGGTGCGCTATGAACAATGCTCTCCGGCGCATTCGTGCTATCGTGGCAACGGATTTTATTCTCCGCTTTCGCCGAACATCCACCCTTGTTTTGTTTCTGGCGATGTGCGCGCTGGCGTTCGTCAGCATACCCGATCCCTCAGCAAACTGGACGCTTATGAGTATCGGAGAGGCGCGTACGCTCTACAACTCACCCGCCATTGCTTTTGCCACGGCGGTCAATTTTTCGATATTGGGCATCGGCTTGCTTAGTTATTATATGATTAGCAATTCGGTGAAGCGCGATGTGGTCTCCGGCGTAGGGAATACACTCGCTGCAACAGCAATGCGCTCTTGGGAATATATTGCCGGAAAGTTTTTGGGAAATGTTGCCTTCTTGACGGCACTCACTCTTGCTTATATGCTTGTGATGATGCTCATGGTAATTGTTCGGGGTGAAGCCGCGCTCGAACCTCTGGTATTTCTGAGAACCTACGCGCTGCTTTGTCCGCAGGGAATTTTCTTTGTCTCTGTTATATCGCTGGTCTTTGAGACGCTTCCTATCCTTTCAAGCCGTATTGGAGATTTTGTATATTTTTTGGTTTGGATAGTGCTGGGGATTGCACCGGTTGAACAGCTAGAAAAAGCCAATCTTGCCCAGCAACAAGCGGGCGTTGCGCCGACCCTCAGCAATGTTCCTTTCGTTGCCTACATTGATGTTCTTGGCTTGGGAACGGGTATGTCCGCTATCAACCAGCAAATCGGTGCGGATTCATCGAAAGGGCTTTCTGTTGGAGCTTCTACCTTCAACCCCGCGCTGCCGGTGGTTGTCATCCGCGAGGTCGAACTTCCGACAGCATGGGTGATTGCCAAAGCACTTACAACTCTTGGTTTCATACCGCTTCTAGCAATCGCTCTTGCTGCCTTCCACCGATTCGACCCCACGCGCCTTCGTGCATCTGCCAGACGCTCAAAGCGCAATATCGTTGCGTCTCTCGGCGCTATCCTGAAGCCGCTTTCGCGCTTGACCACTACTTTCTGGGGGATGATACAAACTCTCCTCAGCCAACAAGGTTTTGTGCGCATTGTAGCGGCGGAGATTCTACTTGTCTTTACGCTGCATCCCACTGCACTGCTTGTACTCGTGGGGCTGAACGTCGCGGGTTTGATTGCGCCGATACCGAAAGTACAATTACCGATTGCGCCTCTGGCGTGTTTGGCATTGGTCTTTTTCTCGGCAGATATTGGCATTCGTGAGCGCCAGCGTGGAAGTTCGGCATTGCTCCTAAGCGTTCCCATGATGAAAGAAAATTTTATTTTAATCAAGCTACTCGCCTCATGGATACTGGGCTTGACGTTTGCGTTTATTCCGCTTGTGCGCTTGGCGTTTGCTGTGCCCGGCGTTGCGGTTTCGCTTCTGGTTGGGATGTTGTTCTTGAGCGCGTGTGCCGTTGGATTGGGCATAGCCACTGGCACGGCGAAAACATTGATTGTGGGCTCGCTCATTTTGTTCTATGTGGCGCTCAATTCTAATGGTCACGAGCCGGCACTTGATTTTGCGGGATGGTTCGGCTCGGCAGTGCCGATGGTGCAAGTCGGATATGCGGTGGCAGCGCTGGGATTTCTTGCACTGGGGTGGTCGGCGCATTGGTGGCGCACGGAGCGGGCGTAACGAAATTATTTGCTCAATGACCTTTGCCCAATAAACTTATTGTGTAACTTTTCCGTTCCAATGTATATTTGTAAGTGTACGGTTGTTATGCAGGCAATCCGTACAACAAGTGTTTGCCACTCACAAAGGCAGTGCTTGTGATGTCGTAACAATAGCCGACTGGAGGGTTGGCTTTGTCCCCCTTGTTTCGCGTTCCTGCGGACGTTACGACACCTTGTTTCACGCTTTGCGCCCGCTTGGTTGTTATTATGCGCTTTATTGCCACACCTTCCTTACGCACACGCTCTGGCGCTTGTGCTCTTCTTGGTCGCTACTTCCTTTTAATGGCATTTTTTGTCGGTTCTTTTTCTCTTCTCTCCGCACAATCGCTCTCATTCTTTTTTGATAGCGCCAGCACAGCCTTTAATGCTCAGAATTTCCCCCGAATGCGGGCAAGTGTCCGTGCCTTCGACGCACGAGGTCAGCAAATTACTTCAAAAGTTGATTTCCGTATTGCTGAAGATGGCGTGCAGCGCACCGTTGCAGATTACGTCTGCCCCATGCAGCAAGCAAAACCCGTCTCTGCCGTTTTGACCGTAGATATTTCCGGCTCAATGGGCGTTTCTTTTAATGGCACGACGCGCCTTAAAATTGCACAAGAAGCTGCCTCTGCTTTTGTGGATGCCCTTGCCACCGACGGCTCGGAGTGCGGGATTGTGGCTTTTGAAACGAACAGCTACCCTTTTCAAGATTTCACTACCGATAAAACTCGTTTGAAGCAGGTTATTGGAGGGCTGTCGCCGCTCAACGGCACAAATTATCAGTTGGCATTTTTGGGTAATCCCGGTGGTGCTCTCACGATGCTGGAAAGGGCAAAAAACTCTAATCGTGCGGTCATTTTTCTCACCGACGGACTTTCGACTGCCAACTACAACCAAGTGATTCAGCAAGCAAAGCAGGTGGGCGCTACGGTGTATTGTATTACCATTGGCTTTCCCGTGCCGTCGGTCTTAGATACGATTGCTCGCGCGACGGGTGGCGAGGCGTTTTCTAATGTTCAATCAAAAGATGAAGCCATTCAAATCTACCGCGAACTGGCAAACCGCATCCGGCTCAACACACCCTGCGTTGTGGAATGGACAACTGATTTACCCTGCCGAAGTGAGGCACGGTCGGTGGTCTTGACGGCTCCGGCATTGGGCGTGAGTGCGAGTTTGAGTTATATTCCGCCGCAGTCTTTAGCTGGACAAATAAGAGTTATCCCGCCAGTGCTGTCTATGGGATCAGTAGAAGTGAGAACGACAGCCAAACAAACAGTTGGACTACAATTGAATGCGGGTGCGCAAAATCTTACCATTAGACGTTTTATTTCGAGCGATCCCAATACACTGATTGTTACAACGAAAACACCACTTTCGCTCGTTGCCGGCGCATCACGAATTGATGTAGAAGTGGCTTATAGTCCGATTGACAGCGGCTACAAATTTGCGACGCTTACAGCAGAAACGGATAATGGAAACGGTGGCATCTGTACGTTTGATTGGTATGTTACGGCAGGCTTCCCTGGCGCACGTCCAAAGGTTCCAACACTAGAACTTATTCGCCCGAACGGCGGAGAAGTTTTTTTGGTAGGAACGGTCGCCAGCATAGCGTGGCGCGGTGTTCCGCCCACTGAGCCTGTGATTTTAGATGTCAGTATTGATGCTGGAAAAACGTGGCGTAATATTGATTCTAATGCCACAGGAAATGTGCGTCCGTGGCTAGTTCCGAATACCCCTAGCGATGATTGCTTGATGCGTGTACGGCAGAAGAATTCTAGCGTATCGCTGTTCTCTAATGATAGCTCTCTTGTCGTCACAGCGAGTTCTTCCAACGCACGTGCGGCTCAGTTTGGGGGTAGTAATAGTAAATATATTGTTGCTTGTCTTGGTCAAATAGTAAGAGCTTGGGATACTACCGGACAGCAAATCTCTGAAGATGCGGTGAATACGTTACCTGCATTGATTACGGACATTACGATGAATAATATTGGGGATGTTGCTCTTACCCTAGCACTTAATAGTGGTTCAAATGCTAGATTCAGTTCCCCTACATTTAATCAAAACGTAACATTGCCATTCCCCACAGGGGGCAGAGCTAGTCCAAATAGTATTCGTTTTAACCCAGCCAATCCGCGCGAGCTTGTTATTAGCAATGCCGACACCGAGCAGTCAGACATTAATATCTATACTATAAACGCATCTGTCACACGCGTAACATCTACATTACTGCCTCGTAGTAGAGGTAGTATTCGTAATGTCATTTATACCCCAGACGGTAGTGGTATCATTGCAGCCGCAGCAGGTAACGCTGGCTCAGACGGCGGTGTACGGTTATGGGATATTTCAACTCGTCCCTTTATCGCCCACCCACTCATTTGGTCTCCTCAGATAGGTATCAATGTGATTTATGTGGAAGCCGTTCAGCAAAACGGAGCTTTACTTATAGCAGCCACTTGCTCAGATGGCAAAATACGCTTTTTGCGTGTTGTAAATACTGGTAGCGCCCTAGTACTTCAAGAAGACCCTGCGCTTACTCCCTTACCATCATTCAATGCAGGTGCTATCCGTATGGCTTCCTTTGACCGCACGGGAGCATTTCTTATCACTGCAATGGAAAACGGTAGTGCCCAAATATGGAGCGTTGCAAGCGGACAGTTGATAACAGCATTACAACATGAGACTAATACGACAGGTATTTTTAGTCGCGTAGTCAATACTGCTTTCTTCGACCTATCAACCAGCCGCGCTGTTACGGCAGGAGAAAACGGAAAAGTTATTGTCTGGTATCTCCTTGAAAAACTTCCCCTCCAAGAAGACCGTTCCGATAACCTCTGGCGTATTGTTCGCCCGCACTTGGTGGCAAATGATATAGACGTAGGAAAAGCAATCGTCGGCACTGACAAAGACACCACGCATCTTGTCCTGACGAATCCCGATTTGTATTCTGTACCGATTACAAAAGTGTGGTTCAAAAAAACGAACAGCCCTTTTTCCATTGTTTCAGGCAGTGCGCCCTTTACCGTGAACGCAGCTACACCGCCACGATTGGGACTCTACAATATCGAATTTCGCTTCCATCCGCTTGTGGAAGGCAAAATACCCACTATACCCGATAACACAGACAGCGTTTTTTTTCAAACCATTGCGGGCGATACGCTCAGGGCAAGGATTTCGGGCGAGGGTGTCTTACAACGCATACAGGTTGTTCCGCAGCCCATAGATTGGCGTGAGCGCTTTCTCAACATCGGATACGATACTGTACAAGCGGTCATACGCAATATCAGCCCAATTCCTGTAAATCTGAATGTACCGAATGCGCCTAATGTGAGCGGTACATTTACTCCGCCCTTTAGAGTTAATGGCGTGATTCTGAGTCCACGCAGCACCTTGAGCGGTGGAATTATCACGCTTGCTGCTGGTGATTCGATTATCATTAATCTTCGTTTCACGCCGCCCTATATTGGTCTCATTGGAGTACCTCTGAAATTTACCACCGATCAACCTGGCGAACCACCAACGGTACAGCTCTTAGGCACAGGCGTACAAGACGGTCCTCGTCTCAGCAACACTCTCACTGCAACGCCATTTGTGCAAACGCTCTGCACTCAGCCACAACCAGAGGACATTCCTCTGCCCAACACAGGCACACAGGCACTTGTCATAGACAGTATGCGGGTCGTCGGTGTGGATGGCACACCAAGTCGTGATTTTCAAGTACTCACGCAAACGCCATTGACTATTCAGGTGAATGATCAGGGCAGTCAAAGTGCTAGAATCCGCTTCACACCGCAAGCAGTTGGTACAACCTTTGCTACACTTGTTATTTACTCCAATTCCATTAGCGGTGTTGCACGTGTTCCCTTGCAGGGGCGCTTGGAACAGCCTTTATTGGTCTTTTCGACTCGTTCCGTTGTCTTTTCTGCCGTCAATGAGCAACAATCTTCCAACTCAATAACTATTAGAGTGGAGAACAAGGGGAATGTTAGTGCCCCATGGAATAGTACACCAGTTACATTTACCGACCAAGATGGAATTCCGCGGATACGTGTTGTTGCTTCGCCCTTCTCAACAGAGCTTCTACCTAATGCCGTAGGTAACCTCACACTTACGTTCTTAGGCGGTACGGTCGGCAAAACATACACAGGTTCTATCTCATTAGAAGAGCCAGCAAAATGTTTTTCTACTCTGGTGACGCAATGGTCGGCAACCGTCAAATCTTCGCCACGTCTACAAATAACCGTCCCTCAGCCCTTAACCACTTGCGAGTCATCGGCAACAATGAGTATTTCGGTTCGGAATATCGGAACATCAGAAGCAAAAAATGTGAAGTTTATTCCCCTGCCACGTTTACCGAATGTGCAGTTAAGCGATTCTGTTAAAACGATTCCCACAAATGGTACTTTTACACTACAAGTTCAAGTAAGCCCGCTCAGTCGTGCCGATACAACGCGCTTTTCGGTGCTGATCGAATCAACAACCTCTACTATGACAGCCGTAGAAGCCATCCAGAGGGATACAGTACCGATGACCGTGATTAAACAGGACGTTGGACTGAGGCTTTCAAAAAACAGTATTGTATTCCCGACGCTTGATGCAAATATCACCACACAGGAGACTGTCACTATTTACAACGGCAGCAATCAAGCACTGGCTTTACCGCAGCGCTTTCTGGCAGGAACGGTGCAATTTAGCTGGCAAGCACAAACTGTTGTCCGTCCTTATGACAGCATCGTGGCAACGGTTAGGTTTAATGGCGCTGCTGCTGGGTTGGCATTTCAAGATAGTATCATTTTTACACCGATTGCCGTGAATGGTATGGGGTGTGCTATTTCTTCTCAAACCTTACGAGTCAGCGCCTCTACGCTCCCGCCAAGCGTTGCCGACTTAGTCTTTGAAAATTTCTACGCCGCTCCGGGCGATACCGCAAGCACCAAAGTATTCCTCCGCAATCGCGCTCGCGTCCCCGTGGGAACCGTCATCTCCGACACCATTCGCTACAATGTTTCTCTCCTCCAACCGCTTCCACCTCTACCATTTGGAGAAGTGTTGCTCGGTGAGCGAAAGATACCTGTTTCCTTCGAGGTTAAAAGTGATGACCCCACTGTGCCGCTTGCGACCTTACGCTTCCGTGCGGCACTAGGAAACGACACCGCTACCGCTCTTAAACTTCAAAAAACACCCGAAACGCGCGTACCCAAGATGACCATCAACGCCAGCACGGCAACATTTCGTTTGGTCGGTATTTCGCGGGCAGGCGGACTGCGCTTAGTGATTTCGACCTTGGGAACACTCAGGATTGTGGACGCACGACCGAATCCTGCTTCGACGGAACTGACGTTGGAATTTACATCGCATGACGCGGAGGAGTACACGCTGAATCTCATCAATGCGCTAGGTGTGCGCCCCGACCCGATGATATTTGGAGAGCAGAAATTTACGTCGGTGAGTGGTTTGAACACACGAGTATTGGATGTGAGCCGCTTGCCGTCGGGAATATACTTCATCCAACTCCGCAATGGGCGGGAATTGGCGGCAAGGAAGATTATTATTGTGCGGTAATTCTTTTGGACAATTTTTTGTCTATTGGTGCTCGAAATCATTCAATTGCTCCACATTTTGCCGGAGAGATAATCTTTCTATGGAACTTTTCCGTTCCGATGTATATTTGCACTGTATGAAATTGTTTTATGCAGGCAATTCGTGCAACAAGTGTATGGTTTTTCGAGAACAACATCACTTGAGCCACAAATGCTGACTGGAGGGTCGGCGTGTCGCTTAGACGTGTGGCTTTTATCTCATGCCGTGCGCTGTCTCGTGAATAATTATGTGTTTTTTTGCTACTCCTTTGGTTTGCCGTCGCTTGAGCACTTGCCCTTGCGTTGGTTTGTACTTCGTTTTCGCTTCGCTGTTAATTGTACTGTCGTCAGGTTCGCAGACCTCTCTTACGGCACAATCTCTCTCTCTTTTCAATCTTGACAGCACTAATTTCCCTCGTCTGCGGGCAAATGTCTATGCCTTCGACGGGCAGGGTCAGCAAATCACCTCTCAAGCAAATTTTCGTTTAACCGAAGATGGAGTGCCGCGTACCATTACAAGTTACGCTTGCCCAATACAGCAGATGCTGCCCGTTTCTGCTGTGCTGACTATTGACATATCAGGTTCAATGGGAGATTTCTTAAACGGCGGAACGACCCGCCTTGAAGCAGCCCGCAGCGCCGCAACAGCTTTTGTAGATGCGCTGGCTAACGACGGCTCAGAATGTGCGATTGCTGCTTTCGATGATTTTAGTTACCCGATTCAAGATTTTACAGCCAATAAAAATGCACTAAAGCGAGCACTGAACGGTCTAAAAACGGGAAGAGGCACAGATTACCAGCAAGGTTTTGTTGGTAATCCCGGTGGAGCCTTATCGCTACTGGCAACGGCAAAGAACGCCAACCGAGCGGTGATTTTTCTGACCGATGGAGCCTCGCCTGTTATCGTGAACCAAGTGGTTGAGCAGGCGAAACAAATTGGCACTGTTGTCTATTGTATCACTGTTGGATTGGTGACTCCGCCATTACTTGACTCTATTGCTCGTTCCACAGGCGGACGGTCATTTTCCAATCTTCAATCAAAAGCCGAAATTGAACAAATCTACCGCGAACTGGCAAACCGTATCAGGCTCAATACCCCATGCGCTATTGAATGGACATCAGACATCCCTTGTAGTAAACAATCACGCAATCTCGTTTTGACGGCGAATTCTTTACCCGGTGTGAGCTCTGGTTTGAGCTATGTAACGCCAACGTCATTTGCGAATCAAGTGCAAATTATTCCTTCAACGCTCACATTAGGCGCAGTACAAGTCGGCACAACCGTCAAAAAAACAGTCGCGCTTCAGTTGAACGCAGGCGCACAAAATCTGACCATACGGCGCTTCTCGTCAAGCGATTTTGCTATTCGTGTACTGACACCAACACCACTGACACTTACCATCGGTAGTACACGTGCTGAGGTCGAGATTTCCTATCTAGCACAAGATAGCAGCTATAAGTTTGCAACAATTATTGCTGAAACGGATGATGGCAATGGTAAAACGTGTTCTCTCCAATGGTATGTAACGGCAGGCTTTCCCGGCGCTCACCCGCGTGTACCGACGCTGGAACTTATTCGTCCTAATGGCGGAGAGGTATTTTTAGTGGGAACGGTAGCCAGCATAGCATGGCGCGGTGTGCCCCCCACAGAGCCTGTGATACTGGATTATAGTATTGATGCTGGCAAAACGTGGCGGAATATTGATTCTAATGCTACCGATTATGTCCACGCTTGGTCTGTTCCCAATACTCCCAGCGATATATGCCTAATGCGAGTACGACAGAAAAGCTCCAATACAGGACGCTTCTCCAATGATAGTTCTGTGGTTCTGGCGCGAAGCACCGCAAATGCGCGTTCGGCGCAGTTTGGTGGCAGCAACGGTACATCTATAGTTGCGGGTTTTGACAGGCTGGTGACAGTTTGGGATAGTACGCTCAAACAAATATCTAATGACCGCAACAACAGTCTCAGTCTCCAATTAAATGATATTGCTATGAATAATCAAGGAGGCTTTGCTTTCACTATTGCCAATAATTCCGGCATCAATGTAGAATTTAATTCTCCCGATCAAAATCTCCGACTTGGCTTTTTTACTGCCGAGAGAGCAAACCCCAACAGTATTCGCTTTAATCCGACAAATCCATTGGAAGTTGTTATCAGTAATTCCGGTGCGAATGGTGCTGGCATCTACATATATCGAATCAATATCACTCCATCGGGGAGCAATGTTGTCAACTTCCTTTTAAGTGCGGCAGGAGCAGAAAATGTACTCTACACACCAGATGGCAGGGGTATTGTCGCATCCTCCGGCGGTGTGCGGCTGTGGAGGAACGTTACCACCACTCCATTTGCACCGCCTCTCATTTGGACACCGACCTCTGGATATATTACCTATGTTGATGTCGCACAGCCCGGAGGACAGTTACTGATTGCAGCAACTTGTTCAGATAATAAAGTCCGTTTTCTGCGAGTCGTCACAACCAATAATGGTGAGGCTTTACAAGAAGATCCTTCGCTTGCTCCTCTTCCTGCCATGAATGTCGGCACTATTGGTATGGCTTCATTTGACCGCACAGGAACGTTCCTGATTACT
The DNA here is from genome assembly GCA_937899715.1 of uncultured bacterium. GTDB lineage: Bacteria > Bacteroidota > Ignavibacteria > Kapaibacteriales > UBA4661 > PH2015. The sequence goes on along the minus strand of CALCNX010000115.1, from coordinate 10,514 downwards.
GCGATGGCAAATGGTACGGCGCAACTATGGGAAGTGGCAACCGGGCAATTAGTGGTAACTTTACGCCACGAAACGAATACCACGGGAGGACTTTTAGTGAATACCGCATTTTTCGATCCCTCGACAAGCCGCGTTGTGACTGCCGGAGAAAACGGGAAAGTTATTGTCTGGTACATTCTCGAAAAATTTCCCCTTCAAGAAGATGTCTCCAATGATCTCTGGCGCATTGTCCGCCCGCGTCTGGCAGCAAAGGATATCAACATGGGACAAGCTGTTATTGGCACAAAAAAAGATACAACGCACTCTGCGCTTACTAATCAGGATCCATACCCTGCCGACATAAAACGTATTTGGTTCAAAAACCCGAAAAGCCCTTTTTCGATTGTCTCCGGCGATGCACCCTTCACTGTAAGTGCCACGGTGCCGCCCTCACTAGGGCTGTACAAGATAGAATTCCGTTTTTCGCCACAGACGGAAGGCACACAAACCGATAGCGTGTTCTATCAAACCGCTGCCGGCGACACGCTGGGCGCAAAGATTTCGGGCGTGGGAGTGCCACCACCTCTCCAAGTAACGACTTCACGTATAGACTGGCAAGAACGCCTCATCAAAATGAACTATGATACTCTGCAAGCAGTGGTACGGAACGTTAGCACCATTCCTGTCCGCATTGATTACCCGATTATCCAAGATATGAGCAATTTTCCGGATTCGACTTTTAGAATTCTTGGTGTAAGTGCTAATGTCAATAATGGCGTAATTACTCTTCCGCCGGGTGCTTCTATCACGGTAAATCTTCGCTTTACGCCATCGGATATTGGACGCTTTGGGGCACCACTTCTGTTCACCTTCAACCAACCGGGTTCGCCGCTTACTGTACCGCTTTTCGGCACGGGCATCGTAGATGCACCACGTTTGGGTAACGCTATCGCTACACCGCCTGTGGTGCAGGGTGCGAACGATTGCAGTATTCGGATAATTAACATCCCACTTCCCAATATCGGCACACAAACGCTGGTTCTTGATAGTATTCGTATTGTAAAGCTGGACGACCTTCCCAGCCGTGACTTTGAGATTTTAAGTCAGCCGCAGAGAGTTAATGCTAAAGATACCGGTAATCTCCGCCTGCGTTTCACGCCCCAGCAAGCATTCGGCGCGACATTCGCTACCGTTGTCATATCCTCCAACTCCATTCGAGGCATTGTTCGCATTCCTTTGTACGGGCGATTGGAACGACCTTTGCTCAGTATTTCGCCATCTTCATTCGTTGTCCTGCCAAAGACAGATTCAGGAATGACTGCAAAAGCAAGTATTACCGTCACTAACAAGGGGAATGGTGAGTTGCAGTGGTATCCTACCTCATCGTTTCTTTCGCAAAGGCAATACTTTCGTATAACAGCACAAACTACCGCAACGGGAGTTCTTGCGTCCAATGCTACTGCTTCCTTGCAAGCAACGTTTCTGGGTGGTCTGCCCGGCATTACCTACCAAGACACAATCCTCATTCCCAATAGCTGTCCGATGGAAAACATCGTGCTTTCGGCAACAGTGGAATCGAAACCGGTATTTTTTGCAGTATCTCCCGCAGTATTGCCGACGTGCGCAAGCTCCGCAACATTGGAAGTCCCTGTGAGTAATATCGGCAATGCATCAGCGAATGTCAGGTATTCCCTTGAACCACTCTCATCGTTTGCAAGCCTGCCCGACTCTCTGGGGCAATTAGTAGCAGGCACAACGACAAAGGTGAAAGTACGAATTGATACTCTTGTTCGTACTGGGACGCTTCCGTCTTTATATCTCATTATTACTGACCGAGGCGGCACAGTCGCAACTTTTCGTGTGCTACTCAGCATTATCAAACATGACGTTCTAGGGATAGAAATTAGTCCTTCATCTCTTACCTTTCCACCGCTAGAAGCAGATGCCACGACCACTGCATTTGTACAGATTTACAATCGTAGTAGTATTCCGCTCATACTTCCCCGTCAGGCTCAAAGTGGCTTGGCACAATTTAGGCTCCAAGCTCCGGCAACGATTGCTCCATATTCAAAAGACAGTGTACAGGTAATATTTACCAGCTCCATCGCCGGGCGAACTTTCCCGGACTCATTGCAGTTTAATCTTAGTATTCCCGGCGTAACAAGCTGCTCTATTTCACAAATATTGCCTCTTAGCGCCTCTACACTGCCACCTCGAATTGCCGACTTAGTTTTTGAAAATTTCTATGCCGCCCCCGGCGACACCGCAAGCACGAAGGTCTTCCTCCGCAATCGTGCTCGCGTTCCCGTGGGAACCGTCATCTCCGACACCATTCGTTACAATGTCTCACTTCTGCAACCGCTTCCACCCCTCCCATTTGGGGATGTGCGGCTTGGTGAACGCTTTATTCCTGTTTCCTTCAAGGTTAAAAGCGATGACCCCACCGTGCCGCTTGACACCTTACGCTTCCGTGCGGCATTAGGAAACGACACCGCTACGGCTCTTAAACTTCAAAAAACACCCGAAACGCGCGTACCCAAGATGACCATCAACGCCAGCACGGCAACATTTCGTTTGGTCGGTATTTCACGGGCGGGTGGACTGCGTTTGGTGATTTCGACCTTGGGAACGCTCAGGATTGTGGACGCACGACCGAATCCGGCTTCGACGGAACTGACGTTGGAATTTACCTCGCATGATGCAGAGGAATACACGCTGAATCTCATCAATGCGCTAGGTGTACGCCCCGACCCGATGATATTTGGAGAGCAGAAATTTATGTCGGTGAGTGGCTTGAACACACGAGTATTGGATGTCAGCCGCTTACCGTCGGGGATATATTTCATCCAACTCCGCAACGGGCGGGAGCTGGCGGCAAGGAAGATTATTATTGTGCGGTAAAGTTAAAATAGCTGGTAGTGGTATAAAAAACACATGGTTTTCATGTAATTTTGCATAAACTACGTCGTATAGATGAATCAAATCACCAACACAAATGCTCACCGAAATCCATACCTATAGCTGTGGTAAATGTGGTAGAAAAAAAGTCGCTCGTTCACCCAGCATAGCGGAAACGCTGCTCCGAGCAGAGCCAGGGGATGTTCTAGAGCTGTATGAAGTCTGGTCGTTTGTGCATCGTCGAAGCAATAAACGATGGCTTTGGACGGCGTTATGCCACAGAACACGACAGATTGTTGCTGCCGTTATCGGTAACCGAAGTGCCGCAACCTGTGGCAAGTTATAGAAGTTGATCCCCGCATCCTACCGCCAATGCCACGCCTACAGTGATTTCTGGGAAGCAAATGAAAAAGTATTTGATGAAGAAACGCATCAATTGGCTGGTAAAGAGACGAGACAAACCGCTCATATGGAGCGATGGAACAACACGTTACGCCAACGACTTGCCCGGTATGTCCGTGAAACGCTTTCGTTTTCAAAGTCCGATATTTGGCATCAGATTGTAACGGAAATGTTCATTGTTTCGTACAATCTATCATATATTACTTGACTATTACCCAAAAGCCTAACTATCGCGGTCAGGCTTCAATACGGGCTTGCAGGTATTCGATTCAAAAGGTTATCGTCAGGATATTCGACGAGGTATTAAAACTTGTCTGGAAGCGGGAGAGTGCCGTCTGTGCGGGTCCGGCGAGGACGCTGCCGTCTTTGGCGGAAAACACCGCGCCGTGACAAGGGCAGGAGAGATTGCCACCTGCGGACGACGGTGGAATCACGTCGCAGCCCTCGTGGGTGCAGACGGAAGAAAATGCCATAAAACTGGTTGTAGAGGTGCGGACAATCAGCACCGCCCGACCACTATTATTTTGCCCAAAAGTTTTCGATACTACCGAACCGACGCTTTGGAGCGCTGTTTCCTTCGATACATCCAGTGTGGTCTGCTGCCCTGTACTTGAAATGACTGTACCTTCACACGCCGCTAGCAGTGCCGAAAGTGCGCTTGTGCTCAAGGTGAGAACCGTTGTTTTTCTGAGAAAGTCTCGGCGTGAGGCATTACAGGTTTTTTCGAGAGGTGTTTCTTGCGAAGGAGAAGGCATATTGACCATCCTTACATAAAGTGGTGAAACGTTTGTAGTTTGAACTCAACCAGTATAGAGAATTGAAAAGAGATAGAAAGCCCGTAAGCAGCAAGAAACCTTACGATTTGCCAGTGATGAGTACATCAATTTTGACCACATCGCCAACGGTCATGCCCATTGTGCGCTTCCCCTTAATACCGTAATCTTTCCACGGCAACTCAAATTGAGTATTGACCACAAGTTGTCCCGTTTGCTTATTGAACGTCAAGGAAAGTGAAGCCGTGAGCGGCTTTGAGGTGCCATGTAATGTGAACGTACCGACGGCTTTTGCTTCGGCGTGAACATTCCCCGTTTGCGCGTCTCGGCTTTTCACCAGAACGTCTATCAACTTATCAATTTTGCAAGAAATGGTCGGATAGGTCGCCACGTCCAGCCAGTCTTTGTCAATCAAATGGTTATCGCGTAGGGTTAATCCTGTGTTCAGGCTGCTTGATGCCACGAGAATTTCGCCTTTTGTGGCTTCCAGATTCTGCGGGTCAAAGGTGATTGCGCCTTTCATTTCCGTTGCCGTGCCTTTGATTGTCTCGACGGGCGCATCCAACTGAAAGAGTATTCGTGAGGCTTCGGGCTTGCTGACGACGTTCATTGTCCGTGCGTCGCTTTGCTGTGCGTTTGCTGGCAATGCAGAAACGAGACACAGCGCGGCAAGCAAGAGCAGTGTGTTGAATGGAGTGGTTTTCATAGGGTTTTTATGAAAATTATTAGAAAGTGTTATTTGTCTGCAATAATTGAAAAACAGCTATTAGAAAAAGACGTGCATTTGCACTGTCCAGCGCTGCGAGGCAAAGACTTCGGTCGTCGTGATGCGGTATTCAGGGCGAAATTCCAAGAATGGCAATGGGAAGATTTGTCCGCCCAGAACAATCTGCGAGGTAAATATTGCATCGGGTGAACTTTGAGGATTGATGCGGGTCGTGCCATATTCGTACCGCACAAACGGCAGCAACCAAACAAATGCTTGCCCCATGAGTTCTACCGATACGGCTTGGGTTTGCCGACCGTTTTCGACTCCTGAGCGGGCATATTCTGCCATAAGCGATAATTTGTCCGTCCAGCCGATACCCGCGAAGGCGTTCACCAGCGTAAAAACGTCATTGTTCAACACCGATGCGCCAAAATAAGTATTCACGCGGTGGTCGTCCGTGCGAGGCGAGAAGACCGCTCGTGCCGTCAGTGTGGGCGAGCGCAAAAGTTCAGGAAGCCCAGACGAACTTGAGACCACTTTCAGAAGCGACGTAAGTTCGCCGTTAGACGCAATAGTCGTCATCGAAGCAAGTTCTTTGGGGAGAAAAACACCTGCCGAAAGCGTGAGCCATTGCGGACGGTCGTAGGTCAGTTCCGCGCCATACTCAGCGTAGTTCGGCGGAATAAGCGCCGTACCGTTTGCACCGGGGATTTGCCGCACAAGCAGTGTGTGGTCGTCGTACCGCATACCCACCGACGGTTGAAAATGACCGACTCGTAGCGAGGGCAGTTCTTTCCACGGTTGAATGATTGCCGATGCCATCCAGATTTGTTGCCCTTGATATGGCGTTGTGCCGCTCTTCACCACGCTATACAGCGCTGCCACATCAAGCATAGCCTCTATTTTGAACGTTGGGTCAAATTGGTAAGCGGCATGAAGCGCTATCTGCATGGGAATAATGACGCGCGGCGCATCGGCGGCACGCGGCGAGCGAACGGCTTGCAGGCGAACTTCGCCGCCAAGAGTCAATTTTCCATCGGCGAGAGTGTTGGTCTCCAACTCGTCCAACGCGGGCAAGCCGATAGTTTGTGCCCTCAGCAGCCTCATGTCTTTGCCGGAGTACCACCCAAGTTCGTTGCGACCGCCTCCGCCTTGAGCCGTAAAATGACAATTCGTACAGCGATTTCCCGTGATAAGACTAAACTGAGGAATCGCACGAAGGTTGGGTGAAAAGAATGTGAGAAACAGTGCGGCAACAACGGGCGCTGCCACTTTTTGCAATGAAGAGTAGTTCATACAATCAAACAGTGTGGTGAATATCCGACGAAACCTAGCGTTTACTGGGGAATGAGATAAAAGCTGCAAACCCGCTTAATTGTTCAGTGCGCCGTTACGAATCCAAATCCGAAATTGATTCGTTTCGCACGTGCCTAACGACCCCGCCGGCGGCATGGCGATAAATCCTGATTGACGGGCTATTGACCCTAATAGTTTGCCATTCGTGGCGACAGTTTTTATGCCTACGTAGGTTGATAAATTGATGCCTCCGCCCGGCGAGGCTGTGGAATGGCATCCGACGCAATACGTCTGAAGAATCGGCACAATGGTGCGCGAATAGGTGACGGAACTCGTATCACAAGCCGTTGGGGAGCAGTTCGTATTTTTTGCGCCTTCGGTAATCCATTGGCGCAAAATTGCCCGTTGAGCATCCGTCAGAGCATTGTATGGTGAAGGCGGCATACGCTCTCTGCTTGTGGAAGCCGTGACGGTGTAAATCGCGCTGCGGTCAGCGTTTCCGGCAACGACTCCCCTGCTAACACTGGTCTGATAGGTTGAGAAATCATAACCATCACGGCGAGACAACGCATCGTGGCAGCCGCTCATCCCACAGTTTGATTGCAACAGCGGCAGCACTTGGCTGGAAAAACAGATAACGCTTGAAGTCGTCACGGGTTGGGTAACGACGGGCGTAGTGGTGGTTGTGTTCGTCGTAGTGGTAGTTTCGGTTGGTCCTGAGAAGTTTTTGCATCCATAGAATATACTAGTACTTCCGGCAAGAAGGACCGCAAAGGCGATAACAAGAAAAAATACTCTCTGGAAATTCATAAGAATTGCTCCCCTGCTACAAATAGCATGAGTAAAAAATGGTGGTGACGGTGGACAAGAGCAGCAAGAGAGGTTCTGCGTCGTAGTAATTAAACAAAAGTGCTTGACCTAAGCTGAATAACAGACGAGACAGGGAATAGTTACAAGGTCTATGGCGCTGTTCTGGAAAATAATTTGCAATCTGGTGAGGTTATCACTCTTTTTTTTACTTACTTGGGCTTGGTGTGAGTTTCACGCGAGCAGTAATTTGCAATGGCTGACGAACCACGCCCCCGCCACCCATATTACCGCCGCCGGGGTATCCCCCACCGCCACCCATTCTGCCGCCACCGCCGCCCATTCTGCCGCCACCGCCACCCATTCTGCCGCCGCCCATACCACCATTCGATGCGCCGCCCTGCATAGCATTTTGCCCACCGGATGCTTTCATTTCGCCTGTCTCTAAGCGTACACTGAGTGGGGTATTGAACGCTGCTCCCAGCGAGAAACCATCACCCTTCAGGGGTATGCTGCACTCAATGGTCAGCACGTCCAGTGTGTCGCGGAGAGCAACACGAACATTTTTTTGTGTGAAAGCAAGATAGGGTGTTGTGCGATTCACTGCCTGAGTACCGGGACCGATGAGTTCCATCATACCGTACATTTGCTGCGCCAAAGGGCGCACGTCGCCAATGTCTTGCCCGCTTTCCCCACCACGTAGGGACGCAAATCCCAGAGGATAATGCACACCATAGATTTTCTCACCACCACCTGCGGGATCGAACCAGACGGTAAAGCCAGCACCGTTAATTTTCATTTTTTGAGAGCGGTCGCCCGTTGTGAGGCACAGATATAGCGTCGTGCTGTCGTTTTGGACGCCAATAGAACATTGTTTTTCTTCTAAATACATGAGCTGTCCATCCCAGTCAGAAATGTTGCCGTCAATGGTCAACTCTTTTGCACGCCAAAGGCTTGCCATTGCTTCTTCGCCGCAACCGGTGACGCTAAATAATCCCGCAAAACAGAAAGCCACTGACAGTAGAGAAAAGAGGTAAACTCTGGTTTTCAGAATGATCGAAGATAAAATGAAGCGCTTCATAAACGTTTGGTATGGAGGAAGGAACAGGGTTTGCCGTGCAAAAATATGCTTTTGGCAAACAACATTTGTCAAGGGCTTGTTAAATCAACTGGTCTGTTCACTGCTGGGCAATATAAAAAAAGCGATGCCTATTTCCCGTAGGGACGCTCCAAAAACTGCTTGGCGTATTTATGTGATTCGTAGTAATCTTCCCAGCCTAACACTTTTTTGTATTGCGTGAGCGCAAGTTCGCGCTTCCCCTGAATGTCGTAGATATTACCGATGCGTGAGTTGAGCATTATCATCCAGCCGGATGGCTTCTCGTCGAGCTTGCGAGAAAATTCGTCGCATTTGTAAAAATAGGTAAGTGCTTCATCGTACTTGCCGCGCTGCATGAGCGACAGACCAATGTAGTACATGGCTTCGCGGGCAATGATATTATCGTAGCCGATTTTGCGGTCAATGCAATTATTCAAAATTTCACGCCATGTTTCTTCCATTTTGTCGTAGTTGCCAAGCTGCACGTAAGAGCGCCCCAGATACGCCTTGAACATGGAATTTTTTGGATAATCGGCGCAGAGTTGCTGTGCGATAGCGAGCGCTTCCACATAATTTTTTTCCATGCCGTACTGAAGTTGCAAAAGCACGACTTTGGCTTCTGTGGCTGCATAGCGAGCGCTTTGTGAGGCGAGCTTGAGTTCTGCTATTCCCGTGCGCTTGTCTCCGGGCGGAAGCATTGCCAGAAGCGGCTTGACAGCGGGATAGCGCTCAGGAATGGACTCCATGAAGTAATGATAAATGCCCGTACCCAGCATCACATCACGGTTGCCGGGCGCTACTTCTTGGCATTTCTGCACAAGGTCGAAGGCGCGTTTACCATCGAAAGCGGCGGTTGCCCATTCATTGCGCAAGACGTAATAGCGCCCGCGAAAGCCGATAATCCCGCCCTTGAAAAACAGCCCAATAATATCGTTTTCGTTCTTGTCCAAAATACTATCGCAGATAGCCGTTACGCGGTCAATCTTTCGTAAAAAGCGCTCATCCATGCGTTTGTCGCGGGTGTTGGTCGAAATCTCCCACCAGTCCACCATCGCGTCCAAGAAATATCCCACCGGATGACGTGGATACGCCACAATCACCTTTTGAAACTCGGCACTGGCGCTGTCGAATTCTAAATTGTAAATATGGCGAACACCAGTGCGCACAGCCACGTCAGCATCAGAGCGCATAAGCGCCCACTGTGCCGGAGCGGGCGATACATTCATCAAAGCAAGCACAGCACACAGCGCAAAGAATATGCGAGGCGCGGGGAAAGCAAGCATCGTGAGAGCAGGCGTGTTCATAGTGAGGTTTTTCACAGCAACAAGAAAAGTGAATAGAAATGGTGATGACCAAACCGCAAAAAAGTAAACCAGTGGTACTGCATTTGTCGCTTACTACGTTTGTCGCTTGTGGGGAAGGGAAAAGTTTAAGGCGCAGATTTCAATGACAATTATGAGCCGAGACTGGCAATATACTCCAGTACACGCTTCTTCATGGCTTCTTCAACTTCAACGTGTGCCGTGCCTTTTATCATTTCTTCAAGCTGCGGGCAGTACGACGCATAGCCCGTTTCGCCCCATCGGCGGATGAGAATTTCGTAATCATTGGGGTTGATGCTGGTCGGTTTATTCATGGGAGGAATCTTTCAATGGTAATAGTAAAGAAAAAAACAAACGTCAAAACGTGATGAAATCAATGCTCAATGGCATTCCTACAAAATTACACTTTCTTTCTGAAAAAAATCTGTCTTATCAATGAAACTTTTGTCATAAACTCTCGTTCACCTATTAAAGAGAAAAACACACTGTATTCTTACATTACTTTTTTATCATATTTTTCTTTCTTGAGGTTTAGCCATGAAAAAACAACACGCTTCCGCATTGCTTTTTGCAATAATCTTTGCTGTAATTCCAGTATTTTTGGCAGCAAATCCAACAAATACTCCATCTTCACCTGCTTCTGAAATTCTGACCCTCCGCAAAGAGATTGGTTATCCGCAATGGGCAGTGAAGAAACAAATCGAAGGCACATTTGAAATGATCGTGTACGTGACTGAAAGCGGAGAAGTTTCGATGGTCAATTTTGATGCCTCCGATGTGGCTCCTTCACTTACGCCGCTTATGGCTGAAGTATCGCAAAAAATCTACTCGCACCGCTTCTCAAGCGAACTTGCCGGGCAGACCATACGCATTCCTTTCCGCTTTTCGCTGACGAAATAAGCAAACACGCAGAGTAGCCGGGGCACATATCACCGACTCCTTCTCAAAAAAAAGCAAGAGGCTGTTCCATTCACGCGATGAAACAGCCTCTTGCTTTTTAGCTTTTTGATGTTCGTGGAAGCGTATGCTTAGAAAGTGTCTGAAAATTGTGCTCACCTCATCCCAGCCTTCTCCCAAAGGGAGAAGGAGCAAGAAACGAAGCTATTTTCTGAAGCCCTCTCCCTCTGGGAGAGGGTTGGGAGAGGGCTTAAAACGTATTTTTTTCAGACAGTTTCTTAGAGTCTGTTTGGAAAGTCATTTTTTCGCCAATCTCCTGAGCAAAAGTCGAA
>CALCNX010000114.1 GCA_937899715.1 uncultured bacterium | reverse complement strand
TTCGGGCTTTGCCCGCTTTTTTTACCTACTTTCCGACTTTTCAAACAAGCTCTTAGACTTCCTCGTACATTTTTTCAATTCTGTCCGAAAATTTCTTTTCTACCACGTGGCGGCGAACATTCAGTTTGGGCGTAATTTCTCCGTCTTCGACTGTAAAGGCACGTTCCATAAGCGTAAACTTTCGCACTTTCTCGAACTTCGCAAAATTGGCTTGCAGTGCGTCCACATCGCGTTGAATAGCCTGCAAAAGCGCATCACTTTGCAAAAGCGAATATGTGTCGGGGTACGCAAGACCGTTCATGGTTGCGTATTCTTTCACATATTCAAAGTCCGGCACAATCAACGCCGTGCAGTATTCACGCTTGTCACCCAGCAAAACAATTTGGTCAATAAAACGGCTCTGCGTAAGCGTATTTTCAATCGGCTGCGGTGCAATATTTTTTCCGCCGCTCGACACAAAAATATTTTTCTTGCGGTCAGTAATGACGAGGTTCCCTGCCGGATTGATAACGCCAATGTCTCCCGTATGCAGCCAGCCTTCGTCGTTGATAACGGCTTTAGTGGCTTCGTCGTCGTGCAAATAGCCACGCATGATGTTGGGTCCTTTAGCCAAAATCTCACCGTCTTCCGCAATTTTGATTTGCACGTTGAAAAGGGGCTTCCCGACTGTACCAATCGCGGGTGCAGCTGCCCGCGTTACCGTGAGCACAGGCGAAGATTCGGTGAGACCATATCCCTCCAGAACCGTAATGCCTGCTGCATAGAAAAACTCGGCGAGGTCTTTGGGCAGCGCAGCACCACCGGAGATAAAGGCGCGAAGTCGTCCGCCGGTGCGTTCACGAATTTTACCAAAGACTAATCGGTTTGCGGCAGCATATTGCGCCGAAAGCACAGGTGATGGTTTCTTGCCTGCAAGCGTCAGTCCTACATATTTTTTGCCGACACCGATTGCCCAGTAGAAGATTTTTTGTTTTGCGGGGGTATCTTTTTCAATTGCTGTCACAATACGCCCGTGAATCCGCTCAAAAAGGCGCGGTACGGCGGTCATGTAGGTTGGGCGGACTTCTTTCATATTCTCGGCGACAGTCTCAATGGAGACCGCAAAAGCGACGGTTGCATGGCACGCAAAAAGCGTGTAATAGCCTGTTGTGCGCTCGTAGGCATGGCAAAGCGGCAGAAACGATAGCAGCACATCTTTGTCGCCAATGTCAATCGCGTCCGACGACCCTTCGACGTTACTGACGAGATTGGTATTCGTTAGCATCACGCCTTTCGGATTACCCGTCGTGCCGCTCGTGTAAATGAGCGTAACGAGGTCGTCGGGGTTGGAAGCGGCACATTCGGCTTCAAACCACGTGCGGCGTTCTGCTTGAGACATTGACGCTGCACCATTCCGCACAACATCCGCAAATTTCAGAACATTCGGCTCATCAAGCTCCACGTCGTCATTCATCACAATAATATGCTCCAGTTTTGTTAATTCATTGCGGACTTTGAGCAGTTTATTAAGTTGAAACTTATTCGAGACAATGATAATTTTTGCTTCACAGTGATTGAAAATATAGGATTCTTGCGCAGAGGTCATGGTTGGAAAAATTGGCACATCAATCCCGCCCATACCGATAATTGCGAAGTCCGAAACAACCCATTCTATACGGTTTTCTGAGACAATACCGACTTTGTCGCCACGCCCCACGCCAAGCGCTCGCAGCCCTGCGGCGAAATTTTCGGTGAGTTCGCGGAGTTCATCGTACGTCATACCGACATACTCTTTTCCAACTTTGCGCATATAGACAAATTTAGAAGAATCGCCTCTGTCAAGCGCTGTATTCAAGGCACTGTAATGGTTTGTGACCTGCACAAACATTTGGGGAATGGTGACAAATCGCTGACGCATAACACACATACGGTTAAGGGTGAAAAGGAACACACACGAATTACGTGAATTCACGTTACTTGCTTCTGAAGTACACAACAGAAATGCTTGCGAACTTATTACGGAAAAAGAATATAGCCAAGTAAAATTTTCATCCCAGCCGGCACAAGAGAAACAGCGCTTTATACCTCTGTCGCCGACTCCTTTTCCTCACCCGACAAAAGCGAATGGAAATGATATACCGCCACACCGGAATCACTGATTTCCAGACGCGCCCAGCCCTTGACGACTAATTCTTCCAAGCAATCCTCGGCTTGCTTTGGCGTGAGCACAAGTTTAATAGCGACATCACTTGCCGTAAGTTTATGATGAAGGCTGTTGGCAAGATGGAGAATTTCATTTTCAAGCGTACCGTGCGCCTGCTCTTTTCGCTCGTTAGTGGCGCGAAACCATAGTGCAATGCCCAATACACAAGGAGCAAGACCAAAAGCAACGAAGAGAAATATATCCGATGGAGTAATTTTAGGCGGGGCGTTGTCGGGGAACATATTTATCAGACCGCCGAGCATGAGAAAAACGCCGAAAAGCACCAGCAACACGGACACCGTGTATTTAAGCGGGGTTTTGAGAGAAGTTGATTGCATTTGCGCACCTACGGAAGTAAAAGTGGAGAAACCATTTCAAACGCAAAGCGCCGATAGTCGCTGTGGAGAATATCGGCGCTTTATCACTTCATAATCAATTTAGTTCAGAATTTCAAAAATGCCGGCAGCGCCTTGTCCACCACCGATGCACATTGTCACCATACCATAGCGACCGCCACGGCGTTTCAACTCGTGAATCAGCTGCACACTGAGCTTCGCACCGGAGCAACCGAGCGGATGTCCGAGAGCGATAGCGCCACCGTTGACGTTCAATTTTTCGGTCGGAATCTTGAGTTCGCGCACCACAGCAAGCGCTTGTGCGGCGAATGCTTCGTTTAGCTCAAAAAGGTCAATATCTTCCAAGCGCAAGCCTGCTACTTTCAGCACTTTCGGTACTGCTTCGATAGGACCGATGCCCATGATTTCGGGAGCAACGCCGGATGTGGCAAAAGCAATAAAGCGTGCAAGCGGCTTTGCGCCAACCTCACGTGCTTTGTCGGCGCTCATCATCACCACAGCAGCCGCACCATCGCTGAAGGGCGACGCATTGCCTGCTGTGACCGAACCATTGAGTTTGAAAGCAGGTGGGAGCGTGGCGAGTTTCTCCGTGGTTGTATCAGCACGGACAAGTTCGTCTGTTGCAAAATCCATTGTGCTGCTGACTAAGCCCTTACCGTTGAGTTTATCAACGCGAACTGAAACGGGAACAACTTCATCTTTGAATCTGCCTTCGGCGATTGCTTTTGCGGCTTTGGCGTGGCTATCGGCTGCGAATGCGTCTTGGTCGGCGCGAGAAACTTTCCATTGCTCGGCAACGCGCTCTGCGGTCAAGCCCATGTTCATATACACACCCGGACGCTTATCAACGGCGTTCATGTTCATTGAAGGTTTATTGCCGGACATGGGAACCATGCTCATAGACTCGGCACCACCGGCGACGACGCACTCGGTCATTCCGCTCATAATGGACTGTGCGCCAAGCGCGATTGTTTGCAAACCGCTTGCGCAGAAACGATTGACGGTCATTGCCGAAACGCTGTCGGGCAAATCTGCCAGCAGCGAGGCAACACGAGCAAAGTTCAAACCTTGCTCGCCTTCGGGCATTGCACAGCCAATAATGACATCCTCAACAAGTTTGGGGTCGATATTGGCGCGTTTGACGGATTCTTTGATAACGAGTGCCGCGAGGTCATCGGGGCGAGTATTTGCGAGGGAGCCTTTTTTGCCGCGTCCGACGGCAGTGCGGGCTGCGCTGACGATAACTGCTTCTGCCATAGTGATTGTGTGAAGTTGGTGTGTGAAAATAGGGGGAGATTAGTTGCGTTGTTGCATTGTTCCAATAATCATGGCTTTTGCTTCTTCAAGGACAATATTTTTGTCAAATTTTTCTAGCAGCTGCTTCGATGAATAAACACCACCAAAGGCTTCTAAAGCTGTATCGGTAAGCGCTTCCTCGAAAGCATCGGTCAATGTCTCATCAATATCACGTATCGGCAAATAATAGTCGCCAGCATTACGACGTATGTTTGTTCGCGCAATTGCTCGCAAAGCATTATTGATGGAAGCATCCCACGAAGCAGTGGTGCGTTGTTCAGCATGGCGCTTGATAAGGTGGATAAGCAATATGACACAATAACTATACACTTTATTAAGTTTATCGTCTTTTGCCATTTCTTCCATCTCTCCAATAAGCAACAGTGCGTCCTGATAGCGCTGCGTTTCGATGTATTCTCTCAGCTGCAAGATTTCGTCCATGAGCGAATTTCCTTTTCGATACCGATTGTTGACATGCCAACTATCTCTAATTTACGCAAACTGTTCCAAAATCCTAACATCATTATCGTACAAAAGACGAATATCATCAATTCCTGTGCGCAGAAGCGTTACGCGCTCAATACCCATGCCCCATGCAAAGCCGGAATAGTCTTCGGGGTCAATACCGCCTGCCTTCAGAACATTAGGATGCACCATGCCGCAACCCAATATTTCAAGCCAGCCGGAGTATTTACAAATACGGCAGCCCTTCCCGCCACAAAGAAAGCAGGTAATATCCATTTCCGCGCTTGGTTCGGTGAAGGGGAAGAACGACGGGCGGAAGCGATATTGGAGTTCTTTTCCGCCGAGCATCGGACCGTAAAACTGCTGGGCAAATGAAACAAGAGTTCCTTTTAATTCTGCCAGACTGACATTTTTGTCAACATACAAGCCCTCAAGTTGGTGAAATTCCGCCAGCGACCGAGCGCTAATCGCCTCGTTGCGATAGACTCGTCCGGGCATAACAGCGCGAATAGGTGGCTTTTGCGATTGCATCAAGCGCACTTGCACAGGCGAGGTGTGCGTTCTGAGCAAGACATCATCACGCTTAGAGCCGTCTTTATTTGTTGCTTCCATAAAGAACGTATCTTGCATATCCCGCGCTGGGTGGTCGGGCGGAAAATTAAGTGCCTCAAAATTATGCAAATCGTCTTCCACTTCGGGACCTTCGGCAACAGCAAAGCCCATCCGATTAAAAATTGCCAACATCTCGTCGAGCGTTTGGTTAATCGGGTGCTTCGGCGCATGGCGCAAGCGTCGTCCGGGCAGCGTTAGGTCAATCGTGGGCGTAGATGCCGCTTGTACGCTTGTTTCTTCAGATAGTCGCTTGAATTCTGATTCGGCAAGTGTTTTGAGAACGTTCAGTTCTTTGCCGACTGCCGGTTTATCTTCTTTGGGTACATCGCGCAGACGCTCGGTCAATTCTGCCAGCGTTCCTTTGCGAACAAGGTGTTTCAGACGAAAATGTTCTATCTGGTCTTTACTCGGCGCTGTACCAAGGTTTTGGAGGTCTTCTTCGATAACCGTACGGAGTTGAGTAATTTCTTGAAGCATAAATGCAAAATGTGATAAGGATGTGAGAGATTACTTGGTGTCAAAAGGATCTATTGGAAAGCGCTTCGTTACTATGCTGCGCGTGATGCTGTAGGTGAGCAAGCCTATGGGACCCAACATAAAGGTCAAAAACAAAAAGGGCAGTGTGAACCAACGATTGATACCGCGTTTCTCAGCATCGGCGCTTATCCACAGCCCTGTCATCAGGTCAAACGCAAGATAATGTACCCAGCCCGCCAAAAGCGCTTCGGGTGTTTGAAAGAGAAGTGTTACTTCGCGGAGGCTTCCGAAGCCGCCTCCATTCTGAACTGCACCACCCATGTAGCGAATAATCAAGTACGCATACAGCGCATTCAAAAGTAGCACTACACCACTAAAGGCAAGCGTCCGTGCGTGCTGCCAGCGCGGTGCAATGACGATAATCACCCAGCCCACAAGAGCAATGGTGCTGGCAAGCGAGAATATCTGCTCGTTGTTCATGGGCAATCAGTCCTGAAAAATGGGAGGAAAGAAAATAAAAATTAACGTGAGCGAGTAAGGAAAAGGCGTGCAGAACTTCCCACGATACCGGAAAGCAACCCCAACAAAGCGGCAAAAAGAAGCGAAACGACCATCATCACCCATCCCATGCCATGTGCGGCATTCCGAGCAATGATATTCACGACCGTTTCAAGCATCCGTGCGGTTTCTGCCGGGGCAAGAGTATAGCTTGTCACCACAAGAATTCCCCATGCTAATACCATTTGCAGCGCACACTCTAAATATGCCCGCGAAGGCAGGAAATATGCGTACACAAGTGGTACCACGAGTGCATACTGCCAGCCGATGAAGGCATGAATACCGGCAATGGCAATCGCAGCCAGCAAAATTTGTGTCGTGTTAAGGCGCAGCCAATAAGGGGTTTGCATATAGTTGAGCAAAAAGTGATTTAAGCAAAAGTGGTGAATTTCTTAGTTGTTTCGTCCGGTCTTTCCATCCACCGGCTTAAACACTGTTGTTGGGAGTTTCGGAGGGGCAAGTGTCGGGACAACGGGGTCAATGAGTGTCTTTTGCTGCGGCTTAGGGCGGCTCATAAAGCGCGGACGCGGCTTTGAGGTGTCATTTTTTGCGAGTGCCGTGGAAGTCGGCGCTGTGGCTGTATTCGCCTGTGGACTTGCGCTTTGTGAAGAAGCCGTTGGCGGAGCGGAAGACGTTGGCGAGGAAGTAGTATTGGTGGGAACGGACGCAGTTTGATTGCTTGCAGGCGCAGTGGTGCTTGCCGAAGGCTGGCTGCTTGCAGGCGCAGTTTCAAGGATTCGCGCTATTGCCGGATTACTGGAAGAGCTAATGACCGTGCCGCGTGCCGCATCGCGCACAATACGCACATCTCGCACCACAACACCTTTTTCGCCGAACTGCTCAAGTGTCCTTCCATTGAGCGTGAAGGAAACACCGCCAGCATTGCCAAGTGAAAAAGAAAAACTCTTTGCTGCCGACCACCGATAGATTTTTCCAGCTTCCATGGTAAACTGCTCGTTCCGCTTTTTATCCATAACGATACTAAGCCATGCGTTTTCAATGGCACGTGCTTCCAGAATCATACTGTCAGAACTTTGCGCAAACGACACGGCAGCAGTATCGCGCATAGAAGACGGCTTCACGGCTTCAGCAATAATGCGAAGCGGGCGCGTGAGCATCGTATCATCGGCTTTCCGTGCTACGGGCGGCGCTATCCACACCAAATAGCCGACCACTGCGAGCAAACATCCCACAGCGGCATAAATGCCCGCCAGAATACGTTGATTGCGACGTTTTTGGTCGGAGAAATATCCGGGAGTAAAGACATTTTCGGGCATCGAAAGCGGCGAGACTTGCTCGGTCTGCTGCGCCTGAAAGCGCTGTGCTTCGGGCTTGTCGCCAAGATTGATTTCGGGTTCGGGGATATTCAAAAATTGGGAATATGTGCGCACAAACGAGCGCATATAGGTAGGAGGTAGTGCTTGAAAATTACCATGTTCGATAGATTCAATCACGCGAACACCTATCTTGGTGAGTTTGGAGACCTCATCAATACTGAGATTGCGCTGCTGACGCGCGGAACGGAATATTTCACCGACAGCGTTCATGAACGGGAAGAAACGGTACGTAAAAGGGGTGCTTTCAAGGAATTATCACAATAGCACACCATTCTAATATACAAAAATCTTACCAAATTTTTGCCAAAAAGCACAATGGATAGGCACTACACAATAACAAGTCTGGAAGCGGATTTGAAGGAGAAAATTATATCAACGCACACAAAGAAAACAGTTTGTACGAGAGTGGAAAGTCAGAAGAGATTCAAGGCTATACTAGAGGAATGAAGTTACACCCACGAGAGAACCAGTTACAATGACTCTTCCTAATCTCAAAGACCAGAGAAATGAGCAATACATTTCAATTGTTTACGCAGACATACGCCATCGAAGAACGCAACAAAAGAAAATATTTATCGGAACACCCTCGCTACTTTGAACAAATCGGAAGAGAACTCCTGTTTTTCAGCTTTTGTGCGGGGCAGGTGAATAAATACTTTCGGCTTTCCTGCTTCAATACCAATAGCCACAGACGTTGTACCATTTTCCGTCAAGGAAGGCATTCCTGTAATGGAGAGAATTCCCTTGTCCTCGCAGAACTTCTGTGCCGCCCCTGCACCGGGTGCAATGTAGATAACATCGGCATCGCCGGCTTCTCTCGCCATTTGCGGTAGTTTGCAGGCGGTGGCTTGAATCCCAATAGCAACAAAGCCCGTCAACGCTTCGTCTTTAATAATAGAAGAGGCATCGGTAAAGACAATAACAACTTTCACTTGCTTGCCCTGAAGGTTTTTATTGAGAGAAAAAACCTTTTTGAGCAGCACCACGTGAAGGTTCACCGGCACAGGAATCTCCTGCGCCCCGGCGGGAACAATACTTGTGATAACGAGGCTTACCACTAGAGAGAGTAGTAGTTTGAAATATAAGCCAGACGTTTTTCTCGTATTCATAATTTCCATGAAAAAGTATTGGTACAAAATCAACCATGATGAAGAACAGTCCAAAATGCCTATCACCTCTAAAACCGAAGGCGATACGCAAGTTTTGCGACTATTTCTCGTGATGGTCCCGGCAAAACCGCATTTCCTATATTGTAGGGCTGAATAAAATCATACTTCGCATCAAGCGCATCATACACGCCAACACCAATATCCAAGCCCTGTAATTGAAACGCATTCTTGTAGTTGACAAATATATTCAAAAGTGCAACGGGCTTCGTTTCCTCCACACTTTGAGTTCCTTCCAGTATCTTCACCTGCGAGACGGCATAGCGACTGCTCAGGAATATAAATGAGGGGCTGATGCTTAAGCCATCAATGAGCGAAGAAAGATTGAGCGACGAATTCACAGTAACTTTATGCGGAGCAAAGCCTAACAAAACATTATCATTGGTAAAGAGGGATTCTTGCTTGCCGTTTGCACCAGTACGAAAACTCCAGACGCGATATGGATTCAAAGCCCGGACACTATCGGAAAGTCCGTCGCTATTCGCCAAATAGAACGAATAGTTGACATTGATACTTCCCCATGAATCTTTGAAGAAGTATTCCAATTCCACACCACGCGTTTGTGTGCGCTCAAAATTTCTATATCCGCCGCCGCCAAAAATAATAGCATCCTTGATAGAAATGTCAAAAATATTTGCCGATACAAACATATTGTATTGCAGCTGATAACCAAATTCTATCTCCAGTGCCGTTGTAAGTTCTGGTTTAATTTGAGGATAGAGTCGAATATTTTCGATAGATGGGGCGCGAAAATTCTGACCAAAAAGCGCTTTGACGTTGAAATTTCCAATCGTTTTGGTTAATCCCAACCACGGAACAAGTGCAAGTGGTACGGCACTGTGCCTGTCCAAACGAAGCCCTGCGTTCACATTTACAATGTCCGTCGTCAGAAGCGCCTGCAAAAACACGCCGAAGTTATTGTATTGAACCACCCGACTGGCATTACCACTGGTGTCATTCCAAAGCGACGACGGAGGGTCAAGTGGCGATGCGGTTCCGTTGTCAATGTAGTATTCTGCGCCAAGCGTAAAGAAAAGGTTCTTGGACACATCTGCTGAAATCTGAAGGCTGCCGAAGAGCCGCTCGACTGTCTTGTCAATCACTAAAAAGTTGAATCTTGATGCGGGATCCACAGCCGATGAATCGGCAAGATTCCAAGGCTGTTGCCGTGTGTAATTCACGCGAGGTGTTAACGTAACATTATCGGAAATTTTCAAATCATAACGGGCATCAGCAATAAGCGACGTAAAATTGGTGCTAAAGGTCTGCGGAAGCGTCGTCCCTATGCCATTCCTCATGGTAGTATTGTAGCGGTCGTACAATACACGCGCTTGAAAATTACCCGCTTTTACGGTTGCGTTGACAAAGAGCGGCGACATCGTTTGATTATTTGCCATCGGGAAAGAAAGATTGTCCAAGCCAGTATATGTGCGGTCGCTCATGTTTGCCTGCCCCATAAAGGCAGAGACACCGACTGCGACTTCACCAAATTTCTTCCCAAAAGAAAGATTTCCATTCCATCGCCCCAAGGCACTTGCCATCTGTCCGCCATTACCGGAGATGGTGAGTCCATTGATATCTTGCGGCGCACGGGTAATGATATTGATAACGGTCAATTCGGCAAAGCCGCCATAAAATGATGAGCCGGGACCGCGAATAATCTCAATCCGCTCAATGTTGTCTATGGGAAAACGATTAGCAATCGGTACAGTCGCAAAAAGGAAATCATTGATTTGCAGACCGTCTATCATCACAAATGCCTTGCCCTCATTTGCCCAATTACCGCGATTACCAAGACCAACAACACCCTGAACGTCGCCTCCAAACTCCATTCCCGGCACCATTCGGAGCACATCCGTCAGGTCTCGTGCGCCTGAGTTCTGAATTTCTTCGCGCTTAATGAGAGTCACTACGCCCGGAACATCTTTCTTAGAAAGAGGTTTTTTCGACGCTACTTGCAAAAGGTCTATATCCAAGAGTTGGTCGAAGGAAAGATCGTCCAACGTCCGAATATCAACTTTGCTTACATCCTGCGCCTGCACTGCCTCACTACTCAGCACTATCGCCATAACGATTGCGGCAATCGTCATGAGAGAGCGACCAAAGATAGAAGCAAAGCGATGTCTCATACTTATACGCAAAACGTGCATTGGTATTCCTTATGAATTCGGGAGCTTGGATACATTATCGGATGATGGAAAATAGCGATTGCATCCGTCTAGTCGGAGTTTCAACAACCACTATGTACGTGCCGTGTCCGTAAGAAATCAATGGCAGTACTGTCGTATATTCTCCGCCGTCCTGAATTCCTTTTTCTAATAATTGTATAGTGTTTCCAAGAACGTCTAAGAGCCGAAATGTTACCGATTGCGGAACATCAAGAGTGTATGCCACCGTGATATTATCCGATGCCGGATTAGGATAGCATTTTATTGTGCCGATCGGAACTGTGGGCTTGGTCGGCGGAATAACACCGTCGGGAGTAAAGACAAAAGCCACATTGGACAGAGCAATACCATTCGGCGAAACAAGGACAATTGAGCCGCTTGTAGCACCGATTATAGGAATTGTCAGAAGAATTTCTGTTGCGCTTATTACTCGGAAAGGAACATTCACGCCGCCAATCAAGGCACTGTTTACATCGCTCAAATTCTCACCGCTCACACGTACTGGCGTGCCAATATCTCCTTGCTTTGGCGTAAAGTCCGCAATAAATGGTGCTGCGGTAATAAGTGTAAAGGTAGATGTTGTGGTAACAACACCAAGAGGCGTAGTCAGACCAATAGTGCCGGATGCACCTGTCGGCGGAATGGTGAGGACAACTTCCGTCGGACTCATCACTTGGAATGCGACATTCACGCCGCCAATACCTGCTTGCGTTGTACCGCCCAGATTTTGTCCGGTAATCACAACACGTGTCCCGGCAACCCCGCGCGTAGGCGAAACCGTACGAATGGAAGGCATATCATTTATTCCTGAGGTTTGCGCTTTCCCGCCGGGTGTGAGCAACGTTACAACGTCATTCAGCGACACTCCCGACGGCAGTGCTGCTGTTACTTGCGATGAATTGACAACAGTAAAAGGAACATTCACTTTCCCAATGCTTACAAGCGTCGTGCCTGTGAAATTCTCACCCGATATACGCATTATCAATCCTTGACGGCTCTGAACAGCGCCCGCTGAACTGATGCTAGGCGGCGGAATAAAACGGAATACCTGTTGCGACAGCCCAACACCGCCAGGGCTGGCGATGGTGATAATACCTGTCGTTATACCGGTCAGAGGAATGGTAAAGGTAATTTGTCCATCATTATCAACCGCAAATGGTATGCTCATACCGCCCACGGCAACGGTATTTGTTCCCGCGAAGTTTTTACCCGTGATAGTAACAACTGCACCAATCGCACCACTTGAGGGAGCAAACGACGTGGCGATAGGTGCGGGAATAAAGGTAAAGCCCGGCAAACTACCATTACCACCTTGCCCTGAAACTGCAACACTACCACTCGCCCCCGCACCGACAACAGCCGTTATCTGCGTTGGAGAGAGGACAGTGTAACTTGCCGCAGGCGTACCGCCAAAGCTAACACTGCTGACACCTGTAAAGTTTGTGCCGACGATGGTTACTATTTTTCCCGAACCTGCATTCGTGGGCGTAAAGCCTGATATAGTAGGCGGACCAATAAAGGTAAATCCTGTCAGCGCTCCAGTGCCACCCGGGGTTGTAACCGAAACACTACCACTTGCACCAGTACCAACGACAGCACGCACTTCGGTTGCAGAGATAGGTGTAACGCTGAGAGCCGCAACACCACCAAAACGTACCGTAGTCACACCAGTAAGATTTGCGCCGGTAATAACAACCATAGTTCCTGAGGATGCTGAGACAGGAGCAAATGAAAATACTCTTGGGGCATTGATGAGGCTGAAGCCACCAAGAGATGCAGTACCACCTTGTGTTACAACCGCAATCGTACCACCTGTCGTACCGACAGGTACCACTGCCCGAATTTGCGTCGGCGAAACAATCGTGACCCCTGCTGCTGGTACACCACCAAAACTTACAGTTGCCGTTGTGGTAAAGTTTGATCCTGTAATGACAATCGTTGTTCCTACCCCTGCGCTTGTTGGCGAGAAGCTCAGCACAGCCGGCAAAGCAATAAAGCTAAAGCCTGCCAAACTGCCCGTTCCGCCGGGTGTTGTAACCGAAACAGCACCACCAAATGTGCCCTGAGCTACAACCGCCGTTATACGCGTTGCCGATACCACGACAAAACTTGTCGCACCCACACCGCCAAAACTTACTGCCGTTGCGCCTGTAAAGTTCGTACCGTTAATAGTTACGGTTGCTCCGGCTCCGACGCTTGTGGGTGAGAAGCTCGTGACCGTAGGCGGCGGAATGAGCGTAAAACCTGCCCTCGTGCCAGTGCCGCCCGGAGTAGTGACAGAAACGCTGCCACTTGCACCCGTTGCCACAACTGCTGTTATTTGAGTAGGCGAGACAACCGTAAAGCTTGCTGATGCTATACCACCAAAGCTCACAGCGCTTGCATTACTGAAATTCGTACCTGTCAGGCTCACCGTCATGCCTGCTCCGGCACTTGTCGGTGTAAAGTTGGTGACGGTTGGTGGTGGAATAAACGTAAATCCCTGTAATGATGCCGTGCCTGTCATTGTCGTAAGAGCAACGCTGCCGTCGGCACCGGAAGCAAGGGTCGCCACAGCCCGCGTCGAAGAAACAACCGTGAAGCTCGCTGCCTGAACACCGCCAAAACTGATGCTACTAACGCCGACAAAATTTGTTCCTTCAATAGTGACAGCCATACCCGCTCCAGCGCTTGTGGGGGTAAACCGCGTGATGGATGGCGACGGAGCCACATATTGGAACCCCTCCAAACTACCCATGCCGCCCATACTCGTTACCGACACACTCCCACTCGCGCCCGCCGTAGTTACCCCGGCAGTGATGAGAGTATCGGAAACTACGGTAAATGTCGCTGCCGTCACGCCTCCAAAGCCTACAAGAGTCGCGCCCGTAAAGAAACGACCAAGGATAGTAATACTAGCACCCGGACCGGAACTTGTTGGCGAGAAACTTGTAATAATGGGTGCTGGAATAAACGTAAAGCCGGGCTTCGTTGCCGTGCCGCCCGGAGTTGTGAGCGAAACATCACCGCTTCGGTTATTTGCATCGGTTGACAGCACCGCCACAATTTGCGTTGGCGAAACAACCGTAAAGTTCGCTAAGGTTGTACCGCCAAAGCTAAGACTACTCACACTGAGGAAATTTGTTCCGAAGATAGTAATTGCCGTGCCTGCACCCGCGCTTGTCGGTGTAAAGCTCGTAATTGTGGGCGGTGCAGCGAAAACAAATCCTGTAAGGCTTGCCGTGCCGGCTGTTGTCGTTACCGACACACTGCCTGTCGCACCTGAACCAATAACCGCAGTAATCTGCGTCGGAGAAACAACCGTAAAGCTGGTCGGCTCTACGCCACCAAAACTAACTCGCCGCACACCAACAAAATTAACTCCCTCAATCGTTACCGTTGCGCCCGAAGCCGCAATAGCGGGTGTAAAACCTGTAACAATTGGCGGTGGAATAGTGGTAAAGCCCGTTGAAGTGGCTGTACCGCCGGGCGTGGTGACTGCGACATTTCCACCACCACTTACTACAGCCGTAATCACGCTGTCGGAAACAACCGTGAAATCGCGTGCAGAAACGCCACCGAAACGTACCGATGTCGTGCCTGTGAAATTGACACCTGTAATCGTCACCGTCGTGCCGGGCACGGCAGTGATTGGTGTCACGCTTGTAATAGAAGGTGCGGGAACAAAAATAAAGCCTGGTAGGGTTGCCGTGCCACCGGGCGTGGAAACAACTACCGAACCGCTCGCACCCGTTGTCACCAAGACATTTACCTGTGTAAGAGAAATTGACGCTATAACAGCAGGAATACCGCCCAGCATTACCGAAGAAGTCTTCAGAAACCCCGTACCGCTTATGGTGATTGTCATACCAGGTCCGGCGCTGGTGGGCGAAAAGCTCGTAATGGCTGGTACAGGCGGAATGAAGATAAATCCTGCCAGTTCGTCATCACCGTCAGGCGAGACTACCGAAACGCTACCGCTTGCACCTTCGTCAGCAACAACCGCCGTTATTTTTGTAGGTGAAATAACGGTAAATTCTTTTGCCTTCACGCCCCCGAAACGAACTTCTGTGAGATTAGTAAGATTTGTACCGTTAATTATCACTGCCTGTCCGGGGCCGGCACTGGTAGGAATAAAACTGGTGATTGTCGGTGCCGGAATAAAATTGAAGCCGGAGCGGTTCGCCGTGCCGCCGGGCGTTGCAACAATAATAGAGCCTCCGGCATTGCCCGGTACAACCGCCGTAATCTGTGTTGGAGAGACGACAGTAAAACTTGCCGCCGTCGCAAAACCGAAACTAACTGCCGTTGTACCTGTGAAATTCGCTCCGTTAATTGTTATCACCGCGCCCGGTTCGCCACTTTGCGGCGAAAAACCTGTTATTACTGGGGTCGGAACGTAGGTAAACCCTGCCAGACTGGCGCTTCCGCCCGGTGTGGTGACTGAGACACTACCACTAGCGCCGCTCAATCCAGCGACAGCCGTGATTTGTGTGGCAGAATTAATCGTGAAGCTATTTGCCAGAACGCCGCCAAAGCGCACTGATGATGTACCCGTAAAGTTCGTCCCGATAATGGTAATTGCTGTTCCTGTTCCTGTACTGGTCGGCGTAAAACTGGTGATAGTCGGCGGCAGAACAAAGGTAAAGCCCGCCAAAGAACCCGTTCCACCAGTCGAGGTAACAGAGATGCTTCCTGTGGCACCTGTGGAAACAGCCGCGATAATTTGCGACGGCGAAACAACGGTGAAACTGCTTGCTAAAACACCACCGAAGCGGACGGCGCTCACATTATTGAAATTTGCGCCAAGAATTGAGACCGTCAGTCCGGGTCCGGCAGAGGGCGGCACAAAGTTGCTGATTGCCGGGGCAGGAATGAAAGTAAAGCCCCCAAGTGTTGCCGTGCCGCCGGTCGTCGAGACCGAAACACTGCCACTTGCGCCCGCGCCTACGACAGCATTTATCTGCGTTGGTGAAACAACGGTAAAGCTACTTGGCACAATACCACCGAAATTTGCCGCCGTTGCACCCGTGAGATTTGTACCAGTTATTGTTACCATAGCACCCGCAGCGGCACTTGCAGGTGAAAAACCGATAATTGTCGGCGGAGCAACAAACGAGAAGCCGCTCAAAACCGCCGTACCGCCGGGAGTTGTAACCGATACAACCCCACTTGCGCCGCCCGCACTTACAACAGCATTTATCTGCGTTGCCGAGACAACGGTGTATGAACTTGCTGCGACACCACCAAAACTTACCGCCGTTGCACCACTGAATCCTGTTCCTGTAATTGTTACCACCGTTCCGATAGCAGCAAATACAGGCGTAAACGACGTGATAGTAGGCACAGGCGGAATAAACGTAAAGCCCGCTAGGTTGGCAGTACCGCCGGGTGTGCTTACCGATACGCTGCCGGTTGCGCCTGTGGAAACAGTAGCGGCTATCTGTGTTGCCGAAACGACCGAAAAGCTACTTGCCGGAATACCACCGAAACTGACGGCTGTTGCGCCGGACAGATTCGTGCCAATAATAGAAATCATTGTTCCCGGCGAACCGCTTGTAGGCGTAAAACTGGTAACGGTTGGTGGAGGAACGAAAGTAAAGCCGCCGAGCGTCGAAGTGCCGCCGGGCGTAGTTACGGAAACAACTCCGCTAGCGCCGCCCGCAGCAACAACTGCTGTAATTTGTGTTGCCGAAATAACGGTAAAGCTGCTGGCTGCCACTCCGCCAAAACTCACTGCCGTCGCGCCCGTAAAGCCTGCGCCCGTAATTGTCACCGTCAGCCCGGGTCCGGCACCTGTCGGCGAAAATGATGTTATCATCGGTCCGGCAACAAAGGTAAAACCTGTTCGTGTGCCCGTTCCGCCTGACGATGTTACTGCTAAGTTGCCGCTTGCTCCCGAAGCTACAACTGCCGTCATCAGAAAAGGGGTAATGACGGTAAAGCTTGCCGCTGCCGTGCCTCCGAATGTCACCGCCGTCGCGCCCGTGAAGTTACTTCCGTTAATCAGTACCGTTGCTCCGGCTGCAGCACTGGTGGGCGTAAAACTCGTGATGGATGGTGGATTGATGAAAGTAAATCCGCCCAGCGTACCTGTGCCGCCCGGTCCGGTGGCAGAAACACTACCGCTTGCACTTCCGGCTGCAACCACTGCGGTTATTTGTGTTGCCGATACAACCGTAAAACTGGTAGCTGCCGTACCACCAAAACTCACTGCCGTTACTCCCGTAAAACTTGTACCAGTCAGTGTTACTGTGGCTCCGGCTGCCGCACTGGTAGGCGTGAAGCTGGTAATATTTGGCGGCGGGATAAAGGTAAATCCTGCCAGAGTTCCTGTGCCGCCCGGAGTTGTCACCGCCACAGTACCGGTTGCACCTGCCGCCACAACCGCCATAATCTGCGTCGAAGAAACAACACTAAAACTCATCGCTGCCGTCCCGCCGAAACTCACCGCCGTTGCACCACTGAAGTTTGTACCGGTAATTGTCACCGTTACACCCTGTGCGGCGCTGGTTGGGGTAAATGCTGTCACAGTGGGCGGTGGAATGAAGGTAAAACCTGCCTGTGTAACCGTTCCGCCGGGTGTTGTAACCGAGACGCTTCCACTTGCCCCTGCTCCCACAACAGCATTTATCTGCGTTGCTGATACAACCGTAAAGCTCGCAGCTGCCGTGCCACCAAAGCTCACCGCACTAACGCCAATAAAGTTCGTCCCGTTAATAGTGACCGTTCCGCCCGCACCCATGCTGGTTGGCGTGAACGTGGTAATCGTGGGAATGAAAAAGAGATAAGTAAATCCGGCTAATGTTCCCGTACCGCCTGGCGTTGTGACCGATACACTACCACTTGCACCACCACCAAGTACAGCAGTTATCTGCGTTGCTGAGACGACGGTAAAACTTGCCGCTGCTGTGCCACCAAAAGTCACCGCCGTTGCACCTGTAAAATTTGTACCCGTGATAGTGACCGTCTGGCTTACTCCTGCACTGGTGGGCGTGAAACTGGTAACGGTAGGCGGCGGAATAAATGTGAAGCCGCCCAGAACGCCCGTGCCGCCTGGTGCAGTGACCGATACGTTACCGCTTGCACTACCCGCAGCCACAACAGCCGTAATCTGCGTTGCCGAGACAACGGTAAAACTGGTTGCTGCCACGCCACCAAAGCTTACCGCGCTAGCACCTGTGAAGTTCGTGCCGTTAATTGTCACTGTCGCTCCGGCTCCGGCACTGGTAGGCGTAAAACTGGTGATAGTTGGCGGCGAGAAGATGAAGGTGAATCCGGCTACCAAAGTGCCTGTACCGCCTGCGGTCGTAACGGCAACATTGCCAGTTGCTCCGGCTCCGACAACAGCCGTGATTTGTGTTGGCGAAATGACCGTAAAACTCGTCGCTGCCGTACCGCCAAAGCTGACTGCCGTCGCTCCCGTAAAGTTTGTACCGTTAATCGTTACCGTCGCGCCTGCCATGGCACTGGTTGGTGAAATGCTGGTGATGGTAGGAGCAGGGACAAATGTAAATCCTGCTAACGTGCCCGTACCGCCAGGAGTTGTCACCGAGACACTTCCGCTTGCGCCCGCCGCTACGACAGCCGTAATTTGTGTTGCCGAGACGACCGTAAAACTCGTCGCTGCCGTGCCGCCAAAACTGACCGCCGTTGCTCCACTAAAGTTGGTGCCATTAATTGTTACGGTAAGCCCCGTGCCTGAATTGACGGGCGTAAAACTGGTAATCGTTGGTGCAGGGATGAAGGTAAAGCCGGCTCGCGTAGCTGTTCCGGCAGGTGTGGTGACTTGAACGTTACCACTAGCACCGGAATTCACAACGGCGGTAATTTGTGTCGCGGATACCACCGTAAAGCTGGAAGCGGCTACGCCACCAAAGGTTACGAGTGTTGCGCCCGTGAAGTTGTTTCCGTTAATGGTTATCGTTGCGCCCAGTCCGCCACTGGTCGGAGTAAAACCACCCACAGCATTGATAGTCGGTGGTGGAATAAAAGTGAAGCCCGCTAAGGTTGCTGCGGGTCCACCACCCAAGGTCGTTACGCTGACACTTCCGGTTGCTCCAGTTCCTACAACCGCTGTTATTTGTGTGCCCATAGACCCACCAACAACAAGAAAGCTAGCTGCAGCCGTACCGCCAAAACTCACAGCTGTTGCATTTGTGAAATTTGTGCCATCAATCGTTATTGTTACACCGGCTATCGCACTCGTCGGGGTAAAACTTGTTATGGTAGGCGCAGGAGCGGTGAAGGTAAAGCCGCCTAACGAGTTAGTTCCACCGGGCGTTACAACACGTACAGTCCCTGTTCCACCCGCCCCTACTTGAGCTGTGATCTGGGTTGGAGAGTCAACGGTAAAACTCGGAGAATTGGTGCCGCCAAAGCGTACCAAGGTCGCACCCGTAAAATTTGTACCTGTTATCGTTACTGTCTGCCCCATCTGAGCACTTGTTGGGGTAAAACTGGTAACAGTCGGTGCGGGAATGAAGGTAAATATCCCGGCGGACACTACCGTGCCGCCCGGCGTTGTTATCGTGATATTTCCTGTTGCACCAAGTGCTGACACCACTGCCGTAATCTGCGTTGCCGATACGACAGTGGCGCTGGATGCCGTTACCCCGCCAAAATCAACTAGCGTTGCACCTGTCAAGTTTGTCCCCGTAATTGTAATCGTTGCGCCCAGTTTCGCACTGGTTGGCGTAAAACTTGTGATAGTCGGCGGCGAAGGAACAAAGGTAAATCCGGCAAGTGTTGCCGTTCCGCCGGGCGTTGTGACTTGCACGTTACCGCTTGCACCAACTCCCACAACAGCATCTATTTGTGTGGCAGAAACGACAATAAAGCTGGCAGCATTTGTACCGCCAAAGCGAACCTGCGTTGCCCCTGTGAGATTTGTACCCGTGATGGTTACTGTTGCTCCCGGCGATGCGCTCGTCGGTGTAAAACTCGTGATTGTTGGTGTCAGCACGTAGGTAAAGGTTCCCGCGGATGTTGCCATACCGCCCGGAGTTGTTACCTGAATCATTCCTGTCGCGCCCGCCGCCACAACAGCCGTTATTTGCGTAGCCGAAACAACCGTAAAACTGGCAGCTGCCGTGCCACCGAAGCTCACCGCCGTTGCGCCAGTGAAGTTTGTTCCGGTAATCGTTACCGTCAGCCCCGTTCCGGCAGATGTTGGTGTAAAACTTGTGATAGTAGGTGGTGCAATAAACGTAAACCCTACTCTTGTTCCCGTACCGCCGGGCGTTGTTACTGATACACTTCCAGTAGCTCCTGCCGCCACAACAGCATCAATCTGTGTGGCAGAGACAACCGTAAAACTGGCAGCTGCCGTGCCGCCGAAGCTCACCGCCGTTGCGCCCGTAAAGTTTGTTCCCGTCAGCGTAATAGTAGCGCCATTTGCTCCGCTCGTTGGGGTGAAACTTGAAATAACCGGAGCGGGAATAAACGTAAACCCGGCAAGTGTTGCCGTGCCGCCTGGTGTTGTTACCGAAATGCTTCCGCTTGCTCCGCCTACGGCGACAACGGCGTTAATTTGCGTTGCCGAGATAACCGTAAAGCTAGCCGCCGCAGTACCGCCGAAGCTCACCGCCGTTGCACCCGTAAAATTTGTTCCCGTGAGTGTTACCGTCGTGCCTGCTCCGGCACTTGTTGGCGTGAAGCTGGTAATCGTTGGCACGGCGATGAAGGTAAATCCCGCAAGCGTAGCCGTGCCGCCGGGAGCAGTCACTGATACGCTGCCACTTGCTCCGGTAGATACCACAGCCGTAATTTGTGTTGCCGAGACGACCGTAAAACTCGTTGCCGCCGTGCCGCCAAAACTCACTCCACCAGCACCAAGAAAATTTGTGCCTGTGATAGTGATAGTTCCGCCCCCGCCGGAGCTTGTTGGGGTGAAACTGGTGATAGTTGGCACCGGAGGCGGTGTAATCAGACGAATACGATGATTGCTTTGGTCGGCAACATAGACACCAGTACCATTCACAGCGACACCCGCCGGAGCATTGAACTGTGCCGTGAGACCTGTGGCATCCATAAAGCCCGCCGCGCCGCTTCCGGCAAGCGTGGAAACAACTCCTGCGGACGTGATTGTACGAATGCGGTTATTGCCTTGGTCTGCCACATAGACATTGCCGGAGGCATCTACTCCTACACCAGCAGGGCTGCTGAACTGCGCTGCCGTACCTGTTCCGTTTGCAAATCCGGCAGCACCGCTTCCGGCAAGAGTCGTAACAACTCCGCCGGGGGTAATCGCACGAATGCGATGATTCAGTTGGTCGGCAACATAGACATTTCCTGCCCCGTCCACGGCAACGCCTGTTGGGAAGTTAAATTGTGCAGCAGCACCAGTCGCATCCATAAAGCCCGCCGTACCGCTTCCGGCAAGCGTAGAAGCGGAACCCGTGGCGGGGTCAACGACACGAATACGGTGGTTCAAAAAGTCAGCCACATAGACATTACCCGCACCATCCAGTGCCACACTATAAGGAAAATTAAACCGCGAAGACATTGCGTTTGGACCGTCATTAAAGCCCCCCATGCCATTGCCCGACAAAGTAGTAACTACGCCCGCCGATGTTATTTTGCGAATACGGTGATTGCCGGCATCAGCTACATAGACATTTCCTGCCCCATCCACCGCAACCCCGTTCGGTTGGTCGAACTGTGCTGCCGTGCCCGTAGCGTTATTGAAGCCCGCCACACCACTTCCTGCCAGCGTCGTAACGACACCACCCGGTGTTATTTTGCGAATACGATGATTGAGTTTATCGGCGACGTAAATGTTTCCCGCGCCATCGACGACA
>CALCNX010000113.1 GCA_937899715.1 uncultured bacterium | reverse complement strand
GCTTACCAGAAGATTTTATGGAGAAAATCGTCTCTCCCTCTTCTGCAATTTTGCCGGTCTTGAACTGGATCCCGGCCTCCGCCGGGATGACGCCGTCTGGGTTAAAAATAACAAAATTAGAAAAAGTTAAAAAATTGGTTAAAAAAATAGCAAAAAGAAGCAACAAAAAAGATGATTGTGAATATACGATCAAAAGTGAAAATATAACGGTAACAACGCAAAGTCCATCCCCTCCTTTCACAACATCAACATTGCAGCAAGAAGGTGTTGCCCTTGAAGTGGCGATATTGCAAAAAGATAAAACCCAATCTATGCGCGAACTGGAGCAAGCAAGCGCTAAGGCAGAACAAAACGGCGTTGTAACATGGGTGCTGCAAACCGTTGGTGCGCAAGTACGAAAAGGTGAGGTGATTGCTCGCATTGCCGATTTGACCTCGTTCCGCATTGATGCCAGCATATCCGATATGCAGCGAAGTCGGTTGTCTGTCGGTATGCCTGTGCGGGTGAATGTTGGTGCGGGTGTGCAGCCGTTGGAAGGTTTTGTGAGCGGTGTGCAACCAACAGTTGAAAATGGTGTTGTGAAGTTTACCATAGCTCTCCACAACAAAGCGCACTCAGCCCTGAAGCCCAATGTGCGTGTCGATGTGGGCGTAGTGGTTGCGCAAAATGCTCAAACGCTTGTGGTGAAGCGTGGTGCGTTCTTCCGTGGTGAAGGTGCGACGGATGTGTTTGTCCTGCGCTCGGATGGCGCAAAACGCTATGCCGTCCGAACGCGTGTCGTTATTGGCATGGCAAATGCTGATTTCTGCGAGATTCGGAGCGGTTTGCAGGTGGGTGATGCTGTTATTCTCTCCGATATGAAACAGTATGAAGAGCATGAAAAAATCAAGATTACGCAATAGGTTTCAATTTTTCATTATTGGTCAGTTTGCAACGTATTTTGAACGCGGATAACGCGGATTTGGCGGATAAACACAGATTTTCAGAAAAGATAAAGATGTAGCCTTCATCAATCCGTTCTTCCATCAAAAACAAATCCATCGTTATCCGCTCAATCCGCGCCATCTGCGTTCCCTGACGAAAGACCAGACGTATAACCATTTTCATTTTTCATTTTTCTTGAATATCAATGACTTCCATCCAACAACCCAACATTATCGCGCTTTCGGGCGTAGAAAAAATGTATCGCACGGACAAACTCGAAACGCAGGCGCTTACGAACATTAACGTCAGTATTGCTGCGGGCGAGTTCGTGTCTATCATGGGACCAAGCGGTTCCGGCAAAAGTACGCTGCTGAATATCTTGGGACTGCTCGACGTTCCCACGAGTGGCTCAGTGGCGTTGCACGGCAAAAACGTAGAATCCTTCAAGGACAACGAATTGGCGCAGATTCGCAACCAAGAAATCGGCTTTGTATTTCAGTCGTTTCATCTCGTGAACGATGTGCGTGTGGTGGACAATGTAGAGCTTCCGCTTCTCTATCGTAAAGGTTTGAGTGGCTCGGAGCGCCGCCGAATGGCGCAGGAAGCTCTGGAAATGGTTGGTCTTACAGCACGTGCAAAACACTTTCCCTCTCAGTTATCGGGTGGGCAACAGCAGCGTGTTGCGATAGCACGGGCAATAGTCGGTAAGCCCCGTTTGCTCTTGGCGGACGAACCGACGGGGAATTTGGACAGCAAAATGGGGGACGAAATTATGCACATCCTCCACGCACTGAACGCAGAACACGGCGCTACGATTGCGATGGTAACGCACGACGAGCGTCTCGCTGCTGCCACAGACCGCACCATTCGGGTTTTCGACGGCAATATTGTGGGCAATACCGTCTGGAAAAATGCTGTGCTTGCCTAAATTATTACAAATCATTCAACACCAAAAAATATGCTCCGAAATTATCTTCTCATCGCATGGAAAGTTCTGCTCAGGCGGAAATTTTTCACCTTCATTAGTCTCGTGGGAATTAGTCTCACACTAGCGACACTGCTTGTGGTAACGGCTCTCGTGGATAATTATTCTCATCCAAAGCAACTGGGAAGCAAGCAATCACGCACGCTCATGGTGGAAGCTATGATGGCAAAAGGTAAATTTAGTATTCATACCAGTAATGCCAGTTACGGTTTCCACGATAAGTATGTACGGACAATACCGGGACTTGAAGAACACAGCATTACGGGTGAAAATACAGTTATTGCCTATCCAAACGGACACAAAACCAAGGTATCTGTACGCCGCACAGATGGTGCTTTCTGGCGCATTGTCGAGTTTGAATTTTTGGAAGGAACAGGTTTTACCGACGATGATAATGCCCAAGAGCGCCCTGTGGCGGTCATTAGTGAAAAGATTCGGACGCAGTTTTTTGGAAATGAAAGCGCGTTGGGTAAATCTCTTCGGCTCGACGATAGAACTTACCGGGTTGTTGGTGTGGTCAAGAATGTTCCGATTACGTTGCTTTTTGCATCCGGAGATGTGTGGACACCGATTACTATTGGTCTGACAGCAAAAAGTCGCGCGGCAGTTATAGACGAAGGCGGATATTTTTCGGTTCTTCTGGCAAAGCAAGAGAGCGATATACCTCGCGTAAAAGCTAACTTTCAGGCAATATTACCCAAAGTACAATTTCTCACCAATGACTATGAACATATGATAGGTGGAGCGGGAACATTTTTTGAAATACTTGCACAAGGCATTTTTGGTTTTAGTGACCAAGAAGAAGACTTTGGCAAACGGGATGACGCAAAAAAAATGATTGGAATAATGATTGCAGCAGCACTAGCCTTCATGATGCTTCCGGCAATAAATTTAGTGAACCTGAATGTCAGTCGTATCTTGGAGCGTAGTTCGGAAATTGGTGTTCGCAAGGCATTCGGAGCAAGTAGTCATGCTCTTGTGGGGCAATTCGTCGTGGAAAATCTTGTTCTGACGGTCTTAGGTGGTATTATTGGTCTCCTGTTAGCCGAAATGGTCTTGGTAGGAATAAACCAAACGGATCTTGTTGCTGGTGCCACTTTTCACGCCAACGCCCGTGTTGCTTTGTATGCTCTGGCATTGTCGGCAGTGTTTGGCGTGTTGTCGGGTGTCTTGCCCGCATGGAAAATGTCCCGTTTACCCATCGTCGCATCTCTCAAAGGAGACATCAATGTTTAATATTTTCTCTCTCTCGCACCTTCAGCATCTCTTCAAGTTGGTATGGAACCGTAAACGCTCCAATATGCTCATGGTTCTGGAAATATTTGCGGCGTTTTTGGTGTTGTATTGCGTAACTTCTGCTATTCTGCACTACGTCACCAATGCCCAGAAACCGCTTGGTTACTCGTACAAAGATGTTTGGAATGTCTCAGCGAGCCGCAAGGAAACGTCGCCCTACACGGACAAGACAAGTCTTTTTGAAGCTGCGCAACGCCTAACCAATACTCTCAAGCAGCTACCGCAGGTGGAATCGGTAAGTTTTATCACGAACACGCCATTTTCCACTTCCGAGTGGCAAACGGAAATTGAACGTGGCGGTGTAACATCTCGCATCAGCCTCTCAAAAACTACCGATGAACTTGACAAAACATTGGGTATCAAACTGGTGCAAGGTCGCTGGTTCGATGCCACGGACGATGTTGCAAATGGTACAAACGCTACCATCAAGCCCGGGATAATTAACAGTGTGGCAGCAACAACATTTTTCGGTACGGAAAATCCTGTCGGTAAGATGCTTCGTGAGCCAGGGAAATATGACGATGGTACACCTCGAAGCGGTATTCGCGTTGTTGGTGTTATTGAAGCATATCGCAAGAGTGGGGAATTTGCGGTTCCCGGCAATGTTCTTTTCCAGCGCATCAGCCTGCGTGATACCACCGCAGACCTGCCGTATCATATTATAATAAAAATGCGCGATGGCGTACATGCTGATTTTGAAGAGCCTCTGCTCAAAATTATGCAGCAACAGGCATCCGATTGGGATTTTCAAATAACAACCTTAGAGCAAGATCACACACAAATGCAAAATATACACTACCTTTTCCCGCTTGGTATTGGGCTGACGGTGGCAGCGTTTCTGCTTATCACCGTCGTTTTGGGCTTAATAGGTGTTGTCTGGCAATCGGTCACAAGGCGTATGCGTGAACTGGGTGTGCGCCGTGCTTTCGGGGCGACTCAAGGCGATGTCATCTTTTTTGTGCTGGGCGAGGTTTTTGTCTTGACAACCTTTTCGGTCATATTGGGGCTGCTGGTCTTGGCGCAATTTCCCATTATCGTGGGCTTTAGTATTGTGAGTCCTCAAGTCTATGGTTTAAGTATGATATTGTCGGTAGGGGCAATGTTTGTAATGACATCGCTCTGCGCCTTGTATCCGAGCCGCATTGCTGCTGTGGTGCAGCCGTCGGAAGCGCTGAGGTATGAGTAGTGATGCGTAGCATATGGCTTATTGTGGCAGCCCGCCTGATAGGTCGCGTTTCGAGTGTACCAACGCTAGTATCACGACAGCTTCCTCGTCAAGAATGCCGTAGATAAGCCGATAAGAGGATACAAGGAGTTCACGAATGGCATCGTCTTGTAATTCCGGTACAATCCGACCACTGCGAGGGAACAGAGCAAGCCGTTCCGATTGCGTAACGATGTCATCCGTTACTTTCTTTGCATAAAATGGCGAGTCTTGAGCGATAAAATCATAGACAGACCGTAGATGGTGCTTGGCAGGAACAGTCCACTGAACACTTGCCATTTACCACGTCTCCATTTCTGTGCGAAGGTCGTGTACGCTTGTCAATTCTCCTCGCGCAACTGCCTCTCTGCCTTTCTGGATTTGGTCTAAGACATAAAGACGATACATAATATCATCCAATGTCGCCGTATCAGGTAAGGTTTCAATCACATTGAGTGCTTCTTCTTTAAGTGTAAGCATGACCGAAAAAGATAATGATAAAAACGTGTCGTTTCTTCAAAATAGCACTTTGCCGAGAGTCTGCCAAATGTGAACGATGGTAGTTGTTGCGCCTTGCAGAGAGTTTTTGTAGATTGGCGGCAGTTCGCTTGTTTTACCGTTTTTGTTCACCAATTCGCAATAATTATGGTTACTCTGGAACACGTATCGGAGCTTTCCCGCGAGGAGCAATGACACGAAAACTTCGCCCTGCTTGTGGACATCGGCTCCCACGATGAAGTCTATTAACCATGACACAAACTATTCTCATCATAGACGACGACCGCGCTGTGCAGCGCTCCATAGCGCTGGCACTCAAGCAAGCGGGGTATCATTCTGAAAGCGCTTCTTCAGCCGAAGAAGCGCTTTCGGTCTTGCAGACAGGCAGTTTTGCTGCTGCCGTGCAGGATATGAATTTTTCGCGCAGCACAACGGGCGAAGAGGGTTTGGCGTTGCTGGAGCGCGTCAAAACTAATTTTCCCGATCTGCCCGTGCTGCTCATCACCGCATGGGGTTCGGTGGAACTCGCTGTGGAAGGAATGAAGCGGGGTGCTGCCGATTTTTTGCTGAAGCCCTGGGCAAATGAAGAACTGGTGCGACGCTTGGAAACCACACTGTCACTTGCTTCAAATGGAAACAACGGCAAAGAAAATACGCATGGCGCTGCTGCTTCCAAAAATATCCTCACGCGGGTGAAACTCGACGCAGAATATGACTTCACGGGTATCATCGGCGAAGACCCGAAATTGCTTGCGGTGTTGGCAGTCATCGGGCGCATTGCCCAAACCGACGCGCCGGTGCTGATTACGGGTGAAAGCGGTTCGGGCAAGGAACTGATTGCTGATGCGATTGTGCGCAATAGTCGCAGGCGTGACGCGCCTTTCGTGCGAGTGAACATGGGCGGTATCACGCCGACGCTTTTTGAGAGTGAGCTTTTCGGGCACGTCAAAGGCGCATTTACGGGTGCTGTTGCCGACCGAAAAGGCAGATTTGACCACGCACACGGCGGAACGATATTTTTGGACGAAATCGGCGATTTGGATGCTTCGTCGCAAGTAAAACTTCTGCGCGTCCTGCAAGAACGCACCTTTGAAGCGGTTGGTTCCAGCACGACGAAAACTGTGGATGCACGGGTGATTTCCGCTACAAACCGCAATTTGTCTGCCATGATTGACCGCGGCAGCTTCCGCGAGGATTTGCTGTATCGTCTCAATTTAATTTCTGTGCATCTGCCGCCGCTTCGTGAGCGCACAAGCGACATTCGGCTCTTGGCAGAGCATTTTTTGGCAAGCGCCGCACGGCAGTATTTCCGCGATGGATTGTCGCTTTCGCCAGAGGCATTGCGCTGGCTGCAATCGCGCCCCTTCACGGGAAACATACGCGAACTCAAGCACAGTATTGAACGTGCAGTCTTGCTTGCGCCGAGCGAACGTTTGCAAGTGGCGGACTTTCAAACCGCTCTCGCGCTTGAATCACCCGAACACCGCGCCAATACGCTTCCCGCAGTCGGCACGATGACACTGGACGAAATCGAAAAAGCAATGATTCTGAAAGCAGTGGAGCAATTTCCGGGCAATGTGAGCCGCATAGCCGAAGCGCTAGGGCTGACGCGGCAAGCACTGTATAGGCGCTTGGAGAAATTTGGGTTGAATGTGGGGTGAGGTTTAGCGGGGGCAAGAAGGTCTGTAATAATTGTTTCCGGGTGTTCTGTAGAGTTCCGATAATCTTGTTTCAATAGTTGCCCGAAAAACCCCTGTATCAATACTAAAGTAGCCGTGTGCCAAGCGAGCCGACGGATAACCAAAATTTAGTTCCAAGAGTATCTTATCAAGGCAGTTCCTTTCGGTACTGCTTGTGCCACGCCTCGTCGTCTCGGTAGCCAATAAAGAGGTCTTCAGCCATACTGCCAATGAGTGCGCAAAGTTCCAAGCGTTCCAAAAACTTTGCCGGAATACCCTCTTCGCCAAGCATCGCGCCCAAAATCTGCCCTGCGATAGAACCCGTGCTGTCGCTGTCGCCGTCATGGTTCACCGCCAACGTAATACCACGTTCAAAATCCTCACCCGCTACCAACGCGCAGTACAAGCCTATTGCTAAGGCTTCTTCCGCAATCCAGCCCTCTTCGACCTTCGCAAGCATTCGCTCCGAATGTTCCGACTTTTCGGCGTATTCCAACGCACGATTCACCGCATCAAGCGTTTCTTCATCGCCCTGAACAGTGTCCATCATAAATCTTGAGGTGCTGTAAATGGCTTTGGGAAGGCTCGCACCTTCCAAAAGCAGCGCAATAATCATTGCCAAAAAGCCCGACGAATAGATGCCCGTTCGGTGTCCGTGCGTAATCGCTGCGGTCTCGCAGCCAAGGTGGAATGCTTCTTCCGGCGGATAGAGCAACCCCACAGGCGCGACGCGCATTACGCCTCCGCAACCCTTGCTGTCGTTCAGCGCTTTCTGCCCAAGAGGTGTTTGCGCAAGAGCGCTCAGACACGTGTTCCCGGGCGCTCGGCGGACGAACAACTCCGGCACGGTCAGCAAACCGACTGTTTCTGAAGGAACGCGCCTGATGCCGGATTGCGTTTTGTTCCAGCGCAAATATGCCGAGTGAACAAAGCGCCGAACAGTACGCCGCGAATCGTCGCCAAGCTCTTTCCGCTCCTGCAAATAGGCACTTGCGCGGAGCAAGCCTTCGGCGGTGAACAAGGTCATTTGCGTGTCGTCGGTGATAAGACCGCCCGTGTCGTCGGGATAAGATTGGATTCCGCGAACGCCGTATTTGAAGCGAATGTCATCAATACGCAAAAACTCCACCGGATGCCCAAGCGCATCACCAGACGCACCGCCCAGCAAGCAACCCCGAAAACGGCTTAATCGTTGCGTTTCAGAGTCCATTTCATGCTGCGCTTTATTACTGTTGTTCTTCATATTTTGACAAATGAAGGTTTATTTACTTTTTCTCCAAGACTGTAATCAACTCAAGCGATTCTGCATGGGGTTTCCCCTGAAAATACGCATCCAGAACATCCGCAAAAACATTTGACTCCGACGGCGACACATAATCGAAGAGGGTCATTGAGGCGTGTAATTTCATGTCATCGGGAAATCCAAATATATTCTTGATGAAGAGTGCTTTAGAACCGCGTGGTTTTCTTGCAAGGAGTTCTGAGGCGCACCGTGCAAGTCGTTGCCCAAGAATGGGGTGTTGAAGATAGGCAAGAGCTTCACCCATGTTTTTTATGGCGAAGTGCCGTGAGTTTGTGCTAGTGCCCAATCCCGCAATTTGCGGAAAGATGAACCACATCCAATGTGTCTCTTTGCGGGCATTGCGCAGCTCCGCCAGTACCGTAGCATATACAGGTTTTTGGGCTTGAATAAAGCGTTCTAAATCAAACGGGTCGTCGTGGAGTGTGCTTGGTGTTGCTGGTGTCATGCCCGCTCCTTCTTTTGATTGACTTTTGATTGATGAAAAATGCTACTTGCAGATGTACCCTGAAATTTGCGTTATGACATGAAAACAATAGCGAAACATATCGAATTATCCCATGTTTTGCAATGAATTTCTCCGTAGTTTTGCAGCACTTATTCATCATTTCTGCATCGTATGACCGCCACTCACGATTACTCTCAAGCCGACTACAAAGACCTCTGCGACCGCCTCCACGCTGAAGCCTGTGCACGAGGCGATTATTTTTACCGCGACCCCGCCACGGGTTACATTGTCTTTACGCGCATCAAGCATGAGCATCGCGGGTATTGCTGTAAATCCGGTTGCCGACATTGTGCGTATGGGTATGTAAAAGGAAATAAACAATGTTGATTCGCTTCCTCTTCATTATTTTTTCGTTCAGCGCTGTCGCTACGGCGCAAGCGCAATCTCTTGTCTGGCGCGATTGGTCGCCAATGCTTTTTGATGAAGCCGCACGTTCAAAAAGCCTTGTGCTGCTCGACCTCGAAGCCGTCTGGTGCCATTGGTGTCATGTCATGGACAAAACCACCTACCAAGACCCGCGTGTCGTTGCCTTGCTCACGCGGCATTGTATCGTGGTGAAAGTGGATCAAGATGCCCGCCCGGACTTGTCGCTACGCTACGAAGAATACGGCTGGCCCGCCACCATTATTTTCGATGCAAGCGGGCGCGAACTGGAGAAGATTTCGGGATATATCCCGCCCGATGAAATGGTTGCTTTGTTGGAACGCCTTATTGCCAATCCAACACCAATGGCAGAAAGCACCGTTGCTAGAAAGCCCTATTCCGTCTCCTCTGCGTATTCTTTACCCGCTCCGCTACTGGAAGAACTTCAGCAAAAGCATTTCCGACGCTACGACCAAAAGAATGGTGGCTGGGGAACAATTCATAAGTTTTTGCAAGGAGACAATCTTGAGTATAGCATGATGCTGGCTCAATCAGGCAACAAACGTGCCGAGCGCATGGTGCGGCAAACGCTCAATTTGCAGCTATCACTCTTCGATAAGGTTTGGGGCGGGGTCTATCAGTATTCGCATGGGGGAGTGTGGAGTCATCCGCATTTTGAAAAAATTATGTCCGTGCAGGCAGTGAATATGCGAATCTATGCGCTTGCGTTTTTGCAGTGGAAGGATACGCAATATCTCCGCGCGGCAGAATCCATTGTGCAGTATTTGCGCACCTTTCTTAAAAGCCCCGACGGTGCATTTTACACCAGTCAAGATGCCGATATTGTGCAAGGCAAACATAGCGAGAAATATTTTGCGCTCAATGATGCTAACCGCCGTAAAATAGGTATTCCACGCATTGATACTCATATTTATTCCCGCGAAAATGGTTGGATTATTGAAGCGCTCTGTATGCTAGCGGCTGCGTCGAGCAACATTCAATACCTTGCTGAAGCCGAAAAAGCCGCAGAATGGATAGAAACCCACCGTAGATTGCCCGACGGGTGCTTTGGGCATGGCGAAGCGGACACGGCATCATCGTGGTCCGGTTTGTATTTGGGAGACAATATTGCAATGGCGAAAGCGTATTTGGCGCTCTACGAGGGAACAGCCAAACGCACGTATTTAGACCGTGCCGAGCAGACTGCACAATGTATTGAGCGTCTTTTCCTGCAAAGGCAAGGCACGGATACTCTGGCAGGCTTTATGAGTGCCGTACAGTCCAATGTTTCGCAATCCAACGTTCCGAAGTCCAAAAGTGTGCAATTTACATCTACCATTCACCGCGACGAGAACATTG
The DNA here is from genome assembly GCA_937899715.1 of uncultured bacterium. Taxonomy (GTDB): domain Bacteria; phylum Bacteroidota; class Ignavibacteria; order Kapaibacteriales; family UBA4661; genus PH2015. The sequence goes on along the minus strand of CALCNX010000113.1, from coordinate 11,237 downwards.
ATGTAGCGCGGTTTTTCAATACACTTTTTTATTACACTGCTAAGGCTTCCTATCGCCGGATGGCTGAAATCGCCATGTACTATCTTGTTTCACCCGAAGTTGCGGAGGAGGGGAGACCGCCGGGTGTCTTGCTGGCTGATGCAGAATTGCGTTCTGAGCCTGCGCATATCACGATTGTCGGCGCAAAAAATAATCCCGTTGCACAACGACTCTTCGCTGATGCACTCACGTATCCAAGCGGCTTCCGGCGTATAGAATGGTGGGATGCCGGCGAGGGCAAATTACCAAATCAAGACGTTGAGTACCCGATTCTGGGTTTTCCTGCTGCGTTCGTTTGTGCAAAGGGGCGTTGCTCTCTGCCAATAACCAATAGCGAAGCTATGGCAAAAGCGATAAAAAATGTTCACAAGAAATAAGAGCATGACACTTCGTAATCAATTTATTCTCTATCTGGCAGTGCTTCATTGCTTGCTGGCAGCAGCATCGGGCTTTGCCTTATGGCGTGTGCATCCGGCATGGATACTGCTGGTGGAGGTAGTCTGTGGCATATCATTCTGGACGATATTTATCCTCTTTCGTCGTTTTTACGAGCCGCTTCGTCTGCTCAAGTCGAGTGCTGATTTTTTGAAGGAAACGGATTTTTCTACAACACTCCTGCCAACGGGGCAGCCCGAAACAGACGCACTTGTGAGCGTCTATAACACCATGCTGACGACACTCCGCTCAGAGCGCATTCGAGTAGAAGAAACAGGGATTTTGCTTCAAACGCTCATCAACGCTTCTCCCGCAGGTATCCTGCTTTACGACGAATCGCTGAGGGTGCTGTCGGTGAATCCAGCCTTAGAAGCCATGTTCGGAATGTCCGCCAGAACCGATACTGGAAGTCGTCTGGGCAATCACCGTGCACCTTTTGCCGAGCTTGTAGAGCGCCTGAGCGTTGGTGCATCGGAAGTGTTTGCGCATAAGGCACGGCGTTTTAAGGTTCATAAAGCCGGCTTTGTGGAGAAAGGCGTACCGCATATTATCGTGCTTGTGGAAGAACTCACGGACGAATTGCGGGCTTCGGAAAAAACTGCATATCAGCGTATTATTCGGGTTCTGGCGCACGAGGTCAATAATTCTATCGGTGCGGCGCGGTCGCTGATGGCATCTGCTTTGTACTATGAACGGTATTTCCTTCCTGCAATGTCCGATGAGGAGCGCAAAGATTTCCGCGATGCGCTCACGGTCGCAAGCGAGCGGCTGCATGGACTCGGCGAGTTCATGCGTGAATATGCCCACGTCGTACGCCTGCCCGCACCGAAGCCCCAGGCGCTTGATATTGGCGAACTGCTCGTTACCACCGCAACGCTTTTCAGCGAAGTCTGCAAGGCTCATCATATCATGCTCCGCGTCATTACACCAAACGAGGCACTGATGATTCAGGCTGACAAAGTGCAGTTGCAGCAGGCGCTCACCAATTTGACGAAAAATGCGATAGAAGCAGTGCAGGATGTTGCAGATACCACTCAAGACCGCTCGGTAACACTTTCTGTGCGCCGCCGTGATGGTGCATCGGTGAGTATTGCTGTTGAAGACACGGGAATAGGTCTGAATACAAGCGCGGCGGCGAATATTCTCACGCCATTTTTCACGACGAAAGAAACGGGTCAGGGAATTGGACTAATGCTTGTGCGTGAGATAGCAGCCGCGCACGGGTTTGAATTTTCATTGGAGAACCGTGTGGGAGGCGGGGCGAGGGCGGAGATAATGCTGCCAACATCAGTATAAAGAGCGTTCATTTGTTCTTGCTCACAACCAAGTCTTTTGTAAATTGTGATTTGAAATTTATCGTCCACCGCAACCTTCAAAATCACCTATTCATGCGCCTCATCGCTCCAAACCTCTGGCAACTTTCCGGCTTCCCGCCCAACATCATCAACACATACCTCATCGCCGAGGGCAATGATGTGGTGCTGATAGATGCCGGAACGCGCTATATGACAAATCGTATTTTGCGTACGCTCAAACGCTTTTTTGCAGAAGAAGGGCACCGTGAAAAACGCCTCATCGGACACGCGCTCACGCACGTCCACCCCGACCACCAAGGCGCAAGCAAGGCTGTTTGCGATGCTTATGGCGTACCGCTTTGGTGCGGCGAGCGCGATGCCGAACCAATGGAACAGGGATTGGCGAATCGCGCTGAAGCAAAGGGTCTGTTGGGGTTGCTGATGCGTGTGTGGTCCGGTCCGGCGCATTCGGTCGCACGGCGTTTGCAGGAGGGCGACATGGTGGCGGGCTTTCGTGTGCTAGATTCGCCCGGGCACTCGGCAGGGCATATTGCTTTTTGGCGGGAGTCTGACAAATGCTTGATTCTGGGCGATGTGCTGAATGGAATGAACTTGATGACGGGACTTCCGGGCTTGAACGAACCGCCCGCACCTTTTACGGCTGACATTCCCCAAAATAGGCGTTCTATTCGCAAACTGGCAGCCCTGAAGCCGGAAATTATCTGCTTCGGACATGGTGCGCCGCTCATAAAAAAACCGCACAAACTCGAAGAGTTCATACGGCATTTACCGATGTAGTGTGCTTTTGAAATGTTATTTTTGACGTGTTATTTTTTTCGCCACTTGGTCGTTCGTCCCAGAAACGGCATACCGAGAATATAGCCGCGCAAATCAAGTGTAGAGCCGTTCAAAACCGCTTTACAGCTATATTCATTTCCGCTTTCAGGGTCGTAAATTTTTCCGTCCTTCCACTCGCCATCTTCATATTTCAAATTATTCAGCATTTGAAGCCCGACGACGGTTTTGCTGCGCAGGGCTTCTTTGGGATTGTTTTTATCTACCTTCATTTTCCCATTCGCATCCAGCGAATCGCGCAACCAAATAATTTTCCCGTAGTACAAACCGTTATATTTCCATACTTCGACAAGTGACTTATCATTTTCCGTGTACCAAACGCCTGTGATAGCATCGGCATTCTGCCCGAACGACACGCTATACGATACCAATATCAGGCATAGAGTGGCGATGCCAGACAAGATATTCCTCATAATTCCTCCACAATAAACTTGGAATGGTAAAAAATTTATTTGGAATAATTTACACACTTTCTTGGCACAGAGCAAGGTTTTGTGAGGTGCAAAGGCGTTTTTTTTGAATCATTGTGGCGGATGTGGTTGCTTTGGGGGCTAAATGTGTATGGTTCTTATTAGTCGGGTAATTAGAAGTGTTTATGAAAATAAAAACCAAGAACACCAAAATATTGCTTTCAGGGTGGATAGATACTGTGTTTTACATATATTTCTTTACCTACCGCATCCACCTGCCAATGAGTCGAATCAAGAGCAAGAGTGTGGTTGGGCGATGAGAGTTGCGCTCGCATATACTCGCGAAGAAGCGCTTGCGGTGGATGATCCATTTGCCGGATATTGAGGCTGAAATTGCCTCTGCTGGCTTGATGCACTACCCGTGCCGAATATCCACGCGGAACCACAAAAACCGAATCTTGGAATCGTTCGGTTGAGAATCGTAGCGTATATGCTCTGGTAGTGTCGCGGTTTTCAATGATAAAAAAGTATCGTGCGGCAGTATAATTTAGATTCAAGAGCCATGTACTCGTGGATTCGGAGTATTGCCAGTCATTCCAGCGAGAAGATTTTCTATCCAATTGGACTTCATACATTACTGTATCGGCGAGTTTTACCGAAAGGTACGATAGTCCAGTCCATTTCTGCTCAAGCACATTATTGGTCTTCGGATCTACTTTGACTTGTAGGCTATCAATTATCATGCTTCTATCATACCCATAGCCAAAAAATTTATAGTGAGTTTGCCCGTTGAGGGTATAGTAAATAGTGAAAGGCTGCTGTATTCCAACTGCATTCAGATTAACCGTGAAATAAATGGTCTTGCTCACTGATGAGTCGATGCTGTTGCAGCCTGAAAGGAGAATAATCGCTATACTTAAAGTTATGGAAACACAAACTATACTGAAGCGCCTTTGGAGCATTGTTGCACCTATGGAATTGAAAGATAGTATTCGGCTTGTGGTAGTAAATTGGGATAACTACTACTAAGCGCTGGAATAGTATAGCGATAAACCCATTCACTGCGCTGTGTTGGATTCGATTGATTGCGTTCATAGATAATTTTTAACTGACCAAGAGAGTCTCTTCTCTTGATAATGATTTCCGTAAGATAATTCCTCAAATCTTCCCCAAGATCTTTATTGATTTGAGTATTTATGCGGATGAAACTATATAGTTTCACTCTGCCTGATTTTTCGAGTGCCGTGACAATATTTCGTTGTATTATAGTAGAATAAATGAGAAAGCAGGTGTCTTGAGTATTGTTGATAAACGATAAGCTGTATTGTGTTGAGTCAAAACCGAGCGGTATAGTGCCAAGAACTGCAAAGTTGGATTTAGGGATACTGACATTGGTCTCTATAATGTCGGATTTTCGTAAGAATTCACGAGTAAAATCTACGTTATAGAGCATATTATCGTCTAGCTTAACGCTGAGCTTTTGGACGGACTCGTTTGTACCAACCAAGTCTGCACTTAAATTTGAAGAGGAGAATGAAAACAGAGAAATGCTTTCAACTTCAGTTGTTATTGCCTGAGCGTTACTCCCGACTGCACGTGTTGAGCGACTGCCTATGACTTGTCCATTGTCAATCGGAAAAATCATGACTGAATCCTTTATACCGGCGGCGGTAAATTTTATCGTTAAGGTTGATGCTCCTCTGTTGGCAAACAATGCGCGATTAAGCGCGATGTCTAAATGATAACCCTTTGTGAAGCAACTAGTTAGTAAACTGGAAGTCATCAAAGCAAGGTACAGTACAAGTTGCCTCATAACAATTTAGAAAAATAGCAAGAGCTTAGTATGAAAACGAATATATTTGTTTTTACTATTGTACACAAATTTTTCTTGTGTTTACACAAACAGCATACTATTTTTCTGCAACCGCTGTGCCGACTCTGCATCATGCGAGGGCATATACACAAGCGGAATACGCCCGGCAAGTGTTTTGAAGCGGGAATACGTCTCCCGTGCCGCATCAGGGCTGACGCAAATGCCCGCCACTCCGCCCGCCAATAGTTGCTTTTCCGTAAACGACACATCACCAGCGAAACAATACGCCGTGCCGTTTTCGATGAGCAAAACCGATTGATGACCAAGCGTGTGACCGGGTGTGGGGATGGTGTATAAACCGGAGGCAATGCGGTGCGCTGACTGAAATGGGTTGTCGTTTGCGGAAATTTCACCAAGCGCTGTTCGGGAATCATGCGTAATGAAGCGGGGTTTGAGCCATGAAGGAAAGGTTGTTTTCGCAACACCAAAGGGCTTTTCCCATTCTGTTTTGGGAAAAAGAATTTCCGGCGTGGGCAGGAAACGTAAGCCGTCGGTGTGGTCGAGATGCCCGTGGGTGAGAATGACCGCATCAATCTTGTTCTCTGCTATGCCCAAGCGCTGTAAGTGGCTTACAAGCTCTTCTTCCGGCGGTATGTCGAGTTGTAAAATTCTGCGATTCACCCACGCATCGCCTTTGGCATCGCCGAAATAGTTTGGCTCGTGAACGTGCGTATTCTCGCCTGTATCCACAAGAAATGTCCCGTCGGGATGTTCAATCAGCCACATCCAGACGGGTAGTTTTTCTGCCCACTGGTTACTAAGCAAAATGGATGGAAGCCGCAAGGCTTCGATGCCTGTATGCTCGCGGTGCGGCGGGCGCACCTGCACCCAGCCCGAACGCAGCGCATGAACGCGGACGCGCTCGGAAATGTGGACAGTAACCCAGCGTTCGGATTCGTGGAGAACCGACGGTTTTAGGGTGTCGTGCGTGGTAGTTTGCATAATTGAAGGATATAAGGGTGAGACGATGGTATTTGCTTCTTTTCTGCCCAGCGTTTCGATAAGCGCATGGTCGGCAAGTGCAGTGTCGGCAAGTGCAATTCCGGCGCTAAGACTAACATCCGCACCAATGCTGGAGCGGATAAACTGGCGGCGGTTCATAGTGTTTGGTGGAGTGGTGCAGTCTGAGCTTTTGCCCGTGCTTCCGCTAAACGCTTAACTTCTTCCATAACGGACGGGAGAAGGCGTATAAAATTTTTGCCCAAGAGAATCGCAAAAACGCCTCCCAACACGCCGTCAAACCAGACTTCATGCGTGAAACGGGTTTCAGTGCCGAAGCTCTCGAAAAAGCGTTTCACGTTCAGGCGTGCGAGCGGAAGGGCTGTTGAGAATGTGTACGAGTGTTGGTCGCTGAACTCGGTGATGGTAAATCGGGACGTAGTGCCGTTCAGACTAACGAGTTTTCCAACTGTGCCAAGTTTGAATGAGCCTTGTAGCGATGCGGATTGCAAACCTTTGTCCCAAAGATGCCATTCGGAAACATTTGTCCACACGTTCCAAATATCGTCGGGGCTTGCGCTCGTGGTGGTGGTGTGCCAGAAATGGCGTGGTTTTGGGACGGATGGTCGTGGTGTCATAGTGGTTGTCAGCAGATGGTGAAAAAGAATGCTTCGTGAATTCAAGTTCACCCAAAACTACAACCATGCACAAACAAAACACTTGATGTATGGTAAGTTCGATTAGGCTTGGGAAAGTTTTTTCCGAATGCGGCTTAAACTTTCCGGTGTAACGCCCAGATACGACGCAATATGCTTGAGTGGAGCGCGAAGAGCTATTTCCGGTTCGTCTTCAAGCAGCCTGCGGTAGCGCTCTTCGGCAGTGATGGTGATGCTGTCCATATAAATTCGTTCGGTCATGCCGTTCACATCCTGTAAAACGCGGCGAATAAGCGCGTTCCACTTTGGTACGTTGTCGTAGATGCGTTGCAGGGCAGTATGAGAAATTGCTAGCAATTCCGTGTCTTCGAGGGCTTCGATATTTTCGCGGGCGGGCGTTTGTGTGGAGAAGGACTGCTGCGAGGTGAAAAGCTGGTGTTCGGGAGTGAAAAACTTTGTTGTATCTTTGCCGTCGCTGGTGGTAATAAAAAAACGCATCAGTCCTTTGTTCGCAAAGTACAGATGTCCACAGACCTGTCCCTCGCGTAACAGCAGCGTATTTGCTTTGATGGAAACCGTTTCCAGACGGTCGGCGACGAACAGCCATTCTTTTTCCGTGAGAGCAATCTTCTCCGCAATAAAAGCATGAAGAGCCGACGACGACGATACCGACGGCGAAGAATGATGAAGCGGTATTACGGGCATAGAGCAAGGGCAAGGTAAAAAGTAAGATGCGTCGTGTTTTTCTCAAAAAAATTAGATGATACCATGAAAACTGTTCTTGTGACCGGTGCAAGCAAAGGCATCGGCTTGGAAATCGCACGGCAGCTTTGTGCAAAAGGCTTTCATGTTTTGCTTGCAGCGCGGAATCCACACTCCGGCTCCGAAGCCGCTTCACAGCTTGTTCGTCAGAAATATGCGTGTACATTTGTGCCGATGGATGTTGCCGACAGCGCAAGCATTCGTGAGGCATTTCGGCTGGCTTCGTCCAAAATACAGCATTTGGACGTGATAATCAACAATGCGGGCGTGATGCTCGACCACGGGCAAAGCGTCTTGGATGTGTCCGAGCAGTTACTTCTCAATACGCTGCAAACCAATGCCGATGGAGCGCTTTTGGTTGCACGGGCGTTTCTGCCCCTCATGCAAAAAGGGGGAAGGATTATCAACGTTTCCAGTTCGGGTGGGCAAATTGCGCATGGAGCAAGCACCTTTGCTCCGGCGTATTGCATTTCCAAAACAACCATGAACGCCATCACACTCCAACTCGCATCGGCGCTTGCACCCAAAGGAATCGCCGTGAACGCAATGTGCCCCGGCTGGGTGCAAACCGAAATGGGCGGAGCAGGCGCACCACGAAGCGTGGCGCAAGGAGCGGACACGGCAGTCTGGCTTGTAACGGAAGCTCCGCAATCGCTGACGGGGAAGTTCTTTCAAGACCGACGGGAAATTGCATGGTGAAAGAAAGTATGTTCTTTCAAAAACACACCGTGTCAAGGCAAGCAGATGCTTCTTTTGCGGTACTATCCAACTGATTCTATTCTTTGAACAAACCGTGAATGTAAAAAATTATGTACAGCCAAGCACCGAACAATAAAGAGCTGATTACATTTATATGCTCTTTGATGCCCATGCCGCTCGAAAAAGCGCAGGAAATAGCGGCGCAATTCCGACCACGCACCGTAAAACGTCATGAATACTTGCTTGAAGAGGGGAGAATAGGTAAAGAAGCCTTTTACATTGAAACCGGATTCATGCGTGTTTTTGTGAATGACCCCGATGGGAACGACGTAACTATCAATATCTTCCAGCCCAATAGTTTTATGAATAACCTCGTTTCCTTTTTTCGACGGGAGCCTTCGGAAGAGAATGTTCAAGCCGTTACCGATTGTGCCGTATGGGCAATTTCCTATGATGCGCTTCAAACCTTGTTTCACGGGATGCCGGAATTTCGGGAGTTTGGTCGTATGATGCTCATTATGAGTAATCTCAGCCTTCAAGACCGCATTGTGTCCATGATACGCAACACAGCCGAAGAGCGCTATGCTGCACTTATTCAAAGCAAACCCGAAGTATTTCAGCACGTACCGCTCAAGATTATTGCGTCGTACTTGGGTATTACCGATACCTCTCTCAGCAGGATTCGGCGAGAGTTTTCGCAAAAATAGAAGGCGAAATTTTGGTGCTTGGGATTTCTTGCCATTTGCTAAGAAGATTACAGAAGTGAAACGGTAGATTTGTGTAATCACGTGAATATATCACGAGTCGTGACCAATTTTTTTCACTGTATTGCACCAATCAAATGAATACCTATATCTCTTCCGTTCCCGTGTGGGTGAGCGCACTTTTTTTGCTCACCTTTCCTCTGGCTGTTGTTCTTATAGCCAATGCTGTCCGCAATGCCGCTCGTAATGCGGGCTTTGAGGCTAAGCGCGTCCGTATGGCAGTTTTGACAGTGTATGGTTTTTATACGGCATTTCTGCTCTTCACATCCGTTCTCACGCTCACAGGCGTTTTTGCCGAAAATATGTTGCCGCCAAGACCACTTCTCTTTGCGGCATTTCCGTATGCGTTTTTGCTCATTGGTGTTGCAAGCAGAAGTTCTTGGTTTGGTTCACTCATGGAGCACGCTCACGTAGAGGATTTAGTTAAAGTGCATATTTTTCGGTTTGTCGGCATTTTCTTTCTCATTGGAACGTATTACGAGGTTCTGCCCGTGCGGTTTGCTCTGGTCGCGGGGCTTGGCGATATCATTACGGCGCTTGGTGCACTTGTGGTCGCAAAAGCCGTGCAAGAGCGCAAAGAATGGAGTTTTGCGGCATTATTGATTTGGAATGTCTTTGGTACGGTGGATATTCTTACGGTTGTGGGGTCGGCGCTTGTGGAGACGCGCTACGCCATTGCAAACGGGACACAAGGTGTGGCAGGTATTGCACAGTTTCCATTTTCGTGGATTCCGGCATTTGCACCGGTAACAATTTTATTTCTCCATTTTTACGTGTTTGTGAAGCTCAAAGCATATAAGCAGAGTTTGGTCAAGACTGCTTGAATTTGAAAGATATGATGGTGAACTCAAGCGTTGTTGCCGATAAAGCAGCAGCGCTTGTTCTTTTATGTTGAGAGCGCCGTGCCGTTGGTTGATGAATACTCACCATTCGTTGAAAAGGTGTGCCTTGTGCCGTTTGTTTGGGATATGTTGCTTTAGAAATAAGGTGTGACAGGGTTACACGAACATTCACACGCTTTTCTCCACTTTTCCTTTACCGCAATGTTTTCTCCTTCCGACAGTTATGGGCAAACATGGCTCATTATTCTCACGCTTCTGGTGGTACGCTATGGAGCGATTTCCGGTTCGCTGTTTGTGTGGTGGTATTTGCTTCGCCGTGATAAAAATACGGCACGCAAAATTCAGCAAAAATTTCCTGCCAAAGGCGACTACTTACGCGAGGCGGGATACTCGCTCATGACAATGCTCATTTTTGCAAGCGTTGTTGCGCTTTTATATCTCCCGCAAATACGTCCCTTGACAAAAATGTACAGTCCCATAAGTGCTATGGGCGGCGCAACGTGGGGATGGGCGTACTGGTTGCTTTCGATTGTGCTAATGCTCGCCGTACACGATTTGTATTTTTACCTCATGCACCGCGCTGTTCACAGCAAAAAACTTTACCCGATAATTCACAAAGTGCACCATCTCTCGCATAATCCCTCGCCGCTTGCCGCTTTTTCGTTTCATCCCTTTGAGGCGTTGTGCGAGTTTCTTGTCTTTCCAATTGTCGCTTTCACTATTCCGCATACACTCAGTGCGCTGGCTGTATGGATGTTCACGATGGCACTCTTCAATGCCTACGGGCATTTGGGCTTTGAGTTATACCCGCGCAGTTTTGCAACGCACCCCGTCGGGCGTTGGATTAACACATCGGTCAGCCACAATATGCACCACAAATTTGCTACACAGAATTACGGGTTGTACACGCTTGTCTGGGACAGGATTTTCGGGACAGTACACAAAAAATACGAAGAAACCTTTGCTGAAGTAACATCCCGTTCCTGAGCGCAGAACTGAAATCACAATTTTCGTCCTTTATCGAACCAACAACAATGATAACCAAACATATATACTTTCGCGCTGCAAGCATTTCTGCGGCATTGACATTTTGCACGGCACTGCTGCTGCTTGTAGGTTGCGGTCAAACACCAGTCACGCAAACGCCTGTGGACACAAACATCAGCGATTCAACGGACATCAGTACAACGGTGTTGGATTTTGGCGAAACAAAAACCGCATTGCCGCTCGAAATCACAACGCCTGCACTCACCGATCGCTGGACGGTTCAGCGCCAACGCTCGTCATCGTGGCTCATGGTCGAAGCAGAGCAGGGCACGGGGTCAAAAACGCTTACTATTTCGATTGACCGCTCGAAACTCCCGCAAGGCGTATCGCGTGATACGCTTGTTATTCGCGGTTTGCGTCGCCCGACTTCGCTGGCAGAAAAAGGCGGTGCTCAGCTGACCGCCGATACCGCCAAAACGATTGCCGTGTCCGCCACCAATTCCGGTGCGCAGCGCGGGCAGACCTCGCTTCAGGTATTACAACAGCAGCTTTCATCGCTTTTGGGCGGAATGCAGCTTCCAAGTCGTATAGATACAAGTATTTCTTTCGTTGGTACATTCGCTCTCAGAGCTTGTTTGAAAAGTCGGAAAGTAGGTAAAAAAAGCGGGCAAAGCCCGAAGT
>CALCNX010000112.1 GCA_937899715.1 uncultured bacterium | reverse complement strand
GACGATTCCGCCACTGCCGGACATCCTCAAGGATGCTGTCCGTCACATCGCTGATGAATGTTGGTGAAGCATCAATGCCATAAGCACGGTGCAGTTCGGCGGCAATATCACGGGTGGACATTCCGCTGCCATACAGCGCCAGAACCGTTCGTTCTATCTCAGGCAATCGGGTTGTGCCTTTGGGAATAATCTTCGGCTCAAACTGTCCTTGGCGGTCACGAGGAATCGAGAGTTCTACCTCACTATGAGCAGTTTTCAGGCTCTTACTGGACGAGCCGTTCCGAGCGTTCCCGCCATCAAGAAGGCGTTGCTCATGCTCTGGTTTCTGGTATTTCTCATACCCAAGATGATGGTTCATTTCGGTTTCGAGCATGCGCTCAAAGAGCCGTTTGGTCAGTTGGCGGTAGATGCCGTTTTCGCCGAACACCTCTTCGTGAGTGGTCGAACCGTTCAAAAGACTATCGACAAGTTCGTCGGTTAAGCCATACGGCTGACGGGCGTTTTGTGCTTTCGTTGCCATAATGTTTGTCCAAAAAAATGAATGAATCGTGATTGATAAAGTTCACTCTTCAGATTCATTTACACAAAACAATTTACACTCTCCAAAATCCTACAATCATTAGCAAAGACGAGTCTCTATTGCAGGCGATTTCAAAGACTTTACCCAAACTCATTTTTGTTTCAATCCTGTATTACTGCGTCCTTTGGTCAAGCAGACAGTATAAGACACATTACCACAATTACGTTGTAAACAAGCACAGAGTAAACGCCCTAAAGACTTTTGAAACCTTTGCCACTGCTGCGAAAAATGATGAACAAACAAAAAATACGATTCTCCTCAAAACAACGGAAAGTATCTTTTCTCAACAGCCCACCGGGTTTATTGGTGCTGAAAATGAAGCGCAGAATCCTACTCAAATCATTGAAATCATTAAAAACCTCAATCCTAAAACAAATTAACTTACAGTTTTGCCATCAACTACACTTTACCCTTTGAAACCGTTGAAAATCGAAAAATAAGATTGCTAAATAGGATATGTGTGTAGAGAGTCTTTTTTTGCTCTACAACTGTTTTTGATTTTTCAATGGTTTCAATGGATTCTGTGCATCTGTGTTTATACACAAAGCGTTATCAGCTTGGCTCTCCAAAGCGAATATACTTATGTTTCCTCTCATCAACATATTTGTCTATCTCTTGGTAACGAATCTGCGAGAGGTTACAGTAATTCTTTACAAGCTTCGTAAAGTCTTTTTGCGCCATATTGATTCGTTGATGTATCGTACAAAAACCATCGTACAAATCGTGCTTATCGACCCATTCACCTCGTGTAATAATATCTGGTAGGCATCCCTCAAGAAATTCAACAATTTCTTTTGATGTCTCATTGATAATACGTTGGCGATGCAAAATTGTTGATGTATATGCCTGCAAACCAGTCCGAAGATACGTTTGAACGCAGTAGAGCATAAGGTTGTAAAACTTGTTCCACTCAGCAGCATCCCATTCTTCAAAAAATTCGTGTCCAAACTCCTCACGTGGGGTATGCCTGAGATTGAAGAAACGGCATAATTCTACTTCATGTCGCCGTGCCTGAAAGCTATCACCAGTGCCATTAACGGGGAAGTTCGATGTAATAAGAATTTTGGGCGCATCCCGAAATGATAAAAATCGTGCATCTTGATACTTCTTTTCTATTTCAATTCCTTCTGTTATAAAGGCAAATAACGTTGCAAAATCAAAATCGGGCGCAATATCGTCAAAGACAACGACACGAGTTGTAGCCGACACATTTTGCATGGCGAATCGTCCATTAACATCAATTTTCGGCTTTGTGATTGTTACCGTTGTTCGCATTTGCTTTATTGCATTTGCCAGAATAGACTTTCCCGTTCTTCCGGAGCGAATATCATTCATTTGCTGTGTATCGTCTGTTAGCTCATCGTACAAAACAACCGCCTTTGCCTCAGAAGGTTTTTTGTGTTCATGAAGCATATAGCCGATGCCTGTTACCAGAGCATCAAAACGACTTTCATATAATTCACCTGTCGTACGGTCAGTACAAACGCACCGCATAAAACGGAGGAAAACATTGGATTCATCTTCCAAAACATCTGTAATAACAGAGAAACTGTGCGCTTTAACGTTTTCTTTCCAAACAGCCCGTGGCAAGTCCGTATATGGATGGCAAGTAATTCCTTGCCTCTCTACCGACACCCAACAATTCTGAAACTGGAAGTACGCAGTACTCTGCGTATCAGATAAGAATTGTACCTCTAATGGTGATAGATTCAATAATGAATTTCCCGTAAAAATATGCCTATCCCTGAAAAGAAGGTTGCTTACCTCTTTTCGATCTGTCTCGCAAGCAAAATTATACTTCTGCACATATGTGTTGATAAAATCCCTGATTTGCTCGCCGGAATACTCCGCTACAATATTACTCTGCTTCCGCACAAACAAGCTGTTTCTATCACTTGCGTAATATTTACCAAATCCATTTGCAGGTAATACCTTTTTAAAAAGCGCATACAAATCAATCTGTACCGACTGCTTACCCTTGTTGTGTTCGTAAAAATTCCAGAAAGTCAGTGGCTGCTCATTTTTCTCCGACTCATGGGGATTGGATTCAGCAGAGGACACTTGTTGTATTGTGCAATCTTCTTGTGCGCTTTGGACTGCCTTAAAAGCACTTTGAATAGTTGCTGGTATTTCTTCCGGTGTTAATCCAGCCGCTAAAGCAGCCTGCGTTAATTCTCGACGTATATGCTCTTCGTCGAAATTACTCGTACCAATTCGCCGTGCGATGGAACACGTCTCCTTGTAGAGAGTATTGTTTCTTTCACCTTCAGGAGCTTGACGAACTCGCTTACATGATCGTTCAAGGGCGGAATTAGATGTGCTTTGAGCGGGTTGGACAATTGCTGCGGTTGTAGTCTTCTTGAGGGCTGCTACTGCATGAAATCCACGTTTCACCTGTGCATATGTCAGTGTTGCAAGTTCCACATCAGGTAATATGCTTCCTGTAAAAAGAAATTTGTACTGCCCACCAGTTGGATGTGTTGATGGCGGTAATACTGTAATGCACTCATGCCAGCGCAATTCAATGTGATCAAAGCTATCACTGTGTTCTTTGTTTGGATACCCATTGACGGTACCCGTTGTGGAGTTATTGACCGGATTTGTGCTATCAATATCAGGACAGCGAAAATAAATATGGAATCCACAACCCGAACCTGATTGAGCCGTCCAGGGATAGTCTTGCGGTAAATCCATCGCTCGTAGTATCGCATGAACAACCGTAATATCAGTGCATTTATCTATATCGAAGCATCGAATATCCGAGCCAGCGCCACCCATGACAACGCAAAGTCCATGTATATGCTGCTGACTGAACAATGTATCAAGGTCTTTTGGTGTCTGTCGCTGCTGTTGCCATTGCTGCCAAGATTTTCCCACTGGGATTTTATTTTTTCCCACCGGTAGAACATTGAAACCACGGTTATATAGAGAAGAAGCCGCGCTAAAGTAGGTCATGGTAGTAGTATGTTTTGTTTATCGTTTCGTCAGTCCGATGGTTGCTGTAACAACCACCGGACTGTTTTTGTCATTGTAGGGGAGGTTTGCCAGAACCACCACCACCTATACTATATATAGCTAATATAATTCATCCCCATATACGGGAGAAATATCGTTTCCTTGTTTTACAATTAGTTACAGGATTTACTTAAAGCACAAGAGATTTCGGCAGAATTGGCACACAGAAACTAGGATTAGTCGATAGCAGGAGAATTTATTCATCAGAAAAGCCATGAACGTCCGTTCATGACTTTTTGGGCAATCGAGGCAAGAATGAACCGTTCTCAGGATAGTAAAATTTTTAAAAAAAATTTACGTTTGTAATATTATTATAAATAAAGACTTACGGCAGAGCGAGCTGTTTTTGCTGTAAAAATTGCCGCGTTTTTTTTTCACACTCAACCCAAACACTATATAATATTTAGAAAATAGCAATTCATAAATAATGCTACTTTTCCAACACTTTACTCCATTATCGAAAGGTTCAACATGAAAAACCTAATTTCCCCCGAATTGCTTCAGCCAACAGTATGGCAGCAATTTTCACAGCAAAAGAATAATGTGCCTGTCCTTGGGACTGTTCAGTACTATACTGTACGAGCAAACGACGGACTATTTATTTGCAGCGATAAGACAACAGTTCAGTACCTCGAAGGCAAATTAACCAGTATCAAAACCAGTACCTCACTTTACCGTAATGTTCTGGCATGGGTAATTACGATTACCGATAGCAATAACACAATCCATAAAATTGAAGTCGGTCAACGTAGCTTTCCTGCACTTACATTCATTAATGCACTTTTAGGAATGATAGACCGAGGTGAATCTATCACCAGTAACTGTTATTACTTCATTCGACCAATAACAATAGAAAAACCGGGAGCAAACAACCGCAAGTTCGCCGAACTCGGATTATCGACTAATGGCACCAAGCAAATATCCGGGAGAATGACTCATGAAGAAATACTGAAGATGTTCGACTTTGATAATCCAAATCCAAGACTAAATTTCCTGCACGATGTGGTGCAAACTATAATAAAGCACTTGTAACAGTTTCTACAACTGGCTACACCGAAGGCAATGCCTTGCTTTAAGAAAGGGGCATTGCCGTGGTGTCCAGGTTAGTCAGGTGTAGTCGTAAGCTGCATCAAATAACGTACTGTTGAAGTATGAAATCGCTTGCCACGAATTGTTTGGAAGCCGCTTTCATTGAGAAATCTGGCTATCCGAGGCAATGGCATTTGCTGCTCGTGTAAGTTTCTAATGATTGCACAAACTCGCTTGTTATGGTCATTTGTCCGAGCGCGGATAGCAATGGT
>CALCNX010000111.1 GCA_937899715.1 uncultured bacterium | reverse complement strand
CAATGATTTCCAGTTCCAAGCCCTCCAAGTGTGCAATCGCCGCAATTTTATCACGGTAGAGAAGTTCGCTTGCTTCGGCTTCGGTGCTGAAATCCCCGTGCATCACGCGCCGGAGCATGGTTTGATACTCGGCGTTTAGTGCTTTCATTTCCTCATCATTTCCACCTACGTCAGGATGCAGTTTTTTGCACCATGCGTGGTACGCGCGTTTGAGGTCGTCGAGCGTGTGAATATTTTCAAAGTAACGCATTATTGTTGCTCCTTTCTTGAAACACAAAAAGCCGCTCCGAAACAGATTCAAAGCGGCTTTCGTGCTGATGGTATGCTTAGTAAAGATAAAGCGGTTTGACTTCGTAAATTTTTGCTTTACCTACTTCTACTTTGATGCTTTCGGTATAGGTGATTTCGACGGGCGTTCCGCTTGGAATATACTCAAACTGCTTGCGGAGCGTCACCCCTGCATTTATCCATACTTGTTTGCTGTTGTCAATCCATGTCACGCCAATAATTTCTTTGCGCTCGTCGCCTTTACCTTTGACAATGGTTTTTTCTCCCAGATACACACCGCGTACAGTCTCACCTTCGGTGGTAAATTCTTTGTATTTGGCGTTCATCGAAACACCGCTTTGCATGGTGTCCAAGCGGGAAAGAGCCGATTCCATCGCAAGAAGTTTTTCAGCGGAAATTTGCACTGGTGCAGTAGCAAGTTCCGTTTCCTTCTCCACGCCGTGAGAATCCACGCTATTGATAGGCTTTTCAACGCCCATTTCAATAATTTCGCCCGTCGCCGTGTCCACAAATGCGGTTTCTTCGGAAATTGGGGAAACAAGAGTTTCTTTTGCGAGTTTTTGAGTTTTGGTATTCATGGTAGTTTGTCCTTAATGAAAAGCCGCCTACGTTTGAAAGTAAGCGGCTTGTAAGTAAATTTTTGAGTAGAGAATTAACACGGAAAATCTGTGAGCCGTGCAATCAGCCGTGCGGCTTCTTTCGCTGTCATAGCGCGATAATGATACGCAATCATCTCGGAATGATGATGCACCGAAAGCGAGGAAACGTGCGGCTCTGTATTATGCGAGTGCTGCCAAACTTGAAAGCTGCACGAAAAACCATCCCGCGCAGCAAGACCAATGGTTTCTAAAAGTTGTTTCATGGTTGCACCTCGTTTAATAGCACGGTTCGTAAAAAGCCGCTTCGGAGTGGCGGCGGGCTTCATTGTCGTAATCCGGCTCTGGACTCATGTAATTTTCATCACTACCAAAACTCAAAAAATTGCTGTCGTTGTACAGGTACATAAACCATTCCTGCACTTCAGAACAATATTTCATCACAAACGCCATCTTAACGCGGTCGCCCGATTGCCAAAACTCTTTCATGGTTTGGACGCTACCGAGCGCCTCTTGCAATGCGTAATCACGCTCACGCTGGGCGAGTTCGTCGGGAGAAATAGTAGTCGGAATCTCCGGCATTATTCCAATACCGTGCGGTTCTTCTTGCATAGCTTTGTCAAGAAGGATATTTTTGGTGGTACTCATGGTAATTGCTTAAAAAATTGTGAGTAAAAATCGGGCTTGTGAGTGGTCATAACACTTACAAGCCCCTTGTTTTATACGGGCAACGTAATTGCCAGCGAGGACTTGCTTTCAGCAATAACAGGCGGAAATACTTCTACGCCTTCTTCGGTAACGGGCAACGCGAGTTTTTTCAAAAACTCTTCTCGTGCTTTGAGGGATGCCTTTGCGCTCTCGACTTGTGCCACAAGCTGACGGTGTTTTGCATCGCGGGAAAAATCCCACGTGTTTTCCAAACGCACGGAAAACTTTACGCCTGTTTCGGTGGCATGGATGCCGTTTGCGCGTTGTGCTTCGGCGTAAGCAAGCGCACTACCCATAATTGCGGCTTTGAGGATTTTCAAATACTCTTCGCCCGCTTTGATAGCAACCAGAAGCGCAAACTTATCGCTATCGGTGCGGATAAAGCCCGCATAATTACTTGCGAGTTCTGCAAGCGCAGATTTATTGAGCGGAATGGAGCGCAGGGGCAAAAGTTCGGCAACTTTCGCGGTCTTACGACGTGCATCAGATTTTGCAATGGGTTTCATAACGTTTCCTTTCGGAACAAAATGGGAAAATAATTTGTACTCTTCTCGCACCGTTGGGGCTGTACAACGTCAACACTTGTGCGAGAGAAGCAATAAATTTTCAAAGAACGAAAGGGCGTGAGCAAGTTCAAAGTGTGCCGCTACCGAGCGGAGAGCGCACGGCGCGGCGAGGGTCATAAACGCGGGGGCGCAAGCGGCAGCGCCCCCAAGCGGAGAGCAAAAAAGCACCCACCGCACGAAGCGGCGGGCGCAAGCAATCAACCATGCTGCCAAAAGTATTTCTGCGGTGCAAAGTGCAGTGCAGTACGCATCATTTCGCGGCGTTGCATTTCTGCCCATTTCGTAGCGCTGCGTCTGCGGTCGGACTGAGAAAGCAGTCCCAACCATGCGTGAGGGCTGCGCAAGCGCTTCATATCGAACGGATAGGGAAATATCGCAAGCGGTGGCAAGCACGGTACGGATACCTCAAAATGGTCGTCAATGCGACGGCAAGCAATCATACAATCCATAATTTTTGCCCAGTGCATAGCGCTCTGATTCGCTGCCGTGCGCTCTTGGAATGCAATGACGGCAACCCACCCGGAAACAGAATATCGGGAAGAGCGAAACGCCATGCCGAGCGGAGCAACAGGGCAACCGGGGCGACCGACACGACCCGCACAACCGCCGACAAAAGAACGGAAATTGAACACTTTGTATTCTTTACCGTTGTGGGTAAGAACGCTATACTTAGGCATAATACACCTCGAAAAGAAAATGGTTGTAGAGACAACACCGAACCCGACAAACAAAAACCTCCGTTGAGAGGGTTGGGGGTGGGCGTTGGAATTTGAAAAATGCTCTTCACTACGAAAAATTTTCAGATGCAAGGGCGAAATATGCCACTCTGCCGAAGGCGAAAAGTGTACAAAGTGATATGAGTGCATTTACCCTTGCGGCTGAAAATTTAGGCTTTGCGGTTCGTAGTCTTTTTGCATTTTTCCAACGCCCACCCCCAACCCGAAACGAGGCATTTATTCCGATTGGCATCCCTGCGGGAGCAACGGAAATCGCGCCGATAAGCGCATAACAACAAACCGACTGGCACTTGCCGACGCGCAAGAACATTGCGAGAGCCGTAACAACCACAATGCCGATGATTAAAACGGCGAGGGGGCAGAGGGCGGACGCTGCCGCCAAAAGCGGTGCGTTCCCGCAGCCTGCCCACCAGCCGCGATACACACATTAAGGAGCGGTTGGCGCATTGCGCATCACACGCGCCGCAAGCGCCGACGGAAAAGCCAGAGCGGTTAGCAGTGGCGACAACATTTGTTTTTGTGCCGATGGAGGGGGGGGGACGGGCGTTCTTGGGGGGGCGCGGTCGCCCCACTGGTCGCCCACGCTGGCGGAGAAGTAATCCGCCACACAAGAAAACCGATGAGCGAGGTACGAGCGGCAGTGGGCGGGTTTCCCGACCAACGCAGCCAACGCGCCCCCGACCGAAGGCGGCGGCGGGGAGCGCATTGGCAAGCGGCGAGGCGCTAGTAAAATGGTTGATGAGGAGTAGACTGGTTGACAGCGCCGACATTGGGAAGCGGACATTACGTGCGCACACGTTTGGTTAGGGCAACAATGCCGAATATACGTTAGCACCGAAATCTAGGCACAAATGCCGAATTTGTCGCCACTGAGCGGGAAACCCTGCGCGCCTCGCGCGTAAGGGTTTCCCGCGAAGGGGAAAGAGAAAACCGAAGCGCAGCGAGTAGAGCGGAGCGAAAGATACATCTTGTTACTGGGGTAAAGGGATGCGTATTATTACTGGGGCAAAGGGAAGGGGCTTTTTAGCCCCGCTTGAGAGAACATATTCGCCGATGGACACGCGCTGGCGCGGGGAACATCGGCGACCGACAGAAGTACAAAAGGATGTCACCATGAGAAGCGGTGTTCACGGCGCGGAGCGCATATCATTGAATGCCGAATTGCCCAAGCCGATGCAAGGTAAGCGGAGTGCGCCCCGCGCACGAAGATTCCCGCAGCGAGGAAAGAAAAAACCGAAGCGTAGCGAGTTGAGCGGAGCGAATGATTCACGGGGGCGAGGGTTTCGCCGGAGCTTCCCAGCGAGGACGATACCCTCGTCCCCGATGACGCTGAGGTAAAGGGAATACGAATCGAAGCAAAAAAGCCCGCTTGAAACATTAAGGCTTCAAGCGGGCTTTTTATCTCTTCACTAAACGTTTACACCAAAACAGCAGAACGCGAACGTTTTTTCACACGTACAGACGGAGGAGTTTTTTTCGTTGGTGTTTGCGATGATTTCTGTGCTGCCAAGCGTTTCGCTCGGCTACGGGCAATATACTCACTCACTTCACGGTCTTCTTCGGGAGTGGGTTGGCGATGCTCCACATAGAGGATAACGCCTTCGGGGTCTTTGATGTAGCCCATAATCTTTGGTCGTTATTTGTTGCCGAAATATTGGTTGATGAGGCGTTCTGCCGCGTCGGGTTCAATAATCATGCGGGTTGATTGCCCAACGCGCTGTGCGCCAAGCGTTCGTTCATAGTGTCCGAGAAGTTGGGTCTTGGCAAAAAATGTTACAAATCCTTCGTATCCTTTTTCCTTCGAGAGCTTACACGCAAAGGCAAACAAATTTCCGCCAACACCTTCATACACCTTACTTTTGCCGATATTAAAGTACGCATTTTCAACCAAATTGACAAAGATATGATCGCCTTTGTCGGTCAAGCTCACTAAGCCTTGAATCACCGTTGGGTTGTTGGCGATAATCAATTTGAACACCTCAAACGAGCGCATTTCCAACAACCAATCGAAAGACCACCCCTTTTTCAGGAGCGATTTGTCTTTGGCAGACAGCGGATGAACCTCCGTATCAAATACATCGCCGGAAACGACGTTGATAATGGAGTTCGTCAGACGGTCAATATGAATTGAAACAATGCGTTTACTCATTCCACAAATACACAAAATTTCCCGCTTGCATCCAATAATAAAAAAGCCCGCTTGAAACACTCAGGCTTCAAGCAGGCTTCATTCTTTATGTACAATCTTCTCTACATTCTCCAATCTTCGGTCGCGGTCTTCATCGGCTTGGTGTTTCACGGCAATTTCTTTTTCTATCTGCTGAAGGTTTTGACGGATGCCCAGCACATCACCATGCAACGCCTTCAGGAAATACGCTATCACCGACACCAAGCCTGTGATAATGTACAACTCAA